>NZ_CP030047.1:5500000-6200000 GCF_015291625.1 Bradyrhizobium sp. CCBAU 53421
CGGACTTCGACGAGCGTGCGATGTTTCATTTGATGAATCTCGCCCGCCAGGACGATGCCTTCGTCCTGATCACGGCGCGCGTGCCGCCGTCGGCGTTCGAGATCGAGCTGCGCGATCTGCGGTCCCGGCTCCGCGCGGTGCCGACGGTGACGTTGCTGCCGCCCGACGACCAGCTGTTCCGCGGCCTGATCGTCAAGTTCTGCGCCGACCGCCAGATGAGCGTGGACGAGCCGCTGGTCAGCTACCTGACCAACCGGATCGAGCGGTCCTATACCGCGGTCCGCCAGGCGGTCGAGCTGCTGGATACCGAGGCGCTGCGGCTGGGCCGGCCGGTGACCCGGGCGCTGGCGGCCGAGCTGCTGCGCGATGCCTGAGCCGTGCCGCGGCTTGACGGCGCGGCGAGGCGGAACATCAATGTCATCGAAACGTCATCGCAATATCACATGGTCTGTGCGGCCTTCGGCTAGACCGCCTCAGCCCCCTGCCCGGAATTGGACCAGCACTTGATGGACTCGGCACAAGCACCTGAAATCAAAGAGAAAGAGGCGGAACTTCCGTCCGTCCCAGCGATCGCGACCAGCCCCGAGCGATTCATCAACCGGGAGCTTTCCTGGCTGCACTTCAACCGGCGGGTGCTCGAGGAATCGGTCAATCTCGGCCATCCCGTGCTGGAGCGGGTCCGCTTCCTGTCGATTTCGGCGAATAACCTCGACGAGTTCTTCATGGTCCGCGTCGCCGGTATCAAGGCGCAGGTCCGCGAGGGCATTGCCGAACGCAGCCCGGACGGCCTGTTGCCGGCCGAGCAGCTCGTGATGATCAACAAGACCGTGTCGCAGCTCGCCTCCGACCAGCAGGCGATCTGGAGCGACCTGCGCGACATCCTGTCCAAGGTCGGCATCCAGCTGGTCGACGGGCGCGACGTCACCAAGTCCGAACGCACCTGGATCGAGGATCATTTCCTCCACAACATCTTCCCGCTGCTGACCCCGCTGGCGATCGACCCGGCGCATCCGTTCCCCTTCATCCCGAACCTCGGCTTCACGGTCGCGTTGCAATTGTCGCGGATCTCCGACGGCAAGGCGATGAACGCGCTGATCCGCATGCCCGGCAAGATCGACCGCTTCATCCGGATTCCCTCCAGCAAGGAAGGCGCGCCGGCGCGCCTGATCACGCTCGAACAGGCCACCGGTCTGTTCATCGGTCGCCTGTTCCCCGGCTACACCGTCAAGGGCCAGGGCGCGTTCCGTATCATCAGGGACTCCGAACTCGAAATCGAGGAAGAGGCCGAAGACCTCGTTCGCCTGTTCGAGACCGCGCTGAAGCGCCGCCGCCGCGGATCGGTGATCCGGCTCGAAATCGAGGCCACGATGCCCGAAGAGCTGCGCATCTTCGTGCAGCACGCATTGTCGGCCGCGGACGATGAAGTGATCCTGGTCGACGGCGTGCTGGCGATGAACGAGCTGTCGCAGCTGACCCGGCTCAATCGCCCCGACCTCGAATTCCCGCCCTATGTGCCGCGCCATCCCGAGCGCGTGCGCGATCATGGCGGCGATATCTTCGCGGCGATCCGCCAAAAGGACCTCGTGGTCCATCACCCCTACGAATCCTTCGACGTCGTCGTCCAGTTCCTGCAGCAGGCGGCGCGCGATCCCGACGTGGTCGCGATCAAGCAGACGCTCTATCGCACCTCGAACAACTCACCGATCGTGCGCGCGCTGGCGGAAGCCGCCGAGGCCGGCAAGTCGGTGACCGCGCTGATCGAACTCAAGGCCCGCTTCGACGAGGAAGCCAATATCCGCTGGGCGCGCGACCTCGAGCGCGCCGGCGTGCAGGTGGTCTACGGCTTCATCGAGCTGAAGACGCACGCCAAGCTGTCGATGGTGGTGCGCCGTGAGGGCGGCAATCTCACCACCTATGTGCACACCGGCACCGGCAACTACCATCCGGTCACCGCGCGCATCTATACCGACCTCTCCTACTTCACCTCGGATCCGATCATCGGCCGCGACGTCGCGCGGGTGTTCAACTACATCACCGGTTATGCCGAGCCGAGTGACATCGAGAAGATGGCGGTGTCGCCGCTGACGCTGCGCAAGCGGATCATCGAGCACATCCACGGCGAGATCGCCCACGTCAAGCATGGCCGCCTCGGCGCGGTCTGGATGAAGATGAACGCGCTGGTCGACCCCGACATCATCGACGCGCTGTACGAGGCCTCGCAGGCCGGCGTCGCGGTGGAACTCGTGGTGCGCGGCATCTGCTGCCTGCGGCCCGGGCTGCCCGGATTGTCGGAGAACATCCGCGTCAAATCGGTGATCGGCCGCTTCCTGGAACACGGCCGAATCTACTGCTTCGGCATGGGCCAGGGCCTGCCGAGCACAAAAGCTGCTGTGTATAT
The DNA here is from genome assembly GCF_015291625.1 of Bradyrhizobium sp. CCBAU 53421. Classification (NCBI taxonomy): domain Bacteria; kingdom Pseudomonadati; phylum Pseudomonadota; class Alphaproteobacteria; order Hyphomicrobiales; family Nitrobacteraceae; genus Bradyrhizobium; species Bradyrhizobium sp. CCBAU 53421. The sequence continues at coordinate 5,502,399 of NZ_CP030047.1, forward strand.
CTCGTCCGCCGACATGATGCCGCGCAATCTCGACCGCCGTGTCGAGGTGCTCTGTCCGCTGCAAAATCCGACGGTGCATCAGCAGGTTCTCGAACAGATCATGGTCGCGAACCTGAAGGACACCGAGCAGAGCTGGCAATTGTTGCCGGACGGATCGTCAACGCGTATGAAGGCCGCGAAGGGCGAAGAGCCTTTCAACCTGCATGACTATTTTATGACAAATCCGAGTCTGTCCGGCCGTGGTAAGTCTCTCAAGGAATCTTCACCGCGCCGTCTCACGCGTCGTAACGAGCGTCAGCAGCTATCGTCTTAAGGGGGCCTTACGGTGAAGCGGCCGCGGAAGCGCGCTTCCAGCGTCGCTGTGATCGATATCGGCTCGAACTCGGTTCGTCTCGTGGTTTACGAGGCGATGGCGCGCAGCCTCATCACCATCTTCAACGAGAAGGCGCTGTGCGGGCTCGGACGCGAGGTGCAGAGCACCGGCCTGCTCGCAACCGATGCCGTGAACAAGGCGCTCACCGCGCTGCGCCGCTTTCGCGCGCTGTGCCGGATCCAGCAGGTCGGCCGCGTCTACGCGATCGCGACCGCGGCCTGCCGCGACGCCAAGAACGGTCCGGATTTCATCGCCAAGGCCGAGCGCATCTGCGGCGCCAAGATCGAGATCCTCACCGGGCCGCGTGAAGCCAAGCTGTCCGCGCTCGGCGTCGTCTCGGGCGTGCACAATCCGAACGGCGTCGTCGGCGACCTTGGCGGCGGCTCGCTCGAACTGATCGACGTCAAGGGCAACCGCGTGCGCAGCGGCGTGACGCTGCCGCTCGGCAGCCTGGCGCTGCAGGACCTCTCGAACAAGTCGCTCAAGCGCGCCGAACGCATCGTCAAGAACGAACTGCTCGGTGTTGCCCAGCTCAAGACCGGCCGTGGCCGCACCTTCTACGCGGTCGGCGGCACCTGGCGCGCGCTGGCGCGCATCCACATCATCCAGAGCGGCTACCCGCTCAAGGTGATGCACGGCTATTCCATTCCGGCCGCGGATGCGCTCGACTTCGCCCAGCGGCTGCGGCGGCTCGCGGCAACCAACATGCTGGCCAACATCGAGTCGATCGCCGATGCCCGGCGGCCTCTGCTGGCCTATGCCGCGCTCGTGCTCGAATACATCATCCGCGTGGCTCAGCCGAAGACCATCGTGTTCTCGACCTTCGGCGTGCGCGAGGGCCTGCTCTACGAGATGCTGCCGCAGGCCGAGCGCGCCAAGGACGGGCTGCACTGCGCCGCGCAGAACCTCAACGAATTGCTGTCGCGCTCCGCCCGTCACGCCCAGGAGCTGACCGCCTGGACCGACCGGCTGGTGCGCGTCGTCCGGCTGCGCGAGACCGAGGAAGATCGCAGGCTGCGTCACGTCGCCTGCCTGCTCTCCGACATCGGCTGGCGCGTCCATCCCGACCATCGCGGCGAGGAAACCCTCAGCCTGATCATGAACGGCAATTTCGGCTCGATCACCCATCAGGGCCGCGCCTTCGTCGCGCTGTCGGTGTTCTATCGCTATGCCGGCCTCAGCGAGGAGAACGAGCCGCCGCCGCAGATCCGCGCGCTGGTGACGCCGGCGATGGACGAGCGCGCGCGTGTGCTCGGCGCCGCGTTCCGCGTCGCGCATCTGATCACGGCGGCGCGCACCGGCGTGCTGCCGCTGACGCATTTCCGCACCCAGGGCCGCAAGCTGATGCTGGTGTTCGAGCACCGGATGGTGGATCTGGTCGCCGATCGCGTCGGCAGCCGCTTCAAGCAATTGGCGCGGCTGGTCGGGCGCGTCGGCTCGATCGTGCGGCGCTAGGCTTCGGCTCTGATTGAATCAGAGCCGAAGTTCTGCTTGTTTTGACGCGTTTTCTTCACGCGAACCGGCGTCCACTTCGCTCGAAAACGCTATGGTCACGCCGCCTTGGCGGCGTGCTTGGCCTTGCGCAGCGCGTGACGGCGCCAGATCGATCCGATCGCCAACACCACGACGATGCCGAGCACGGCGAGCGCGATCTCGCCGCCGTTGCCGCTATGGCCGAATTGCGGCGACATGCCGACCGAGCTCAGCCAGGAATCGAGCCTGGCGCCGAGCGGCCCGGCGAACAGCGCATCGAGCCTCGGATGCACGGCCGGATCGGTCGCGATGACGTCGCCCGCGATCCAGCCGAGCAGCGCTGCGCCGGCCCAGACCAGGATCGGCAGCTTGGTGAGCAGCGCCATGATCAGCGCAGCGCCGGCAACGATCAGGGGAACGCTGATCGCAAGTCCGAGCACCAAGAGCGGCACGCTGCCATTGGCCGCGGCGGCGACCGCGATCACATTGTCGAGGCTCATCACGATGTCGGCGACGACGACGATCTGAACCGCGGCCCACAGATGCGAGGCCGTGTGCACGCTGTCCTCGTCCTCCTGCTCCGGCACCAGCAGCTTGGCGGCGATCACGATCAGCGCCAGTCCACCGACCAGTTTCAGGTAGGGAAGCGCCATCAGGCTGGCGACGATGCCGGTGAAGATGACGCGCAGCAGCACCGCTGCGGCAGCGCCGAGAATCATGCCCCACAGGCGCTGGCGCGGCGCGAGGCCGCGGCAGGCGAGCGCGATCACGAGCGCATTGTCGCCCGACAACAGGACGTTGATCCAGATGATCTTGCCGACGGCAACCCAGAAGGTCGGGGTCGCCATCTCGTTCTTGAACTCGGTGAAGAACGCGCCGATATACGCCGGATCAACGATCTGCCACAGCCAGTCCACAGCGAGTCCTATTCGGCCCTTGCGGCCGCCCCTGGCGGCGGTGGTCCGCCGCTCCCCAGTTCATTTTGACGCGGTCTCGTCAGGAGACCGCGTCACTTTCAGTTGTTCGGCCTCAGCCGACGATCTCGTTGCCGGCGAAGAACTGCGCGATCTCGATCACCGCGGTCTCCGGCGCATCCGAACCGTGCACCGAATTCTCACCGATCGACTTCGCATAGAGCTTGCGGATCGTGCCTTCGGCGGCCTTCGACGGATCGGTCGCGCCCATCACGTCGCGATACTTCAGGATGGCGCCCTCGCCTTCCAGCACCTGGACCACGACGGGACCCGAGGTCATGAAGTCGACCAGTTCGCCGAAGAACGGGCGCGCCTTGTGGACGGCATAGAAGGTCTCGGCCTGGCCGCGGGTCATGCGGATGCGCTTCTGCGCCACGACCCGCAGGCCCGCCTTCTCGATCACCGCATTGACCGCGCCGGTCAGGTTGCGCTCGGTGGCATCGGGCTTGATGATCGAAAAGGTGCGTTCAATCGCCATGATTTCGTCCTTGTAAACGGTGGCTGGGAGTTGCCGGGGCTTATATCGGCGCGATGGGGTAACGGCAAGCGACCCTGTGACGCGTTAGCCTTTAGTTTTGATGGATTTTCACGACGAAAACCGCCGTCCGGGCGGTCTGCGGACAGAGCCAGGCTCGGCCAACTTACCGCGATTTCACCTAGGTGAACCCATTCTGTCAGCGCCGTGCCGCTGCCGTTCAGCTCCAGCCGTCTAGGCTCTCAACCGATCGGACGCCTTGCTGGCCCCCATCCGCAAGCCGCACAGGACGTCTCGGGAAACGATGTCACCGCGGGCGCGAGATGCGCGCCCATACCTCGAGGAGACGATCATGTTACGCAAATTATCGCTCGCCGCCGTTGCCGCAATTTCGCTCGGTGCCGCCGCGCTCGCCCCGACCTCCGCCTCTGCCTGGGGCGGTTGGCATGGCGGCTGGCACGGTGGATGGCACCACGGTTGGTGGGGCGGCCCGCGCGTCATCGTCGGAGGCCCGGCCTACTACGGCGGGTATGGATACGGCTACGGCGGCTGCTACGTGCGCCGCGTCGTGCCGACCCCGTGGGGTCCCCGCTGGCGCCTGGTCAACCGCTGTTACTGATCCATCTGTTCTGTCGACTGCTCCCCTGACTTGCTATCGCCCCGGCCTTGCGCCGGGGCTTTTTTCATGTGCGCCGGGAACTCGGCCGCAGAAGGCCGACTCACCACCTCAAGGCGAGAGTAAGGCGAAGCGGAAACCAAATTCGGGGTCGCGACTTGTCATGGCGAGGAGCTATTCGAACATGCGAGGTGGAACTCGCCGAAAGATGTGCTGCCATGACGATGACAATGACCCAGACCGAGAACGATCCCGATCAGATTGATCGGAAGACCTGCCGCTACATCTGCGATGCCGTGGGTGAACGGCTCCAGCAAAGCCTGCGGCCAGAACCCGCACTTTCGTCCCGCCTGCAGCAGCTCCTCGAGGAAATGCAACGCCGGGAAAACGAGCGCCATTAGGCAACGATTTCTGTCAGATATTGCGGGCTCGCCAGCAGCCCAATGCGTTTTTGCAACAGCCGTCCGGAGAGATTTTACAGACAGACGGGTTGCGTTTGGCAGCGGGTCCGGTGACAACGCTGCATGCTCTCCATCACTGACATTTCAGTCCGGATCGCCGGGCAGCTGTTGATTGATCACAGTTCTGTGCAAATCGTGCCCGGCGCACGCGTCGGATTTGTCGGCCGTAACGGCGTCGGCAAGTCGACGCTGTTTCATGCCATCAGGGGCGACATCCCGACCGAGAGCGGCAGCATTGCGCTGCCGCCGCGCTGGCGGATCGGCAGCCTCGCGCAGGAAGCGCCCGATGGGCCGGAAAGCCTGATCAACGTCGTGCTGAAAGCCGACCTCGAGCGCGACGCGTTGCTGCGCGAGGCCGAGACCGCGCACGACCCGCATCGGATCGCCGAGATACAGACCCGGCTGGTCGACATCGACGCCCACTCCGCCCCTGCCCGCGCCGCGGCGATCCTCTCGGGCCTCGGCTTCTCGACCTCAGACCAGGCACGGCCGTGCGCGGAATTCTCCGGCGGCTGGCGCATGCGCGTCGCGCTGGCAGCGACGCTGTTCTCCGCCCCAGATCTCCTGCTGCTGGACGAGCCGACCAACTATCTCGATCTCGAGGGCACGTTGTGGCTCGAGAATCACCTCGCCAACTACCCGCGCACGGTGATCGTGATCAGCCACGACCGCGATCTGCTCGACACCTCGGTCGATCAGATCCTGCACCTCGATCGCGGCAAGCTGACGCTCTACAAGGGCACCTATTCCTCATTCGAGGAACAGCGCGCCGCGCGCGAATTGCTCGACGCCAAGCACGCCAAGCGGCAGGCCGACGAGCGCAAGCGCCTGCAGGACTTCGTTGACCGCTTCAAGGCCAAGGCTTCCAAGGCGCGGCAGGCGCAGTCGCGCGTCAAGATGCTGGAGCGAATGAAGCCGATCACCGCACTCGTGACCCAGGACGTTCATGAGATCTCGTTTCCGGCGCCGGAGAAGCTGCTGTCGCCGCCGATCATCGCGGTCGATGACGTCTCGGTCGGCTACGAGCCGGGCAAGCCCGTGCTCAATCGCGTGACGCTGCGCGTCGACACCGACGACCGCATCGCGCTGCTCGGGGCCAACGGCAACGGCAAGTCGACGCTGGTCAAGCTGCTGGCCGGCAAGCTCGCGCCGTTCACCGGCAGGATCACCCGGGCCGACAAATTGTCGGTCGGCTATTTCGCCCAGCACCAGGTCGACGAGCTCAATCTCGACGGCTCGCCCTATGATCACATCCGCAAGCTGATGCCGGAGGCACCGGAGAGCAAGGTGCGCGGCCGCGTCGGCGCGATCGGCTTCTCCGGCAAGGCCGGCGACACATTGGTGAAGAGCCTGTCGGGTGGTGAGAAGGCGCGCCTGCTGCTTGGGCTTGCGACGTTCTACGCCCCCAACATGATCATCCTCGACGAGCCGACCAACCATCTCGACATCGACAGCCGCGCGGCGCTGGCAGAGGCGATCAACGAATTCCCCGGCGCCATCATGATGGTCTCGCACGATCGTTATCTGATCGAGGCCTGCGCCGATCGCCTCTGGGTCGTGGCGAACCAGACCGTGACGGCCTATGACGGCGATCTCGACGACTATCGCCGCATGATCCTGTCGGCCAATGACGGACGGACCGTGTCGCGTGAGCGCGCCAGGGAGCCGGCAAAGCCGGAACGCGCCCGCAATGAGAAACGCGCGTCACCCAGGCAACGCGTCGCGCAGGCCGAGAGCGAGATCGAGCGCATCAACGGCATCATCGCCAAGATCGATACCGCGCTCGCGCTGCCCGATATCTTCACGCGCGATCCCAAGCAGGCCGCACAGCTGACCAAGGCGCGCGCCGGTGCCGAGACCGCGCTGCAACGCGCCGAGGAAGAATGGCTGGAAGCCAGCGCCGAACTCGACGAAGCCGCGAACTAGATTTGCCTTACCGGCATTTTCGTTGTCGTCCCTGCGAAAGCAGGGACCCATAACCACCGATGCTCATTGTTGCGCGATCGCGGAACGACGAGGCCCCGTAACCCCCTCCGCCGCGGAGTATGGGTCCCTGCTTTCGCAGGGACGACGTGTGGAGGGAGCTGAGCTCTCGTCATGCCCGCACGTGCAGGCATCGATCTGCCGCCGCTGTGAAAATGCCCTAACCGTGCGCGGTCTTTTTCTTCTTCGGCTTCGCGGGCTTCGGCTCAGGCGCAGCATCCGGGCCACGCTCGACGGATGTCAGGCGCCCCGAGCTGAACGTGTAGATGCCGGCGCGCGCGCCGCGCGACCAGGTCACGACCGCGACGCGCTCACCGCCCGGCCCGTTGGACAGGTTCACGCTGTCAGGGGCGCCGATGCCGCGCACGACGTCGCATTCGGTGTGGCCAAGTGCGACACTACCGCCGGTCGGCTGCGGCGGCGGAGCACCCGGCGCCTGCGCGTTGGCGTCAGTGGCACCCGCGGGCGGCGCCATGCCGGGACAGCTTCCGTCGGCGCTGACGAGATCGTCGTTGGTCACCGGCTTGTCCGGCGTCAGCGGTGGCGATTCGATCGAGATGTTGCGGATGAACACCCGTCCAGGGCGCGAGAACCAATCCGCGTCACGCGAAAAGATGTCGGACGCGCCCGAACAGCCGGCAAGGCCAGGTGCAAGCACCAGCAACGCCAGCAGCGACTTCCGACTGAATGTTCCGTCTCGCACGATCGACAAGGCTCCTAATCCCTCTACCTAAGGGCTTGTCCGAACATCACTTTGCGGCATGACCGTGGCCCGCCCCAAGACCTGCCCCAGGAAACGTCGAATTATCATTAATTAGTCGATATCACTATTGGCGCCGCTGCCAGCGTCCCCGCTCGTCGGTCTGCCAATAGGTGACCTCGAAGCCGCGCGCCTTGCAAGCGGTCCAGCTCTCCCTCGCCGAAGCCACCGCGTCGGGGTCGTCGCCGTTGAACACGAGGACGATCCGCTCATAGCTGTCGCAGTCGGCCGGGAGCGCTGCGTTGTCGACCAGGAACCGGACATTGGCCCGGTTCGGATTGCCCTCCTCGATCGACAGGATGATCGGCTGGTCCTGCGCGTCGGCAACCCGCGAGCTCGCATGCGGCAGGAACGAATCGTCGCTGTAGGTCCACAAATGCGCGTCGAGCGTCTCGGCGCGCTCCTGCGACGTCGATTGCACGACCACCCGCCAGCCGCGCTCGAGCGACTTCTCGAGCAGCGGCGGCAGCACGCTCTCCAGCGTCATGTTCTGCAGATGGTAGAACAGAACCTCGGTCATGCGCCGGCTGACACTCTGTTACTTCTTGGCTTCATAATATTCGGAGACGAGCCGGTCGAGCAGCCGGACGCCGTAACCCGAGCCCCAGCTCTGATTGATCTCGGTCTTCGGCGCGCCCATCGCGGTGCCGGCGATGTCGAGATGGGCCCAGGGCGTGCCGTCGACGAAGCGCTGCAGGAATTGCGCGGCCGTGATCGAGCCGCCATTGCGTCCGCCGGTGTTCTTCATGTCGGCGAATTGCGAGTCGATCTGCTTGTCGTATTCGGGACCGAGCGGCATCCGCCAGACTTTCTCGCCGGTCTGAAGGCCCACCTTGGCGAGGCGCTCGGCGAGCTCGTCATTGTTGGAGAACAGGCCGGCGTGATCGGTGCCGAGCGCGACCATGATCGCGCCGGTCAGCGTCGCGAGATCGACCATGAATTTCGGCTTGCACTTCTTGGCCACGTACCAGAGCACGTCGGCGAGCACGAGGCGTCCCTCGGCGTCGGTGTTGATGATTTCGATGGTCTGGCCGGACATCGAGGTGACGATGTCGCCCGGACGCTGCGCGTTGCCGTCGGGCATGTTCTCGACGAGGCCAATGGCGCCGACCGCGTTGACGCGGGCCTTGCGCGCGGCGAGCGCGTGCATCAGCCCGACCACGCAGGCCGCACCGCCCATATCACCCTTCATATCCTCCATGCCGCCGGCAGACTTGATCGAGATACCGCCGGTGTCGAAGCAGACGCCCTTGCCGACGAACGCAACCGGCGCCTCACTCTTCTTGCCGCCGTTCCAGCGCATGATCACGGTGCGGCTGGGCCGCACGGAGCCCTGCCCGACGCCGAGCAGCGCGCCCATGCCGAGCTTGGTCATCGCCTTGACGTCGAGGACTTCGACGGTCACGCCAAGCTTGCGCAGCTGGCTGGCGCGGCGCGCGAACTCCTCGGGGTACAGCACGTTCGGCGGCTCGTTGACGAGCTCACGCGCGAGGTTCACGCCATCGACGATGGACGATTCGGGCGCAAACGCCTTCTTGGCAGCAGCGACGTCGTCGACCGCGATCGAGACGTCGGCCCGCACGGCGCCGTCCTCGCCGTCCTTCTTCTTGGTCTTGTAGCGGTCGAACTTGTAGACGCGCAGGCGGATACCGGTCGCGATCGACGCGGCCTGGCCGGCCGCCATCGCGGCATCGGGCAATTCCGCGAGGACGGTCATCGCAGCGCTGCCGGCATTGAGCTTGCCGGCCACCACGCCGCCGAACTTGAGAATATCCTTCTCCTTGATGTCGGCCGCCTTGCCGGTGCCGATCACGATCAGCCGGTCGACCTTGATTCCCTCCGGCGCCAGGATGTCCAGGGCTGCCCCGCTCTTGCCCTTGAACTGGTTGGCGGCCGCGGCCCGCTTAACCGTCTCGGCGGCAGCACCCAATACCTTCCGGGTGGCGGGCCCGAGCTTCAATTGCTCGTCGCAAAAGGCGACCAGAATGCCGCGGGCGGACGCGGAGAATGGGACAAAGCCGACCTTGACGGCGTCGGACATAGGAAAATCCTCCAGAACTCAGGGTGTTGCTCGGGCCTGAGGCGGCCCTTCCGGCACGCGGGGGTGAGCATTGCGATGGCGGTCCGGAGCGACCCGGACCGGGCTTGTGGCGCACTATGACCTGCCGCCAGCGCCGCTGCCAAGCGCCGGAGTGGCCGGAAGGCCACAAAAGCGATTAATTAACCATAAATTAAGCGCGCCTTGGCCCGGCCATTTTGTTGACGGATCAAAGGGATGGTAGTGAGAGTGTGAACAGAGAGTGAGCCGGACGAGTCCGCGGCTCGACCATAGGGGAACCCGGGTTGACGGGAATGGTCGAAAGCCGTGCGTTTGGTTGCGTGAAGGGGGCCTTGGGGGTCGTGCGGTAGCGATGGGGTCGATCGACAAGTACATCTTCAAAACGACGCTGGCGTCGTTTGCGCTTGTCCTGGTCAGCCTTACCGGCGTGATCTGGATTACGCAGGCGTTGCGCGGCATCGACCTGATGACCAGCCAGGGTCAGACCATCCTCACCTTCCTCGGCATCACCGGCCTCGTGATCCCCGCCTTGGTCCTGATCATCGCGCCGATTGCGCTGATGATCGCGATCTCCCACACGCTGAACAAGCTCGCGACCGATTCCGAGATCATCGTGATGAATGCGGCGGGCTTCTCGCCGTTCCGGCTGTTCCGGCCGTTCTTCTTCGCCACCTGCGTGGTGGCGGCGCTGGTCGCCTTCATCGGCGCCTATCTGGCCCCCGACGGCATGCGCCGGATCAAGCAGTGGGATGCCGAGATCACCGCCGACGTCCTGACCAACATCCTGCAGCCCGGCCGCTTCGCCCAGCTCGACCAGAACCTGACGATTCGGATCCGCGAGCGCCTGCCCGGCGGCGTGCTCGGCGGCGTGTTCGTCGACGATCGCCGCGATCCGCAGCAGCGCGTCACCATCGTCGCCGACCACGGCACCGTGCTGAAGAACGAGAGCGGCTCATATCTCGTGCTGGAGGACGGCAATCTCGAGCGATTCGAGGTTGGCAAGCGCGATCCGACGCTGGTGGTGTTTCAGCGCTACGCCTTCGACATGTCGAAATTCTCGCAGGGCCGCGACGTCACGCTCGGAATTCGCGAGCGTTACCTCTGGGAGCTGATGTGGCCGGACGAGAGCGACCAGACCTATCAGCAGCTGGCGGGCCAGTTCTTCGCCGAGCTGCATGATCGCTTCATGGCGCCGATCTATCCGTTCGCGTTCGCGGCCCTCACCTTCGCCTTCCTCGGCGCGCCGCGCACCACGCGGCAGAGCCGCAATTTCTCGATCGGCGGCTCGGTGTTCGCGGTGTTCGGCCTGCGCATGGTCGGATTCGCCTGCTCGGTCATGGCGGTGAAGACGCCGCTGGCGGCGCTGGTGCAATACCTGATGCTGTTCGCCGGCATCGGCGTCGGGATCTGGATGATCATCGGCGGCGTGGTCGTCGAACCGCCGCCGGCGCTGATGGAAGCGATCAATCGGAATAACGAGCGCATTGCACGCCTCTTCCGGAGGCCGGCCACCGCATGAGCATGGTCACCAACACGCTCGGGCGTTATTTCGCCGGCCGCTTCGTCGTCGCGGCGGTGGGCGTCTTCGCGGGCATCTTCGTGCTGCTCGTGCTGGTCGACTACATCGAGATGGTGCGCAAGACCTCGAGCCTGGTCGGGGCCTCCGCGATCACGGTCGCGGAAACCTCGCTTTTCCGCGTGCCGCAGCTGCTCGAGAAGCTGATGCCGTTCTGCGTGCTGATCGGCGCGATGACCTGCTATCTCGCGCTGTCGCGCCGGCTGGAGCTCGTCGTCGCACGCGCCGCCGGCGTCTCGGCCTGGCAATTCATCTCGCCGGCGCTGGTCAGTGCGATCGTGCTCGGCATCTTTGCGACCACCGCCTACAATCCGGTGTCGGCCAATCTGCGCGAACTCTCCAAGCGGATGGAGGCCGAGCTGTTCGGCTCGGCGCCCGGCGGCGGTATCCAGGACGCGTCCGGCTTCTGGCTCAACCAGATCAACGACGAAGGCCAGGCGATCATCAACGCGGCCCGCAGCGAGCAGCAAGGCATCCGGCTGACGGGCCTCACGGTGTTTCGATTCGATACGGCGCTGCAGTTCAAGGAGCGAATCGAAGCGCGCGAAGCGACGCTCGAAGAAGGCCGCTGGGCGTTCACGGGAGTACGCCGCTACACCCTCGACAAGGCTCCGGTGGATCAGGACACCTTCTACCTGACCACCACCCTGACCCCGGCGCAGGTACGCAACAGTTTCTCTACCCCCGAAACTGTGTCCTTTTGGCAACTGCCGAACTACATCCGTTCGTCGGAGAGTTCAGGGTTCGCGACGGCTGGCTATCGGTTGCAGTATCACAAGCTCATCGCACAGCCGTTTTTGCTGGCTGCGATGGTGATGTTGGCGGCTTCTGTGAGCCTCCGCTTCTTTCGGATGGGCGGCGTGCAGAAGATGGTTTTGAGTGGCGTGGGCGCAGGCTTTCTGCTCTACGTGCTGTCGAAAGTAACTGAAGATTTGAGCAAGGCTGAGTTGATGCATCCCATCGCTGCGGCGTGGTTGCCTGTCGTTGTGGGTAGCCTCACCGGTTTCTTAGCCTTGCTGTACCAGGAGGACGGGTAGTGGCTACTGTCGCCGCCCGCCAGTTGAGGTCGCCTGCATTCGGGCGGCGCAGTGCCCTGCGCCGTCAACGGAGCTGCTTGGCCCCGTTTGGCGTTTCGATCTCTGCACTCCTTGCCGCGTTCTTCGTGGTCAGCGCGCTCGATGTCGTCGCATCGACGCCGGCTGCCGCGCAGGCGTTCACCTACAACCCACGTCCGCCGAAGCCGGTCCGCCCGCCGGCCAAGAATGACGGGCAGATGCTCGTTCAGGCGACCGAGGTCGATTACGACTACAACAACAGCCGCATCTCGGCCGTCGGCAACGTCCAGATGTTCTACAACGGCACCAGCGTCGAGGCCGACAAGGTCATCTACGACCAGAAGACCAAGCGTCTTCATGCCGAAGGCAACATCCGCATGACCGATGCGGAAGGCAAGATCACCTACGCCAACATCTTGGATCTCAGCGACGACTACCGCGACGGGTTCGTCGATTCGCTGCGCGTCGATACCGAAGACCAGACCCGCATGGCGGCGACCCGCGCGGACCGGTCCAGCGGCAATTACACGGTGTTCGACAACGGCGTTTATACCGCCTGCGCACCCTGTAAGGATGATCCGAAGAAGCCGCCGCTCTGGCAGGTCAAGGGCGCGCGCATCATCCATAACCAGACCGAGAAGATGCTCTATTTCGAGAACGCCCAACTCGAATTCTTCGGCGTTCCGATGGCGTACCTGCCCTACTTCTCGACGCCCGATCCGACCGTGAAGCGCAAGAGCGGCTTCCTGATGCCGGGCTTCACCAGCTACACCGCGTTCGGCTACGGCGTCGAAATCCCGTATTATTGGGCGATCGCGCCCGACATGGACGCGACCTTCAATCCGCGCATCACCTCGAAGCAGGGCGTGCTGCTGCAGACCGAATTCCGCCAGCGCTTCGCGGACGGCTCCTATCAGATCCGGCTTTACGGCATCGACCAGCTCGATCAGGACGCCTTCAAGGGCCAGCCCGGCGACCGTCAGTTCCGCTGGGGTGTCGACACCAAGGGTCAGTTCGCGCTGAACGACAAATGGGTCTGGGGCTGGGACGGCGTGCTGCTGTCCGACTACTTCTTCATGTCCGACTACCGGCTCGCCCAGTACAAGGATCCGTTCGGATCGTTCCTGTCGCTGCCGACGGAAGCGATCTCGCAGCTCTATCTGACCGGTGTCGGCAACCGCAGCTTCTTCGATGCGCGCGCGATCTACTATCTCAGCTACTCGGGTAACCAGAACCAGGTCCCGGTGGTCGCGCCCGTGATCGACTACAACAACGTGATCAACAGCAACATCCTGGGCGGCGAGTTCAGCTACAAGATGAACTTCGTCAACCTGACGCGCGAAACCGCGGTGTTCGATCCGATCACGACGACCGCCAACACCAACGGCCTCTGCCTGACCGCGTCGGCCGATCCGATGGCGCGGTTGCCGTCGCAGTGCCTGCTGCGCGGCATGCCGGGTACCTACACGCGCCTGACGGCCGAGGCGCAGTGGCGCAAGTCCTACACCGACCCGCTCGGCCAGATCTGGACGCCGTTCGCCAGCGTCCGCGCCGATGCCATCAACGCCGACATCTCGAACCAGCCGGGCGTTTCCAACTTCCTGCCGGTCGGCGACACCCAGACTGTCCGCTTCATGCCGACCGTCGGCCTCGAATACCGCTACCCCTTCATCAATGTGCAGCCGTGGGGCACGACCACCGTCGAGCCGATTGCGCAGGTCATCATCCGGCCCAACGAGCCGAATGCCGGCAAGCTTCCGAACGAGGACGCGCAGAGCCTGGTGTTCGACACCAGCAACCTGTTCGCGGTCGACAAGTTCTCCGGCTACGACCGCGTCGAAGGCGGCAGCCGCGCCAATGTGGGCGTGCAGGCCACCACGCAGTTCGACCGCGGCGGCAGCATCAAGGGGATGTTCGGACAGTCCTACCAGATGTTCGGGATGAACTCGTTCGCGGTCGCCGACGTCACCAACACCGGCATAGACTCCGGCCTGCAGAACCCACGCTCGGATTACGTCGCGAGCCTCGCCTATTCGCCAAACCGCACCTACACCTTCAGCGTCCGCTCGCGGATGGATGAGGCGACCTGGAACATCAACCGGTTCGAAGCCACGGCGAGCGCGAATTTCGACCGCTGGTCGATCGCGGTGACGTACGGCGACTACGCAGCGCAGCCGGAACTCGGCTACCTCACCCGCCGCGAGGGCATCCTCACCAGCGGATCGGTCAAGGTGGCGTCGAACTGGGTGGTTCAGGGTGCGGCGCGCTGGGACCTTGAAGCGAACAAGATCAACCAGTATGCCTTCGGCGCGGGCTACGTGGACGACTGCTTCGTGCTGGCTGCCAACTACATCACGTCCTATACCTATCAGGCCGGATCGCAGCCGCCCGTCCTCAGCCACGCGTTCATGTTCCAGATCGGGCTGCGGACGATCGCCCAGACCTCCACGACCAGCAGTTCGGCTGGCATGCAGTAGCGAGCGGAGGCCTGCCAAGGGGCTTGGATTGGGGGCTTATATTGCCTGCGGGCCTGTGGCCCCGGCTTGAATTGGTTTAAACGGCTGACATGACCACGATGACGACCGCTAGCCTGCCAACGCGCTGCAATCAGCTAGTGTTGAGTTCCCTGCTGGCTCTTTTCCTCCTGCTGGGAGGCGGTGCCCGGTTGCACGCCCAGACCATCGCCGTGATGGTCAATGGCGAACCCATCACCAATTTCGACATCGAACAGCGCGCCAAGCTGAACGCCCTGACCGGCGGCAAGAATCCAGATCGAAAGGTCATCCTCGACGAATTGATCGACGAGAAGCTGAAGATCAAGGAAGCCAAGAAATTCGGCGTCGATCCCACCGCCAACGATATCGAACAGTCCTATGGCGGCATGGCGCAACGGATGCGGCTGAACAACGACCAGCTGACCAAGGTCCTTGAGAGCAAGGGCATCCGCCCCGACACGCTCAAGCAACGCATCAGGGCCGACATGGTCTGGACCAGCCTGGTCCGCGGCCGATTCAAGGAAAGCCTGCAGGTCGGCGAAAAGGACGTCGCCACCGCGGTCAAGGAGACCGGTGATGCTCCCGACGCCGAGGCGTTCGAATACCGGATGCAGCCGGTCGTTCTGATCGTGCCCCGCGGCTCTCCGCAATCCGAATTCGAGAGCCGCCGCAAGGAAGCGGACACGCTGCGCGAGCGCGTGACCTCCTGCGACGAGGCCAACACCTTCTTCAAGTCGATGCGCAACGCCGCGATCCGCGAGATCGTCGTGAAGACCTCGGCCGACCTGCCGCAGTCGCTGCGCGACATCCTGGACAAGACCCCGGTCGGCCACCTCACCCCTCCCGAAGTCACCAAGCAGGGCATCGAAATGGTCGCCCTCTGCGGCCGGAAGGCCACCACCGTGGACACGCCGAAGAAGCGCGAGATGCGGGACAAGATGTACGTGCAGAAGTACGAGGCGAAGTCGAAGGCCTATCTGCAGGAAGTCCGCAAAGCCGCGATGATCGAATATCCAGGCGGGCGATGATCGACTATCGTTGACGCATGGCTCAACCCCTCGCACTGACCTCCGGCGAGCCCGCAGGCATCGGCCCCGACATCACGCTCGCCGCATGGCTGCGCCGTCGCGAGCTCGATCTCCCGCCGTTCTATTTGCTCGGTGACCGCGCCTCGCTGGCCGAGCGCGCCAAGGCGCTCGGGCTTGCCGTCGAGTTCGCCGAGGTTAGCGCCGAGGAGGCATCCCAGGCATTTGCACGGGCCCTGCCCGTCGTTGCGACCGGCCAGGCGGCGACCGCGCAACCGGGCACGCCCGACGGCACCAGCGCGGAAGCCGCGCTGGCGTCGATCCGTCAGGCCGTGGCCGATGTCGCCTCGGGCAAGGCGAGCGCCGTCGTCACCAACCCCATCGCCAAGAATGTGTTGTACCGCGCCGGCTTCCGCCATCCCGGCCATACCGAATTCCTCGCCGAGCTTGCCGGTCGCGGCGGGCCGGCGCCGCAGCCGGTGATGATGCTGTGGTCGCCGGCGCTCGCCGTGGTCCCGGTGACGATCCATGTGTCGGTCCGCGAGGCGCTGGCGCAATTGTCGACCGACCTGATCGTCTCGACCGCGCGGATCGTGGTCGCTGACATGAAGGCGCGGTTTGGGCTCGCGGCGCCGCGGCTTGCCGTCGCCGGCCTCAATCCGCATGCCGGCGAAGACGGCACGCTCGGCATGGAAGACGTCGAGATCGTCGCGCCCGCGGTCGAGATCCTGCGCCGCGAAGGCATTGCGGCCCGCGGCCCGCTGCCGGCCGACACCATGTTCCACGCAGCCGCGCGCAAGACCTATGACTGCGCGCTCTGCATGTATCACGACCAGGCGCTGATCCCGATCAAGACCGTCGCGTTCGAGGACGCCGTCAACGTCACGCTGGGCCTGCCCTTCATCCGGACGTCGCCTGATCATGGCACCGCGTTCGATATCGCGGGCACCGGCAAGGCCAATCCCTCGAGCCTGATTGCCGCGCTGCGGCTCGCCGCGCGCATGGCCGCGGCCTCGAGCTGAGTGAGCACGATCGACGATCTGCCGCCGCTGCGCGACATCATTCGCGAGCATTCGCTGTCGGCGCGCAAATCGCTCGGCCAGAATTTCCTGCTCGATCTCAACCTCACCGCGCGCATTGCCCGTGCCGCCGGCCCGCTGG
The DNA here is from genome assembly GCF_015291625.1 of Bradyrhizobium sp. CCBAU 53421. Lineage (NCBI taxonomy): Bacteria > Pseudomonadati > Pseudomonadota > Alphaproteobacteria > Hyphomicrobiales > Nitrobacteraceae > Bradyrhizobium > Bradyrhizobium sp. CCBAU 53421. The sequence goes on from NZ_CP030047.1 coordinate 5,518,885, forward strand.
AAGACTCCACCGTGATCGAGGTCGGGCCCGGCCCCGGCGGACTGACGCGCGCGCTGCTGGCGATGGGCGCCAAGCGCGTCATCGCCATCGAGCGCGACGAGCGCGCGCTGGCCGCGCTCGACTACATCGTCAAGCGCTATCCCGGCCGCATCGAGATCGTGCATGGCGACGCGCAGCGCTTTGATCCACGCCCCTATCTCGACGGCGGCAAGGCCAAGATCGTCGCCAACCTGCCCTACAACATCGCAACCCAGCTCCTGGTCGACTGGCTGTCGATCGAACCGTGGCCGCCCTGGTACGACACCATGGTGCTGATGTTTCAGCGCGAGGTCGCCGAACGCATCGTCGCCCACGAGGACGAGGAAGCCTATGGCAGGCTCGCGGTGCTCGCCAACTGGCGCGCCGAGACCAAGATCCTGTTCGACATTTCGCCGGCCGCCTTCGTGCCGCAGCCGAAGGTGACGTCCTCGGTGGTACGACTGATACCGCGCGTGGCGCCCGAGCCGTGCGACCGCCGCATGCTCGAGCAGGTCGCCGCCGCCGCCTTCGGCCAGCGCCGCAAGATGCTGCGCCAGAGCCTGAAATCGCTGTCGGTCGATCCGGCGCGGCTTGCGGCCGCAGCGCAGATCGACGCGACCCGGCGCGCCGAAACCATTCCGGTCGCGGGCTTTGTTGCCATGGCGAGGGAATTGGCCGATATACGGTCCACAAAATAGAACATCAGGAGAAAACGTGATGGCGCGTATGGTTCGCCAATCCCTCGTCAAATTCGATGCACCGCTGTGCGAAACCATCGTCGACACGCCGAGGCCCCAGGGACGCGAAGTGCTTGTTCGCATCGAGCGCTGCGGCCTGTGCCATTCCGATCTCCACATCCAGGACGGTTACGCCGATCTCGGCGGCGGCAAGAAACTGGACACTACCCGCGGCATGGCCCTGCCCTTCACGCTCGGCCATGAGATCGCGGGTGTCGTCGACGAGGTCGGTCCCGATGCGCCGAAGGATCTGATCGGAACGAAGAAGGCGGTCTTCCCCTGGATCGGCTGCGGCCAGTGCCGCGACTGTCTCGCCGGCGACGAGAATCTCTGCGTCAAGCAGCGCTTCCTCGGCGTCTCCATCGACGGCGGCTTCGCCACCCACGTGCTGGTGCCCGACGCGAAATACCTGCTCGACTACGATCCGTTGCCCGTCAATCACGCCGCCACCCTGATGTGCTCCGGCGTCACCGCTTATGGCGCGCTGAAGCGGCTGGCCGATCGTCCGCGCCAGCGCAATCTGCTGCTGATCGGCCTCGGCGGCGTCGGCATGATGGGCCTGTCGTTCGCGCAGGCGATGTTCAAGCAGCCGATCACGGTTGCCGATCTGAGCCCGGCAGCGCGCGAGACCGCGCTGAAGAACGGCGCTGCGGCCGCCTACGATCCGGCGGAGGTGGACGTCGTCAAGCGCATGCTGAAGGAGAGCGACGGCGGCTTCGACGGCGTCGTCGACTTTGCCGGCAACGAGAAGTCGATGGCGTTTGCGGTGTCGACGGTGGCACGCGGCGGCAAGGTCGTGGTGTCCGGCCTGATGGGCGGCAACTTCTCTCTGCCGATGGTGCAATGGGTCTACAAGCGTATGACCATCGAAGGCTTCATGGTGGGCACGCTGGCCGAAGCCCAGGAGCTGATGGCGCTCGCCCGCGCCGGCAAGATCAAGCCGACGCCGATGAAGGAAGAGCCCATGGCCGACGTCCAGAAATGGATCGACGAACTGCGCGCCGGCAAGGTCGTGGGACGCATCGTCCTTAAGAACTAAGGCATGATCCGGGAGCGTGTGTAGCGGCTTGCCTGCGACAAACACCAAGCGCTTCCACGAAGATCATGTTCAGACAAGACGTCCCGCCCGCGTTGCCATCGCCGGCGGGACGTAACGTTTCGGCAGCCGCTACGCAATTCCCGCGGAACCTGACCGCGGACGGAGCAACTATCCAGCTCGCGTTCCCGCCTCCGGCGCGCCGCAATTGCGGTCCGCCGCGAGCCTCAATTAAGCCCTACCCGTTCCGGATTTGCGGCGCATTGCGACCCAACTCTTTACCGAGATTGGCGTCACCAGCGTTTGCGTAAAAAAGAATACCGGGGACGCGTATGTCAAATCGTTCAGCGAAATTCGCTGCGGCGCTTGCCGCCAGCATGCTGGCCGGCGCCTTCAGTGCCATGGCCCAGAACGCCGCCAATACGGCGAGCACCAATACGACGAATGCCAAGACGGCCGACAAGACGGCCGACACCTGTCAGTCCGCGCCGAAGGGAACCGCGCCTGCGGGAAGCCACTGGTTCTACCACCTCGACCGTAGCACCCAGAAGAAGTGCTGGTATCTCGGTGACGCCAAGACCAAGACCGTCGCCAAGACCGACGCTAAGGCCACGACAGCGCAGCAGCAGCCTGCGGCCGCGCCCGACCCGGCGACGGCCGACGCAACGCCGCCGCAGAGCCAACCCGCGCCCCAGCCGGCCATGCGCAAGTCCGTTGCCGATGCCCATGCCGAATGGCCCTCGCCGCAGGCCGTGGCCGCGCCGGTCGCGCCCTCCGCCGCCGGTCAAGCCGCCGGTGCGGCAGCGGCGACCGATCCGGCGGCGTCAGGCACGAACACCCAGGCGTCGGACGTGAACGCCAGATGGCTGGATGCATCGAGCATGGCCGGCACCAACGGAACCCGTCACGCCGCGGACCAGCCGACTGTGGTTGCGCAGGCCGATACGACGGCGCAACAGGCGGCCGCGCCGGGACCGGCCACCGCTCCAGCGACAGCCGAGGCGTCCGCAGAGAAATCCTCCTCCTCGACCCAGATGCTGCTGATCGTGATGGTCGGCGCGCTGGCGCTGGCCGGCCTGGTCAGTGCGCTGGTGTTCCGGCTGACCCGCACCCGTACGCCGCCCTATCAGATCAGCGACGAGTGGCGCGCGCCGTGGGATTCGCTCCACACCGAGCCGGCGCCGCCGATGGCGGTCGTCAGCCGCGACCGTCCGCTGCGCCTGGCGGAGGCAGCGCCCCGCCGGGCAGAGACACCGGTTCCGCGCCGCGCCGAGACGCCGGCACCTCGCCGCGAGACGGCGCGCGCGCCGGATCAAACCGAGCAGGACAACAAGCAGATCGCCGCAATGCTGCAGCGGCTGGCGCGCAGCGCGGCGAACTAGCTAGACGGCTCAAAAGAGCAAAGGAGAGGTGATGCGATCCACGGATCGCATCACGATGCCCGCGGGCTACTTCTCGAGTTGCCACTGCAGGCCGCGCACGAATTCGGTGAGGCCGGTGCGGCGCTCGCGCTTGAGCCGCTCGGCTTTCAGGATCGACTGCACCTCCGCGAAGGCGTCGGCGACGTTCTGGTTGACGACGATGTAGTCGTACTCCGCCCAATGGCTCAGCTCATGCGTGGCGCGGTTCATCCGTCCACGGATGACCTCCTCGGAATCCTGGGCACGGGTGTGCAGCCGCTTCTCGAGGTCGGCCGCTGACGGCGGCAGGATGAAGACGCTGACGACGTCGGCGCGCGCCTTCTCGCGCAACTGCTGGGTGCCCTGCCAGTCGATGTCGAACAGCACGTCCTGACCGGCCGCCAGCGCGGCCTCGACCGGCGCGCGCGGCGTGCCGTAGCGGTTGTCGAACACGGTGGCCCATTCCAGCAGCTCGCCCTGCGTGGCCATCGTCTCGAACTTGGCCTTGTCGACGAAGAAATAGTCGCGGCCCTCGACCTCGCCCGGCCGCTTCGAGCGCGTGGTCGCCGACACCGACATTTTCAGCCCCGGCATGCGATCGATCAGCATGCGCGACAGCGTCGTCTTGCCGGCGCCCGAGGGCGACGACAGCACGAACATCAGTCCGCGCCGCTCAACGCCGTCAAAACCCTGCGCCGTCATCATTCACTCCAGATTCTGGACCTGTTCGCGGAACTGCTCGACCACGTTCTTCATTTCGAGCCCGGTATTGGTCAGCTCGACGTCGTTCGACTTCGAGCAGCAGGTGTTGACCTCGCGGTTGAACTCCTGGGCGAGGAAGTCGAGCCGCCGCCCGACCGGTCCGCCCTTGCCGATCATCTCGCGCGCCTGGGTGACGTGCGAAGCGATGCGGTCGAGCTCCTCGCGGATATCGGCCTTGGTCGCAATCAGGATCGCCTCCTGACTCAAACGGTCGGCATCGAAGCGATCGGAGGTCTCCAGCAGCGCTGCGATCTGCTCGGCAAGCCGCGCCTTGATCGCCTCGGGCTTGCGGCCCGGCGCCGTCTCGGCACGCCTGGCGAGCTTTTCGATCTCGTCCATCCGCTGCAACAGGATCTGGCCAAGCGCATCGCCCTCGCGGCGGCGCATCTCGACGAGGCTGCCGAGCGCCTGCTCGAATGCCATCGCTGCCGCCTCGCGCGCGGCCTTGTCCTCGTCCTCGTTGCTCTCGGGCTCGACCACCTCGATGACGCCCTTGATGCCGAGCAGTCCGTCGATGCTCGGCGCGACGGCGTCGATCCGCTGCGCGAGCTCACCTGCGACCTTCACGACGGCGGCGAGCACGTCCTCGTTGATCCGGATGGTCTGCGCCGCATCGGTGCGCTTGACGCTGAGATTGGCATAGACCGTGCCGCGCGACAGCAATTCGCCGGCGCGCTTCTTGGCGAGGGCTTCCAGTTCGTCCCAGCCCGGCGGCAACCGCAACCGCAGGTCAAAGCCCTTGGCGTTGACCGACTTGAGCTCCCACTCGAACGTATAGGGACCGCTCGCGCCATGGCTTCGGGCAAAGCCAGTCATGCTCGACAGCGCCATCGCGTAAAACTCTCCAACAGAAGGATATGGGACTCACCCGGAGCCAAAGAGACTCGTGGGAGCCGGTACGACCTTAAAACGGATTCCGTGAAAGTGGAATTACGATCCACCCTCAAACAATGCAGGACTAGCGCTGCACGACGGGCGGCGAAGTGGTCTGCTGGGCTGCGCCCTGGCGGCCGCGCGGCGGCTTCTTCTGATTGTTGGGCTTCGGCGGCGTCGCAGCCGTTGGATTGGTGTCGGCCGCGCCCGGCGCCGCCGCGGCCGGTGCCGGATCATCCGCGGGCTCGACCGTGTCGTTCTGGATCTGCTTTTCCGACGCGCGCAGCTTGGCGACGTTCTTGGCGTGCTGGTCGTAGGTTTCGGTAAAGGCGTGGCCACCGGTTCCGTCGGCAACGAAGAACAGGTCGCGGGTACGCGCCGGGTTGGCGGTCGCCTCCAGCGAGGCGCGGCCCGGATTGGCGATCGGTCCCGGCGGCAGGCCGTCGATCACATAGGTGTTGTAGGGCGACGGCTGCGTGATCTCGCTGCGCTTGATCGGACGCCCCAGCGTTCCCTTGCCGCCCACCAATCCGTAGATAATGGTCGGATCGGACTGCAGCTTCATCCGCTGCCGCAGGCGGTTGACGAACACCGCGGCGACGCGGCTGCGCTCGTCGGCGCGGCCGGTTTCCTTCTCGACGATCGAGGCCAGCGTCACCAGTTGGTCCGGCGATTTCAGCGGCGTGTCGGTGTTGCGGCGTTCCCAGATCTCGGCAAGCACACGCTTCTGCGCCTGCTGCAGGCGCTGGATCACCTGGTCGCGCGTGGTGCCGCGCGGGAATTTGTAGGTCTCCGGCAGCAGCGTGCCCTCGCGCGGGATCTCGCGCACCGAGCCGGTGAAGATGTCGTTGTCGGACAGCCGCGACACGATCTGCTCCGAGGTCAGGCCCTCCGGAATCGTAATCGCGTGCTGCACCACCTTGCCGTCGACGATGGTAGCGATGACGTCGCGCAGGCTGGCATTCTTCTGGAACGAATATTCGCCGGGCTTGAGGTCGGAGCTTGCCTTCAGCGCAAACACGCCGCCGATGAAGACCCACGGATTGACGTTGATCACGCCCTCACGCGAGAGCACGTCGGCGATGTCACGCTTGCCGGCGCGCGCCGGGATGTTGACGATCTTGTCTTCCTGGAGCGGTCCAGGCGATTCCAGCGCCTGCTTGCCGTAGTAATACGTCGCTCCCGCGCCGATCATCAGGATGATCAGGATGGTGAAGATGGCGTTGCCGACGATCACGAAGGGATTGCGGGCACGATCCGAGCGCTTGGGCGGCGGCGGAACCTGTTCGGGCTCCAGCGCGGCACGTGGACTCCTTGGTGAAATGGGCGGCCTCTCACTCATCGATGCAAACCAATATCCTGCCGGTTGAATCGTGGCCGGACAAACCCCTGCCCTGCCAATAGCATACGCCCGCTATTAGGAGTCACCGCGGAATACGGCAAAACGGTGGACTAGTCCCAAAGTCCCGTTCCAATCGAATCGGGACTTCAGATTCTCTTTCTTGACGCGTTTTCTTCACGCGGACCGGGGCCCGCTTCGCTCGAAAACGCTCTCAAGACCTACTAATTGGTCACGCGCTGCACGATCACGGAGGCGTTGGTGCCGCCGAAACCGAAGGAATTGGACAGCGCCACATTGACGTCACGCTTGCGCGACGTATGCGGCACGAGATCGATCGCCGTTTGCACCGACGGATTGTCGAGATTGATGGTCGGCGGCACCACGTTATCGCGAATCGCCAGAATCGCGAAGATCGCCTCGATCGCACCGGCCGCGCCGAGCAGGTGTCCGGTCGCGGACTTGGTCGACGACATCGACACCTTCGAAGCCGCATTGCCGAGCAGACGCTCGACCGCGCCGAGCTCGATCTCGTCGCCGACCTGCGTCGAAGTGCCGTGCGCATTGATGTAGTCGAGATCGGATGCCGCGAGGCCGGCGCGCTTCAACGCCATGCTCATGCTGCGGAAGCCGCCATTGCCGTCCGGCGGCGGCGAGGTGATGTGGAAGGCATCGCCCGAGAGGCCGTAGCCGGTGACCTCGGCGTAGATCTTCGCGCCGCGCCGCTTGGCATGCTCGTATTCCTCGAGCACGAGGACGCCGGCGCCCTCGCCCATCACGAAGCCGTCGCGATCCTTGTCGTAGGGCCGCGATGCCTTTGTCGGGGTGTCGTTGAAGCCGGTCGACAGCGCACGCGCCGCACAGAAGCCGGCGATGCCGATGCGGGAAATCGGCGATTCGGCGCCACCCGCGACCATCACCTCGGCGTCGCCGAGCGCGATCAGCCGCGCCGCATCGCCGACCGCATGCGCGCCGGTCGAGCACGCCGTGACGACGGCATGATTGGGGCCCTTCAGGCCGTGCTCGATCGAGACGTAGCCGGACGCCAGATTGATCAGGCGTCCCGGAATGAAGAAGGGAGAGACCCTGCGCGGCCCGCGCTCCTTCAGGAGCACCGCGGTTTCGGCAATGCCCGTGAGGCCGCCGATGCCGGAGCCGATCATCGTGCCGGTCGCGTGCTGGTCCTCGTCGGACTTCGGATGCCAGTTGGCATCGTCGAGCGCCTGCTTGGCCGCGCACATCGCGTAGACGATGAAGTCATCGACCTTGCGCTGGTCCTTCGGCTCCATCCACTGATCGGGATTGAAGGTGCCGCCAGTGCCGTCGCCGCGCGGAATGTAGCAGGCGACCTGGCTCGGCAGGTCGGACACCTCGAAAGTGTCGATCTTCTTGCCGCCGCTGTCTCCGGCCAGGATGCGCGCCCAAGTTGCGTCAACGCCGCAGCCGAGCGGTGTAAGCATGCCCAGCCCCGTGACGACAACTCGTCTCATTTCCACGTCTCCGGCCAGCAATGCGCGGCTAATAATAAGAAGCCGGGGGACCGCTCGATCACGGTCCGTCCGGCCCCGTCAACTTCGCGATCGGCGTCAGCTCTTCGCGTTCTTCTCAAGAAACTTGGTCGCGTCGCCCACGGTCAGGATCGTCTCCGCCGCGTCGTCGGGAATTTCGCAACCGAATTCTTCTTCGAAAGCCATCACGAGCTCGACCGTGTCGAGGCTGTCGGCGCCGAGGTCATCGATGAAGCTCGCGCTATCGACCACCTTCTCGGGTTCGACACCAAGGTGCTCGACCACAATCTTCTTAACCCGCTCGCCAATCTCACTCATCGTTCAACCTCGTTGTTCCATTGGACCCGACCCCAAGACGATACGAGCCATCGTGGTCGTCTCGATTACTCAGTCGCGCATAGTCTTGATTCGGCCCGGTCGTAGCCGACTAAAGCCCCGGCGAACGGCAGGCGTCGCCCCGCCAATATACAGGGTTTCAAAATCCTGCAATGGCGTTCTTCGCCCATCCACGGGGGGTTCAGCTACCATACTTCCAAAGCCTTGACTACACGCCTGAACCGGCTCCCGAAAACGGCTTTTCGCCGCATTGCGAGAACCGGCAACCAGCTCAAATCATCGCCATCCCGCCATTGACGTGAATCGTCTGTCCGGTGACGTAGGCGGCCTCGTTCGAGGCCAGATAGACGGCCGCCGCAGCGATATCCTCGGGCGTTCCGAGCCGCGCCGCAGGAACCTTCGCCAGGATGGTCTCGCGCTGCTTGTCGTTCAGCGCATCGGTCATCGGCGTCTTGATGAAGCCCGGCGCGATGCAGTTCGCGGTCACGCCGCGCTTGGCGTATTCGGCGCCCAGCGTCTTGATCAGGCCGATGATGCCGGCCTTCGAGGCGGTGTAGTTGCCCTGCCCCGGATTGCCGGTGACGCCGACGATCGAGGTGATCGCGATGATGCGGCCGAAGCGCTTGCGCATCATCAATTTGGTCGCGGCGCGCGCCAGGCGGAACGTCGCGGTCAGGTTGACCGCGATCACGTCGTCCCAATCCTCGTCGCGCAGCTGCACGAACAAATTGTCGCGGGTGATGCCGGCGTTCGCGATCAGGATGTCGACCTGCCCCATCGCGGCTTCCGCCGCCGGCACCAGCGCCTCGACGTCATCCTTGCTGGAGAGATTGCACGGCAGCACGTGAACGCGCTCGCCGAGCTTGGCCGCGAAGCCGTCCAGCACCTCGCGCCGCGTTCCCGAGATCGCCACCGTCGCGCCCTGCGCATGCAGCGCCTGCGCGATCGCGCCGCCGATGCCGCCGGTTGCGCCCGTGACGAGCGCCGTCTTGCCAGTCAGATCAAACATCGAATTCCCCTCCCGGCTGCATTAAGCCGAAGCTGCCAGCGCATCCTTGGCCGCAGCAATATCGTTCGGACCGCCGACGGATACGCCGACCGCGCCATCGGCGATGCGCTTGACGAGGCCGCTCAGCACCTTGCCGGCGCCGATCTCGAAGAACCGCGTCACGCCCTGTCCTGCCATATAGGCAACCGACTCGCGCCAGCGAACCGTCCCCGTGACCTGCTCGACCAGGCGGCGGCGGATCTCGTCCGGATCTGATATGGCGGACGCCAGCACGTTGGAGACCAGCGGCGCCGCGGGCGCCTTGATGGTGACGCCGGCCAGCGCCTCTGCCATCGCATCGGCGGCCGGCTGCATCAGCTTGCAGTGGAACGGCGCCGACACCGGCAGCAGCATGGCGCGTTTTGCCCCTTTGGTCTTGGCGATCTCGACCGCACGATCGACCGCGGCCTTGTCGCCGGAGACCACCACCTGGCCGCCGCCATTGTCGTTGGCAGCCTGGCAGACCTGGCCCTGCGCCGCCTCGTTGGCGACCGCGACCGCCGCCTCGTAATCGAGGCCGAGCAGTGCGGCCATCGCGCCGGCGCCGACCGGGACCGCCTTCTGCATCGCCAGCCCGCGGGTGCGTAGCAGCCGCGCGGTGTCGCTGATGCTGAGGCTGCCGGCGGCGGCAAGCGCCGAATACTCGCCGAGCGAATGCCCGGCGACGAAGGCAGCGTTTTGGCCGACCGAGAAGCCGGCCTCGCTCTCCAGCACGCGCAAGGTGGCGATCGAGACCGCCATCAGGGCCGGCTGGGCATTTTCGGTGAGCTGCAGCGTCTCGCCCGGGCCGTCCCAGATGATTGCGGTCAGCTTCTCGCCGAGCGCGGAATCGACCTCGTCGAACACGGCCTTCGCGACCGGAAAGGCGTCGGCCAGGGCCTTGCCCATGCCAACCGCCTGCGAGCCCTGCCCGGGAAACGTGAATGCTGCCGTCATCGGCGCTCCCTACCTTGTTGAGCGTGATCCCCGCGCAGGCGCCGCGCGCCTGCCGCAGGGGAAAACGGTATCCCGTCGCGCGAAACGCGCCACAGCGGGTCCGGACCAATTTCATGCAACCAAATCTTGCAACCGGCCTCGGACCGGGCCGTAAGACACTGATGGGGGGCGCGATGTCAAGCCGCGAGGGCGGAACCCTGGGGATGCCGGGGCTGGCCCGGGCTAGAATCCACCGGCATTCTGGTCGGCGTTAACCTTGGCGCCGGCCCTCGCCCGGCGCGCGCTGTTGACCAGCTGGCCCGGGCGGTCTTCATGGGCGGGCCTGGCGGTCGCCAGCCGCAGCACGGCGGCGTAGCCCGGCTGGACTTCCATCCGGCCGGCATGGCGGCTTGCGCTCAGGATGCGGTGGACGCGCGGCAGGTTGTAGCAGGGCACGTAGAACAGCAAATGATGCTCGAGGTGGTAGTTCACGTAGTACGGCGCGATGAACAGCCGCTCGAGGACATTGGCCCGCGTGGTGCGGGTGTTGCGCAGGGGATCGGCGCTGTCGGGCACGACGGCATGTTCGGCGATGTTGCGGATGCGCGTGATCACCATCATCCAGGTCAGCAGCGGCACCAGCCACAGCAGCGGATAGGCCCACCACACGCCGGCGGCGGCTAGCCCTGCGAACAGCAGCGCGTTGGTCACGCATTGCGGCCCGAGCTTCTCCCAGAAATTGGCGGCGCGCTGCGATAGCGGCCACTCCTTCGGCCCGATCGCATTGAGTAGTTGCGCCTTGCGCTGCTGGTAGCCGGTCTGCCCGGTGATATCGCGGAGGAATTTCCGGCGGTAGCTCATCCTGGTGATCGGAAACGGCGCTGACAGCACGAGGTCCGGATCATCCTCCTGCTGCGTCCGGGCATGATGCTGCAGATGATAGCGGCGATAGCCTCGAGTTTCCGCGAAGATCGGATAGGCGCAGAACCACTGGCTCAGCGTGAGATTGGTCTTCTCGTCCGCCGAGAGACAACCATGCGCACCGTCATGCATCAGGATTGCAAGCCCGAGCTGGCGCGAGCCGATGATCGCAACAGCGAGCAGATAGGTCAGCGGATTGGGCCACCATGCGACCAGCGCAATCGCGCCCAGGATCAGCGCCCAGGCGTGCACGATCAGCGCGATGCCTTTCCAGGTCGCGCGTTCCCGCACAGCCACCAGTTCGTCCTCGGTGAGGAAATCGCGGGCACGCATCCGGAGCGCGGTCATGAGCTGGTCTCCCCGTCCGTTGAAGGTGAATGGTCGCGATCGCCGACCAGGCGCAGGCGCGATCCATCATTCGCCGATGTCGATGTCGCCTGCTCGCCGAGCGCACGCAGCAATTCGCGGCACATCTCCTCGGCGCCGCGGCCCATCGCAAAGCCTTCGACGATCACGCCGATCGCAATCGCCCAGAAGCGCCGTGAGCTCTCCTCGGGTGCGCGCAGCGAGCGCCAACCATGCCGTTCGACCTGCCCCGCATAGGCGCGCGCGCCTTCGCCGTGCAAACGCTCGATGGTGCGCTCGACCAAAGGCGCGAGATCCTGCCGGCGTCGTGTCAGCGTCAGGGCCTCGGCGAAGAAGGCGACCGTGTCGGTCGCGGTCACGGTCTCGGCCAAGGCGTGCGTGTACTCCCGCGGCGTGTGGGCCTTGAGGGCAGCCTGCTCGGTCGCGCGCGCGAGATAGAGCATGTCGCGGCTGGCGGCTTCGACGAACAGCGCTTCCTTGGTGCGGAAGTAATAAGTGATCTGGCTCGGAAACGCGTCCGCGGCCGCGGCAATGTCGGAGATCGAGGTGCCCGAGAGCCCGCGCTCCTTGAACAGGCGGCTGGCGGCATCGAGCAGCAACGAGCGCATCTTGCGCCCAGCCGACCGCGTCGCGCGGACGGCGTGCTTCGGATCGGGCGCAGGCATGCCGCTGGCGGTCTCCGAACCCATCGATCATCCTCCCGCTAATCTTTGTATGACATACAAACAAAGAAATCAACAGAAGATGCCCGGAAATGCGCCGGGCGACCTGGAGGGCTAACGACCCCATGCAGATCCAGAGGCCGAGACCCCTCCTTGAACCCTTGCCTTCGCGGTCAAAATCCGTATAAAGCGCGCCATTCGTGGGCTCCGGCCGGGAGCTGAACGGACGGTCTCAGCAAATTCACCCTTTCATTTTGATGTGGCGATTTTGATGTGGCAGGGCCAGTCGGCCCGTCGTCCCGTGCTCCCGCCTTCTGAGCAGCTCGAGTCCTTTCCGAAGGTCTCGAAGGGCTTGTCGCCGGAAACCCGCGCCAACACAGGAAAGGACAACCATGCCTCTTTATGAGCATGTTTTTCTCGCGCGTCAGGATGCGAGCACCCAGCAGGTGGATGAACTGACGGCCCAGATGACGGGTATCGTCGAACAGGGCGGCGGCAAGGTCACCAAGACCGAGAGCTGGGGCGTGCGCTCCCTCACCTACCGCATGAACAAGAACCGCAAGGCGCATTTCGTGCTGATGAACATCGACGCACCGTCGGCTGTCGTCACCGAGATCGAGCGCCAGGAGCGGATCAACGAAGACGTCATCCGCTATCTCACCGTGCGCGTCGAAGAGCACGAGGAAGGCCCGTCCGCGATGATGCGCAAGGCCGACCGTGATCGCGAGCGCGACGACCGTGGCGGCGGCTTCCGCGGCGACCGCGAAGGCGGCTTCCGTGGCGATCGCGATGGCGGCGGCTTCCGCGGCGATCGTGGCCCGCGCCGTCCGCGCGAAGAAGAAGCTGCGACCGAGGAGTAATGAATCATGGCTGATGCTGGTGCCCGCCGTCCGTTTTTTCGTCGTCGCAAGTCCTGCCCGTTCACGGGCGCGAATGCGCCGAAGATCGACTACAAGGATTCCAAGCTGCTGATGCGTTACGTCTCCGAGCGCGGCAAGATCGTGCCGAGCCGCATCACGGCCGTGTCCGCCAAGAAGCAGCGTGAGCTCGCCCGCGCCATCAAGCGCGCGCGCTTCCTCGGCCTGCTGCCCTACGTTATCAGGTAATCGTTTCCGGCCGGCGGCACGCCGCCGGCCGCTCATTCTCATAAGGCTTCCGGGTCGTCCGGTCGCCGATGGTTGGGGTTCTCGAAGCAGAACCCCTAACCGCTCAAAGGGGGCGGGACAGCTGATGATCGCGATACTCATTGTTGCTCTTGCCGCCGGCGCCGCGTCGGCGCTGATGTTCGCCTCGATCGTTTCGGGCGCGGCAATCTCGATATTGCTGTTCTATCTCGCGCCGCTGCCCGTGATGGTGACGGCGCTCGGCTGGGGCCCGCTCGCCGCCGCCATCGGCGGCATCGGCGCAGCATCCGTGCTCGGCGCGCTGTTCGGACTTCCCTATTGCATCGCGTTCGCCATGATGGTCGCCCTGCCCGGATGGTGGCTCGGCCACCTCGCCTTGCTCGGACGGCCGATCGCGGGCGCAGCAGCCGATAGCGCTGCCCAGCAGCCGCCGGCGATCGAATGGTATCCCGTCGGCCGCATCCTGCTCTGGGTCGCAGCCTTCGCCATCATCACCACGACCGCCGCGCTGCTTACGCTCGGCACCGATTCCGACACGATCACCGGAACGTTGCGGCGCGGCCTGCTCAAGGTGCTCAGCGCCGGCGAAGGTCAACCGAGCAGTGACATCGAGCGAGTGGTCGAAGCCTTGGTGATCTTCGCGCCGCTTGCGGCAACGGTCATCGCGATGGTCACGCTGACGCTCAACCTGTGGCTCGCCGGCAAGATCACGCAAACCTCCGGGCGGCTGAACCGGCCGTGGCCGGAACTTCGCAACACCGCGCTCCCCGCCATGACCTTGGTGGCTTTGCTGGTGGCAGTCGCCGCAAGCTTCGTCGGCGGCATGCTTGCGCTACTGGCACAGATCGTCACCACGGCGCTCGTAATCGCCTACGCGCTGGTCGGCTTCGCGGTGCTGCACACCCTGACGCTGTCGCTCACCAATCGCGGCTTCTGGCTCGGCGGCATCTACGCCGTCGTCGTCATGTTCGGCTGGCCGATCGTGGCAATCTTCGCACTCGGCATTGCGGACGCCGTGTTCGGACTGCGCCAGCGCTACCTGCAGACCAGACCGCCGCCTTTGCCGGCGGAGTGAGATTCGATCCAACCACTTAAACCCGATACTTAGCCTCTAAAGGAGAACGAAAATGGAAGTCATTCTGCTCGAACGCGTTGCCAAGCTTGGCCAGATGGGCGAAGTCGTGCGCGTCAAGGACGGGTTCGCCCGCAACTTCTTGCTGAAGCGCGGCAAGGCGCTGCGCGCGACCGAAGCGAACCGCGCCAAGTATGACGGCATGAAGGCCGAGCTCGAGGCCAACAACATCAAGGCCAAGGGCGAAGCCGCCGTGGTCGCCGAGAAGATCGACGGCCGCGACATCATCATCATCCGCCAGGCCTCCGAATCCGGCCAGCTGTTCGGCTCGGTCACGGTGCGCGACATCGTCACCGCGCTGGCTGCCGACGGCGTGCAGGTTGCCCGTCCGCAGGTCTGGCTCGACTCGCCGATCAAGGTGATCGGCGCGCAGAAGGTCACGATCGCGGTTCACCCCGAGGTCGAGACCAGCGTCACCGTGACGGTCGCCCGCTCCGCCGAAGAGGCCGAGCGCATCAAGCGCGGCGAGGACATCTCGACCCGCCAGGAAGACCAGGACGCTGCCGCCGAAGCGCTCGCCGCCGCCGGCGAATTCTTCGATCCGGAAGCCCAGCACGACGACGAGGCCGCGCCGGCTCCGGCTGCCGAAGAGAAGTAAGCTTCTCTCCATCGCCTTACCGACTGAAGCCCGGCCCTCATCAGGCCGGGCTTTGGATTCGTGCCGCCGCCTGATCGTCGAGCATGGCGATCGACGCCAGTGCGGTCGCGGTGTGCTTTTCCTTGCCGTCGATGATGCAGAACACGTCGGCTGCAACGACGGCGACCTGACGCCCCGGCTTGATCACGCGCGCCCGGCAGATCAGACGATCGCCCGACGCAGGCGACAGCAGGTTCAGCTTGTACTCCGCCGTCAGCGCCGGCTGGCCGCGCGACGTCGCCGCCGCGATCGTGGTGGCATTGTCGACCAGGAATGCCGTCACCCCGCCGTGAAACAGGCCGTGCTGCTGCAACAACTCCGGCCGGCGGTCGACCGCGAGCGTGCACGCACCGCGCGACAGTTCGGCCACCTCGGCGCCGACAAGTCCCATGAAGCCCTGACGGCCGACATTGTCGCGAATCCGCGTCTCGATCGGCGCAAAGTCCGGATCAGCCTCGTTCATGACGTTCCTCCTGCTCGCTCCGGCGCACCCGGCGCCACCACCGCGCGGATCGCGCAGGCGATCAACGTCTCGACCTGTTCGCGCGGATCGTTCTGATGGCGGCCCGACAGATAGGCGCGGCAGAAGATCTGCGCCGGCCCAATGATCTGGCTGAAGAACAGCGAGGCGCTCATCGGCAGCAACTCGCCGCGCGCGAGCAGCGGCGCGCGCCAGCGCTCGATGCCGTCAGTGAGCCGCGAGTTCTCGATGCGTTGCGCGCCGCGCACCTCCTCGCCCCACTCGCTGCGCGAGATCTCGAACAGGAAGCGCGCCTCGCGCCGGTTGCTCACGACCCAGTCGAGATGGGCGTGGATCAGCCGCGCAACGCCCTCGCCGGCGCCGTGCGTGTCGTTGACCGCGGTGATGATCGCGGCGTGATAGGCCTGCAGGATCTCCAGGAACAGGGTTCCGGCGAGCTCCTTCTTCGAGGTGAAGAAGTGGAAGAAGCTGCCGTTGGACGCACGGGCGCGGGAGCGAATCTCGGCCACCGTCGCGCCCTCGAAACCGTCGCGATCGAACACCGCCAGTCCCGCCGCCAGCAGATCTTCGCGCGCCGTGCTCACTGCGTCTCCATCGGCTAGACCATAACTCTAGAGTGTTACTCTAGTCGTGGTCAAACGATAACGCCGGACCTCACGGCCCGGCGCTGGCGGTTACTTCGAGGTCGGCGCTTCCGGC
Source organism: Bradyrhizobium sp. CCBAU 53421 (assembly GCF_015291625.1). Lineage (NCBI taxonomy): Bacteria > Pseudomonadati > Pseudomonadota > Alphaproteobacteria > Hyphomicrobiales > Nitrobacteraceae > Bradyrhizobium > Bradyrhizobium sp. CCBAU 53421. The sequence continues at coordinate 5,534,879 of NZ_CP030047.1, forward strand.
GGACCGGAGCCTGGCGTCGTCGGGGGCGGAGGTGGCGGAGCAGCCGCCGTTACTGGCGGCGCGGCGGGCGCCGGCGATGCGGCCGCAGCCGGCTCGGATGGCGCCGCAGGTGTGACTTGTGGAACCGGGGCGGATCGCACGGCAGCCGGCTCGCTGCCGGCATTGCTCTTCGGGGCATCGATCTTGGGCGCATCGACCTTGGCCGTGTCAGGCTCACCGGCAGGCTTCGCCGGCTTCTCGGCCTCACCCTTGTCCTCGCGCTTGACGGCGGTCTGGGATTTGGGCTCGTCGCCCGCCGCGCCCTTGGGCGTCTCCTCGGACTTCGGCTCCTCGACCGGCTTGCCGCGACGGCCGTGCTTCTGGCGCGACGGCCTGCCCTCAACGGCCGCCTGCGGGGTCTGGCCATCGTCCGGCTTTGCACCATCCGGGGCCTCGCTCGGGCGCGCCATGCGCCGGCCGCGGTGGGCGGGACGCGCTTCGGGATTCAGACCATCGGCGTCCGGCTTAGCAGTTTCCTTGGCACCTTCCTGCGGCGCCGCACCCTGATGCTGCCGGCGCGACGGACGCTCGGCCGGCTGCTCCGGCGACTGGTTCGCCTCCTGCCTGGCGTCGCGGCCCTTGGCTCCCCGGGGGTTATCCTTTGCCTGGTAGCGCGGATCGTTGGCGCCGTTCGAGATCAGGAAGGACGCCAGCACGCCGGCCATGTCGCTCGACGTCGTGTAGTGCTGGCGCAGGAAGCCCGGCAGCGAACCGGCCGGCACGGTCTTCAAGAGACCGCGCGGGCTCTTGTGGCAGGCCGTGCAGGTGCTGCCGAATATCTGGGAGGGGCTTTTGCCGGCCTCGAGGTTTTGCGCCTGCGCTGATACGGCTGACAGGCAGCCAATCAGAAGCGTCACCGTCGCCAGACTGAGGGCTCGGCTCAACATTCCTTAAGTCTCCAGATTCCGGAAAAATCGCCGCCTGCGCCTCATGGATTGGCCGCGGCGGTCACCTTTTATCCGATTATCGCGCGAATGGAAGCGCGCGCGTGACGCATCCACGCAATTGTCACATTTTGGAATATCGGCTTTGACCACAACGCTATAGCGCGATCCAATTCCCTGCCTATCTTGGGTTTGGGGACACATTGGAGTGATCAGCTCCGGTGGTGTCGGTGTGCAGCTTGCCGTTCCGTTGGTGTTTCGATGGACCGATTGTTGCGATTTTTCTTGGGGCGCTTCATCCGCCGCGGGTCGATCACGTTCACGACCGCGAGCGGGGCTCAATTCACCTGTGGCGACGGCACGGGCATTCCCGCCGCCGTGCGCTTCATGACCAGGGCCGCCGAACTGCGCGTTCTGGTCGATCCCGAGCTTTATCTCGGCGAAGCCTTCATGGACGGCACGTTCGTCGTGGAGCAAGGCACCATCGCCGATGTGCTGGCCATCCTGATGGGCCAGGCGGCCATGTTGCCGAACTTTGCCAGGTTGCAGGCCTGGGTGCGCTTCCTCGGACGGCGCGCCCAGCAGATCAATGTGCGCGGCCGCTCCAGGAGCAACGTCGCCCGCCATTACGATCTCGACGGCCGCCTTTATTCCCTCTTCCTGGACGCGGACAAGCAATACAGCTGCGCCTATTTCGAGACGCCGGACGCGACGCTGGACGACGCCCAGCTCGCCAAGAAGCGCCACCTTGCCGCAAAACTCCTGATCAAGCCCGGCGACCGCGTCCTCGACATCGGTTCCGGTTGGGGTGGACTTGGGCTCTATCTCGCCGAGATGAGTGGTGCCGACGTCACCGGGGTCACGCTGTCGACCGAGCAGCTGCAGATCTCCAACGCCCGCGCCGCGGAGCGGAACCTGTCGCAGTCGGCGCGCTTCCTGCTGCAGGACTACCGCGACATCCCCGGTCCGTTCGATCGCATCGTTTCGGTCGGCATGTTCGAGCATGTCGGGATCGCCTATTACGAAACCTTCTTCAAACGCTGCGCCGAGCTGCTGAGCGATGACGGCGTCATGATGCTGCACTCGATCGGCCGCTCGACCGGTCCCGACGTCACCAGCCCCTGGATCCGCAAATACATCTTCCCCGGCGGCTACATTCCGGCGCTCTCCGAAGTCATGCCGGCGATCGAGAAGGCCGGACTGCTGATCTGCGACATGGAGATCCTGCGCCTGCACTATGCCGAGACCCTGAAGGCGTGGCGCGACCGCTTCATGGCGCGGCGCGAGGAGGCCGTGCGGCTCTACGACGAGACCTTCGCCCGGATGTGGGAGTTCTATCTGGCGGCCTCGGAGATGTCGTTCCGTGTGCAGAACATGATGAACTTCCAGCTGCAGCTGACCAAGCGCCAGAGCGTCGTGCCGATGACCCGCGATTACATCGGGCGCGAGGAAGGCCGCCTCCGCCTCAAGGAAGCCGGCGCCGCAAAGCCCCGGCTGCAACTCGCCGGCGAATAGGTCCGTGAGAGCGGGTACCGTTAGTTGCGCAGGCTGTAGGCCGAGGCGCAATGCGCGAAAGTCGGCGCCGGGCGCGCGAGGTGGGCCGTGGCGGCCGAGATCAGGCTGACATCACAGGGCACGTTCCGGACCTCCGGGCGCGCCGCCTGCTCCATGGCGTCGACCAGCGCCGCCAGCCAGCGGCGGTCCATGCCGCCTGCCCGGCCAAGCCCAATTCGCGCTGTCTGAAACTCTCGAGCCATCGTCACCGTATCTGCCCTGGGCGAGGACAACCCGGAATCCGCCAGGTCGTTCCCGCGAGCCTGCCGCAAAGAAAATGCGCCAGGTGTGATCTGCTTCACAGAGGTCTGTTCCGGGCTGTCGTAGTGGTCCGGAATGACCCGAGAACCGCACCAGACGATGTTGGACCCGCAGCGCGACCTCGTGACCGACTACGCCCTGATCGCGACAGGCGTGGCTGCCGCCTTGATCGCGCTGGCTTTCCTCATCCTCGTCTGAGGCCGAAGGCCAGCACCGACCTCACTGCTGGTTGGGCGCCGCAGCCCGGAAAAAGGTTCAGGCCGCGTCGGATTTTTGCCAACGACATCGCTGGCAGGCCGACTCCCACCGTTTTTCGACCGAAACCCCGTCAAGCGGAATGCACCCGGCCGTCCCGGATTCACACCTCGCGTTGTGTGAATCGTGCATAAGAAACATCCGTCCTTTCGCTTCGTGCCGGGCTGGCGCTTGATCGCGGCCCCACAGCCGAAAATCTCAGTAACGACGAAATCAGAAGAATAAGCTCGTCCATGGCCTTGATTGATTCGAACGTCCACAAGCTCGCGCCCGACGCCGCGTCCCCGACCTATCGGAGCGCGCCGCACAACATCGAAGCGGAACAGGGGCTGCTGGGCGCGATCCTGGTCAACAACGACGCGTTCTACCGGGTCTCCGACTTCCTGGAGCCGAAGCACTTCTTCGAAGTCATCCACCAGCAGATTTACGAGACGGCCGGCAGCCTGATCCGGATGGGCAAGGTCGCAAATCCCGTGACCTTGAAGACGTTCCTGCCGGCCGAGCTCGACCTCGGCGGCATCACGGTCAGCCAATACCTCGCCCGGCTCGCGGCCGAAGCGACCACCATCATCAACGCCCAGGACTACGGACGTACCGTCTATGATCTCAGCCTGCGCCGCAATCTGATCCAGATCGGCGAGGAGATCGTCAACGTCGCCTACGACGCGCCGGTCGATTTTGCCCCACGCGCGCAGATCGAGGACGCCGAACGGCAGCTCTACAGCCTCGCCGAAACCGGCCGCTACGACGGCGGCTTCCAACGCTTTGCCGATGCGCTCACGGTCGCCGTCGACATGGCGGCCAAGGCGTTCCAGCGCGACGGCAAACTGTCCGGCATTTCGACCGGGCTGCGCGACCTCGACACCAAGATGGGCGGCCTGCAACCGAGCGACCTGATCGTGCTCGCCGGCCGTCCCGGCATGGGCAAGACCTCGCTCGCCACCAACATCGCCTACAACATTGCCAAGGCCTACGTCCCCGAGGTACAGGCCGACGGCACCACCAAGGCGATCAACGGCGGCGCGGTCGGCTTCTTCTCCTGCGAAATGAGCGGCGAACAGCTCGCCACCCGTATTCTCGCCGAACGCACCGGCATTCCCTCCAGCCATATCCGCCGCGGCGGCATCTCCGAGCTCGATTTCGAGAAGATCCGCGACTGCTCGATCGAGTTGCAGTCGCTGCCGTTCTACGTCGACGAAACCGGCGGTCTATCGATCTCGCAGCTCACCGCGCGCGCCCGCCGCCTCAAGCGGCAGAAGGGTCTCGACCTGATCGTGATCGACTACATCCAGCTGTTGCAGGGCTCGGGCAAGCGGGGCAACGACAACCGCGTCCAGGAAATCACCGAGATCACCACCAATCTGAAAGCGCTGGCGAAGGAGCTCAACGTTCCCGTGATCGCGCTGTCGCAGCTCTCGCGCCAGGTCGAAAATCGCGACGACAAGCGGCCCCAGCTTTCGGACCTGCGTGAATCCGGCTCGATCGAGCAGGACGCCGACGTCGTGATGTTCGTGTACCGCGAGGAGTACTATCTCGCGAACAAGGAACCGCGGCCCGGCACCCCGGAGCACGCGACCTGGCAGGCCGAAATGGAGCGCGCGCTCGGCAAGGCCGAAGTCATCATCGGCAAGCAGCGCCACGGCCCGACCGGCACCGTCGAACTGCACTTCGAAGCCAGCGTCACCCGGTTCGGCGATCTCGCATCGGACGGACAGGTTCCGGATCGTCCCCCCGCCTACTAGAGCGTTTTCGAGCGGAGGGGCACGGTTGAAGGCCGCAGGCCCCGCTTGTACAACCGAGCCATGAACATCGTGACCGACGCGAAATCGCAGCTGACGCCCGAAGCCAATCTGCTGGCGGCCCATCCGACCGCCACCGGCATCCTCACCGTCGACCTCGACGCCATCATCGCCAACTGGCGCAAGCTCGAGAAGACCGCGGTCCCGGCGGAATGCGCCGCCGTGGTCAAGGCCAACGCCTATGGCTGCGGCGCCGAGCAAGTGTCGCGCGCGCTGGCCAAGGCCGGCTGCAAGACCTTCTTTGTCGCAACCGTCGAGGAAGCCGCCGTGGTGCGCACGGCCGTTCCCGAGGCGACCGTCTACTCGCTCGGCGGCTTCTTCCAGCAGACCGGCGATGCCTACGCCAGGATCGACTGCAAGCCTGTGATCGGCGATCTCAACGAGCTCGCCGAATGGGACGTGTTCTGCCGCCGCTCCGGTTGGTCCGGCGGCGCCGCCATCCACATCGACACCGGCATGAACCGGCTCGGGCTGACGGTCAGCGAAGCCCAGGGCATCATCCCGCGGATCAATGCCGGCGATCATGGCATCACGCTGGTCATGAGCCACCTCGCCTCCGCCGAGCTGCTCAACAGCCCCGCCAACGCCAAGCAGCTTGCGAGCTTCCGCGAGATCGCGAGCCTGTTCACCGGCGTGCCGGCTTCGCTCGCAAACTCCTCCGGCGTGTTCCTCGGCGCCCAGTTCCAGTTCGAGATGGTGCGGCCGGGCTGCGCGCTCTACGGCGTCAACCCGACGCCGGAGGCCGACAACCCGATGCAGCAGGTGGTCGACCTCAAGGCGCGCATCGTGCAGATCCGCAACATCGATCGCGGCGAGACCGTCGGCTATGGCGGCACCTGGACCGCGCGGCGGCCGACCCGGCTCGCGATCGTCTCCGCCGGTTACGCCGACGGCTATTTCCGCGCCGCCAGCGCCAATGACGGCACCCGCGGCGCCGAGGTCGTGGTCGCCGGCAAGCGCTGCCCGATCGCCGGCCGCGTCTCGATGGATCTGATCGCGGTCGACGTCACCGATCTCGACAAGAATGCCGTGCGGCGCGGCCACATGGTGACGCTGATCGGCGAAGGCATCACGGTCGACGAGGTCGCGCATCATTTCGGCACCATCGGCTACGAGGTGCTGACCAGCCTCGGCCGCCGCTTCGTGCGCATCTACAAGGGCGGCGATGCCGTCGCCGCGACAAGCGAGCCCGTCGCCGGCAAGGGCGACGCCGTCGGCGAGAAGAGCGAGCCGGCCGCGGCGCAAGCGGCGCCGCCAGCGATTCCGACGGCAGCGCCCGCTGCACCGCCGCCGTTGCCATCTGCGTGACGACATGAAACGTCGCGATCGCCGGTGCGCATGAAGATCGCGACCTTCAACATCAACAACGTCAATCGCCGGCTGCCGAACCTGCTGCGCTGGCTGAAATCGGCCAAGCCCGACGTCGTCAGCCTGCAGGAGCTCAAGGCCAGCGACGCCGAGTTTCCCGCGGCTGCATTCGAGAAGGCCGGCTACGGCGCGGTGTGGCGGGGACAGAAGACCTGGAACGGCGTCGCCATCCTCGCGCGCAAGGCCGAGCCGGTCTTGATCCGCACCGCCCTGCCCGGCGACGCCGGCGATCACGAGGCGCGCTACATCGAGGCCGCGGTGCGCGGCATCGTCGTCACCAGCCTCTATCTGCCGAACGGCAATCCGCAGCCCGGGCCGAAATTCGATTACAAGCTGGCCTGGTTCAAGCGGCTGCGCGCCCACGCCGCCAAGCTGCTCAAGCAGCAGGTCCCCGTGGTGCTCGCCGGCGACTACAACGTCGCGCCGACGCCCTTCGACATCTATCCGACGCGCTCCTGGGACAAGGATGCGCTGGTCCAGCCGAAGAGCCGCGCCGCGTTCAAGGCGCTGGTCGACCAAGGCTGGTGCGATGCGATCCGCACGCTGCATCCGGACCGCCAGATGTTCACCTTCTGGGACTACAAGCGCCAGCGCTGGCCGCGCGATGCAGGCCTCAGGCTCGATCATCTGCTGCTCAGCCCCGACGTCGCGGCGCGGCTCGTGAAAGCGGGCGTCGACCGCGACATCCGCAGCGAGGAAGGTGCCAGCGATCATGCGCCGGCCTGGGTGGTGCTGAGGTGATGGGCCGCCCCACCACTGCTGTCGTCCCTGCTTTCGCAGGGACGACGGTGGGAATCGGATGCACCAGTCAAACAGCGCGGGTCATCGCCCGCGCATGCGGGTAGTCCAGCATTCCAGAGACGCCGGACGCTTGAGCCGAGAGGCCGCGGCGTACTGGATCGCCCGGTCGAGCCGGGCGATGACAGTTGAGAATGGGGACGCAGTTTCGCGATCTCGTGGCTCGACGGGACCCTCTCGACACACGCGAATGCGGCTGGATGTGGCGGACCGGGTACAGCCGGAGGTCGTGCAAATCGACTAGGCTGGCGCCGATTTGATTTCGTGCATTGGGTCTGCCCATGAAGACATATTTCGTCGCCGCCTCCATGCTGATGCTCGGCATTGCAAGCGCCTCGGCTGCCGACGTTGCCGCCCGCCCCTATACCAAGGCACCCCCGATCGTCGCCGCCACCACCGACTGGAGCGGCTTCTACGTCGGCGCCAATGGCGGCGGCGGCTGGAGCCGGAAGTGCTGGGACATCCTGCCCTTCACCATCACCAATCCGGCGCTCGGCGTCGTGAATTTCACCGGCCCGGAAGGTTGCCATACCGCGAGCGGCGCGACCGCCGGCGGCCAGATCGGCTATCGCTGGCAGCAGGCGGCGTGGGTGTTCGGCGTCGAAGCACAGGGCGATTGGGCCGATCTCTCCGGCTCGAATCCGTCCACAGCGGCGTTGTTCGCAGGCTTCGCCAACCGCTCGAAGATCGATGCCATCGGCCTCTTCACCGGACAGGTCGGCTATTCCTGGGGCGCCTTCCTGCTGTACGCCAAGGGCGGCGCGGCCGTCGTGCGCGATCGCTACGACAGCTTCATCACCCCGGCATTCGGGCCCGGCGTGCCGGTCGGCTTCATCGCCGACCGCGGCAGCGAGACGCGCTGGGGCGGCGCGATCGGCGTCGGCGCCGAATATGCGATCGCGCACAACTGGTCGCTGGCGCTCGAATACGACCATCTGTTCATGGGCACCGATACTGTTCGCATGACCTACGATCCCGCCTTCATCGCCCAGCTCAATCATGACGAGCGCATCCGCCAGGACGTCGACATGGTGACGGTGCGGGTCAACTACCGCTTCGGCGGCCCGGTCGTCGCGAAGTACTGACGCTGCACACGATGGCGCGTCCCGGATTGAGGACGCCCTTGCGCCGTCTCGAACCATGAGATCACACTGAGCCTCCGCTTTCGAGACACGCATCCGGCGTGGCTCGGGATTACGTCCCGGAGTGCGCGTGGGCCTCCTGTTCATCCTCATCGTCGGCCTGGTCGCCGGCACCATCTCCGGCATCGTCGGCACCGGCTCGTCGATCATGCTGATGCCGGTGCTGGTCTATCAATATGGGCCGAAGCAGGCGGTGCCGATCATGGCGGTCGCCGCCGTGATGGCCAATCTGTCGCGGATTCTCGCCTGGTGGCGCGAGGTCGACTGGCGTGCCTGCGCCGCCTATTCGATCACGGGGATTCCGGCCGCGGCGCTCGGCGCCCGCACCCTGCTCGCGCTGCCCTCCCGCGCGGTCGATATCGCGATCGGCGTGTTCCTGATCGCGATGGTGCCGGTGCGGCATTGGCTGGCACAGCACAGACTGAAAGCCAATCTCTGGCATCTTGCAATCGGCGGCGCGCTGATCGGCTATCTCACCGGCATCGTGGCCTCTACCGGTCCGCTCAGCGTGCCGCTGTTTTTGTTCTACGGCCTCAACAAGGGCGCGTTCCTCGCCACCGAAGCGGCAAGCTCGCTCGGGCTCTATGTCAGCAAGTCGGTGACCTTCGAGCGGTTCGGCGCGCTGACACCTGACATCGCGCTGAAGGGCCTGATCGCCGGCGCCTCGCTGATGGCCGGCGCCTTCATCGCAAAGCGCTTCGTGTTGCAGATGAAGCCGGAGTCGTTCCGCCTGATCATGGACGGCATCATGCTCGCGGCGGGCACGGCGTTGCTGTGGTCCGCCATGGCCCAGTAGGCCCGCAGGCATGTCGTAATTCTACGGGCTCTGTGCACACTTGGTGGTGTGTACCTCTAAAGAGCCTCATTGAGCGCCGGTTCCCGGTGTTATCCGGATTGCCTCCATCCAGCGACTGCGTTTATGACGATCTCATTACTTGATCGTTTGCGGACAAGCACTTTGCTCTAGCAGGCATCACGGGATTGATCGACGACCCGGATGCGAATCACCAGGAGTCAGGCAGCACAAGGGGCGCAATCGAGCGCGCACCTCAGCGTCTGATGTCGGCCTGACGGGTTCGGATCTCGGGATCGCAAGTCGAAGCATTCGGACGAGCGGGTTGTCAGAACCCGCGACAGGCGGGAAAGGCAGACGCGCGATGCGCAAGATGATGATGACGACTGCGGCGGTCGTGACGTTCGCCGTCGCCGGCGCGGCTCTCTGGCCGACAGCAAAGCCCGATGTCGCGCAGTTCGGCGACAGCGTCTACGAGACGATCTGGGTCTGGCGCATTCCCGCCTATGCGAGCAATCCGTCCTGGCGCGTTCGCTGGAGCTGGAGCGATCCGCTGCGCGCGCAGGCAAGATGCTGCCGGGCCCTGCCGACGGCCCTAGTGCCGCGCGAGAATTCTCCGCTGCTGCTGTCGGTGCGAGACATCCGCGCCTGAACGCGGCCACCGATCGCGCCGCCAGCATTTGATTCAAATTCTCGCTGTAGTTGAACTTACTTTTTATCCTTAACCAGAAACCCGATCTTTGATTTACATCTGCAAGATGCGGTTTACCTTGTCTCCGCGAACACAGCGGATTCAGGGACGACAACAAGATGCGCCAGTTAAGCCTCACGCTGTCGTTGACCGTCTTTCTCGCAGCACCAGCCTTGAGCGTTGCCGCCGACGATCCGAAACCGAACCAACCGGGTTCCGCTCCCGCCGTTGACCGAGTCGCCTGTTCCCTGCAACCAAAAGCTGAGGAACCGTCCGATCCGTCCTCGACCTCGGCGATCCCTCGCACTGAAAAATTCGTCGCGCGGGACCATTTCAAGGAGAACATCGCCTCGAGCGCGCCGGTGAAAATCTCCTGGCTCGGTGCGACCTTCGCGCAACGTTTCACGAACAAGGTCGAGGACGAGACCGGCAGCGCATCGTTGCAGACCTTCGTCCTGAGCGCTGCCTCGAGCGACAAGGACATCCTCGCCAGGCTCGGTCAGAGCCACGAGAGCCGGCTGGCCGACGTCTGGTGCAGATTGCAGCAGCAGCCCAACGGCAACGGCGGCCCGCTGGAGACCAACGCCAGGCCGAACGTGTTTTACGTCCGCGATGTCGCGGGAGAGCTTGGTGCCGTCGACGTGCTCTGGGGCGGCGTCGGATGGGAGATCGGCGCAAGCCCGGTCGGAGACAAGCCGCGATGGCCGGCCGGAACACGGGTGTTCTCGCGCTGATTGCCGTGGTGCCGACAGGCGTTCCCTCGATCATCGACGGCGCGCGGCGTTGAGATAGTCTGCAACAGAAAGTGTTGCGCGCATGGTGGCCCGGTCCTGCTAGGACGTCGTCGTCTGCTTGGGGGCTGGGAATCGTGGGCGCATTGATCTTCGACTTCGACGGCGTGATCGCCGACAGCGAGGCCATCGCCAACACCGTACTGGCGAAGGCCGTCAGTGATCTCGGCCATCCATCCACGCTCGATCAGGCGCTCAGTCGCTATTCCGGCAAACGCTGGGTCGACGTCATCGCCGAGATCGAGGCCGCCATCGGACGACCTGTGCCGACCGATTTCCAGAGCGCGTTCAACCGCGCCACGCTGGACCGGCTTCGCAGCGACCTCAAGGAGGTCAGCGGTGCCACCGACTTCATCCGAAAATTCTTCGGCATCCCGCGATGCATCGCCTCGTCGAGCTCGATGGAACGCCTGCAATTGTGCCTCTCGGTGCTCGGACTGGAAGCGGAATTCGACGGCCACATCTTCAGCGCCGACATGGTCGCGCGCGGCAAGCCGCATCCGGATATCTTCCTGCTCGCCGCCGAGAAGCTCGGCGCAAGGCCCGGCGAATGCCTGGTCATCGAGGACAGCGCCGGCGGCATCAAGGGAGCGGTCGCGGCCGGCATGACCGCCATTGGCTTGTGCGCCGCCAGCCACATTCGCGACGGTCACGACGTCAAACTGCGCGACGCGGGCGCGGTACATCTGGCGAATTCGTGGCGCGAGGTCGAGGAGATTGCGCGGCAATTCTTCCGGATGGCGGGCTGATCGATCTGACGTGTCGCCCGAATCTTGCTTTCATGTTAGGCAGCCGAGCATCGGCGACAGCGATCGCCAGCCCTCCGGCATGACCATTTGAACATGCAATCCTTCAAGCTCTCGCTGTTTGCGGACTATTTCCAGTTCTACATCCAAGATGAACCTGCGGACGGCAATCTTTCCGAAGCGTGGACGCCGGAAACGACCGATCGACTGCTGGCGACGGCGCCGGGGACGGTCGGGATTGGCACGGTTCGGAACATGGACGTTCCAGTCGGGGTTGAAATTCTCGACGCCGAGCCGGACGCCGATTTCACCAAGTGGGATCACGTTGTCGAAGCCAGCCTGGACGTCGCGTCCGGCCGCATCGTGATCGCCGGCTGCACCGATTATTTTCCCGACGCGCAGCGCATCGAGGTCGCGCCGGGAAGCTATCGCGTGCGCGTCTCTTACGGCGCACTCGACACGTCGTCGGCGAACGGCCTGGAGCGAGACGATCACTACCGCCTGCAGCTATGGCAGGCGCCCGCGATTGAAGTTCGTGTCCTGAAAGAGCGCAGAGGATAACCCAGACTTGCTTCTGTCGAACACGCGTTGCGCGGCGCGCGGCCTCGCCATGCTGCTGCATTCAACTGGACATGCGCACACCGATGTTCTACGTTTGTTCTAAACCGTATTGAGCGGAAATGGCCAAATCCACCCTCTCCTTCGTCTGCCAGAACTGCGGCGCGGCGTATAATCGCTGGCAGGGCAAGTGCGATTCCTGCGGCGAGTGGAACACGCTGGCCGAGGAAGACACCACGGGCTCGGTGCCGGTCTCGATCCGCAGCAAGCGGAAGGGACGGACGTTTGCGCTGGAATCGCTGTCCGGCAAAACCCAGGACGCGCCGCGGCTGTCGTCCGGCATGACCGAGCTCGACCGCGTCACCGGCGGCGGCTTCGTCCGCGGCTCGGTGCTCTTGGTCGGCGGCGATCCCGGCATCGGAAAATCCACCCTGCTGACCCAGGCAACCTCCATGATGGCGCGCGCCGGCCATCGCGCGGTCTATATCTCCGGCGAAGAGGCGGTCGCGCAGGTGCGGCTCCGCGCCGAGCGGCTCGGGCTCGCGGATGCGCCGGTGCAGCTGGCGTCCGAAACCTCGGTCGAGGACATCGTCTCGACGCTGTCGGAAGGCGCGGTGCCGCGGCTGATCGTGATCGATTCGATCCAGACCATGTGGACCGACACCGTCGAATCCGCGCCCGGCACCGTGACCCAGGTCCGCGCCTCGGCGCAGGCGCTGATCCGCTTCGCCAAGAAGACGGGCGCTGCGATCATCCTGGTCGGCCATGTCACGAAGGACGGCCAGATCGCCGGTCCCCGCGTGGTCGAGCATATGGTTGACGCGGTGCTGTCGTTCGAGGGCGAAGGCTCGCAGCAGTTCCGTATCCTGCGCTCGGTGAAGAACCGGTTCGGCGCGACCGACGAGATCGGCGTGTTCGAGATGACCGGGCTCGGGCTGCGCGAGGTTACCAACCCCTCCGAATTGTTCCTCTCCGAGCGCGAGCTCGGCAGCCCTGGCACCGCGGTGTTCGCCGGCATCGAGGGCACCCGCCCGGTGCTGGTAGAGTTGCAGGCGCTGGTGGCGCCGACTTCGCTCGGCACCCCGCGCCGCGCCGTGGTCGGCTGGGACCCGAGCCGGCTGTCGATGGTGCTGGCGGTGCTGGAAGCGCATTGCGGCGTCAAATTGTCCGGACATGACGTCTATCTCAATGTCGCGGGCGGCCTGCGCATCCAGGAACCGGCCGCCGACCTTGCCGCGGCGGCCGCGCTGGTCTCCTCGCTGGTCAATGCGCCCTTGCCGACGGATGCGGTCTATTTCGGCGAGATTTCGCTCTCCGGCGCAATCCGCCCGGTGGCGCAGACCCCGGCCCGGCTGAAGGAGGCCCTGAAGCTCGGCTTCGGCCGCGCCATCCTGCCCGAATCGGCCCGCGGCGATGGCGGCGGCGATACCGGGCTCACCCTCAACAGCGTCGGTAATCTGACCACGCTGGTCGCCGAAATTGCGGCGCGCGGTACGCCAAGAGGCGGACGCGCTGCGCCAAGGGACGACCAGGACGGCTCTGGAGGCGCTGAATCGGCTGGGAAAAATGCCACACCGGCCCGATTCCGACGCGACAACAGCTAAAGCAGGCGTGACGTATCAGCCCCTCGCCGCTATACATCCGCCGCGCGGGACAGGTGGTGTTGCGGCCTTGCCGGATGCCCCCCGATGCGCCTCAGTTAGGACGGCACCGACTTTGCCGATTCGCGAGAGCCCTTAACAGCGTAAGCCCTTAACAGCGTACCGAAACGTACCAGCGGACCTGACCAGCCGATGCCCATAACGATACTCGATCTCGTCCTGCTCGGGGTGATGCTGATCTCGGGCCTGCTCGCGATGGTGCGTGGCTTCATGCGCGAGATCCTGTCGATCGCGGCCTGGGGCGCCGCCGCGCTGGTCACTCTTTATGCTTTCTCGAAGCTGCTGCCGACCGCCAAAACTTACTTCAATAACGACACGGTCGCGGCCGTCGTGGTGGTGGCCGGTGTCTTCATCGGCACGCTGATCGTGGTCTCGATCATCACGGTGCGGATCTCCGACATGATCCTGGATTCCCGGATCGGCGCGCTCGACCGCACCCTCGGTTTCCTGTTCGGGCTCGCCCGCGGCCTCCTGATCGTGGTCGTGGCGTTCATGTTCTTCACCTGGCTGGTTCCGGACAAGCAGCGGCCCGATTGGGTGACCGGCGCGAAGTCCCGGGTGGTGCTGCAGGGAACCGGGGATTGGCTGATGTCGCTCTTGCCTGACGACCCCGAGAACACCATCTTAAAGAAGTTCAAGAAGAATAAGCCAGACGACGATTCTGCGGCTGATACCAACGATCAGGCGACGCCGGCGTCGGGCGATGGCTATAGCAAACCTGCGCGTGACAGCTTGAAAAAGCTGATCGAGAAACCCGCGGGCCGATAAACTATTTGGGCCCTTACGAGAGGCGATGAACGAGATGCAAACCCCTTCCGATCATGGCGCCCAACTGGATCTCGACCTCGGCCCGACGGAATTGCAGGAACATCTTCGACAGGAACATCTCCGGGAAGACGATCTCAGATACCACCCCGATCTCGATGGCGACACGCTTCGCGAGGAATGCGGCGTGTTCGGCGTCTTCGGCCACCCGGAGGCGGCCGCGATCACCGCGCTCGGCCTGCACGCCCTGCAGCACCGCGGCCAGGAGGCCGCCGGCATCGTCTCGTTCGACGGCAGCCGTTTCCACAGTGAACGCCGCCTCGGCCTGGTCGGCGACGCCTTCTCCCGCCGCGAGGTGATCGAGCGGCTGCCCGGCAATGCCGCGGTCGGCCATGTCCGCTACTCCACCACCGGCGGCACCATCCTGCGCAACGTGCAGCCGCTGTTCGCCGAGCTCAGCGCCGGCGGCTTCGCGGTCGGCCACAACGGCAATTTGACCAACGGCCTGACCCTGCGCCGCGAGCTGGTCAAGGGCGGCGCCATGATGCAGTCGACCACCGACACCGAGGTGATCCTGCATCTCGTCGCGCAGTCGAAGCGCACCCGCTTCATCGACCGTTTCATCGAGGCACTGCGCACCATCGAGGGCGCCTATGCGCTGGTGGCACTGACCAACAAGAAGCTGGTCGGCGCACGCGATCCGCTCGGCATCCGTCCCTTGGTGCTCGGCGATCTCGACGGCCATCCGATCCTGACCTCGGAGACCTGCGCGCTCGACATGATCGGCGCCAAATATGTCCGCGACATCGAGCCCGGCGAGATCATCGTGTTCGACGAGCACGGCGCACACAGCCACAAGCCGTTCCCGCCGAAGCCGGCACGGCCCTGCATCTTCGAGTACATCTATTTCGCGCGGCCGGATTCGATCGTCGGCGGCCGCTCGGTGTACGACGTGCGCAAGGCGTTCGGCGCCCAGCTCGCCTGCGAGAGCCATCCCGAGGTCGACGTCGTGGTGCCGGTGCCGGATTCCGGCGTGCCCGCCGCGGTCGGCTACAGCCAGTATTCCGGCGTGCCGTTCGAGCTCGGCATCATCCGCAACCACTATGTCGGCCGCACCTTCATCCAGCCGACCCAGACCGTGCGCGAGCTCGGCGTGCGCATGAAGCACTCGGCCAACCGCGCCGCGATCGAAGGCAAGCGCATCATCCTGATCGACGACAGTCTGGTGCGCGGCACCACCTCGAAGAAGATCGTGCGCATGATGCGCGACGCCGGCGCCCGCGAGGTGCATTTCCGCCTCGCCTCGCCGCCGATCCTCTATCCCGACTATTACGGCATCGACCTGCCCGACCGCGGTGGCCTGCTCGCCGCGACCCACTCGCTCGAGGAGATGCGCGACATCATCGGCGCCGACTCGCTCGCCTTCCTGTCGATCGACGGCATGTACCGCGCGATGGGCTATGAGGGCCGCGACCCCTCCAACCCGAAATTCGCCGACCACTGCTTCACCGGTGCCTATCCGACCCATCTCACCGACCAGAGTGAAACCGAGCCCTCCCCGCGCCAGCTCTCGCTGCTGGCGGAGGCGAGCTGACGCGCAGCGTCATCCCGGGGCGATGCGCAGCATCGAACCCGGGATCTCGAAGTTGTCTTGCGTTCTTGCCTTAAATTTCGAGATTCCCCGATGCGCGATTGCGCATCTGAGGTCTGGTCCTTCGGACCATCCCGGAATGACCGTGTCTTTTAGCCATGGCCGGGCTTGTCCCGGCCATTTCCGTCTGTAATACCCCCGGGCAACGACGCGGACAGACAGACATGACAAAACCCCTTGCCTCCCGAATTGCCCTCGTGACCGGCGCCTCGCGCGGCATCGGCTATGCGACATCGATCGCGCTGGCCAAGGCCGGCGCCCATGTCGTCGCGGTGGCGCGCACCCAAGGCGGGCTGGAAGAGCTCGACGACGAGATCCGGAAAGGTGGCGGCAGCGCCACGCTGGTGCCGCTCTCGCTCACCGATTACGAGGGCATCGCGCGGCTCGGGCTCGCGCTGCATGAGCGCCACGGCAAGCTCGATATCCTGGTCGGCAATGCCGGGACGGCCGGCCCGTCGTCGCCGCTCGGCCATATCGAGCTGAAGCCGTGGAACGACGTGTTCGCGATCAACGTCACCGCGAATTTCCAGCTGATCCGCTGCATGGACCCGCTGCTGCGGCAGTCCGACGCCGGCCGCGCGGTGTTCGTGACGTCAGGCGTGGCGCACAAGGCCAACGCCTATCTCGGCCCCTATGCGGCCTCGAAGGCCGCGCTCGACGCGCTGGTGCGCTCCTGGGCCAACGAGACCGCCAACACGGCGCTGCGCGTCAACCTGTTCAGCCCCGGCCCGATCCGCACGCGGATGCGCGCGCAGGTATTTCCCGGCGAAGACCCGATGACGCTGGATACGCCCGACATGGCCGCGGAATTCATCGTGCCGATGTGTTCACCTGAGTGGACCGAAACCGGCAGGCTCTACGACTACAAGGCGCGCACGCTGCGGAGTTTTCAGCCGCCGGTGTGAGCTGCCACGCATTCGATGTCATCCCCGCGAACGCGGGGATCCAGTATTCCAGAGACGATAGCGTTTGAATCGTAACGCCGCGGCGTACTGGATCGCCCGGTCGAGCCGGGCGATGACACCGTTTATGAGGCGTCGGCTCGCCTTTCCCTAGCAATTGACTCCTCCCCCGCCCCGCGATTGACTGCCCTCCGCAGCGGCTCGGCCGCCAAGAAAAATCTCGGGAGGCATCATGACGCCGACGTTCAATCGCGCGCGCTCCATTCTGTCCGGATTGTTTCTCTCGGCCGGCATCGCATCATCAGCCCTTTTTATTCAGCCAAAGCCCGCCACGGCCGGTGACGTCCCGACCTTCGCGGTCGATCCGTCGTGGCCCAAGCAACTGCCGAACAACTGGATCATCGGCCAGGTCGGCGGCATCACCGTCGACTGGCAGGGACATATCTGGGTGGTGCACCGGCCGCGCTCGCTGACCGACGGCGAGAAGGCGGCGAGCCTCACCCCACCGCGCGCGAAATGCTGCGTGGCGGCGCCGCCGGTGCTCGAATTCGATGTCGACGGCAATCTGCTGCGGGCCTGGGGCGGCCCCGGCGACGGCTATCAATGGGTCGGCCGCGAGCACGGCATCGAGGTCGACGAACGCGGCTTCGTCTGGATCGGCGGCAATGCCGATGACGACAGCGAGATCCTGAAGTTCTCGCTCGACGGCAAATATCTCGGCCAGATCGGCAAGGTCGCAGCCCGCACCAACAGCAACGACACCACCCAGCTCGGCCGGCCCGCCGAGATGGCGATCGACAAGGACGCCAACGAACTCTACATCGCCGACGGCTACGGCAACCGCCGCGTCATCGTCTTCGACGCCACCACGCTGGCCTACAAGCGGCACTGGGGCGGCTACGGCAAGCTGCCCACCGACGACAAGCAGCCGCCCTACGATCCAAGCGCCGCGGTGCAGGAGCAGTTCGGCAATCCCGTTCATTGCATCAAGATCGCCAATGACGGGCTGGTCTATGTCTGCGACCGCAGCCAGGACCGCATCCAGGTGTTCCAGAAGAACGGCACCTTCGTCAGGGAATGGTTCTACGAGAAGAACACCCGCGGCGACGGCGCGGTGTTCGATCTCGCGCTGTGGCCCGATCCGAAGCAGACGTATCTGCTCAACGCCGACGGCGCCAACAACGAGATCCGCGTCATCAAGCGCGACGACGGCTCCGTCGTCGGCACCTTCGGCCATAGCGGCCGCAATGCCGGACAATTTGCCCTGCTCCATGTCATGGCAGTCGACCAGAAGGGCAACGTCTACACCGGCGAGGTCGAGGGCAAGCGGATCCAGAAGTTCAAGCTGACCTCGGACGCGCTGAAGTGAGGATGACAGCAGCATGACGCTTCGACGCAGCTCATTCGGCTTTATGCGGATTGCCGCTTCCACGCGGAAAGGGTAAGCGGGAACTCGAACGACCGGCACAAGGCCCCACAAGAGGACCATCCGGACAAATCACAGTGGAGGGAATGTCTGATGACGACGATGCTTGCGCGGCGCCACGCCGTGCTTCTTGCTTGCGCTGCACTCGGACTTGCAACGCCGGCTTTTGCTCAGGACAAGAACGTCAAGATCGGCGTCTTGAACGACATGTCGGGCCTCTATGCCGACATCGGTGGGCCGAATTCGGTGGCCGCGGCCAACATGGCGGTGGAAGATTCCGGCCTGCGCGCCAAGGGCTGGAAGATCGAGGTGGTCAGCGGCGATCACCAGAACAAGCCCGACGTCGGCGTCAACATCGCGCGCAACTGGATCGACAACGACAAGGTCGACATCATCACCGATACGCCGAACTCCGGCGTCGCGCTGGCGGTGAGCAACCTTGCCAAGGAGAAGAACTCGATCGTGCTCAATTCGGGGGCTGCGACCGCCGATCTCACCGGCAAGGCCTGCAACGCCAACACGATCTCCTACACGTTCGACACCTACATGCTCGCCAACGGCACCGGCAAGGCGCTGACCAAGGCCGGCGGCGACAGCTGGTTCTTCCTCACCGCCGACTACGCCTTCGGCCATGCGCTGGAGCGCGACACCGCCGCGGTCGTGTCAGCCAACGGCGGCAAGGTGCTCGGCGGCGTCAAGCACCCGCTCAACACCGCGGATTTCTCCTCGTTCCTGCTGCAGGCGCAGGCCTCCAAGGCCAAGATCATCGGCCTCGCCAATGCCGGCGGCGACACCACCAACGCGATCAAGCAGGCGTCCGAATTCGGCATCACCGCCGGCGGACAGAAGCTCGCGGCGCTGCTGCTGTTCGTCAACGACGTGCACGCGCTGGGGCTGAAGATCGCCCAGGGCCTCACCTTCACCGAGTCGTTCTACTGGGACATGAACGACCAGACCCGCGCCTGGTCGAAGCGCTTCCAGAAGGTGTCGCCGAAGGGCTCGATGCCCTCGATGACGGTGGCCGGCGTCTATGCCGGCGTGCTGCATTATCTGAAGGCGCTCGACGCGATGGGCGCCAATCCGCATGACGGCGCCAAGGTCGTCGCCAAGATGAAGGAGATCCCGACCGACGATCCGCTGTTCGGCAAGGGCCCGCTGCGCATCGACGGCCGCCGCATCATCCCGGCCTATCTGTTCGAGGTGAAGAAGCCGGAAGAGTCCAAATATCCGTGGGACTATTACAAGCTGATCGCCACCATCTCGCCGGAAGACGCCGCCAAGCCGCTCGAGGCCAGCGACTGTCCGCTGGTGAAGAAGTGAGCGAGCTGCCTTAGGGTGGGTTAGTCTTACTGCGTCACGGGCATTTTTTCGATCCCGAGAGCTGTGAACGAATCCAGCCGTCATTGCGAGCGAAGCGAAGCAATCCATCGCGCCACAAGCGGAGCCATGGATTGCTTCGTCGCTGTCGCTCCTCGCAATGACGACGGAGACAGAATCGTGATCCGGTAAGACTAACCTACCCTACTCCCGTCATTTCGCCGCCGACTTCGCCTTGGCCGCCGCCGGCAGCGATGCCCATTCCCGGTCGGCGCGCGGGCCGCCGGCATCGCCGGTCAGTCCGACCAGCTGTCCGGGCCGAACGTCCAGCGTTTGCGTCCAGGTCTGGGTCTGGCACAGCAGCTTGAGCAGACACCCCTTGAGCTTCAGCCGGTCGGACGCATCCCGCCACAGCGAGACCGAATAGGACTTGCCGTCCTCGGCATTGTAGATGTCGCCGTCGAAGCGGCCCTCCGCTGTCGGCTTCAATCCCAGGATCAGCTGATGGCCGAGCAGCGCGCGCGTGCGCTTGTCGGGGTCGGGATTGAAGCTGTCGCGGAACGGCTGGCCGCGCGGATCGAGCGGATCCTTCATCCACACGATGAAGCCGCAGATGCGGTCGCGCGCGGTGCCGCAGCGTTCGAGACGGATGCGTGCGCGTCCGTCTTCGGTGGCCCATGTGCCGCTCGGATCGCTCGATGCGATCACTTCGGCTTGGCCGGTTGAGCTCATCAGAATGGCGGCGACCAGGCTGCGCAGAAACAGGCGAACCATGTAATTCATTCGACAGCACCTTTCATTGTCGGGATCGTTGCGGCAGGCGTTCGGCGCGCCTCACTTCAGCTGCGCCATGAAGGCATCGGCACCCTTGTCGATGCCGGCGGTGGCGGCGGCGAGATCGCCGACGCTGGCCTTGATGTCGTAGGCATTGGGATATTGCTTGCTGACGTAAGCGCCGAGCAGCCGTGCGGTCGCGCTGTCGAACATCTCGACGGCATAGATCACCGAACCGGTCATCGCGCCCTCGCCGTCACGCGCGGCCTGCACGCCGTTATAGATCGCGCCGGCCATATCGAAGCGCGACAGCGTGCCGAGCACCGGCGTGTTGGCGACCGCGCCGGTCAACGTCAGCCGCAGGCGAAACGTGTTGGGCCCGCGCGTATTCACCAGCGTGAAGCGGCCGCGCAGCTTGTCGGCGAAGCGGGTCTGCATGTAGGCGGCGAGCGTCTCCTTGTCCTTCTCGGACATGTCGCCGAACTGATGATCCGCGCCGCGATAGATCACGACCGGATCGAGCATGACCTTGTTGTAGCTCCGCCAATCGACCGGCGGCGCATAGCGATACGGCACGCGGCCTGAGGAATCGGACGTATCAGGCGTCATGTAGGCCGTTGACGCCACCTCCGAATAAGCCACCGGCGTGACGGCGGCACATCCTGTTGCGAGGACGCAAAGCGCCACCGCTCCCAGACCGCGCGCGGCGATCGAGCTCTCCATTCCAATCTCCTCATCCGACCCTAAGGCGGAAAAGCAGCTCGGCCGCAGCCGCGTCCGGGGCTTAAGTTGCGGCTGCGGCCGTCACTGCCGATCTGGCTCGCCGTCCCGACGCCGCCAGACCTTGCCTCAGTATGGCCAGCTATAAAACCGACCAGGCGGTTTGTAAAGTTGCAATCGGCGGAACGCGTTAGAAAAATGCGGGCGGTCCGAAGCGCCGGGAAAGTTCAAGAAAACTCGCTAGTCTTCCAGAATAAGGACGCCTCAGATCAATCGGATTGCATCGCGATGAAATTCCCAATTGAGAACGGCACCGGCAAGCCCCTGACTATTTTCGTCGAGCTCGAAACCTTGGAGAAGACCATCCCTCCAGGAGGCAAAGCCCTCGTCACATTGCCCGATCATCCAACCTCGTATCTTGAGGTGCGTGACGGGCTGCTGGTCTTTTGGAACAACGGCCCCGGTGGTGCGACGATCCAGAGTTTGGATTGCTAGGCTGGTGAGCCGGCGTCGCGAATGACGGCCGAGCGTTGTCACAAACCTGCGATATCTCTTGTGCTACCGCACCGATTGCCGGGGGATTTCAGGGGCCCGGTGTCGATCCAACGCCGCCAAGCGATTATATTCCGCTTGGGCGGCGTTGTGCTTTCGGGCAACTCTGGAAGGTTCAGCGGCGCTTGCGCGCCGAAACCTGCTTTGCAGTGCGTGCGCCGGCAGGCTGCGGCGATGCTGCTCGCGCCGCTGTCGTCGTCTTGGATGACTTGCCAGTCGTCGCCGCGCCCTGCTCGAGCGCAGTCCATTTGCTGTCGTCGAGCAATCGCTCGAACAGGCGGTCGCGCTCGGCGTCGGTCAATGACGACAGGCCGAACAGCGAACTCAGCAGCAGCCCCCGCGCCGCCGCCCAGCGCAGCAGTGCGAGATCGGGATCGCGCGCCTCGGCCTTCATCAACGCGACCTTCTTGATGTCGACGTCGCGCGGCATCGCCATCAATTCGGGATTCTCGTTCATCGCCGCCAGCAGTGCGAACGCCCCTGCCCGCGGCGTCGAGATCGCTTCCTTAAGCGTTGCGATCTGCGCCGCCAGCTCGGGCTGATCCGTGGTCTCGCGTGCCTTTTCGAGATAGCGGCTCGAGAATTCCTCGAAATGCGTCATCTGCTGCTCGAGCAAGGCGCGCAGCACCGCTTCCTTGGTGCGGAACTGATGCATCACGCCGCCCTTGCTGAGCCCGCTCTCGCGCGCGATCGCATCCAGCGTCAGGCGCCCCGGACCATCGCGCGTCACGATGGTGATCGCGGCGTCGAGTGCGGCGTTGCGGGAGCGTTCCGAACGGGAAGGATTATCCATGGAATTACTCAGGAAGGAGTCGCGTGAGAGCGCAGTATCTCAGCGGCATCGCTCAATCTCAAGCGCGACATCTGGTTCTGCCGACGAGCCGATCATCGGGCGATCCGACCACTACGCGCACATGCTCATGGAGCCGCGAACCTTCCGCAGCAAGCGGCGGCGCAGGCCGTGCAGGAAGCCGTGAGCCATGCGGCCGATAACCCTTTCCCCTCGACCACGCGCGCGGGCGACAGACTCCGCGTCGGCATAGCTGGCGGCGACAATGGTGCCGTGCCTGCCGTCGTCGAGCTTCAGGTCGGTCAGATAGACGAGGCTGCGCGACGTCAGCAGCGCCGCCTGCGCGTCGCTGAAGCGGGTCAATTCATCGCAGATATCAACGGCCTCGTCGCTCACCATGCTCCTCCTGCCAGCGCCGCCCGGAGCCGCACCGCACCTTCATCCAGTATCAGCCCTTATACAAACCAACCGGATGGTTTGTAAATAATGAAAGAAAACGAACGCGTGAGATCGGGCCGTTCCGGCCGGATCAGGCGCCGACTGCCCCGGACGGAAAGCCAACCGGGCGTGTCGGATCGGTGCCGACGCATTCGTCCTCGAAGCATCGATCAGCCAGCACTCGGAGCACGCGAACGATGACACAGCAGAACCGGACGGCCGAAACCGAAGTCAGAACACTCATCGAAGCCTGGGCGGACGCCGTCCGCAGACACGACTATGCGGGCGTTCTCGCCCATCACGATCAGGACATCGTGATGTTCGACGTGCCGCCGCCGTTCCAGTCACACGGACTTGATGCGTACAGGAAGACCTGGGATCTGTTCTTCGGCTGCCAACGCCCGTCCTACGCTTTCGATATCGAGGAGATCGCGATCACGGCCGGCGACGACGTCGCTTTCGCGGTCATGGTGATGCGGTGCGGCCCGCCCGACGACACGTTCCAGTTCCGCCTGACGATCGGACTGCGCAAGATCGACGGCAAATGGCGGGTCACGCACGAGCACCATTCGGTGCCGGCGACTGACTAGAATGTAGGTGGGTTAGGCGAAGCCGTAGTCCCACCGTCTTTTCTTGTCGCACAAAGTTGGTGGGTTACGCTTCGCTAACCCACCTTACGAAGCTACGCCTTCCTTGCCGCGGTCGCGCGCCAGGCGACGGCCAGCGCGAGCAGCAGCAGCGCCGAGGCCAGATAGAACGGCGCACCGGGCATTTTCAACGGCGCGCTGTCGCCGATGAACCAGGCGAAGGTCAGCGTGAACAGAAACGGGCCGATCAACTGCGAGAGGCTCTGCACGCTTGATGTCGCGCCTTGCAGCTGACCCTG
This sequence comes from Bradyrhizobium sp. CCBAU 53421, assembly GCF_015291625.1. Taxonomy (NCBI): domain Bacteria; kingdom Pseudomonadati; phylum Pseudomonadota; class Alphaproteobacteria; order Hyphomicrobiales; family Nitrobacteraceae; genus Bradyrhizobium; species Bradyrhizobium sp. CCBAU 53421. The sequence goes on from NZ_CP030047.1 coordinate 5,558,440, forward strand.
CCGGTCTGCCGCGACAAGCTGCGTGGTCAGCGCCTGCGTCGCGGCGCCCGAGATGCCCCACAGCGCCATGACGGGAATCCCGACCCAGAACCAATGGCCGGTCGGTGCTGCGCCGAAGATGAAGAAGCCGGCGGCACCACAGCAGAGCCCGAGGAACAGCGCCTTGCGTTCACCAACGCGCTTGACGATCGGACCGATCGCCGCGCCCTGCACGATCATGGCGCAGACGCCGACCAGCGCGAGCGTCGCGCCGACGGTGCCGGTGCTCCAGCCATAACGATAGGTCGCGTAGAGCACGAAGACCGACGGCAGCACGACATGCGCAAGCTGCGCGAAAAAATTCGCCAGCGACAGCCCGGCGAGCACCCGGTTCGAGCGCAGCAGATGCAACGCGCCGATCGGGTTGGCGCTCCGCCACCGGAACGGCGAGCGGCGCCCGGCGGGCAGCGACTCCGGCAGGATCAGCAGACCATAGAGGCCGTTGGCAAAGCTCAGGCCAGCCGCGACCCAGAACGGCAGCCGCGGATCGAATTGGCCCAGCAAGCCGCCCAGCGCCGGCCCGAGGATGAATCCGGCGCCGAAGGCGACTCCGATCTTGCCGAACACGGCGGCGCGCTGCTCCGGCGCGGTGACGTCGGTGATGTAGGCAAAGGCGGTCGATATGCTCGCCGAAGTGATGCCCGAGATCATCCGGCCGATGAACAGCCAGCCCAGCGTCGGCGCGAGCGCCATCACCACATAATCGGCGGCCAGCCCGAAATTCGACAGCAGCACCACGGGCCGGCGACCGAAGCGATCGGACAACGCACCCAGGATCGGCGAGCAGAAGAACTGCATCAACGCCCAGATCGTGCCGAACAGTCCGAAGATGCGCGCAGCGTTCGCGGTGTCGTTGTTGACGAAACTCTCGACCAGCTTCGGCAGGATCGGGATGACCACGCCGAGCGCGAGCGTGTCGAGCAGGATGGTGACGAAGATGAAGATGACGGCGGCACCGCGAGCCGGTGGCGCGTCGGTGGCGTCATTCTCGTCTTGACGCGTTTTCTTCACGCGAACCGGTACCCACTTCGCTCGAAAACGCTATGCGCCACCTCCCCGCTCACGACGGCCGCTTGCGCTTGTGGGCAAACGGATTGGCCTTCTCGCGCAGCGTGATCCGGATCGGCGTGCCCGGCAGATCGAAGGTCTCGCGCAGCGAGTTGATGAGGTAGCGCAGATAGGATCTCGGGATCGCGTCGGCGCGCGAGCAGAACAAGACGAAGCTCGGCGGCCGCGCCTTCACCTGCGTGATGTAGTTCAGCTTCAGCCGGCGGCCGGAGACGGCCGGCGGCGGGCTCGCCTGGATCGCCTGCTCGAACCAGCGATTGAGCGCCGAGGTCGGCAGGCGCCGGTTCCAGACCGCGTAAGCTTCCTGGATCGCGGTCATCAGGCGGTCGATGCCCTCGCCCATCAGCCCGGACACGGCGACGATCGGCGCGCCCTTGACCTGGGGCAGCCAGTGGTCGGCATCGGTGCGCAATTGCGAAATCTGGTTGGGCTTGCGCTCCACGAGGTCCCATTTGTTGACCGCGAGCACGATGGCGCGGCCCTCGCGCTCGACCAGGTCGGCGATGCGCAGATCCTGCTCCTCGAACTTGTTTTGCGCGTCCATCATCATCACGACGACTTCGGCGAAGCGCACCGCGCGCAACGCGTCGGCGACCGAGAGCTTTTCCAGCTTCTCCTCGATCCGCGAGCGGCGGCGCAGGCCGGCGGTGTCGAACACGCGGAACTGGCGGCCCTGCCAGGTGATCTCGACCGCGATGGAATCGCGCGTGGTGCCGGCCTCGGGACTGGTCAGCAGCCGCTCCTCGCCGAGCAGATGATTGATCAGCGTCGACTTGCCGGCGTTGGGCCGGCCGACGATGGCGACGCGGATCGGACGCTGCGCGGCCTCCTCCTCCGAGATGTCCTCGTCGTCCTCGACCTCGTCTTCTTCTTCCGGTGTCTCGGGCACCAGCGCGCTCAGCGCCTCGTGGAGATCGCCCATGCCCTCGCCGTGCTCGGCCGAGATCTGCACGGGATCGCCGAGCCCGAGCGCGTAAGATTCCATCGCGCCGATCTCACCATGCTTGCCCTCGGCCTTGTTGGCGACCAGCACCACCGGCTTGTTGGCCTTGCGGGCGAAGTCGGCGAAGGCGCGGTCGGTTGGCGTCAGGCCGACGCGGGCGTCGATCACGAACATCAGGGCATCGGCGAGCTCGATCGCGGTTTCGGTCTGCTCCTGCATCCGCGCCGTCAGCGAGCCCTTGGCGCCCTCATCGAGGCCCGCGGTGTCGATGATGGTGAAGTCGAGATCGTAGAGCTTGGCCTGGCCCTCGCGACGGTCACGCGTCACGCCGGGCTCGTCGTCCACCAGCGCGAGCTTCTGGCCGACCAGCCGGTTGAACAGCGTCGACTTTCCGACATTGGGCCGGCCGATAATGGCGATGGTAAAAGACATGGATCATCCCGGCGCCGCGGCGCGGCGCGCGTCTAATGAATTGAAGCAGGAGCCTAGCGGCTAAATCCGCCGCTCGGTAGCGGCGCGGGGAACGCGCCGCCGGATTGTTGCGTGGTCTGGGTCTGCTGCTGGGCCGGCGCCGCAGGCTGGGCCTGCTGGTCGTCGGCGGGCGGCGCGGTGGTGCGGCGGCGAACGATCTTCTTCGGCTTCGGATCGGGCGGCACCGCGGCAGGCGCGCCCTCTTCGGTTGCGGCGTCGGGAGCAGCCGCCTGATCGGCAGCAGGCGCGGCCCGCTTGGCGTGCTTCTTGGCGCCCTTCGGCGGCTCCGGCGGCGGCGCCGGCTGAGCGGCGGCGGCAGCGGCCGCGTTTTGCTGGTCGAGTTGCTCCTGCTGCGAGCCCTTGTACAATTCCTTCGGCACGCCCTGCTCGAGGCCAGGCACACCTTCGGGGAATACCGGCTTGCGGTCACCCTGCAGCTTCTTCTTGGTGTCGAGGAAGTCGAGCAGATCGCTCGGATCGAAATTGGCCATGCCGCCACCGCCACAGCCTGCCAACGCGCTGCAAAGCGCTGTCAGAACTGCGGCTGCGATCAGGCGTTGCGAGCGGCGCATGGTCGATCTCTCACTCAAACTCGGGTTTCGCGCCTGGTCAGCTCTTGGCGACCGGCGGCAACAGGGCCTGCAACGCTTCGGCGCGCGAACGCAGGCTCGGTGGCGTCTCGCCGTCATTGGCAATCTGGTCGAGCCACTGCCGCGCGGCGGTGGCATCGTTGGCGCGCCAGGCCGACAGCGCCAGCAGCTCGCGCGCGGAGTGGCGGAACGTCGAATCCTTCGACGTCGCCATCGCCTCGAGCCGCTGCACCATGTTCGGATAGGTCGTGGTGTCCATCACCATCTGCGCGGCACGGATCCGCGCCAGATCCTGATCGGGGCCACCGACGCTGCGGTCGGCCGCGATCTCGTCATAGAGCTTCGCAGCGGCCGGCTGATCGCGGGTCGCGACCTCGGCGGCCATGCGCAGCCGCGCCAGGTTGCGGTAACCGGACGGCGCCTTGGTGATCAGGTCGGCAAACGCAGCCTCGGCCTCGGCGTGCTTGTTCTGGTCCGACAGCTCGACGGCGCGGTCGAACGCCGCACCGGCCACGGCGGCCTTCTTGGCCTCGAGATATTGGTAGCCACGCCAGCCACCGACGCCGGCAACCACCAGGATCGCCAGCGCGATGATAAAGATCGAGTACTTGTCCCACAGCTGCTTGAGCTGATCGCGACGGACTTCCTCGTCGACTTCGTCAAATAATTCAGACACTTAAGGCTATCCCATCTCCTCGGGACCGCGAATCTCGGCGGAGCCTGGCCCCTACCTGATCCCCACATCGCGGCGGCGTTACCCTAACGGTGTGGCGGAGGCAAGGCAAAGCGAGGCGGATCAAAGCGTTAACCGGGGAAGTTTGCCCTGCCCCGGCTCACGCCCCTGCCGAGATGCTTTCCCTGAGCTGGCGCTTGATCACCTTGCCGTTGGCGTTGCGCGGCAGCGGCTCTGATGTCAGCGCCATCGTCTCCGGCACCTTGTAGTCGGACAGACGCTCAGCACACCAGGCGCGCAGGCTCTCGGCATTCACATCGGTGCGGGTCACGATCACGGCGTGCACACGCTCGCCGAGCACCGGGCACGGTTTTGCGACGATCGCGCTCTCGACCACGGCCGGATGGCCGGCCAGTACGGACTCGACCTCGGCGGAATAGATCTTCAGGCCGCCGCGGTTGATCATGTCCTTCTGGCGATCGAACACGCGGACGAAGTTGTCGGCATCGACCGAGCCGAGATCGCCGGAATGCCAGAACCCTGCCGTGAAGCTCTCCGCGCTCGCCTTCGGGTTATTCCAGTAGCCCTTGATGACGGAGGCGCTGCGGATCCAAAGCTCGCCAATCTCGCCGCGCGGCACCTCGCTTCCGTCGGCGCCCATCACGATGATCTCGGCGCCGGGACACGGCAGGCCGACGCTGTCGATATGCGCCGCGGTCAGTTCACCCGGCATCAAGGTCGAGGGCGACGTGGTCTCGGTCGCGCCGTAGCAATTGGCGAGCTTGAGCCCGGGAATCTTGGCGTCGAGCTTTTCGATGGTCGCAACCGGCATCGGCGCGCCGCCGAACCCGCCGATGCGCCAGCTCGACAGGTCGTAGCTGTCGAAATCCGGCTGCATCAGGCAGAGATTGTACATCGCCGGCACCATCACCGTGTAGGTGACGCGCTCACGCGCCGCGACCTTCAGGTACTCCGACGCCCTGAACTCCGGCATGATGATCAGCGCGCCGGCGCAGCGCGCCATGGTGGTGATGTTGGCGACCGCGCCGGTGACATGGGCGAGCGGCACCGCGGCGATCGAGCGATCGGCCCTGGTCAGCTTCAGGCAAGACGCGAACACCATCGAGGAGTGGATGATGTTGCAATGGGCGAGCATCGCGCCCTTCGGCCGGCCGGTGGTGCCCGAGGTGTAGAGGATCATCGCGGTGTCCTCTTCCCTCACCTCCGCGGGCGGCTGCGCCGGAGCATTGTCGCGCAAGGCAGCGAATTGCGACCTGCCGTCGTCGCTGACCGGGATGCGGTGCGCAAGGCCGGGAATATCGGCAGCGTTGGGGATGCGGTCGGCAAGCGTGGCCTCGTGGACCAGACACTTCGCGCCGCAATCATTCAGCACATAGGCGATCTCAGGCTTCTGCTGGCGCGTCGAGAGCAACACCGTGACCAGCCCGGCATGGGCGGCGGCGAACATCGTCAGCACGAACTCGATGCGGTTGCCGAGCAGGATGGCGACGCGGTCGCCGGGCGCAAGACCAAGCATTGCAAAGCCCGCCGCAACTCTGGCTGACTCCTCCGCAACCTCGCGCCAGCTCAGGCGCTGATCGCCACAGACCAGCGCCTCGCCGTCGCCATTCTGGGCAACGGCGTCGGCAATCATCGCCCAGAGGCTAACCGGTCGCTCGACAAATGCCGGCACGACGCGGTCACCGAAGCGCGGCTCGAGCCGCATCGGCGGCAGTGCGTGTTGCGACCAGTCCATGCGCGCCTCGTCAGCTCTTCTTCATGCCGTAGACATGCTCCGGCCCCGGGAAGGCGCGGCTCTTCACGTCGCGTGCGTAGCCCGCGATCGCTTCCTCGATCATCGGGCCGAGATTGCCGTAGCGGCGCACGAATTTCGGCGCGCGCGCCGACAAGCCGAGCATGTCCTCCAGCACCAGCACCTGGCCGTCGCAGGCCGCGCTGGCGCCGATGCCGATGGTTGGAACGGCGATCGATTGTGTGATCTTGCGCGCCAGCGGCTCGGCGACCGCCTCGACCACGATCGAGAAGGCGCCCGCCTCCGCGATCGCCTTCGCGTCGTTCTCGATCGGCGCCCAGTTCTCCTCCTCGCGGCCCTGTGCGCGGAACGAGCCGAGCGTGTTGATCGATTGCGGCGTCAGGCCGATATGGCCCATCACGGGAATGCCGCGCCCGGACAGGAACGCCACCGTCTCCGCCATCCGCGCGCCGCCCTCGAGCTTGACCGCGCCGCACAGCGTTTCCTTCATGATCCGCACCGCCGATCGGAACGCCTGCTCTTTCGATTCTTCGTAGGAGCCGAACGGCATGTCGACCACGACCAGCGCAGCCTGCGAGCCGCGCATCACGGCGCGGCCCTGCAGGATCATCATGTCGAGCGTGACCGGCACCGTGGTCTCGAAGCCGTGCATCACGTTGCCGAGGGAATCGCCGACCAGGATCGCATCGCAATGGCGGTCGACCAGCGCCGCGGTGTGCGCATGATACGACGTCAGCATCACGATCGGCTCGCCGTTCTTGCGGGCGCGCAGATCGGGCGCGGTCTTGCGCTTGATGGCGGATTGAACAGACATAGTCAGGCTCCCATGACAGGCACGCCGATCACGACCGGGTGGAACGCAAACGCCAGCGCCAGATACGCGATGACACCGACCGCGATCGCGATCAGGTCGTTGGTGGGCCCGCCCACCGGGATCGGCGGCGCGCCGGCATCGCTGCGGCGCTTCAGCGAGATGCGGTCATAGACCGCCCAGCCGAGAAACGAGCCGAACAGGATGATCGAGCCGAGATCGCCATTGGCGAGCAGATGCGCGAACGCCCACAACTTCACGCCCGCCAGCATCGGATGCTTCAGCGTGGTGTAGATGCGGCCGCGGATGTAGGAGGCGACGACGAGGATGACGGCGGGCAGCATCAAGGCCACAGCGATGTGCTTGAACGCGGTCGGCGGGGTCCAGACGTCGATCCAGCCGGTCGCGCGGTAATGGCCGAAGCCCCAGATGATCAGCGCGAGGCCTGCGAACGACACCAGCGAATAGACGCCCTTGTAGGCCCCCTCGCCCATCGCGTTGACCAGGCCGGCACGCAGCTCGCGCAGGCTGCTCAGCACGTGGATGCCGAGGAACAGCACGAGACCCAGGATCATGACGAGCAGTCCCACGATGTTCCTCCCCTGATTGATTGCCGCCTTCGCGTACCATCTTCGCCGGGCGGGTGGCAATGCACCACGCCGGGTGGCAGGTCACGGATTGCCGGCCGGCTTGCCCAGCGCGCGATTGTCGACATAGCGGATCATGATCGGGCGGCCCGCCAGCGCGCCGCCGAGCCCGCTGCTGAACTTCAGCGGCAGGCAGGCGCCGAGCGAGGCGTTGATCGCATTGAGGTAGGTCGTGCGGGTGTCGGCCGCGATGCCCCGCGTGGAAAATGTCAGGCGCGGCGTGCCGATCATCTCGCCGGTCCGCTTGAAGCTGAAACGCACCGACATCTGCATGCCCTGGCGCGCATCGCCTGCCGGCGGCGGCGCCCAGCAGGCGCGCAGCGCGGCGAAGAGATCGCCGATGGTATCGAGATCATGATCCGGCTTGCGGTACTTCTCGGCCTGTCCCTCGGGCGGCACGGTCAGGATCGTGAGCTGGAGATTTTCGCCGTACGGATAATCCATCTCGGGAAAGCACGGCCCGTGGTTGAACACGCTGCAATAGGACGGGATGCAAGGCCCTTCGTCGAGCACACTGCAAGGCGTGTGTGCGAACGGCGCCGGGTTGGTCTGTTGCCGCTGCTGCGCAGAGGCAGCGCTCGCGAGCACACAGGCCAGCACGGCAAAAGCGAGACAGATGGCGACGCGTCGGAACATACGGTTGGACCCGGGATGTGCTTCCGGGAAAATGGTACCGCGGCCCGACCGCATCAAGCGGGGCCAGTTCACGTCCTCGCGCTTTTAGCGCCACAACCTCGCTGTCATCGCCCGGCTCGACCGGGCGATCCAGTATTCCAGAGGCCGGTGTGAGTCACGGAGAGGCCGCGGCGTACTGGGTCCCCCGGTCAAGCCGGGGGACGACACTGAATGCGCGGGGCGTATGCGGCGCTACGCCTTCTTCTTCACGTCCTTGACGTTGGAGAAGGTGATGCCCTCGGCGCGCTCGCGGGTATAGCCGAGATAGAACTCGTTCTTGGCCATGAACACGGGATCGCCATCGACGTCGTCGGCGATTCCGGAATTGTTGGCAGCGACGAAGGCCTCCAACTTCTTGCGGTCGTCGGACGAGATCCAGCGCGCCAGCGAAAATTCGCTGACCTCGAACTCGACCGGCAGCGAATATTCAGCATCGAGCCGCGCCTTCAGCACGTCGAGCTGCAGCGGACCGACCACGCCGACCAGCGCCGGCGCGCCGTCGCGCGGACGGAACACCTGCACGACGCCCTCCTCCGACATCTGCTGCAAGGCTTCCTTCAGCTTCTTCGCCTTCATCGCATCGGTCAGGCGGACGCGGCGGACGATTTCCGGCGCGAAGCTCGGCACGCCGACGAAGGTCAGATCCTCGCCCTCGGTGAGCGTGTCGCCAATTCGTAGTGTGCCGTGGTTCGGAATGCCGACGACGTCGCCGGCAAAGGCCTCGTCGGCGACCGAGCGGTCCTGCGCGAAGAAGAACTGCGGGCTCGACAGGCTCATGTTCTTGCCTGTTCGTACCAGCTTGGCCTTCATGCCGCGGCTGAGTTTTCCGGAGCACAACCGGGCGAAGGCGATGCGGTCGCGGTGGTTCGGATCCATGTTGGCCTGGATCTTGAACACGAACGCGCTCATGCGCGGCTCGGCCGCCTCGACCTTGCGCAGGTCGGAATCCTGTGCGCGCGGCGCCGGCGCGAACTTGCCGAGGCCTTCGAGCAAATCGCCGACGCCGAAATTGCGCAGCGCGCTGCCGAAATAGACCGGCGTCAGATGGCCCTCGCGGAACGCCGCGAGCTCGAACGGCTTGCAAGCCTCCGAGGCCAGCGCGAGCTCGTCCTTGACCTCGGCGACGTCGAGATTCGGATTGCGCTTGCCGAGATCGGCGATGTCGATCTGCTCGGTGGCGCCGGTCTTGGCGCCGCCGCCCTCGAGCAGCCGCACCCCGCCATTGACGACGTCATAGGTGCCGAGGAAGTCGCGGCCGCGGCCGACCGGCCAGGTCATCGGCGTGGTATCGAGCGCCAGCGTCTTCTCGATCTCGTCGAGAAGCTCGAACGTGTCGCGGCTCTCGCGGTCCATCTTGTTGATGAAGGTGATGATCGGGATGTCGCGCAACCGGCACACCTCGAACAGTTTGCGGGTGCGCGCCTCGATACCCTTGGCGGCGTCGATCACCATGACCGCGGAATCGACCGCGGTCAGCGTGCGATAGGTATCTTCCGAAAAGTCCTCGTGGCCCGGCGTATCCAGCAGGTTGAACACGAGGTCGTTGAACTCGAAGGTCATCACCGAGGTGACGACCGAGATGCCGCGCTCGCGCTCGATCTTCATCCAGTCCGAGCGCGTGTTGCGCCGCTCGCCCTTGGCCTTGACCTGGCCTGCGAGGTTGATGGCGCCGCCGAACAGCAGCAGCTTTTCCGTCAGCGTGGTCTTGCCGGCGTCAGGGTGCGAGATGATCGCAAAGGTGCGCCGGCGCGCCACTTCCTCGGAGAGCGGCGAACGGGACGGCGATTCGGTTGAAACAGCGGTATCGGACATGGCGGGGCAGCGTTTGGCAGGGAAAACGGGCGCAATCAAGGGCGTTTTGTCGCAATGCGGAATGGCCGCACCGCCCACATATAGGCACGGGAAGGACGACCTTCTCCTCACCATACCATCCGCGGGGACGACCCTGCCCAATTGGAGGGTTCGTTATGGCTTGGGCCATTCTGTTCACCGCAGGCCTGCTCGAGATCGGCTGGGCGATCGGGCTGAAATATACCGAGGGTTTTTCGCGGCTGGTGCCGTCGGTGCTGACGCTGGCGGCGATGGCCGGCAGCGTGATCCTGCTCGGCATCGCGCTGAAGACGCTGCCGATTGGAACCGCCTATGCGGTCTGGACCGGGATCGGAGCGGTCGGCACCGCAGCACTCGGCATCATCCTGCTCGGCGAGCCCGCGACCGCGATGCGGCTCGCTAGCATCGGGCTGATCGTGTCCGGCATCGTCGGGCTGAAGTTGGTTGGGTAGCTATTTGAGAACCTGCACCGCCCAATAGGTCGCGGCTGCGACCGCGGCCGACGCCGGGATCGTGATCACCCAGGCGTAGACGATCGAGCTCGCCACGTTCCAGCGCACCGCGGACAGCCGCCGTGCCGCGCCGACACCGACGATGGCGCCGGTGATGGTGTGCGTGGTCGAGACCGGAACCCCGAGATAGGTCGCGATGAACAGCGTCGCCGCGCCGCCGGTCTCGGCGCAGAAACCCTGCATCGGCGTCAGCTTGGTGATCCGCAGCCCCATGGTGCGGACGATCCGCCAGCCGCCCATCAGGGTGCCCAGCGCCATCGCGCTCTGGCAGGCCAGCACCACCCAGAACGGAATCTCGAAGGTGTCGCCGAGATGGCCCTGCGAGTAGAGCAGCACGGCGATGATGCCCATGGTCTTCTGCGCGTCGTTGCCGCCATGGCCGAGCGAATAGAGCGAGGCCGAAGCGAATTGCAGGATACGGAAGGCGCGATCGACCGCGAACGGCGTCGAGCGCACCGAGAGCCAGGACACGATCGCAACCAGCACCAGCGCCAGCAGGAAGCCGACCAGCGGCGACAGCACGATCGCGAGCAAGGTCTTGGTGAGCCCGCTCCACACCGCAGCCGAAATACCCGCCTTGGCCATACCGGCGCCGACCAGGCCGCCGATCAACGCGTGCGAGCTCGACGAGGGAATGCCGAGTGCCCAGGTGATCACGTTCCATACGATCGCGCCGACCAGCGCAGCGAAGATCACGGTCGCGTCCACCACCGACGGATCGATGATCCCGGTGCCGATGGTGTTGGCGACGTGCAGGCCGAACACCGCGAAGGCGACGAAGTTGAAGAACGCCGCCCAGAACACCGCATATTGCGGCCGCAGCACCCGGGTCGAGACGATGGTCGCAATCGAGTTCGCGGCATCGTGCAGGCCGTTCAGGAAGTCGAACAGCAGCGCGACCGCGATCAGGATGGTCAGGACCGGAAGACCCAGCGTGGCGTCCACTTGATCGCCCCGCCTTACACTTGCTCGATGACGATGGAGTTGATCTCGTTGGCGACGTCGTCGAAGCGGTCGGCCACCTTCTCGAGGTGATCGTAGATCTCCGCGCCGACGATGAAGTCCATCGTGTTGGCGTCGCGGTGCTTCAGGAACAATTCCTTGAGCCCGATGTCCTGGAGATCGTCGACCCGGCCCTCGAGCTTGGTCAATTCCTCGGTGATCTGGGTCAACATCGAGACGTTGTGGCCGATCGACTGCAAAAGCGGCAGCGCGCGGCCGACCAGATTGGCGCATTCGACGATCAGGGTGCCCATCTCGCGCATCGGCGGCTCGAACTCGCGCACCTCGAACAGCATCACCGCCTTTGCGGTCGCCTGCATCTGGTCGACCGCGTCGTCCATCGCGGTGATCAGGTTCTTGATGTCGCTGCGGTCGAACGGGGTGATGAAGGTGCGGCGAACCGCGGTCAGGACCTCGCGGGTGACGCTATCGGCGTCGTTCTCGAACTGGTTGACGCGCTGGCAGAAGACCGGGGTCTCCTCCCCGCCCCTCAGCATGTCCTGCAAAGCCTTCGCGCACTGCACCGAGGTCTGGGCGTGGCGGGCGAACAGGTCGAAAAATCGCTCTTCCTTGGGCAGAAAGGCGCGAAACCAGCGCAGCATGTCTCAGTTCCATCATTCCGGGACAGCCCTTTTAGCGACTGTCACAGAACTGTCATAGAGCATCTGGCGGGGAAAAAACCTGAAACGACCGCCCGAACGGGCGGTCGTCCACCGCTATGTCGGCCGAAATTCGCGGGGCACGCGCTTGCGCCCGCCCTGCCCTACAGCGATCGCCGCAGCAGGTGGGCCAGCTCACCAACCAGGCCGCGGCGGAACAGCAGCACGCAGGACACGAAGATCACGCCCTGGATCACCGTCACCCACTGTCCGAAACCGGCGAGATATTGCTGCATGGCGATGATCACGAACGCGCCGACCACCGGTCCGAAGATGGTGCCGAGGCCGCCAACCAGCGTCATCAGCACGATTTCACCGGACATCGACCAGTGCACGTCGGTGAGCGAGGCATTCTGTGCCACGAACACCTTCAGCGAGCCGGCAAAACCCGCCAGCGTGCCCGACAGGATGAAGGCCAGCAGCTTGTACTGGTCGGTCTTGTAGCCGAGCGAGATCGCGCGCGGCTCGTTCTCGCGGATCGACTTCAGCACCTCGCCGAACGGCGAGTTGATGGTGCGGTAGATCAAGAGGAAGCCGCCGAGGAAGCCGACCAGCACGACGTAGTAGAGCACCAGCGGCTTCGACAGGTCGAAGATCCCGAACAGATGGCCCTGCGGAATGCCCTGGATGCCGTCTTCGCCATGGGTGAACGGCGCCTGCAGATAGAGGAAGTAGAGCAGCTGCGACAGCGCCAGCGTGATCATCGAGAAGTAGATGCCCTGCCGCTTGATCGAGATGTAGCCGGTGACGAGGCCGAGCAAGGCCGCCGCGGCGGTGCCGACCACGATGCCGAGCTCCGGCGGCAGCCCCCACACCTTCAGCGCATGCGCCGAGACGTAGCCGGCGGTGCCGAGGAACATGGCGTGGCCGAACGACAGCAGGCCGCCATAACCGATCAGGAGGTTGAAGGCGCAGGCAAGCAGCGCAAAGCACAGCGCCTGCATCACGAAGAAGGGATAGATCCCCGTGAACGGCACCACTGCCAGCAGCAGCGCCATCGCGGCGAATACGATCATCTCGTCGCGCATCGCGCGCGGCGTGATCGGAAGTGTATCGTCGGTCAATGCTGACATATCAGGCCGCCCGTCCCGTCAGTCCCGTTGGCTTCACCAGCAACACCACCACCATCAGGACAAACACCACGGTGTTGGAGGCTTCGGGATAAAAATACTTGGTCAGTCCCTCGATCACGCCGAGCGCGAAGCCGGTGATGATCGAGCCCATGATCGAGCCCATGCCGCCGATCACGACCACCGCGAACACCACGATGATGAGGTCGGCGCCCATCAGCGGGCGGACCTGGTTGATCGGCGCCGACAGCACGCCGGCGAGCGCGGCCAAACCGACGCCGAGCCCGTAGGTCAGCGTGATCATGCGCGGTACGTTGATGCCGAAGGCCCGCACCAGCGTCGGGTTCTCGGTCGCGGCGCGCAAGTAGGCGCCGAGCTGCGTCTTCTCGATCAGGAACCAGGTCGCAAGGCACACCACCAGCGAGAACACGACGACCCAGCCGCGATAGACCGGTAAGAACATGAAGCCGAGATTGACGCCGCCCTTGAGCTGATCCGGGATCGAGTAAGGCAGGCCGGAGGAGCCGAAATAGTTCTGGAACACGCCCTGCACGATCAGCGCGATGCCGAAGGTCAAGAGCAGCCCGTAGAGATGGTCGAGCCCGGCGAGCCATTGCAGCATGGTCCGCTCGAGGATCATGCCGAAGATGCCGACCACGACGGGCGCGATGATCAGCGCCCACCAATAGTTGATGCCGCCCAGGTTGAGCAGGAAATACGCCACGAAGGCGCCCATCATGTAGAGCGCGCCGTGCGCGAAATTGATGATGTTGAGCATGCCGAAGATGACGGCGAGCCCCAGACTGAGCAGCGCGTAGAACGAGCCGTTGATCAGTCCCACCAGAAGCTGTGCGTAGAGAGCCTGCATCGAATGAGCTTTCACTAGATAGATGAAGCCCGCCGGCCACGCGCATGGCCGGCGGGCATGATCGTCACTTCTTCAGAAGCGCGCAGGTGCTCTTGTCGAGCGGCGTGAAGGCCTGGTTGCCCGGCACGGTGCCGACCAGCTTGTAGAAGTCCCACGGCCCCTTGGACTCCGAGGGCTTCTTCACCTCGAACAGATAGGCGTCGTGGGTGACGCGGCCGTTGGCCTCGACCTCGCCCTTGCCGAACAGCGGATCGTCGGTCGGGATCGTCTTCATCTTCGCGATCACCTTGGCGCCGTCATGCGGATTGCCGCCGAGCGCTTCCAGCGCCTTGAAGTAATGCAGCAGGCCCGCATAGACGCCGGCCTGCACCATGGTCGGGGGAGCGCCGCTCTTCAACTTCTCCGAGAAGCGCTTGGAGAAGGCGCGGGTCTTGTCGTTCAAGTCCCAGTAGAACGTCTCGGTGAAGTTGAGGCCCTGCGCGGTCTCGAGCCCGATCGCCTTGACGTCGGTGAGGAACAGCAGCAGCGCCGCGAGCTTCTGGCCGCCCTTGACGATGCCGAACTCGGCCGCCTGCTTGATCGAGTTGGTGGTGTCGCCGCCGGCGTTGGCGAGACCGATGATCTTGGCCTTGGAGGCCTGCGCCTGCAGCAGGAACGAGGAGAAGTCGGCGGTGTTGAGCGGATGCTTGACGCCACCGACCACCTTGCCGCCATTGGCGGTCACGACGGCGGTGGTGTCGCGCTCCAGCGCCGCACCGAACGCATAGTCCGCGGTCAGGAAGAACCAGGTGTCCCCGCCCGCCTTCACCAGCGCCTGGCCGGTGGCGTGGGCGAGCATGTAGGTGTCGTAGGTCCAGTGCACCGTGTTCGGCGAGCACTGCGCGTTGGTGAGATCCGAGGTGGCGGCGCCCGAATTGATGTAGACGCCGTTCTTCTCCTTCACGACGTTGTTCACCGCGAGCGCGACGCCGGAATTCGGCACGTCGACGATGGTGTCGACCTTGTCGACGTCGAACCACTGGCGGGCGATCGTGGTGCCGATGTCGGGCTTGTTCTGGTGGTCGCCGGAGATCAGGTCGATGGTCCAGCCCTTGGCCTTGAGGCCGGAGTCCTCGATTGCCATCTGAGCCGCCAGCGTCGAGCCGGGGCCCGCGAGGTCGGCATAGAGGCCGGACTGATCCGACAACACGCCGATCTTGACCGTCTTGTCGTCAGCGGAGGCGACGCTTGCAACCGAGAGCACCAGCGCGGTGCCAAGCAGGAGCGCAGAAATCGTGTTCTTCATCGGGTATTTCCTCGTCCTAAATTTTCTGGCTCGGCGACTTCAGACGCCGAGATAGGTATGCAGCTTGTCCATGTTGGCCGACAGCTCCGAATTCGCGAAGCCATCGATCACCTTGCCGTGCTCGACGATGTAGTAGCGGTCGGCGACGGTCGAGGCGAAGCGGAAATTCTGCTCGACCAGCAGGATCGTGAAGCCCTCAGACTTCAGGCGCGCAATGGTGTGCCCGATCTGCTGGATGATGACCGGCGCCAACCCTTCGGTCGGCTCGTCCAGCATCAGGAAGCGCGCGCCGGTGCGCAGGATGCGCGCGATCGCCAGCATCTGCTGCTCGCCGCCCGAGAGCTTGGTGCCCTGGCTGGTGAGACGCTCCTTCAGGTTGGGAAACAGCGTGAAGATCTGGTCGAGCGGCAGGCCGCCCGGGCGCACCACCGGCGGCAGCAGCAGATTCTCGCGCACGTCGAGACTCGAGAAGATGCCGCGCTCCTCGGGGCAGAACGCGATCCCGAGCCGCGCGATCTTGTCGGAGGTGGCGCGGATGATCTCCTTGTTGTCGAAACGGATCGAGCCGGAGCGCTTGCCGATCACGCCCATGATCGACTTCAGCGTCGTGGTCTTGCCGGCGCCGTTGCGGCCGAGCAGCGTCACCACCTCGCCGGCCTTCACGTTGAAATTGATGCCGTGAAGAATGTGGGATTCGCCATACCAGGCCTGCAGGTCGCCAACCGTCAGCACCTCAGCGCCGGCCGCAGCGACGGGCCTCTCCGCCAGTTTTGCCTCAGCCATGACCCGCTCCCAGATAGGCTTCCTTCACGCGCTCGTCCTTGGAGAGGTCGGCGTAATTGCCCTCCGCCAGCACCTGCCCGCGCGTCAGCACGGTGATGATGTCGGAGAGGTTGGCCACCACCGAGAGGTTATGTTCGACCATCAGGATGGTGTATTTGGCGGAGATCCGCTTGATCAGCGCCGCGATCTTGTCGATGTCCTCGTGGCCCATGCCGGCCATCGGCTCGTCGAGCAGCATCATCTCGGGGTCGAGCGCGAGCGTCGTTGCAATTTCAAGTGCGCGCTTGCGGCCGTACGGCATCTCGACTGCAGGCGTGTTGGCGAACTCGCTGAGGCCGACGTCGTTCAGCAGTTCATGGGCGCGCGGATTGAAGCGGTCGAGCACGCTCTTCGAGCGCCAGAAATCGAACGACGAACCGTGCTGGCGCTGCAGCGCCACGCGGACGTTTTCGAGCGCGGTCAGATGCGGAAATACCGCCGAAATCTGGAACGAGCGGACGAGGCCAAGCCGCGCCACGTCGGCCGGCGGCATCGCGGTGATGTCGTGCCCCTTGTAGCGAATCTGCCCGCCCGTCGGCTTCAGGAATTTGGTCAGCAGATTGAAACAGGTCGTCTTGCCGGCGCCGTTCGGCCCGATCAACGCATGGATACTGCCGCGACGCACCTTCAGCGCGACGTCGCGAACGGCAAAGAAACCCGCGAATTCCTTGGTCAATCCGCTGGTTTCGAGAATGAACTCATCGGCCAAATAGATTCCCCCATAAGCCATCGCTGCGAAGCCCCTCGCCCGCGTGGCCAGCTTTTTTCGTGTCCGACAGGTTGTCCGTACGTCTTGGAAACCGTTCGGGGGCCTGTCGCCTCCGGGCCGGAATATGCCGTCATCTGCGGCGGTTACGCAAGGTGGAAAGCTGTGCAGTGCAGTATTCGCACGACCAGTTCCGGTTGATCCTTAGTCGAATGGCCTTTGAGAGCGCTTTGCGCCTCGGAAAGTCGTCATTAAGGCTGTTTTGCTCCTGACCTTCCCTTTCATAGAATATTTCCGCCTCTCGCCGAAGCTCCTCCCATTAATATTGTGGACGGCTGCAGCCTTGCATTTCGAGAGCGCCAATTCCTCGGTCATCAAGTCGATCCGGCAACGTGATTTCCTGAACACGTGGCTGCGACTTTATGCCCGTGGCCCAACCATCCCGCGTTAGCCGATGCCATTCAGAAGTGCCGATCCATCGGTGGTCAAATCGATCACGCAGCGGGTGCTGCTGAACGCCTGGCTGCGCGCGCTGCGCATGCCGGACGCGCTTCCAATGCTGTGCGATTTCCACACCGATGGCACCGCCGACGAGCGGGCCGACATGATGGGCTTTGACGTCGTCGGCAGCGGCGAGGCCGCCCGCTTCCTGATCACGCAGGAAGGCGCGCGGCTGACGACCGCTTATGGCAACGAGCACGTCGAGCCGCCGCTACGCACCAACCGCTATCTCGACGACGCGATCGGCCCCGAGCGCTATGCCGGCGTGATCCTGTCCTATCGTGCTTGCCTCGCGCGCAAGCGCCCGACCTATACGGTTGCGGAGGTCACGGATGCCGACGGCAAGGACGTGTCGTACGAGCGGCTGCTGCTGCCGTTCGGACGCGGCGACACCGTCGAGCACATCGTCGGCTCCTACAAGGCGATCAGCATCGAGGGCGGCTTCCGGCTGCACAATCTGATGGGCGCGAAGGCGAAGTCGGTCCCGGTCGTCACCGTGCGGGCGGTGATCGACCGCAGGTTCGTGCCGGCGGATCGTCCGGCAAGCCAGGATTCGGTCGAGCTGATTTAGAACGCGTCAGCCCTTCTTGCGCGCCTTGGCCGGCACTTCCTTGGCATAGATATCCGGCTTGAAGCCGACGACGCGCTTGGGCCCGAGGTCGAGCACCGGACGCTTGATCATCGAGGGCTGCTCGGCCATCAGTGCCAGTGCCTTGCGCTCGTTCAAGCCATCCTTGTCGGCATCGGGCAGCTTCTTGAAGGTGGTGCCGGCGCGGTTGAGCAGCGTCTCCCAGCCGACCTCGTCGCTCCACTGCTTGAGCTTGTCCTTGGCGATCCCTGCGGTCTTGTAATCGTGGAACTCGTAGGCGACGCCGTGATCGTCGAGCCAGCTGCGCGCCTTCTTCATGGTGTCGCAGTTCTTGATGCCGTAGATGGTGATGGTCAAAGCCGTTCCCCGCATGCGATTGCTGCGGGGAAACTAGCCTCGCAGCAACCACAGCGCCAGATCAGACCGCGTGGCGAGGACGTGAAGAAGGCGTAGTGCCCATACCCGGTGTCGTCCCCCGGCTTGACCGGGGGACCCAGTACGCCGCGGCATCTCCGTATCTCACAGCCGCCTCTGGAATACTGGATCGCCCGGTCCATGTGCGCAATTGCGCACAGGCCGGGCGATGACAGTCGGAGTTGCGGCGAGAAAGAACGTTTGGACGTGAAGGGCGCGCAGTGCCGCATACTCGGCGTCGTCCCCCGGCTTGACCGGGGGACCCAGTACGCCGCGGCATCTCCGTATCTCACAGCCGCCTCTGGAATACTGGATCGCCCGGTCAAGCCGGGCGATGACAGTGGGGTTATGGCGAGAAGAAGCGCTCCACACCGATCTTGCCGGCGCTCAGTGTGCGTAGTGCGTGAAGACGAAATCGTGATCGCGGGCATGCGCCTCGTGGCAGGCGAAGCACGTCTCGTGCTGCGCGGCATCGACCGGCTTGCTGTCGATGAAGCGGCCAAAACCCCAGCCGCCGGTCGAAGCATATTTGGCGGAGTCCTTGACCATGACCTGAACCGTGGTCGAAGGCCCCGTGACGAACGCGCCGTTGAGGCCTTCAACCGGCTTGCGCTTCCAGGCGAGCTTGACCAGCACGGTGCCGTCGGGGAACCGCGCGGCACCGTCCTGATAGGCTTTCACGGCGGTCGCGTTGCCGAGCACGCTGCGCAGTTCGTCGAGCCCGGTCTCCTCGCCGACCGCGATCAGCTTCCAGTCGCGATAGCCGTCTGGGATTTTCACGCCGAAGATCGGCGATGCCAGCGCCGCGTCATCGGCATGCCCGACGGCGAACGGCAATGACGCGCTGATGCAGGCTGCCGCGATCGCGGCAGCTGCCCATTTCACAACCTGTTTCATGATTCCTTGTCCGCGCTCTCGATTCTTGTTTGACGCGTTTTCTTCACGCGAACCGGTATCCACTTCGCTCGAAAACGCTTTAGACCTTGCTGACGTCGATGATGGCCTGGACGAAGGCCTGCGGCGCTTCCTGCGGCAGATTGTGCCCGATGCCGCCGGGCAGCTGGCGATGCTCGTAATGCCCGGAGAACTTCTTGGCATAGGCGGCGGGCTCCGGATGCGGCGCGCCGTTGGCGTCGCCCTCCATCGTGATGGTCGGGATCGCGATGACAGGCGCCTGCGCCAGCGTCTTCTCGAAGGCGTCGTACTTCGCCTCGCCCTCGGCGAGACCGAGCCGCCAGCGGTAATTGTGGATCACGATATCGACGTGGTCGGGGTTCTCGAACGCGGCCGCGCTGCGGTCATAGGTGGCGTCGTCGAACTTCCACTGCGGCGAAGCGAGCTGCCAGATCAGCTTGTTGAAGTCGTGCCGGTTCTTGGCATAGCCCTCGCGGCCGCGCTCGGTCGCGAAATAGAACTGGTACCACCATTGCAGCTCGGCCTTCGGCGGCAGCGGCATCTTGCCGGCGGCCTGGCTGCCGATCAGGTATCCGCTGACCGACACCATGGCCTTGCAGCGCTCGGGCCAGAGCGCCGCCATGATATTGGCGGTGCGCGCGCCCCAGTCGTAGCCGCCGAGCACGGCCTTCTCGATCTTCAATGCGTCCATCAGCGCGATGATGTCGGCGGCGACCGCGACCGGCTGGCCGCTGCGCATGGTGTCGCCGGAGAGGAAGCGCGTGCTGCCGTAGCCGCGCAGATGCGGCACGATCACGCGATAGCCGGCCTCGGCCAGCGCCGGCGCGACGTCGGCATAGCTGTGGATATCGTACGGCCAGCCGTGCAGCAGGATGACCGCGGGACCCGACGCCGGGCCCATCTCGACATATCCGGTATCGAGCACGCCGGCATTGATCTGCTTGACCGGACCGATCGAGGTGTGGCTCCCGGCCTTGACGGCTGACAACTCCGTCCTGGATTGAGCCTGAGCCGATCCAATCAAGCCGAGCTTGGAAACGGCGAGGATCCCGCCGGCGATGCCGAGGAAGCGGCGGCGTTGCTGATTGATGGATTGGGACATGGCGATCTCCTTAAAATCTGGTGTCGGATGGAATATCGCAGAGACCGCCCCCGTCCGCTTTCAGAAGACGTGGATTTGTCCTTCAGACCGTCGTGATTTTGGCTCGACGCCGCCTGTGCTAGGTTCGCCCCGCATTCAGCCGCCGGCCGCCGGACTTTCGAATTTGACCTACCATTTCAACGACTTGACCCTCGACTCCGAGCGCCGGGAGCTGCGCCGCGGCGACGCCCTGGTGGCCGTCGAGCCGCAGGTCTTCGACCTGCTCGAGTTCCTGATCCGCGCCCGCGACCGCGTGGTCAGCCGCGACGAGGTGCTGGCGGCGGTGTGGCACGGGCGGATCGTCTCGGAAGCGACGCTCTCCAGCCGGGTCAATGCGGCACGGACCGCGATCGGCGACAATGGCGAGGAACAGCGCCTGATCCGCACCCTGCCCCGCAAAGGCCTTCGCTTTGTCGGCGATGTCAGGGAGGACAGCGCGAACGATCATCCGGTTGCGGACAAAGCCACTGCGTCACGGCCGAGCGAAGGTCCGTCGATCGCGGTGTTGCCCTTCACCAACATGAGTGGCGATCCCGAGCAGGATTATTTCGCCGACGGGATCGCCGAGGACATCACCACCGCGCTGGCGCGTTGCAGCCGCCTCACCGTGATCGCGCGCAACTCCGCCTTCACCTACAAGGGCAAGGCGGTCGATATCCGCCAGGTCGGGCGCGATCTCGGCGTCGGCTACGTGCTCGAAGGCAGCGTCCGTCGCGGCGGCGAACGGCTGCGCATCACCGGACAGTTGATCGACGCCGTCTCCGGCGCGCATCTGTGGGCCGACCGCTTCGACGGCGCGGCGACCGACGTGTTCGACCTGCAGGACCGCATCACCGAGAACGTGGTCGGCGCGATCGAGCCGACCTTGCTGGTCGCGGAAGCCGAGCGGGTGCGGGCGGCGCCGCCGGACAGGCTCGATGCCTACGACCTGCTGCTGCGCGCCTACAGTCTGCGGTACGAGTTCACGCCCGCGAGCATGGCAGCCGCGCTCGACTGTCTCGACCAGGCGCTGGCGCTTGACCCGGCCTACGCGCCGGCGCTGGCGGCCTCCGCCTATTGTCATGCGATGCGTCATGTCCAGGGCTGGCTGAAGCCGAACGACGCCTACCGCGAGCGCGCGGTCACGCAGGCCTGGCGCGCGGTGGAGCTCGCGCCGGGTGACCCGCAGGTGCTGTGGATGGCGGCATTCGCGATCTGGAACATGGCCGACGAGATCGAGCCCGCGCGCGACTTGTTCGAGCGGTCGCTTGCGATCAACCCGAACTCGGCAATGGCGCTCGTGCTCTGCGGCTGGATCGAGGCGATGCGCGGCAACCAGCAGGCTGGCCGCGCCATGATCGAGCGCGCGCAGCGGCTGAATCCGCGCGACCCGCGCGGCTGGTTCGCCTCCGCGGCGCTCGCGATCTGCGCGGTGCTCGACCAGAATTTCACTGAGGCGGTGACGTGGGCCGACAAGGCGCTGGCGCAGAACCGCCGCTTCGCAGTGGCGCTGCGCGTGCTGATCGTGGCGCTGGTGAAGACCGGCGACAGCGAGCGCGCGACCCAGATCGCGCGCGAACTGCTCAAGGTCGATCCGGAGTTTTCGATTTCCGGGTTCCTGGCGCGGATCCCCTTCCCGGTGGAATCGATGTCCGCGACTTATCGCGAGACGCTGAAGGCGGCTGGCGTCCCGGACTGACGCCTTCTGAGGACGCGACGATCATTCGCCCGATACGTCGCGCGACGTGCCTGGCGGCTTCGGCGTGATGGCAGTCCATTCCTCGTCGGAGAGCTCGTGGCGCATGATTCAGATCCTTCGGTTAAGGATTTGAATCATGGCTCGACAGTCAGGCTCAATGACCCCGTACCGTCGGATGCGGTCGCGATGTGCCCGTTCGTCATGCCGCTTACTGGCCCGTAGCCGACCTAACAAGGCCGCATTGTCCGCTTTCGGGAGATAAGCTGACCAAGGTCAAGCTGATGGCCGTGGTCGGCTTATGACGCCGCTGTGGACTTGGAAATCAGACTTGTAGGAAAGACATTGCTGGCCTCGCGGTGACCTTATACTGTCGTAACTTCAAGACTGGGGGCAGCCTTGGAAAAAGACGAACTTGAGCGCCTGGCAGGCCGCCGGTTGCGGTTGAGCTTCGAGGAGATCGTAAGCCACCCTCGGCTGCCGGAGGCGCGGCGTGCCTATGTCGCGGCCTTTTGCGATTTGTACGAGGGCGATCCGTTTTTGGTTCGCCTGCTGCTTCAGGCCGGCCGATTCCTTGTCTTCCTGAGCGCAGCAGTGCTCGAAGCAGCACAAGATCCGGCGCGGCGCGAAACCTGGTTCACGGTCTCCGCGCTGAAGCGGCAGCTCAATATGCACGGACACGTTAGCGACCGGCAGGTGGATCATCTCCTGGCACGGCTGTGCGAGGTCGGATTTATCGAGCAGAGCCGCGCGCCAGCCGACCGGCGCGTCCGGCTCCTGGCGACCACGGACAAGCTGCGCTCACATCACGCCGAGTGGCTTGCGACACACTTCGTGCCGCTTGCTAAATTGTACCCCGATCATGACTACAGCCCGGTGCTGTCACGAAATCAGGCCTTCAACGTGACCCACTGCCGCGTGGGCCTGCCGTTCTTTCCGGTCTCCGTTCGCCTCATGATGGCGCTGCCCGACACGATGCTGTTCTTTTCCCATGCAGCGGGGCCGCTGATTCAGAACGCGGTCCTGAAGGCTGCCATGGATGCGGGCGATCCGACCGCGGCCATCCCCTACATGGATGTGGCGGAACGATTCGGTGTTTCACGAACTCATATCCGCAACCTGATGAACGCCGCACAGACCGCCGGTCTCGTCAGGATCATTGGGCGCGGCGGGCGGAGCATCGAGATCACGCCGCGCCACTGGGTGAGCTACGATCGTGGCCTTGCAGTTGGAATGTACCTGCACGATGCGGTCAATCTCGTCGCGATGCGCGACTGGACGGAGGCTCGGCGCAGCTCCGCCGAGCACCTTTTGATCGCGGACTGATCCTGTCCACGGCTTTTCTTTGCGTCTCCGATAGGCGCAAAGTTTTCCGACTGCATCTCGCTCGAAAAGGCTAGGCTCATTTGCGGCCCGACCTTGCCCCCACGGGCCGATCTGTTTTTCGATTCTCTTTTGTTAAGGACAATTTTGATGACCGAAATCGATAGCGGCGAGCACGGCTCAATTGCCGTGCCGCTCCGTTCGCTCGCCTATGCCCTGCTTGTTGCGATCCTGGCCGCTTCCGGCCTCTACGCCTCGTTCATCGCAGGTCCCGCCATGCATGCCGCCGCACGCGATGACCTCGTACGGACGGTAGCTGAGGAAAATCGCAAGTTCTGTGGAATGTTCGGAATGGGCGTCGGCACAGACACGTTCGCTGCGTGCAGCAGAGAACTGACAATTGTCCGGCAACGGCAGGCCGATCGCGACAATGCCGCCGCCCAAGGTCTGCTTTAACGCTTTAACCCCGATATTTCTTCCGAAAAGGATTTGGTGATGGTCAGACGTTCGAAGTTTGCGCTGGGTGTTGCGGCGATCTGCATCGGTTCGGCCTCGGCGCAGGACGCTCCTCCCTCCTACCAGGCCGATCCGACAGTCTATAAGGTCATTTTCGAGGATCAGAACTTTCGTGTGATCGCGGCGACCTGGAAGAAGGGTACGACGGACAAGCCGCATTCGCACGCGCTACCGTTCATGGTCTACGCGCTCGATGACTGCACCGTGCGAGTCCGCAATCCGGACGGCACGACGCGCGAACTGAAGAACAAGGCTGGAGCGGCCAGCGCGGGCCCCATCACTGTCTCGCATACGGCTGAAAATGTCGGCGACTCGGATTGTCGAGCCCTTCTGGTGGAGAGAAAGTGATCCGGCAATGCTCCGCGCGGCGAGCGATCTATTGCCGCACATCAGGCTCCAGCATGCACAGCGTCAATCGAGGGACTCGCATCATGCGTTACCGGATCGCTGCGATCGTCATCTCCCTGTCTGCATTGCTTGGGGCAATTGCGTCCAACGCAGGGGCTGACGAAACGACCGATACACGACAGCCCGTGCAGCGAACGGACGCGGAGAAAGCCTTCGTGCTCGACCAAATGCGGCTGTTCCTGACCTCCATTGCGGAGATCGAGGAAGGGCTTGGCTCGGGCGATCTGGATCTGGTCGCGCGTGAAGCCGCGGCACGCGGCCGCAAGGCCAACGCCGCGCTCGCCCGCCCGGCTACCTTGGCCGCCAAGGAAAGCGACGCCTGGAAGTCGATGATTGGCTCGGTCCGGAATGGCTTTGACCAGATCACCGAGCAGGCGACTACGCGTGCGCCGGCGGCAAAAATCAACAAGACGCTTGCCGATACGATGAGGAATTGCGTTGCCTGCCATCAAACCTATCGCATTTCCGCGGAAGCGCGTTAGGCTGGGTGCTCGATCGGCTTATGACCCTAACCGGACCTTCGAATTGTGCTACTCTTTCCGGGATCGGTGTGCAGATTCCGTGCGGCCTGACGCACCAGGCTCACGAAGTTGCGAACCACGGGCGATGGTTCGCCGCGGCGCGATGCGAGGCTCAGGACGGCTTTCGGTTGTGAGGCCCCCTTGAGCCGCTGGTACGCGATGCCGTCCATCGTCATTCGCTGCATGCAAGCCGGCACCAGCGAAATGCCGAGCCCGACGGCGACGAGGCTCAGCGCCGATGTAATGCGGGGCGCTTCCTGGCCGAGGCGCGGGCTGAATCCTGCCTTGAGGCAGGCCGCCATCGTCGCCTCATAAAACGCGGGTCCGAGTTGGCGCGCGTAGACGATGAATGTTTCGCCGGCAAGGTCCTTCAATGAGAGGGTCCCGCCGCGACCGCGCCGCGCCAACGCGTGATCGCTCGGCAACGCGACCACCATCGGCTCCACCAGCAATGGATTGACGATGAGGCTCTGCGGTTCGGTAAGGGGGGCGCGCATGAAAGCAACGTCCATCTGGTCATTGCGCAGGCGTTCGAGCGCCTCCTTGCTGAGACACTCGTCCAGCGTTAGCGACACCATCGGGAAGGCTGTGCGAAACGCCCGGATGGCGAATGGCACGAAGGGATGAAACAGAGCGGTCGGCATGACGCCCACGCGGAGGCGGCCTTGCTCGCCCCGCGCGGCACTGCGAGTGGCTTCGATCGCGCCGTCGTGTTGTGCGAGCGTCGCGCGCGCACGATTGAGGAAGACCCGCCCAGCTTCGGTCAGCTCGACCCCGCGCGCCTTGCGGCGAAAGAGCTGGACGCCGAGCTCGCTTTCGATCGCCTTGATCCGCTGGCTAAGCGGCGGCTGCTGCATGCCGAGCCGCTCCGCGGCCCGCGTGATGTGTCCTTCTTCGGCGACGACGACGAAGTGGCGGAGATGTCGCAGCTCCATTGTCATATCCGTTTCGATATGAATTTTCCATGATCCATATCATACCTCGGCTATCTCGCAAATGATATACCGGCCTTGCTCGACAAAGGAGACGGCCATGACGCTATTGCGCCGGCAATTTCTCTATCTGACGGCGGGCTCGCTGATCGCGCCCGCGCTGTCGTCCTTCGCGCTTGCGCGGACTTACCCGGCGCGGCCGGTGCGCGTGCTGGTACCTTACGCACCCGCCGGCCCCGCCGATATCTTGGCGCGGCTCGCCGCGCAGAAGCTCTCCGATCAACTGGGACAACAGTTCTATGTTGAGAACATCGGCGGAGCCGGCGGCAATATCGGCATGGGTCAGGGCGCGAGAGCGCCCGCTGACGGCTACACCCTGCTGGTCGTTCCGCCGAACATCGTCGTCAATCCGGCGATGTACGACACGGTGCCCTACGATCCCTACAAGGACTTCGACCCGGTCACGATTGCTGTCAGCGCGCCGACAGTGCTTTCAGTGCATCCGTCGGTCGCGGCCCAAACGGTCAAGGACCTTGTTGCACTGATCAGGTCCGGCGGCGCCAGGTACAGCTTCGCGTCGCCCGGGACCGGCACTCCGCCACATCTGATCGGTGAGCAATTCCGCCTGTCGCTTGGGCTCGACCTCGTACATGTGCCGTTCAACAGCGCGGGCCAGGCCGTCGCCTCGACGCTCGCCGGCCACACGCCGATTGCTTTCAGTTCGCTGCCTCCCGCCGTGCCGCAGATCAAGGACGGCAGGCTACGTGCGCTGGCCGTGACCAGCAAGACTCGCGCGCCGGTGCTCCCCGACGTGCCGACCATGCTGGAAGCCGGCTATCCCGAAATCGAGGGCGAAGGATGGTTCGCCTTCATCGTTCCAGCCGGAACGCCAAGCGAGATCACCGCGCTGCTGAACCGCGAGATCGTCAAACTGATCGCGCTGCCCGACGTCAACGAGAAAATGGCGGCGCTCGGGTTTACGGCGGTTGGCACGACCCCCGAGCAGGCGGCCGCGCTGTTCCGGACGGAGAGCGCCAAGTGGGTAAAGGTCATCCGCGAGACCGGCATCAAGGCCAATTGATGCTGCGCGCGGTGTGCGCCGAGTATCGACCGTTTGTTTGGATGACCATCGAGAACGTCGGCTCTTCGAGGTGAACCGGAAGTCCCCAGGTTCGGTCGCTATCGGCGGCTCTTGACCCCCCGGCGATCTCGAGAGATGTCCGCTTTTTCGTCGCTGTTGCGGTTAAACGGACATCAGGCGCCAGCCGCTTAATGAGTGCACGGCTTACGCAGTACTACTCCAGGCGCTTGGCCGCTCCGATGAAGCTAGCACTACAATCCCGGTGATCTCGTCGCCCAGGCCTTGGTGGCCTGGCAGCTTTCCATCGCTCGGGCGTAGGCAGGGCGTGTCGTCGTCCGAGTGAGATAGTCCCGCTCGATCGAACCGGGGACGTAGTTGCCGGTGCGCATACCGAGCAGGAGGGCGTAGCTCACCGAGATATCGGCAGCAGTGAAGCGGTCACCGGCGAGATAGGGGCAATCCGCGAGGCGGCGGATGACCAACCCCAGCCGGCTCTCGAAGGTCTCGCGTGCCCAGCAGGTAACCCGGACATCTCGCTCGGCTTCGGGCGCCAGTTGGCGACCGACGATGACGGCATTCATCGGCCCGGCGAGCCCGGCCTCGCCCAAATGGAGAAATTGCAGATAGGAAGCGAAGGCGGGATCATCAGGGGCGACGGCAAGCGAAGCTGAGCCGTGGCGGGCGAGCAGGTACTCAAGGATCGCGATCGATTCGACCATGATCGTCTCGCCGTCCTGCAACGCGGGAATGAAGCCGGCGGGGTTGATGGCGAGGAAATCACAATCCTTCTCGGCTGCGAGCAGATCGACCGGGCGCAGCCGATAAGCCAATCCCAGTTCCTCGAGCAGCCAGACGACGCGGAAGCCGCGACCTTCGCCATAGACGGTGAGCATGGTTGAGCGCTCCTGGATTGGGCTGGATGACCTAACGCGCAGAGCCAAGCCCGTCGCCAACGGACCAGCGATGGCGCATCATGCGCTCAAGGCTTGGCGCAGATGTGCGACATGCCTTGGAGCGGACGCCCGCGCAATTTCGGAATATTAGAAGAGTATCCCTGAGTTGCCCGACGTGTCAAGTTGCTCGGTCGAACGCCGGCCGCCGCCGGCTACTGTGCATGGGGTTGTTTTCGATATTTTGGCAGCGCCCCTGCGACGGCCCCATCACTTCATATTGCTCTAGCCGGAGCCGCCCGGCTCCAGCGCCTCGCCAAGCTCGAGCGGATGCGCCATCGTCTCGTGCAGCGCGTCCTTGTCGAGCTCGCCCTCGGACAGGCTGATCACGACGCAGGCGACGCCGTTGCCGATCAGGTTGGTGAGCGCGCGGCACTCGCTCATGAACTTGTCGATGCCGACCAGGATCGCGATCGACTGGATCGGAATGTCAGGCACGATCGACAGCGTCGCGGCGAGCGTGATGAAGCCCGCCCCGGTGACGCCGGAGGCGCCCTTCGAGGTGATCATGGCGATGCCGAGGATTCCGAGCTCCTGCCAGATCGTCAGATGCGTGTTGGTCGCCTGCGCCAGGAACAGCGTCGCCAGCGTCATGTAGATGTTGGTGCCGTCGAGGTTGAAGCTGTAGCCGGTCGGCACCACGAGGCCGACCACCGAGCGCGAGGCGCCGAGATGCTCCATCTTCTGGATCATCTGCGGCAGCACCGTCTCCGACGACGAGGTGCCGAGCACGATCAGGAGCTCGTCCTTGATATAGGCGATGAAGCGGATGATGGAAAAACCCGAGAGCCGCGCGATCGCGCCGAGCACGATCAACACGAACAGGATGCTGGTGAGATAGAAGGTGGCGATCAGCGCCGCCAGATTCACCAGCGAGCCGAGGCCGTAGGCGCCGACCGTGAAGGCCATCGCGCCGAACGCACCGAGCGGTGCGACGCGGACGATCATCCGGATGATGCCGAAGAACATCTTGGAGGCCTTGTCGATCGCCTCGGCGATCGGCTCGCCCGGCTTGCCCATCAGGGCAATGGCAAACCCCGAGAGGATCGAGATCAGCAGCACCTGCAGCAGGTCGCCGCGCGCCAGCGCGCCGAAGAAGCTGTCGGGGATGATCGCCATCAGATGGGCGACGATGCCCTGCTCCTTCGCCTGGGTGACGTAGGTGGACACCGACTTCGGATCGATCGTGGCGGGATCGATGTTGAAGCCGCGACCGGGCTGCAGCAACTCGCCGATCAAGAGGCCGACCGCGAGCGCGACCGTCGACACCGCCTCGAAATAGATCAGCGCCTTCAGCCCGACCCGGCCAACCCGCTTGAGGTCGCCCATCGAGGAGATGCCGTGCACCACGGTGCAGAAGATCACCGGCGCGATCATCATCTTGATCAGCGCGATGAAGCCGTCGCCGAGCGGCTTCAACTGCTTGCCGAGGTTCGGGTAGAAGTAGCCGATCAGGACGCCGGCGAAAATCGCGATCAACACCTGGATGTAGAGGATCTTGTACCAGGGCTGATGCTTGTGATGGACGGCGGGCTTGATCGCGTCTGTGGTCATGAGGTGCCCCGGGCTGGAATGAACTCAACTGGTGATGCCATCTTGGCGGAGCCGCGCGCAAGCGACAATGGCCATTCGCGCCCGCCGCGAGCACACACGAATCTGTCATAGACTACGGCCGGCTCGCATCCGGAGGCCGAGATGGAATTCACCGCACTGTTTCTCGCCATCGCCATTGCCATGCTAGTGGCCTGGCGTGGCCCGCGCCCGGTCGCGATCGGATTGTTCGCGCTGATCCTGGTCGCCTGCGTCGCGACCTTCCTCCACCACGCCACCGACCGTCTCACCCTGTCGTTCTGAGGCAAGCCATGACCGACACGCAGGCCGTGACCCTGAATGCCCTTGCGCTCTATGGCCTCGCGCTGTTGCTGGCCGCGGCTTTTGCAGCGCAGCTACTGCTGCACGAGCTGCCCTGCCCGCTGTGTCTGTTGCAGCGCATCCTTTTCGCCCTGCTGGCGATCGGACCGATCCTGAACATCCGTTTCGGACCGCGGCCGAGCCATTATGCCTTGTCGCTGCTGACGGCCGTCGTCGGCGCCTCGGTCTCGACCCGGCAGGTCCTGCTGCACATCCTCCCCGGCGATGCCGGCTATGGGTCGGCGCTGCTCGGCTATCATTATTATACGTGGGCGCTGATCGGGTTCATCGCGGCGATTGTGCTGCTCGCCGCCATGCTGCTGTTCGACCGCCAATTCGATCACCGCGCGGCGCCGGGCACTTCGCCCGGCGGATTCGCGCAAGCCGCGGTGTGGCTGGTGGCCGGATTGACGGCGCTGAACGTGCTCTCCACCCTGCTCGAATGCGGCTTTGGCGCCTGCGCCGACAATCCAGTCGTCTATGAGTTGCTGAAGTAAGCCGCTTTAAGGCCGCTTCGGAATATTCAACCCGCGCTTCACGGCCGGCCGCTTCAGAGCGCGTTCCAGCCAGGCCGCGACGTGCTTGAACTGGTCGAATTCGACGAGCTCGCGCGCGCCGTAGAATCCGATCAGATTGCGGACCCAACCGATCATCGAGATGTCGGCGATGCTGTATTCATCGTCCATGAACCACTGCCGCCCGGCGAGATGCGTCTCCATCACGCCGAGCAGACGCGCGGACTCGGCGACATAGCGCTCAAGCGGCCGCTTGTCCTCATAATCCTTGCCGGCGAATTTGTGGAAGAAGCCGACCTGGCCGAACATCGGTCCGATGCCGCCCATCTGGAAATACACCCACTGGATCGCCTGGTAGCGGCGCGCTGCATCGTCAGGCAGCAGCTTGCCGGTCTTCTCGGCGAGATATTGCAGGATCGCGCCGGACTCGAACAGCGGCAGCGGCTTGCCGCCGGGACCGTCGGGATCGAGGATCGCCGGGATCTTGCCGTTGGGGTTCAGCGACAGGAACTCCGGCGTCTTCTGGTCATCCTTGTTGAAGTCGACCAGATGGACCTCGTACGGCAGCCCGATCTCCTCGAGCATGATCGAGACCTTCACGCCATTCGGCGTCGGCAGCGAATAGAGCTGCAGGCGGTCCGGATGCTGGGCGGGCCAGCGTTTTGTGATGGGAAAGGCCGACAGGTCGGTCATATCGACATTCTTTGCAGGGATGTTGCTTTGCACGGTTGTTGTTGGCTGGCTAATGTACGGAGCTCATTGAAAGCCGCAAGGTCTGCAACCGGCCATGAACGATCAACAGACGGGCACAAGGCTCGGCCTCTCCGACGACGAGCTCGCAACACATCCGACCGTGTTCGCGGCGGATGCGCTTGCCGGCCAGGTGGTCGTCGTATCCGGCGGCGCAGGCGGCATCGGCCGCGCGATCGCCTGGCTGTTCGCCCGGCTCGGCGCACATGTCATCGTGGTCGGCCGCAATGCCGACAAGCTCGATGCGCTGGTCGATCATCTCGGCCATCACGGCCTGAAGGCGTCGGCGTACGTTGCCGACATCAAGGAACCCGACGCGGTCGGCGCGATGTTCGACGCGCTGTGGGCCGAGCATGGCCGCATCGATCATCTCGTCAACAGCGCCGGCGGCCAGTTCCCGCAAGCCGCGATCGATTTCTCGATCAAGGGCTGGAACGCGGTCATCAACACCAACCTCAACGGCACCTGGTACATGATGCAGGCCGCGGCGCAGCGCTGGCGCGACCGCGCCCATGCCGGCAGCATCGTCAATATCGTCGTGGTCACGACGCACGGCCTCTACGGCATCGCGCACACGATCGCGGCGCGCTCCGGCGTGATCGGACTGTCGCGCGCGCTCGCGGTCGAATGGGCGCCGCTCGACATCCGCATCAATTGCATCGCGCCCGGCGCGATCGAGACCGAGGGCTGGAACGTCTACAGCGAGGCCGCCCGCGCAGCCTATCCGCGCTCCAACCCGATGATGCGCCCGGGCACGCCCTGGGACATCGCGGAAGCCGCGGTCTATCTCGCCGCGCCCTCCGGAAAATTCATCACCGGCGAGACGCTGACCGTCGATGGCGGCGGCCAGCATTGGGGCGAGACCTGGACCACCGGCAAGCCCGACTACTTCAAGGGCGACGACTAACGCACGCATACGCCGCCCACAGCTCCCTCGACTACTTGCCGTCGTCGAAGCTGACGATGACGGCGGCGTTCGCAATCAGGATCGGGTCGTTGCCGAGATCGGAGGGGATTTCGAGCCCGCCCGCGATCGCCTTCACGGTCTTGGTGCCGTAGGGCAATTCCTTGGCGACGGCTGCGGTATCGACCTCATCGGGATTCGGCACGGCGATCGTGACGTCGACGAACATGTCGTTGGCGGTCTTGCCGAGCATGCGGAAGAAGCCGAGGCTGGAATGCCGGATCGCGTCCAAGACCGCCCGCTTGGCAGCCTTGGTGGCGTCGCGGCCGTGGACGTCGACGCCCATGCCCATTTCGGTGATACAGCGCACGCGTGTCATGAAGACTTCCTGTTGTCGTTGGCGTGAGAGACCCTCATTCCTTCGACCGCCGCGCGCACGGCGTCAAGCCGGGTCCCTCACCTCGCTTACGCGTTTGTGATCGACGCGCGCCAGCATCCATGCCGCCAGACCTGCGAGGATCGCCGCGGCAACCACCATGACGCAGGCCGCGCTCCAGCCCCATGCCGAGACGACCGCGCCGACCGCGATCGGTCCGGTCACCTGGCCGAAATTGCTGCCGGTCATCAACAGGCCCATCATGACCGGCACCATGGCGGCCGAACCCGCCGCCGCGGGCGCGGTCGCCAGCAATGTCGCCGGGATCAGGCCGCCGGTCGCGGAGAACAGCAGGCACAGCATGAATGCGCCCCAGCCTCCGAGCACCGGCAGGAAGATGCCGAGCGCAGAGGCGCCCATAACGACCGCCGCAACCACAATCAACACAGTCCGGCTCACCCCGCGCGCCAGCAGATGGCCGGCAGCGAGATTGCCGACGACGTTGCCGGCCGCTGCCAATGCGCTAAGCGCGCCGGCGCTTTGGCTGGAGACGCCGAGCCGCTCGGTCAAAAGGATCGGCAGGAAGCTGAACAGCGCAAAGAACATCAGGCTGTAGAGCCCGAACAGCGCCATCAAAAGCGCCGGGGTGCGGCGCCGCGCCAGCGCGGTGGCCTCTTGCATCAAGCCCACGCGCGCCGGGCCGGTCCGCGATGCCGCGTCGGGCACGAGCACGCTGGCAAGCACAAACAGCAGTGCGACAAAAGCGGCGCTGGCCCACCAGATCGTACGCCAGCCATCGAAGATCGGACCCGCGACCAGCGCCAGTGCGATCCCGAACGGCATCACGCAGCTCCACAGCGCCATGGTGACGTCGCGCGCGCTGACATCGACGACACGATCCAGCAGGACGGGCGCTGCCACCATCACCAGCAGGAAGCCGAGCCCTTCCAGTAGGCGCGATCCCAGCAGCAGCGCAAGCTGCGGCGCGAGCGCACCCGACGCTGCACCGAGCGTGGTGGCCGCAAGCCCGCACAGCAGCACCCTGCGCGCGCCGACCGCGGCGATCGCCACCCCGGCCGGCACGCTGCCGATGAGCCCGAGCACCGCGAAGATGCCGGCGACGGTTCCGACCGCGGCGAGATCAATGCCGAGGTTCTGTTGCAGCATCGACGCGGCGATCGGCACCTTCCCGACCTGGAGGGCGGCGCCGATGCCGCAACCGACCACGACGGCGACCGTCGCCCATCGCTTCGCCTCGCTCTTCTGCACCACGGCCGTCCCGATCGTCATGCGTTCACCCATCGAATTCACGCCATCACAGATAGCGTTTCCCGATCATCGACAGGAGTGATATGTTTTGCATCCAATTGATCGATTTTGTAGATCATGCTCGATAACCTCACGCTCGACCAGATCCGGGTCTTCGTCACCATCGCCGAGAGCGGCAGCTTTCGCGCTGCCGCGACCAAGCTGGCGCGCGTGCAATCCGCGGTCAGCCAT
Organism: Bradyrhizobium sp. CCBAU 53421; assembly: GCF_015291625.1. Taxonomy (NCBI): domain Bacteria; kingdom Pseudomonadati; phylum Pseudomonadota; class Alphaproteobacteria; order Hyphomicrobiales; family Nitrobacteraceae; genus Bradyrhizobium; species Bradyrhizobium sp. CCBAU 53421. The sequence continues at coordinate 5,591,807 of NZ_CP030047.1, forward strand.
GCCATCGCCAATCTCGAGGTCGAACTCGGCCTCTCGCTGTTCGACCGCTCCAGCCACCGCCCGGCGCTGACAGCCGAAGGCAAGGCGCTGCTCGGCAACGCCCGTGACCTGCTGCTCCGCGTCGATGCAATGCGGGCGCGGGCGCACGGCCTTGGCGAGGGAGTGGAGTCGGAACTCTCGGTGGTCGTCGACACGCTGTTTCCGATCGCCGCCGTCGGCGAAGCGCTGACGGAAATGCGCGCGGCGTATCCGTCCGTGAGCGTGCGGCTCGCGGTCGAACCGATGGGCGGGCCGATCGCAGCCTTGACCGAACGGCGCAGCGCCCTCGCCGTCACGGTCGGCGAGGATTTTCGCGATCCCCGCCTCGCGCTCGACGCGATCTGCGCCGTGCAGATCGTCGCCGTCGCCGCCGCCACCCATCCGCTCGCGCGCCGCGGCCGCAAGAGCGTCGCCGACCTTGCCGATCATCTGCAGATCGTGCTGTCGGATCCGACCCCGCTGTCGGAGGGCCGCAGCTTCGGCGTGCTCTCGCCGCAGATTTGCAGGGTGAGCAATCAGGACACCAAGCACGCCATGATCCTGGCCGGGCTCGGCTGGGGCCGGCTGCCGCTCTGGCAGGTGGCGCGCGACCTGAAGGAGCGCCGCCTGGTGCGCCTCGAAACCGGCGCGCTCGGCCGCAACGCGGCGCTGGCGATGGAGGCCTATCTCGCGCACCGGCTCGACGAACCGCTCGGCCCTGCCGCGCGCGCGTTTGCTGATGCACTGACGCGGATCGCCGCGCGCAGCAGCGAGCCGGCGCGCAAGACCAAGACGCGCAAGCAACGCTGAAGTTCTTTCGTCGCGATCATTTCCGTTGTTGACATCGTCAGCGACGAGGCGTATGTCCCGCAACCTTCGCGAGCACTGTCGTTCGCGATCACATGAGCACGATGATGCAATACGGATTTGAAAACTTCCGCAGACTATCGAACGGCCTCCGGCCGATCGATAGCGTGTGCCCGGCTCATGGGAGCGATCTCGCATAATGCGAGGTCGACAGTCCGCCTTAAACGGACCCTCCCGAGCCAGCCGCTCCGGAGGGTTTTTTGTTGTCCGAAGCAAGGCTCATTTGAATTGCCCGGCGCAAGCCGGAACGGGAGACCCGGATCCCGGGGCTCGCGCGGCAACGCGCGTGCCCAAGCGCGCGGGGCCTGCCGGAGGGAACGAGGCGATGAGCCGGACACCGATGGCAGAGTGAACTCCGAGGAGTTCGCAAACGGCGGCGCGTCGACAGCGCCGCGATCAACTATTCACGAAACGGTTGACCGCGTCACTGCGGCTCGACCGCCGCTGGTGGTGAAGATGTCGGATACTTCGCGTGGTGAAAGCGGGTTCGATTCCCGCCTTTGACGCACGCACCGGGATGCGGCCCTGCGCAGGGATCCGCGCGCGGCCCGGCACGGTTTCTCTCCGCAAGGATGGATGCCGTGTTGCGTCACTGCTCAAAACCGATATCGCCTGTTCCCCAGCGGACGTATTCGCCGATGCGCAAGCATCGGCGTGGCGGTGGTGAAGATGTCTGTTACTTCGTCTGAACCACGGTGCCCGCAAGGGCAGCAACAGCATCGCTTGTTCCCCGCCAACCCTCTCCACGCCCCGTGGTGAAGATCGCTGTTACATCGTTTGAACCACGAGAGGTCGCGGGTTCGAATCCCGCCTGGCGTCATGTGCGCCGGTAGCTCAGCGGTAGAGCGCTACCCGGCCGGCCTTGGCTTGCCGGGGTCTCAGCAATCGCCTGTTCCCGGGTCGTGGTCTTCAATCGTTGGCATGGTGTCCGCAAATGCTTTGCGTTTGTCGCGAACTCGTGCCGACGGCCGGTGGTGAAGAGCGCTGTTACATCGGATCGCAAGGCAGAAGGTTCGATTGCTTCTGGACAATACGTCCGTGGCTCGATGGAAGAGCGTGCGACGCCCGCAAGGGTAGTACAGTCTCGCCTGTTCCCCGGCACCACTTCCAATCCACGCTCACCCAGAAAGGAGGCCATCATGGCCACGATCAACAAGATCATGCGCGCCTTCACCCGTGAGGGGGCGCGCGGCAAGCGCTTCACGCCCGAGATGGAGCTGCGGCGCGCGCTGCTGAACTGCCTCCTGTGGGAGAACCAGTTCTACGAGGACGGGGTCGCGATCGCCGACCGCATCAAGGCGCTGGTGCCGAAGGTCGAGCCGGCGCGCGTGGCCGAACTCGCGATCGCCGCGCGCGAGACCATGAAGCTGCGGCACGCGCCGCTGCTCGTGGTCCGCGAGATGGCGCGGCATGCGACGCACCGCAGGCTGGTCGCCGATACGCTGGCCCGCGTGATCCAGCGTCCGGACGAGATGACCGAGCTGCTTGCGATCTACTGGGCGGATGCGCTCGGCCCGCAGCAGCAGCGCAAGCGTCAGCCGGTCTCGGCGCAGATCAAGAAGGGGCTGGCGCGGGCGCTCACCAGGTTCGACGCCTACCAGCTCGCGAAGTACGATCGCGACGGCGCGGTACGGATCAAGGACGTGCTGTTCCTGGTTCACGCCAAGCCGAAGGACGCCGCACAGGAGAAGGTGTGGAAGCAGCTCGTCGACGGCGAGCTGGCCTCGCCCGACACCTGGGAGGTTTCGCTCTCGTCCGGCAAGGACAAGCGTGAGACGTTCGAGCGGCTGATCGCCGAGAACAAGCTTGGCGGGCTGGCGCTGCTGCGCAACCTGCGCCTGATGCAGAAGGCGGAGGTGCCGCGCCGGACCATCGCGGAGGCGATCGACGCGATGCGGACCGACCGCATCCTTCCCTACCGCTTCATCACGGCGGCGCGCTATGCGCCGGACTTCGAGCCGGAGCTGGAGGCCGCGATGCTGAAGTCGATCAAGGACTACGCGCGGCTTGACGGCCGCACGCGGCTCCTGATCGACGTGTCGGGATCGATGTTCACTCCGCTTTCGGCCCAGTCCGAGATGACGCGGGCGGAAGCGGCCTGCGGACTTGCGATCCTCGCCCGCGAGGTCTGCGACGAGGTGGAGATCTTCACGTTCAGCAATGAGGTCGTGAAGTTGCCGCCGCGCCGCGGCTTCGCGCTGCGCGATGCGATCATCGGCTCGCAGCCGCATGGCCGGACGTATCTCGGCAAGGCGGTGACGGAGATCGACCGCAAGGGCGATCGCCTGATCGTCTTCACCGACGAGCAGAGCCACGACCAGGTGCCCGCGCCCAAGGGACGCGGATACATGGTCAACGTGGCGTCCTACCAGCACGGTGTCGGACACGGCCCGTGGACGCGGGTGGACGGCTTCTCAGAGGCCGTGATCGCCTGGATCGCGGCGTCGGAAGCGACCGCACACTGACGTCTGCATCAACAACAACGGGCCCGGACGCGCGATGCGCGCCCGGGCCATTTTCCTTTTCAACCTCCGCCTACCCCTGCTTCTGCAGCACCGTGATGTGCAGGCGGCGGCGGATTTCCATGCCCTGGCGGCGGTAGAGCGCGATCGCCGAGACGTTGCTGGTGAAGACGTGCAGGAACGGAATCTCGCCGCGCGCCACGATCTGGCGGCCGACTGCCGACAGCAATGCCTGGGCATAGCCGCGGCCGCGATGGTCGGGATGCACACAGACCGCGGTCATCTCGGTATAGTTCCCTGGCTTCATCCGTTCCCCGGTCATCGCGACCAGCTCGCCGCCAACGCGGATGCCGAAAAAGTTGCCGAGCTCATGCGTCCGCGCGCTGAACGGTCCGGGCTTTGTCAGCGCCGTCAATGCCGTCATCGCCGGAACGTCGGCCGCGCCGAGCGTGACGATCTCGACGCCGGGCAGAGAAAAATCCGCCGGCGTGCCGATCATCTGCTCGCCGGTCTCGGCGAGCAACACCTTGAACTCCGGCGGCACGGCGACCGGATCGGGCGTGAACAGCACCGCAATGTCGGGTCCCGACAGCAGCGCGCCGAGCGCGGCAAAGCTCTCGGGCGACATGTCGATCATGTCGGCAAAGGGGGCGATCGCGACCGGAAAGCGCCTGGCCTCGGTGCCGCCTTCCGCAAGGTCCCGTTGCCTCGTGGTCAGCGCGCTCCAGATTGGGCGATCAAGCGGATGGATCGGCGGGACTACGGACATGCGGCGCTTCGCTCCTGATTTTGCTCGAACAGAGCAAGAAGCGCCGACAAAATCCAGCGTGGCGTGATGCCGTTGCGGCTCACAATCACGCCAGCAGGATCTCCTCGCCATGCCGGAGGAACCTACGCCACCTTCAGGCAGAGCTCGGTACCACCCTTGAGCGGCAGCGTGATCGACACGAAGCCATTTTTGGGATCGCGCACGAACTCCAGAAAATCCGCCTCGGCATTGTCGTTCATGACATAGCCGCCGACGCGAAGCTGCGGTGCAACGATCTCGATCACCTGGCGCGCCAGCGTCGGTCCCTTTTCGCCGGGCCAGCCATCGATCAGGATGAAGTCGACGGGACCGCCGAGATCGCGCAGCGTCTTGCGCGCGTCGCCCTCGCGGATCTCGGCGTAGTCGGCAAGGCCGGCCTCGGCAAGATTGCGCTTTGCGGCCTGCACCTTGGCCGGCACGATTTCCGAGCCGATCACCGTGCCGCCGCCATTGTCGCGCATCGCGGCCGCGAAATACAGCGTCGACATGCCGACCGAGGTCGCGAACTCGGCGACGCGCTTGGCGCGCAGGCCGCGGCACAACAGGTAGATCAGCTCGCCCTGCTCCGGGTCGATCGAGAAGCCCTGCTCGGCATAGTCGTGCGGATCGCGGCTCATCGCCGGATTGCCGCGCCGACCGCCGTCGGCCGGCCTGCTGCGCGAGGCCTGCAGGCGCGCGATGACGGCAGCGACGCGGGCGTCGGCAATCGCGCTGTGTGGTTCAGCGTTGTACATGAAAGGTCTCCGTTGCTGCGGCTGCGTCATTGCTGCAGGATTTCGGCGGCGGCGCGGTCGAGGATTTTCGCGATGCGGCGCGCCTCGGCGGCATCGCAGCCGCGCTTCTGGCGCAGCGCGCTCTTCAGCGCATGACGGGCGCGGTGCACGTCGTCGGATGCTTCGCTATCTAGATCGCTCACCCCGGCGAAGGCTTCGCGCACCTCCTCCATGCGGCGGCCGATCCGCGACAGCGCCTCGAGAATGGTATCGGCGGTGGCGCGGTTCTCGGCGAGATACACCTTGCCCTGCTCCGTGATGCTGTAGAGCTTGCGCGCCGCATCCTGGGTGACGCTGGCATGGCCGATCTCCTCGAGGAAGGTCAGCGCCGGATAGATCACGCCCGGGCTCGGGCTGTAGAAGCCGTCCGACCGCTCCTCGATCTTCTTGATCAGCTCATAGCCGTGCGCCGGCTGCTCGCCGAGCAGCGCCAGGATCACGAGCTGCAGATCCTGCGACGAGAGCCGCCGCGATCCCGGAAAGTCGCCGCCACCCCGCCCGAAGAAGCCGTGGCCGCCGCGGCCAAAGCGATGGCCGCCCCGGCCGTGCCGGCCCATGGCGAAGAACCCAAACCGGAAACTGTCATCGTCCCGGTCGCGAAACATCGATCGTCTCATTGTCCATTTCCTTACTGAAAACATATCTTACGATATATCTTCCGATGGATTGGCCACAACCCACGTTTTCGTGAGCTCCCGGGGGCGAAGCTGCGGCCGGAACCGGCCCGGGATTGCCGGTTCACGCCGAGCTTGCCCGTCGTCGCGCGGCCGGCTTATGGCTTTGAAGTCCCTCCAGCCCTTCCGACTCATGCGCCCCAAAACCTTCGAAGCTCATTGCCTGCGCCTGCCCGCCGCCACCAAGGTGGTGCAATGGGAGGGCACGTCGGTGTTCAAGGTCGGCGGCAAGATGTTCGCGCTGGCCGGCGGCTATATCGAGAGCACCGGTGGCTTCATGTTCAAGACCTCGAACATGGCCTATCAGGTGCTGATCGAGCAGGGCCTGGCGCGGCCGGCGCCGTATCTGGCGCGTGCCACATGGGTGCAGCTGATCGGCAATGACGCCCTGCCCGACGCCGAGCTCAAGGCCTATCTCAATCAGGCGCATGCGCTGATCGCCGCGAAGCTGACCCGCAAGTCTCGCAAGGCGCTCGGGCTCGACTGATCGGCGCGGCCGCGACGCTATTCAGCCACCCAGCGGCTTGTCGGAATCGCCCGACAGCAATTTCGGAAACAGCTCCTTGAAGGCGAACTTGTCGTCACCCTTGGCGCGCTCGAAGCGCAGCACGACGTCGAAGCGGCTGCTCTCCCATTTGGTCGGCGGCTTGCCCTTGCTGACCGGGATCAGCGGCAGGATGTCGGCGATGATCGCCTTATGCTCCCAGCACAGCAGCACGACGCCCTTCAGCGCCAGCACCGCCTTCATCAGGTCGGGCTCATCACCTTTGCCGAAGCCCTCGTTCGGCGTCAGGTCGCGGCGCGCGGCGAGCGCCGAGATCGTCTCGGCCGGACGGCTCGACGGCGGCTGATTGGGCTCGGTTCCGGGCGTCGCGGCGTAGATCGCATCGGGCTTGGCATAGTCGCCGGTCGTGAGATCGGTGCCAAACAGCGCGGCCCATGCGCCGGCGCGCTGCCAGCCGCGCAGCACGAGCGACTCGGTATCGGACACGCCGTCCGCGGTGAAGCCGGGCCCCGGCCAGGACTCGCCCGGCTTCTCGGCGTGACGGATGATGAAGAGCGTGAGTGCGTCCATGGCAGCCTCGCGGAGCAGTTGCATGATTGGAAGTGACGTCGGACAGGTTGACCCTAGCCTCGATCAGGCCTCCGCTTCATGAACGACGTCACACTTTGCGAAAACTCGACCGGTACTGCGCGGGCGACACGCCGAGCCGCTCGGTGAACACGATGCGCATGCGGTCCGCCGAGCCGAAGCCGCAATCGAACGCAACTGCCTTCAGCGGCCGGTCCGAGCCCTCGAGCAGCCGCCGCGCGGCGTCGACCCGCGCGCGTTCGACGAATTCGTGCGGCGTGATGCCGGTCTCCTGCGCGAAGGCGCGGCCGAAATTGCGCACGCTCATGCCGACGGCTTCGGCCAGCGACTGCAGCGTGTGGCGCTCGCCGACATGCTGCATGACATGGGCCTGCGCGCGCGCAATCGGCGAATCCTCATCGACCGGCGCGGTGAGGTAGGGGCTGAACTGCGACTGCCCGCCCTGGCGCTGCGCCACCACGACCAGCCGCTTCGCCACCGCGACCGCAACCTGCGGCCCATGACGTTCGGCAACCAGCGCGAGACCGAGATCGATGCCGGCAGTGACACCGGCCGATGTCATCAGCTTGCCGTCGCGAATGTAGATCCGGTCGAAGATCACCTCGGCAGCCGGAAAGCACGCCGCCAGTCGCTGCGCGTTCTGCCAATGCGTCGTCACCTTGTGGCCGTCGAGCAGCCCGGCATGGCCGAGCGCAAAGGCACCGGTGCAGATCGAACCGTAGAGCTCGGCGCGCGCCGGCGCTCCGCGCAGCCACCGTGTCAACGCCGGATCCGGTGCGGCATCGGGCAATGCCGGCCCACCAGCAACCAGCAGGATGTCGAATTTCTCTTCTGCCTCGTCGAAGCTGAGATCGGCCGATATCTTCATGCCGTTCGATGCGCGCAGCGGTTCGCGGCTGGCGCCGACCAGCACCGTCTCGTAGCCGTCGCCATCGGCGACGAAGCCGTTCGTCTCCGCGAACACATCGACGGGACCGGCGACGTCGAGCGCCTGAACCCCTTCGTGGATCGCGATCGCCACCTTCTGAACCGCCATACCTTCTCCGTGCCAGCTGGCGCGAAACGATGTCTGGTTGGCCCGATCCGGCGGCGCACGAGCGTTGCGAGATCAAGACGAAACGAGCGACAAACACACCACGGATCACGCCAGCAGGCGATCCGAACCCACCGCAGAGACGAGCGCCGGCGGCCCGCGTGTTTCGCACGCCATGGCCTCGTCTTGCCATATCGAGGAGCGTCTTGAAATGACCGAGATCATCGCCGGCATCCGTGTACCCGACAGCGCCATGGCCCGCGCCGCCACCCAGCTGGTGCGCGATACCGAGGATGACCTGCTCTACAATCACAGCCGCCGCGTGTTCTTCTGGGGTGCGCTGACCGGCAACCGCCGCAAGCTGAGGTTCGATCCCGAGCTGCTCTATATCGGCGCCATGTTCCACGACATGGGCCTCACCGCCGCGCATGCGACCCCGGACCTGCGCTTCGAGGTCGATGGCGCCAACGCCGCACGCGACTTCCTCAGGGGTTACGGCGTCGCCGAACGCGACATCGATGACGTCTGGGTCTCGATCGCGCTGCACACCACGCCCGGCATCCCCGAGCATATGCGTCCGACCGTCGCACTGGTCACCGCCGGCGTCGAGATGGACGTGCTCGGCATCGCCTATGACGATTTCTCGCACGAGCATCGCGACCATGTCTGCGCGCACCATCCGCGCGAGGCCAACTTCAAGGAGAACATCATCGATCATTTCGCCGCCGGCACCATCAAAAAGCCGCTGACCACCTTCGGCAACGTCAAGGCCGACGTGCTGGCGCTGAAGGACGCGAACTACACGCGGGTGAACTTCTGCTCGATCATCCTCGGCTCGAAATGGCCGACATGACGCCGCGCCGGTTCAGTCGTGCGGACCGCGGTCCGGACCGGGGTTCCGACCGGCGGCCGCGATCGCGAGCCGGCTCATATAGTGGGCCCAGCCCTTGTCATGGGCCTCGCACTGCGCGACGTTCGGCAGGCCGCTATGGGTCATCCGCAGCAGCGTGCCGGCGTCCTTGTCGATCAGGTCGATCTCGATCAGGCTCGATCCCGGCGGCACTTCGGGGCCATCCTCCCAGCCGAAGCTGTAGGCGAGACGATGCACCGGCACGACCTCGCGGAACGCGCCGCGCGCGGCGCGGTTGCGGTCGTTGCCGAGGCCCTTGAGCAGATAGAGCCCGCCGGGATGCAGCTCGGTCTCGGCCTCGAGCCCCATCCAGCTCACGATCTTCTGCGGATCGGTCAGGAACGCGAACACGGTTGCGGGCGGGGCTGCGATCTGGATCTCGCGTTGAACGATGAAAGCTTCAGTCATCGATCCATTCTCCATTGACGGTGGGTCTTCAGGGATAATTCGTGACAAGGGCGGCGCATCAACCCCATGATGGGGTGATGCAATTGTCCTCGACACTGAGCTGGCTGGTCGACGCCGCGGCCGAGACCGCGAGCGCCAACCGGTTGCTGGCGGACCTCGGCAGCCATCTTATCACGGATGGCCTGCCGCTTGCCGGCGGCGCCCTGACGCTCGAAGTTCCACACCCGCTGATTGCAAGGCGCACCTGGTTGTGGCGCGCCGGCAATGGCGAGGTCATCGAGGCGCTGGGCTTTGCGCCGGAACAACCCTTTGCGATGCCCGATATGGTCGGATCCGGCGATGCCGGCCGGCGTTGGCTCGCTGGCCTGGCGCCCGGCCCCATCCACGAGGACACGATCGGAACGCGGCCGGATGGTCCGACCCTCGGCTGGATCGGGACCCGCGCCTTCACGCCGGCCGAGGCGGATCAATTGCGCGAGGCGGCGCGCTTCACGGCCGCCCCGCTCGCCGCGCTCGCGGCGCGCGCGACCTTGACGGCGGCGCTGGAGGCCTATCTCGGCCGGCGCAGCGCGGCGCGCGTCCTGGCATCCCCTCTGCGGCGCAACACCGGCGAAACCATCCGGGCGGCGCTGCTGTTTGCCGATCTGCGCGGCTTCACCGCACTCTCCGAAAGCCATCCGCCCGCCGAGGTGATCGCGGCGCTCGATGCCTGGTTCGATCGCATCGCCGGCGCGATCCACGCCTTCGGCGGCGAGGTGCTGAAATTCATCGGTGACGGACTGCTCGCGATCTTTCCGGTCACGACCAGCCCGCGCAGCGCATGCGAGGCGGCACTGCGCGCGGTGTCGGCGGCGCGCGTCGGCATGGCGCATCTCGATACCGAGCGGCGCAAGCAGGGCCTGCCGCCGCTGCCGTTCGGCGTAGCGCTGCATCTCGGCGAGGTGCATTGGGGCAATATCGGCGCCGCCGACCGGCTCGACTTCACCGCGATCGGTGCCGCGGTCAATCTTGTGAGCCGGCTGGAAGGCCTGTGCAAGCCGCTGGAGCAGACCGTGCTGGTCTCGGGCGCGCTTGCCGCCGAAACCGAGATGCCGCTGGTCGCGCTCGGCACCCATGAGCTGCGCGGCATCGCACGGCCATGTGCGGTCTTCACGCTGCCGCAGAGATGAGGCGGTCATCGGAACAGGCGCAACCACGGCGCCAGGTGAAATGTGCTCATCAGCGCGTACATCGGCACCATCCCCTGCAATGAAAGCGGTCCCTGCATGGCGCCGCAGATCATGTCGACCGGCGCCAGGGCGGCGACCAGCGCCATCACGGCGAAGGTCGGCGCCGCCGCCAGCGCCAGCCAGCGCGCGACCGTGGCACCGCGGCCAGTGATGCGGCCCTTCAACCAATCCTGATGTGTCTCGATTCCGGTCATCATTCGATCTCTCTGGAGATGATCCATGTCGTCATGTGCTAGGTTAGGACCAGGCCTCGGAGGGCGAGAGTGACAAGTGTGTCGGGATTCGAATGGACTCGCTGATTACGGCTGCGGCGCGCGCGCTCGCGGCGGGTGATCCCCTCGGCGCACTGAAACGGGTGGCCCTGCGCGACGACGCGCCGGCGCTGGCGCTACGCGGCATTGCGATGGCCCGGCTCGGCGATTTCACCCGCGCCAAGGAGCTGTTGCGGCGCGCGGGGCGCGCCTTCGGTCCGCGGGAAGCCATCGCGCGGGCCCGCTGCGTGGTGGCAGAAGCGGAGATCGCGCTGGTGTCGCGCGACCTGTCCTTTCCCGGCAAGAGCCTTGCTGCGGCGCGCGCAACGCTCGCAGCGCGTGGCGATGCGCTCAACGCCGCGCACGCCGGTTATCTCGAGATCCGCCGCCTGCTCTTGATCGGGAGCCTCGATGCAGCCGAGCGCATGCTCGACGACCTCGACCCGGCGCCCTTCCCGCCGGCGCTGCGGGTCGGGCATGAGCTGGTCGTCGCCGGAATCGCGATGCGGCGGCTGCGGACCAAGCCGGCGCGCGAGGCACTGGCACGGGCAAGGGATGCCGCACGGCGCGCCCGCATCGCCGCGCTTGCGGCCGAGGTCGAAAGCACCGCTCAGCTGCTCGCCACGCCCGCAGCACGCCTGATCGCGCGCGGCAGCGAGCGCCCGCTGCTGCTCGATGAGGTCGAGGCCCTGATGGCGTCGAAGGCGCTCGTCGTCGATGCCTGCCGCTACGTCGTGCGCGACAGCAGCACCACGGTCTCGCTGACGCGGCGGCCGGTGCTGTTCGCGCTCGCCCGTGCGCTCGCCGAGGCGTGGCCGCACGACGTGTCGCGCGCCATGCTGATCGCACGCGCATTCCGCGGCAAGCATGCCGATGAATCGCACCGTGCGCGGCTGCGGGTCGAGATCGGACGGCTGCGCCGCGCCTTGCAGCCGCTCGCCGATCTCAACGCGACGCCTGACGGCTTCGTGCTGGAGCCGCACGGCCGCCGCGAGGTCACTGTGCTGGCACTGCCGGTCGAGGAGGAGCATGCGGCGGTGCTGGCCTTCCTCGCCGACGGCGAGGCCTGGTCGAGCTCGGCGCTGTCGGTGGCGCTGGGGGCGAGCCAGCGTACCGTGCAGCGGGCGCTCGACGCGCTGGCCGCCACGGGCAAGGTGCAATCGGTCGGCCGTGCCCGCGCCCGGCGCTGGATGACGCCCCCGGTGCCGGGATTCACGACGACGTTGTTACTCCCTGCCCCGCTGCCGAACGGCTAGCATCGGGCCACAATCAGACCGCTTTCGAGCGAAGTGGAGACCCCTTCGCGTGAGGAAGCCGGGTCAAGACAAGAACCAGGAGTGCCGCATGAAGAAGTCCGAGGCCGAGATCATCCGGGAATATGCCTTCGAGGGCGTCGAGAGCGTGGGCGGCGTCAGCTTCGACGGCGAGCAGGTCTGGTTCGCGGCCGGTGGCCAGCTGGTCGCCTTCGATCCCGACAGCGGCACCACCACCCGCACGCTCGACATCGCGGCCCATGCCGGCACCGCCTTCGACGGCAAGCACCTCTATCAGATCGCCGAGGACCGCATCCTGAAGATCGAGCCGAGCAGCGGACGCGTGGTGTCCACGATCCCCTCGCCCGGCGGCGGTCGCGACTCCGGCCTCGCTTGGGCGGAAGGCTCGCTGTGGGTCGGCCAGTATCGCGACCGCACCATCGTTCAGGTCGATCCGGAAACCGGCAAGGTGCTGCGCACCATCGAGAGTAACCGGTTCGTCACCGGCGTCTCCTGGGTCGATGGCGAACTCTGGCACGGCACCTGGGAAGAGGATCAGAGCGACGTCAGGCGCATCGATCCGCAGACCGGCGAGGTGATGGAACGGCTGGAGATGCCGCAGGGCGTGTTCGTCTCAGGGCTCGAGTCCGACGGCAAGGACCGGTTCTTCTGCGGTAGCGGCTCGACCAACAACAAGGTGCGCGCCATCCGGCGGCCGAAGCGCAGCCGCGCGTGACGCGAACAGCGCTCACCTTTCGGCTAGGGAAAGAATAGAGCGGATGACCTGGCGCTTCTCGTCCGACAAACCCGCGAGTAGCGCCTCGTCGAGAAGCTCTTCTCGAATGAGCCGTGCAAAGACAAGCGGGAGCTGCGAATATCGATAGTCGAACATCTCATCGAGCTCCCTCCTTTGTTGGTGCAGATAGTCGCCAACTTCCCACATCTCCGACGGCGTCGCCGCTGCGCCGGCCCTGCTTTTGAATTCGACCATCACCTTGGCGAGTGCGCGCTGCACCGCTGAATCATAGGCCTCGCGCGCAATCTTCTTTTCGGCCGGGGACCATTTGAGATCATGGTACATTGTAGGCTCTCGAGGACATCGTTGCCGCTGTGATGGCGGTCGCTGCAATGGCAACGGGGCGTGTGCGCCCGACCGATCCAGCGGTGCCACAACGTTGCCCCTTTGCCGGCCGCTCGGCAAGAACAATGCATCTCTCCGAGCGGCGCGCTGCTTGACACTGCGGGCAACCTCACGCCGGCGCGGGCACCGCGGTAGGCCGCGCCAATGCCATCGGCCGGAAGGTCATCATGATCAGGAACGCGCCAATGCCGACGGCCCAGGAGCCGACGTAAAGCCACGTATAGCTCGCAAAGGTGTCGTAGATCAGGCCGCCGGCCAAAGGTCCGGTCGCCATGCCGAGGCTGCCGGCCATTGCGGTGCCGCCGATCACGGTGCCCATCATGCGCAGCGGAAAGTTCTCGCGGATCAGCACCGAATACAGCGGCATGGTACCAGCATAGATGAAGCCGAAGATCGCCGCGACCGCATAGAACGCAGCGAGCTCACGCACGAAGACATAGCCGAGCGCGCCGAATGCCTGCGCCAGCAGGCCGAGCACCAGCACGCGCTTGGCGCCGAAGCGGTCGCCGAGCAGGCCGAAGGCGATGCGGCCGCCCATGCCGGCGAGCCCTTCGACGCTATAGATCGTCACCGCGGCGACCATCGGAATGCCGCAGGTGACCGCGTAACTCACGGTGTGGATGATCGGTCCCGAATGGGTGGCGCAGCAGAAGAAATTGGTCGCGATCAGGATGATGAATTGCGGCGAGCGCAGTGCCTGGGCCAGCGACATCGCCGGCTCCCCGCTCGTGCTGGCCGCCGCCTCAGCGTGATCGGCTTGCAGCGCCGGCGGGCGGCGCACCAGGAACGAGACCGGGATCATGATCGCGCCGACCACGCCTGCGACGATCAACATCGCGGTCCGCCAGTCATGGTGCGAGATCAGCCAGGCCGCCAGCGGCGACATCGTCATCGGCGCCATGCCCATGCCGGCCGACACCAGCGAGACGGCAAGACTGCGATGGGTGTCGAACCAGCCGGTGACGCACGCCATCATCGGGGCGAAGATCGCGGCCGTCGCCGCTCCGACCAGCGCGCCGAACACGAACTGAAATGCCAGCAGCGACGTTGCCTGGCTCGCCAGCGCAAGGCTCGCCGCTAGCACGACTGATCCGGTCAGCACCACCGGAAGCGGCCCGAAGCGGTCGGACAGCGTGCCCCAGATCATGCTGGTGAAGGCCATCGCGAGGAAGCCGATCGTCATCGCGCTGGAGATCCCGGTCACCGACCAGCCGGTCTCCCGCGCCATCGGCTGGAGGAACACCGGCAGCGAAAACATCCCGCCGATCGCGACGCAGCCAAGCAGGCCGCCGGCCGCGACGATCACCCAGCGATAGGTCGAATTGGTCATTCCGGAACTCCCATGCCGTTCGTTCTGGCTGAAAGACGAACGGACCGGACTGGAACCGACAGCCGCCGCGCGCGCCAGCTCTTTTTTTCGAAGTCGGAAGGCCTCAGCAGTTGAAGCGCGATCATGGTGTCGGGCGGCCCCGCGACGGGAGGGGTTCCTTTTTGCTCGCCGCCGGTGTTTCTTGTATCGTGGCGGAGCATGGGCATGCAGAAATCGCTGGGAGAGAAGATCGGCGATGGGCTTTTCGCTGATGTCTACGCCTGGGCGCCCGGTCAGGTCGTCAAGCTGTCCAAGCCAGGTATCCCGCAATGGGTCGTCCAGCACGAGGCGCAAATGACCCGCGCGGTCTTCGCCGCCGGCGGCCCAGCGCCGGAGGTGCTCGGCGAAGTCGCCCTGGACGGGCGCTTCGGCATCGTGCTGCCGCGGTTCGATGGGCCGACCCTGATGCAGGCTACGCGCACCGGCGCCGTCACGCGTGAACAAGCTGGCGCAATCCTTGCGGCGCTCTGCCTCGCCGTTCACCAGACGCGGCCACCGCCGGACGCACTCTCGTTGCGCGAGGCAATGGACGCCCGATTGCGGTTCGGCGGCAGCGTGCTTCCGGAGCGCATCACCACCGGCGTCCTCGCGCTGATCGAGCACCTCGCAGCCGATGACGTGCTGTGCCATTCCGATCTTCACCCCGGCAACGTGATCATGACGGCGGAGGGTCCGAGACTGATCGACTGGCTCGGCGCGACCCGCGCGCCCGCCGCCTACGAGATTGCGCAGTGCCATGTCTTGCTCGCCGAGCTTGGCCCGGACTACGCCGACGATCCGGTGCGGGCCACGGTCAATTCGGCTCTGCAGGCGGAGTATGCGCGGCTGGCCGGCGTGACCCCTGCGGCGCTGACCGCGGCGATGCAGCCCTATTTGCCGATCGTCCGCGTCTTCCTTCTGCTCGGCGGGGCCTTGCCTGACATGCGGGAGCGACTGATCCAGCGCGTCGAGGCGGCCCTGCGCTCGGAAGACTGAGTTGTCTTGGTCGCGCGCGACCTGGAGTGGCCCGTCGAAGCGCGCCATCGGTATCTCCGTCGGGTCACAAGGCGATATCCCAGACGTCAGGTCGCGCGTCTGCTTCACGCCCAAAAAGCGAACGTCCCGGTTTGTGAGTAAGCCCCAGCCTTCTGTCAGCGACCAGCCAGACTGCATCCGGGCTGCGGCGCGATCGCGCCGAGCGCACGGACCTGCACTAGTTCCGTCCCTTGCGTCTTGGCGATGAACATGTTCATCGCCGCGTGATGATCCTGGCCGAGCGTCACCGGGCCGGTCGGCGTCGCAATCGTGAGCCCCGCCATGGCATCGATGATGGCCTCCTTGTCGAGCTTGCCGGCCTTCTCGGCCGCTACCTTGAGCGCGATCAGGGAGTTGTAATGTGTCATCACATAGTTCGAGACCGCGACACCCGGGTTCGCGGCGCCGCGGGCCTTCGCAACGAACGCCTTGACCGTTGGATCCTCGCTCGCCGCGACCGCCGGCACCACCGTGACCATGTTCTGGCCCTTGCCGCGGAAGATGCCGAGATCGACCTCCGACAATCCGAGGAAAGCGACGGTGATATCCTTCAGCAACCCGGCCTCGTCGGCCTGCCGGATGAAGTCCATGCCGTCGCCCTTCAGCGCGAACAGCAACACCTTGGCCTTGCTCGCCGCGATCTCCTTGATCAGCGGCGAGAAGTCGGACTCGGTTCCCAGCGTGTACTTCGTCCTCACCACCGTGCCGCCGAGCTTCGCGATCAAGGGCTGCGCGATACCGAACATCTGATGCGGCCAGACCCGGTCGGCGCCGAGCAGGAAATACGTGTTGCCGAAGGTCTGCGTCATGTAAGGCAGCAACTGGCCGAGCTCCTGGTTCGGCACTGCGCCGAACGAGAACAGATAGCGGCTGCATTTGCCGCCCTCGTAATTGGTGGCGTAGAGCAGCGGCGTCTTCGTGCTCTCGGCGAGCGGCACCAGCGCATTCAGATTGCGTGAGGTGATCGGACCGACCACCGCCAACACACCGTCCTTCTCGACCAGCGAACGCATGGCCTCGGCGGCCGACTCCGGCCGCGTCTTGTCATCGGCATAGATGATCTCGACCGGCCGGCCGAGAATGCCGCCCGCGGCGTTGATGTCCCCAGCGGCAAGATCGAGGCCGAGCTTTGCCTGCTGGCCGTAGAGCTCGACGCCGCCGGAAAACGGCAGCACCGCGCCGATCCGGATCGGTGCGTTGGTTTCCGCTGCGCGTGACGGCTGAAGTGCTGCGCAGCAGAGCAGCGCGAGCGTGATGCAGGTGATCGAGCGTGATGCCACGTGCGTCTTCCCTCCGAGCGGGATGCAGCAAGCTTGGTCGATACTATCGGCGCGGCGCTGAAGAATTCGTCAAGCAACTCCCGCTTGCGTCACATTCGTACAGACACCGGCGGCCGGCGCCTCTTGACATTCAGAGGTTGCAGGCGTATCTCGGCGGCCCTCGCGAGCGCCATGCTCGCGAACCATTGCGAGCAAACCGATGCAACCGAAACCGCAGCACGGATACCAACAGATCCGCCGACCATCAGCCAGCCTACGGCCGATCGTCTATGCATGCCCGGTTCATGGGAGCGGTCTCGCTTAAGCGCGATCGACAATCCGTACATCACGGACCCTCCCGAGCCAGCCGCTTCGGAGGGTTTTTTGTTGCCCACGCGCGGTCTGGTCGAACTCCGGCAGCGACAATGTCGAATGCCGCGCGAAATGCGCGCGGCCGATCCAGCTTGAGCAGGAGCCAACACAATGCGACGACCTGATCCCTACCAGGAGCGCGCCCGCGAACTCTGCCTCGCCGCGGGCATCGATCCGGATTCCCGCGTCGGCGAAGGCCGCGGCCAGCCGGCCTGGTGCCTGTATCGCGATGCCGCCCGCAAGGAGAAGCTTGCGCGCGAGGCCGATGCGGCCTCGTCGGAGATTGCGATGCTGCGCCCGCAGGAGGAGCGCTTCAAGAACGCGCCGCTGAAGGTGTTCGGCGAGCACGACGCCGCAACCATCAAGCAGATGCGCAACTGCATGGCGGTCGGCAACGTCGTGTCCGGCGTGATCTGCGCGGATGGCCATCTCGGCTACGCGCAGCCCGTCGGCGGCGTGATCGCCTACGAGAAGCAGATCAGCATCTCCGGGGTCGGCTTCGACATCGGTTGCGGCAACATGGCCGCGCGGCTCGACGTGCGCTTCGACGACATCCGCGAAACCGTCCCGACCATCATTCGCGACGTTGCCAAGGTGATCTCGTTTGGCATCGGCCGGAAGAACGTCGAGAGGGTCGATCACGCGCTGTTCGACGACGGCGATGCGTGGCGCGAGAGCGACATGGAGGCATACCGGCAGAAGGCCGTCAGCCAGCTCGGCACGGTCGGCTCCGGCAACCACTATGTCGACCTGATGCGCGACGAAGCCGGCTTCGTCTGGATCGGCGTTCACTTCGGAAGCCGCGGGCTCGGGCACACCAGCGCGACCCGCTATCTCAAGGCCGCCGGCGGCAAGGACGGGATGAACGTCCCGCCCGCCATCGTCGACGAGGATTCCGAACTCGGGCGCCGCTACATCGCCGCGATGCAGCTCGCCGGGCGCTATTCCTATGCGGGCCGCGAGTGGGTCGTGGACCGTGTCCGCCGCATCATCGGCGGCAAGGTCACCGATTCCGTGCACAACCACCACAACTACGCCTGGCGGGAAACGCACGACGGCAAGGATTTGTGGGTGGTGCGCAAGGGCGCGACGCCGGCTTTCCCCGGACAGCGGGGCTTCGTCGGCGGGTCGATGGGCGACGATGCCGTCATTCTCGAGGGCGTCGACAGTCCGGAGGCCAAGGCCTCGCTCTACTCGACGGTGCACGGAGCCGGCCGGCTGTTCGGCCGCAACGAAGCGAAGCGGCGCTTCACCCGCGAGGAGATGGATCGCTGGCTCAACGAGCGCGGCGTCACGCTTGTTGGCGCCGATCTCGACGAGAGCCCGATGGCCTATCGGCGACTGCCGGACGTGCTCGCCCGGCATGCCGGAACGGTGAAGGTGCTGCACACGCTGCGACCGTTTGCCGTGGCCATGGCCGGCGAAGGCGAGTTCGATCCGTTCAAGGACTAAGGCGAGGCGTACGCGCCTCGCTCGGGTGCGGTGGCGAAATGGGAACGCTGCGGTCTGCAAAACCGCCATGAGCCGGTTCGATTCCGGCCCGCACCTCCAGCAATATTGCCTGCACGCGCCCCGAACGCTAATCTGATCGCGCCCGTCGAGCGATCTCCCGGCAATCCCCCAGACATAGAAGTGCCATCAACCGCGACCGCGGCGCGCCACCCTGCGTTCTCCGTTGCAAGGAAAGGACCTCCTCTTGAACTGCCGCTTCGTCCTGATCTCCGGCTGCTCCGGCGGCGGAAAATCGACCTTGCTGGCCGAATTGCGCGCGCGTGGCTATCCGGTCGTCGAAGAGCCCGGCCGCCGCATCATCGCCGACGAGCTCGCATCCGGCGGCACGGCGCTGCCTTGGGTCGATACGGCGGCCTTCCTGCGGCGCGCCATTGACGTCGCACTGAACGATATGGCGATCGCCAAGTTCCATTCCGGATGGGTGTTCTTCGATCGCGGCCTCGTCGATGCCGCGTCGGCGCTGCAAGCCTTGACGGGCGAGCCGGCGCTGCGCCGGATCTGCTCCGACCATCGCTACCACGCGCGCGTGTTCATGACGGCGCCATGGCCCGAGATCTACGTCACCGATGCCGAGCGGCGGCACGGCTTCGAGGCAGCGACGGCGGAGTATCAGCGGCTGATGCAGGCGCTTCCGACGCTTGGTTACGATGTCATCAACCTGCCGAAGATATCGCCGTCGGCGCGCGCCGATTTCGTGCTGGCGATGCTCGGCGGCGTCGAACTGCAAGCGATATGACTACGCTCCTAGAACGACGTCCCGCCGCCGAACCTGAACTCCTGCACGATGTCGTACTTGCCCTTGGTGATCGGCACCGCGTAGTCGAAGCGCAGCGGGCCGAACGGCGATGCCCAGATCAGGCCGACGCCGACCGAGGTTCGCACCACATTCTCATCGTCGTATTGGAGGCCGCATTTGCAGGCAGCCGTATTCACCTCGCCGGTCGCGGCCCATGACGTCGGGCCTTGATAACCCCAGAGCGAGCCGGCATCCGCATAGACGGCCCCCTTCAGCCCAACCTCGGAGGGCAGGAACCAGAACGGCATCTGCAGCTCCATCGACGCACCCCAATATTTGGTGCCGCCGAGCGCATCGCCGACCGCCCCGAAGCTCGCATAGGTGATGTCGCGCGGCCCGATGCCGTTGGTGGCAAAGCCGCGCACCAGGTTCGGCCCCATCTGGAAATGATCCAGCATGCGCAGATCGTTGTCGCCGATCTTGGTGAGCAGGCCGCCCTGCAGGCGGATCAGCCCGATCAGATCGGACACCAGCGGCGTGTAATATTTCGCGTCGACCGCGCTCTTCAGATACGTCACGTCGCCGCCGACGCCGGCAAAATCCTGCTTGAAGTCGATCAGCAAGCCGTCGGTCGGGTTCTTGTTGTTGTCGAGCGTGTTGTAGGTCAGCGTATAGCCGAGCGCCGAGGTCCAGGTTGCGCCCGCAGCCAGCTCCTTGCGCACGGGCAGAGTGGATTCGCCGTCGCCGTAGCAACCATATCCATAAAGCCCTGATGAGACCGAGTTGGTCGGGTCGACGCCGCCGAGCACACTCTGGATGTAGGCGGGTGTCGGATTGAACGCGAGCGACGGGTTGGACGGATTGTTGTTGCAGTTGTTATAGGCGCTATCGAGCGAGATTTCCTGCTGATAGAGCGAGTATCTCAGCTGCAGGGTCAGGTCCTCGCGCAAGGCGAGACCCAGCCGCGGCGCGAAGCCGATCGTCTTCACGCCATAGGTCGTGTAGGAGGTCGGCAGTTGCTCCTTGTAATACGCATCGAGCCCGAGCGCGACGCGGTAGTCGAGCAGGTACGGCTCGACGAAGGAGAGCGACAGGCCGCGCGAATACTGGCCGTAGCTGACCGTCGCCTTGGCGAACAGGCCACGGCCGAGCAGGTTGCGTTCGGAGACGCTGACCTCGGCAAGCGCGCCGTCGGTCGTGGAGTAACCGCCCGACACGGAGAAATCGCCGGTCGACTTTTCCTCCAGATCGACGATCAGGACCACGCGATCGCTCGATGACCCGGGCTCGGTGGTGATCTTGACCCTCTTGAAGTAGTCCAGATTCTTCAGCCGCCGCTCGGCCCGATCGACCAGCGCTCGGTTATACGCATCGCCCTCGGACAGATCGAACTCACGCCGGATCACGTAGTCGCGGGTGCGGCCGTTGCCGCGAATGTCGATCCGCTCGATATAGGTGCGCGGCCCCTCCTCCACGCGGAACACGATCCCGACGGTGTGGGCCTCGAAATTGCGGTCGCCGTCCGGGCGGACCACGGCGAAGGCGTAACCGCGGCGCGACGCTTCGATCTGCATGTCCTCGACCGACTTCTCGATCGCCTCGACATTGTAGAGCGAGCCTTCGCTGACCCGCGAAAGCGAGCGCAGGATATTCGGGTCGAAGCCCGCGACGGTCGAGCGGAAGCTGACCGTCGCAACGCGGTACTGCTGTCCCTCGTCGATCTTGAACGTGACCTGAAAGCCCTTGTTCTCGCGGTCATACTCGGCGAGCGCGGCCACCACCTGCACGTCCGCATAGCCATGCTTCAGGTAGAAGCGGCGGATCAGGTCGCGGTCGGCCTCGACGCGATCGGGGTCGTAGATGTTGGCGCTGCCGAGAAAGCTCAGGAAGTTCGTCTCGTGGGTCTTGATCACGTCCTTCAGGCGCGCCGCCGTGAAGGCGTTGTTGCCCATGAACTCGATGGTCTTGATGCCGGTCTTGGTGCCCTCGTCGATGGTGAAGACGAGGTCGACGCGGTTGTTCGAGCGTTCGATGATCTCCGGCGTGACGCGCACGTCGTAGCGGCCGGAGTGGCGGTAGATCTCGGCGATCCGCAGCGCATCCGACTGCACCACCGGCCGTGACAGCGTGCCGCGCGGCTTGGACTGCACCTCGGCGGAGAGCTGCTCGTCCTTGACCTTCTTGTTGCCCTCGAACGCGACGCGGTCGATCACCGGATTCTCGACGACCGCGACGACGATCCGCCCGCCCGCGTGATTGATCTTGACGTCCTGGAACAACCCGGTCGCGACCAGCTCCTTGAGGGCGTCATCGATCGCGGCCTGATCGAGATGGCCGCCCGGCCCCGGCCTGAAATACGAGCGGATGGTCTCCGCCTCGACCCGCCGGTTGCCTTCGATCGCGATAGCATCGACCGATTGGGCCGCCGCCGGCGGCAACAACAGCCAAGCCACCAGCCCGGTCACCGACGTCGCCGAGATCAAAAGTCCCGTCAGCACAAGCGCCGCGACAAAGCTCCGCCACATCTTCATTCCACACCTCGCGAACCAGTCGCCCGTTGTGACGGGACGGTGATGGCTGCGGTGTGGCTGCCGGATTGCGGGATTATTTCCAGTGATTGGGGACTGTGAGCGCCGCGCGCGGTCGCCGCGGTCCCGGTTTGTTTCCGGCGGCGAGCGCCGCTTACAGTTCAGAAACACTATGCTTACGAAAAGGCGCAATGCCGCCCACATGCGACGCGCATGCTGGTCGATTGGTGGCTAAGCCAGCGCGCCGGAATGCGCGCAAATGACCTGATGACGAGGCCCAGTCGCAAACCATGCTCGCACATACTCCAAAAATCCTGGTCGTCGAGGACGATCTGCCGACCAGGGATTTGATTGCCCGTTACCTCCGCGACCAATCGTGCCTGGTAGCGACCGCCTCGAACGGCAAGGAAATGGATCGTTACCTTGCCGGGCACTCGCTCGATCTCGTCGTGCTCGACCTGATGCTGCCGGGAGAGGATGGATTGACGCTGTGTCGGCGCCTTCGCGGCGACTCGACGATTCCGATCATCATGCTGACTGCCAAGGGCGAGGACCTCGACCGGATCCTCGGGCTCGAGATGGGGGCGGATGACTATCTCGCCAAACCCTTCAATCCGCGCGAGCTGCTGGCGCGGATCAACGCGGTGCTGCGCCGCCAGGCCCAGGCAGGGCTTGCCGGACGCTCCGGCCAGAGCGCCGCTCGCCTGCGCTTCCAGGATTGGACCATCGATCTTCGCCTGCGCGAGCTGCGCGATCCCGACGGCGCCCAGGTCCCGCTGACCAGCGCGGAGTTCGACCTGCTGCAGGCCTTCTGCGAGCGGCCCGGCCGGATCCTGACGCGGGATGGCCTCCTGACCATGACGCGCAGCCGGCCGGCCAGTCCGTTCGGGCGAAGCATCGACGTTCTTGTCAGCCGGCTTCGCCGCAAGCTCGATGGCAGCGAAGGACCGTCGGTGATCAGGACGGTGCGCACCGGCGGCTACATCTTCACGCCGCATGTGGAGGACGCATGAGCTGGACCCGCAGGATTGCCGCGCTCTTCAGCTTCCACCGGATCAGCGGCCAGATCGCCGCGCTGATCCTGCTTTCGCTGGTGCTGATCCACGCGCTAATCGGACTCTATTTCACCAGCCAGAAACCGAAATCGTTCGCGGACCGGCCGATCCATCAATTCCAGCTGGTTGCCAAGCTCCTGGCCGAGACCCCTGCGGCCGAGCGCGCAACGCTGCTGCGGGCTGCCGATCGGGCCTTTCCCCGGCTGCACTTCGCCTTGCGCGACGCAGCCGCAGGCTTGAATGGCGATGCTTCGCCCGGGGTGCCGGGCGTCGACGATGTCGACGAGTTTTCAATGAAGACCGCGCCGGCGGCGGTTCGGTTGCCGGACGGGACCCTATTCGAAGCCGCTATCGGACCAGTAAAAATGCCGCCTTTCGTCGGCGCATTCTGGGCGAGCACATTCCTGTTCCTATTGGTCAGCGTCACGCTGCTCGGCGTGTGGGCCGGTCGCGCGCTCAGTGCTCCGCTCTCAGCGTTTGCCCGCGCCGCCGAGAACTTCAGCATCAACCAGGCGGCCGCCCCGCTTGCCGAGACCGGCCCGGAGGAGATTCGCGCCGCCGCGGTCGCGCTCAATCGGATGCGCGAACGCATCACCACGCTGATGAATGATCGAACCCGGATGCTCGCCGCCATCAGTCACGATCTGCGCACGCCGATCACCCGGCTGCGGCTCAGATCCGAATATATCGAGAACGATGCCCAGCGCGCGGAGACCCTGCACGACCTCGACCAGATGCAGGCCATGCTGGAATCGGTGCTGTCATTCCTGAGCGGCGGCAGCGCGGCGAAGCCGACGCTTGTAAACGTGGCCGCCCTGCTGCAGACGATCTGCGACCAGTTCTCCGATTGCGGCCATGTCGTGCGCTACCACGGCCCGGTCAGGGCTTCGCTGCTGATCCGGCCCAGCGACATCAGCCGGACCGTGACCAACCTGGTGGAAAATGCGCTGCGGTTCGGCAGTGAGGTCGATATCCGCCTGACCGCATCCGCCGATCACGCCACCATCGACGTATCGGACGACGGTCCGGGGATTCCGGAGCACCGCCGCGCCGAGATGCTGAAGCCCTTCGTCCGCGGCGACGAGGCCCGCACCATGGACGAGAAGAGCGGCTTCGGGCTCGGCCTCTCGATCGCTCAGGCCATGGTGTGCGGGTACGGCGGCGAGCTTTCCCTGCACGACAATGCACCGCACGGCCTGCTTGTCCGGATCAAGCTGCCGGGCGCCGTGCATCTTGGATCGGATCGAAACGCCGCAAGCCCGGCTCGCCCCGCGCTTGCCGAGCTGATGTCCGGTTAGAGGAACGTCAGGATCGCTTGCCCCTGCCGCCCGGCCGAACGGCAACTTCCTGCTCAAGTCGAACTCTCCTCCGCATCATCCAGAAGCGGAGCGGAGTTGCCGGTTGCGCGGTGGCGAAAATGCGGAACGACGCAGCGCGGATACAGCCCGTTACAATTTGATCCGGCAGCACGCCGCCAAGGACCGGACCGCCGCCGCAGCAGCATCAGCCCTTCTTCGCCTCACCGCGCGTGTGGTGCAGCAGATTGTCGCGCAGCCTGACGACGCTCTTCTGCACGATGGGAAATTCGTCGCCGAGCCCGGTGGCGTCGACCAGCGATGCGTTGATCTCCTTGTCGAGCAGGCGCCGGCCCGCTGGCGTCAGGCTCACGCGCACCTGCCGCTCGTCGGCGGGATCGCGGACGCGGCTGATATAGCCGCTCTGCTCCAGCTTCTTGAGGATCGGCGTCAGCGTGTTGGATTCCAGGAACAGCTTTTCGCCGAGCGCGCTCACGGTCTGCCCGTCGGCCTCCGACAGCGCGATCAGGGCAATGTACTGGGTGTAGGTCAGGCCAACCGCGTCGAGGATCGGCTTATAGGCGCGGCCGAAGGCCAGATTGGCCGAATAGACCGCAAAGCACAGAAAATTCGAGAGTTTTCGGCCCTTGGTCTCGGCCTTGGCGGTGCGGGTCACGGGCGTCTCCGGAGTTTGTGAAGTCAGGGTCAATATAAATCGCATCCGATTAAATCGGAAGTGCTTGACATGGTCCATTAGCTGGATTATTTCGACTCGCATCCGATTAGATCGGATACGATCTATCTTCAACCAAAGGAGCTCACCATGACCGCCAATGCAAAGGTTCTCGTCACCGGAAAGACCCACGTCACCGCCGGCCCGAACGGCGCCGCCCGCTCGCGCGACGGCTTCCTCGACGTCAAGCTGCCGCAGCCGCACCCGGCCGCCGAAAACCTGTTCGCCGCTGCCTGGTCGGCCTGCTACATCGGCGCGATCCAGCTCGCCGCCGGACAGCGCAAGGTCAAGCTGGCGAGCGAGCCCGAGGTCGACGCCGAGATCGATCTGAACCAGGCCGGCGGCTCGTTCTTCCTGAGCGCACGCCTCAACGTCCACGTTCCCGGCGTCGAGCGCGAGGTTGCGCAGCAGCTGATCGAAGCCGCGCACGGCATCTGCCCCTACTCCAAGGCGGTCCACGGCAACATCGACGTCACGACCACCCTTGTCTGAAACGAGCGCATGACGACCTCCGACGCGGGCCGGCCGCTTGCCGGCTCGCGGTCGGACAAGTCCACAAACCCTGGAGCTCAAGATGACCAGCAAGCTGATGACGGCGACACGCCTGCTCGCAAGAGCGGCCCTGATCGCCGGAAGTTTCCTGACGATCCCGACGGCGCAGGCGCAGCAGCCGGCCGGCTTCACCCGAACCGACCTGCAGCGCCATGACCTCAGCGCGCCCGGCCGCGAAGTGGTCCAGGTGCGAGTCGACATCGTCATCCCCGCAAACACGATCCATGCGGCGAAGAACGTCGGCAAGGTCACGGCCAGCGAGCTTGCGACTTATATCGTCGAGAAAGACCAGCCGCTGCTGACCCTCGTGAAGTGAATGCCGCCTGCCCGCCCCAGTCCTGGTGCGAGCACGGCGACATCAAACTCACTTCGTGCCCTGGGCTTCAGCCTGCCGCATCGGCCGCACGTTGAAGATCAGGAAGCTGACCGCGGCCATGATCCAGACGCCGATGCCGCCATAAAGCATCACCCAGCCGAAGCCGCTCGCCAGCGCCTGATGCACGACAGGACCGCTCAGCTCCGGCGCCGATGCGGCATCACCAGCCGCGATCCGTTCCGCGATGCTGCGGAGCTGCGCGCCGTCGAGCGCAGTCAGCACCGCCTTCAGATGCGCCAGCACGCCGCTCGCCAGGATGAAGCCCATCAGCGCAATGTTGACCGACAGCGAGACCATCCGCGCGCTCATGTCGATGCCGGAGGCCATGCCGGCGCGGTCGCTCGAGACCGAGCCGGTCGTCGTGTTGGTGACCGGCGTATTGGTGATGCCGAGGCCGATTCCGGCGATCAGGCAGCCCGGCAGCATGGTCAGCCAGTCGGGCTGTGCGGCGGCGCTGCCGACCTTCATCAGCATGAAGCCGATGCCGATGGTGAAGAGACCCGCCGGGATGATCAGGCCGGGCTGATAACGCAGCGACAGCCGCTCCGCGAAGGGCGGCATCACCAGCGTCGGCAGCGTGTAGGCGAGCAGCGCAAGGCCCGCGAAAACGCTGTCATAGCCGAGACCAGCGTGAAACCAGATCGGCAGATAGATCATGAACGGCCAGTAGCTGAGGTTCATCGCGGCCGAGCCGACGATCGAGCCGAAGAACGCCGGGATCCGGAACACCGAGAAGTCGAACATCGGCCGCCGGCTGATTCTCTCGGCGACCAGGAACGCGACGAAGCTCAGCGCGGAGACGGCGAGGATCGCGAGCCCCTTCGGGCTGGCAAAGCCGAGATCCGGGCCCTGCGTGATGTAGAAGGCGAGGCAGAACACCGCGAGCGACATCGTCACGATGCCGGCGACGTCGAGGCTGCTCGCCTTCGGGTCCTTCGATTCATGCACGCCGCCGATCGTGAGCACGAACGCGACCGCCGCGAACAGCACGTGGACGAGGAATACCCATTCCCAGCTCAACACCGCGACGACGGCGCCGCCGATGATCGGCCCGAAGCCGAGACCGATGCCGAAGATCACGCCCCACCAGCCCCAGGCGACGGCGCGCACCCGGCCGCCCTGGAATTCGTGCGACAGCACGGCGATCTGGCAGATCAACAGCGCGCCGCCGCTCAGCCCTTGCAGGAACCGGGCGATGATCAGCATCTCGACGCTCTGGGCGACGCCGCAGATCAGCGAGGTGATGCCGAACGCTGCAATCGCGACCAGGAAGATGCGCTTGCGCCCGTAACGGTCGGCCACCGTCCCGATCGCCATCAGCACCGTGGTCACCGCGATGGTGTAGGCGTTCATGATCCATTGCAGCGCCTTGAAGTCGGCATGCAGCACCCGCTCCAGCGTCGGCAGGATCGCGGGGATGCTGGATATCTCCAATCCGAACATCAGGCAGGCAAGGCATACGGCGGACAGCACGACAGCGCCGCGGCGGCTCAATTCAGTGGACATGATCAGGCCTTTTGTTGTGGCAAGCCAACGGCATACCGCACGCTGTTGCCAGGGTGCTGGCAGCAGCGCCGGTCGATCGACTCACGATGTATTGACGCAGCAGCGGCAGGAATCGGGTGGCCGCGGCGCTTCACGACGCAAAGCTAGTCACGGCTTGAGCATTGTTGAATTGGATGACTAGATATTTCAGAGACAACAATTCCGGATGACTGACATGACAACGCTCGACGTCGACGCCGTGAAGGCTTTCGTGACCATCGCGGATCTCAAGAGCTTTACCCGCGCCGCCGACGCGCTCGGCACCACGCAAGGCGCGATCAGCGTGAAGCTGAAACGGCTGGAACACCGGGTCGGCCAGAAACTGGTCGAGCGAACGCCGCGGCTGGTGCGCCTGTCGGCGCAGGGCGCGGTGTTCCTCGAGTCCGCGCGCGCCTTCCTTGCCGCGCACGATCGTGCGGTCGCCGGGCTGTCGTCCGTTCGCCGCCGTTTCTCATTGGGGATCGCGACCCACGTCGGCGCGCCCGAGCTTCCGACCTTGCTGGCGCGGCTCAATGCGCATGATCCGGCACTGACGATCGAGGTACGGCTCGACGATGCTCGTGACCTCTTGGAGGCCTTCGATCGCGGGACGATCGACGCAGTGATCGTGTTCCGGGATGACGACCGGCGCGACGGCGTGGTTCTGGGGCCCGATCATTTCGCCTGGTTTGCCACGCCGGACTTTGTCCATCGCGATGGCGAGCCATTTCGATTGGCAGCCTCCTCACCGTCTTGCGGCATCCTCAACACCGCCACACGCGCGCTCGACACCGCGGGGCTGCCATGGACCGAAACCTTCCTTGGCTGCGGAGCCTTTGCCGTCGCCGAGGCGGTCTCGGCGGGCCTTGCGATCTCGGTGTTCTCGCGCCGGGTCGTCCCTCCGGGCGCGGTCGAGGTGACCGAGAAGTTCGGCCTCCCGGCGCTGCCTCCATCCGAGATCATGCTGCTGTCGAAATTGTCGGATGCGAAGTCGCGCGCAACGCTGAAAACCTTGGCAAGTGCCTTTCGCGAACATCATCGTCCGCCGGCTAGTCGCCCGACAAAGGACGTCCGCACCGTCACGGAGGCGGCGGAGTCCTGATCGATTTGCGCGCCTGCCGGCTAGCGCCGCGCGCGGCCGGCGCGCCTTCCCTCGAATAGCGCGCGCTCCGACGCAAGCGCCCTGGCCAAAAAATCGAGCGTGGCGCGGATGCGCGCGGTGCGCTTGAGATCGTCATGGGTCAACAGCCACAGCGCCGAGCGCGGCTCGGCCAGCGCTTTCGGTGTCAGGCGGCGCAGCGCGGGCGCGAGATCGCCGACATAGCAGGGAAGCAGCGCAAGTCCCAGTCCCGCAGACGCGGCATCGCGCAGCGCCGGAAGTGCATCGACGCGGCAGGTGAGGCGCGCCGGACGCAGGTTCTCGCGCATCCAGCCGGCGATCACGGTCCCCGCCAGCGCATCGTCGAGCCCGACCCAATCGTGTGCGGACAGATCCTTGTCGTGACGCCGGGCGAGATAGGCCCTCGATCCGTAGACCGCATGGGCAATATCGGCCACGCGCCGCCCGACCAGCAGTTCGGACGGCGCCGGCGTCGGCCGGATCGCGATCTCGGCCTCGCGGCGCGTCAGGTTCGCCATCGCATTCGAGATGATGATCTCCGGCTGGATTTCCGGATGCGCAGCGCGCATCGCGGGAAGATGCCGCACCAGCACCGTGCCAAGCGTATCCGTCGTGGTGATCCGGACCGGTCCTGACGGCCTGAGGTCCTGCCCCGCCAGCCTGCGCTCGAGCGCGAGCACTTCATCCTCGAGCCGGGCCGCCGAAGCGGCCGCGGTCTCGCCGGCCGGTGTCGGCGCGTAACCGTCGCGGAAACGCTCGAACAGCCGCGTCCCAATCAGCGTTTCGATCGTGCCCAAGCGACGAAACACCGTCGAGTGCGTGACGCCCAGCTTCCGCGCCGCCCCGGAGAGGCTGCCTTCCCGCGCGACGGCGAGGACGAGCCGAAGATCGTTCCAATCGAGCGGGCTGTTCATTTTTGCAAACTCAGTTCGCGGAGTTGAGGAGTACATTATCACAGACAGACAGGCCATCTTCCCGAAAAGTTCGACCGACGGGCACACCGCGTGCGCCGCGCCGGCAACGCAGAGGAGCTGGCAGGTGACAAGCGAGACCACCGAGACGTTGCAACTGCATGACACGCGGCCGGCAACGGTCGACCCGCGGCGATGGCTGGCGCTGCCCGTGCTGCTCACCGGCGCCTTCCTGCCGATCCTCGACTTCAACGTCGTCAACCTCGCACTGCCGGCCATTCGCGACAATCTCGGCGCCTCGGCGAGCCAGGTGCAATTCGTGATCTCGGCCTATGCCGCGACCTACGCGGTCTTCCTGATTACGGGCGGCCGGCTCGGCGACCTGCTCGGGCGGCGGCGCATGTTCCTGGCGGGCGTCGCAGGCTTCACGGTCGCGTCGGTGCTGTGCGGTGTGGCGTGGTCGCCGGACGTGCTCGTCGCCGGGCGGATCCTGCAAGGCCTCACCGCGACCGTGATGGCGCCGCAGGTGCTCGCTTCGATCCGCGTGCTGTTTCCGGCGGCCGAACAGGGCCGCGCGCTCGGCTTCTACGGCGCGACGTTTGGTCTTGCCAACATCTGCGGCCAGGTGCTCGGCGGCGTCCTGGTCTCAGCCCATCCACTCGGATTGGCCTGGCAGGCGATCTTCCTCATCAACGTGCCGATCGGCCTTGCCGCGTTGATCGGCGGGCTGCTGTTCCTCACCGACTCGCGTGCCGAGCACGCCCAACGGCTCGACATCGTCGGCGTCATCCTGCTGTCGCTCACGCTGGGCTTGCTGGTCTATCCGCTGATCGAGGGTCGGGAATCCGGCTGGCCGGCCTGGATCGTCGCGATGCTGTTGGCTTCTCCGCTGATGCTCGCCGGCTTCGTCCGCTTCGAGGCGCGCCTGTCCGCCCATGGAGGCGACCCGTTGGTCGCGCTACATCTGCTGCGCAACAGCGATTTCGTGATTGGGCTGGTGATGGCGCTCGCCTTCTACATGCTGTCGTCGTTCTATTTGACCTTTGCGGTCTACCTGCAAAGCGGGTTGCATTTCTCACCGCTGGCGGCCGGCCTCGCCACCCTGCCCTTTGCCACCGGCTTCTTCGTCAGTTCGCTGGTGTCGTCGCTGGTGATGCAATGGCTCGGCGCGCGCACGCTGACGCTGGGCTTCGCGCTCCAGGTCATCGGCTTCGGCGTCGTGATGGCGTCGGTCAGTGGCGAGCTGCCGCAAAGCCTTGAGTTCGGCCTGATCTGCGGCGGGCTCGGCTTCGGCACCGTGATGCCCTCGGTCATCAAGGCTGTGATCGGCAGCATCGATCCGCGCCACGCCGGGCTGGCATCGGGGATGATGATCTCGACTTTCCAGATCGGCGCAGCACTCGGCGTTGCCGTGATCGGCGGCGTCTTCTACAGCCTGCTCGGGCCGCATCCGCAGGCCGACGATTACGCGCAAGCCTTCACGATCGCGCTCGGCTGCAACGTCGCACTGCTTGCGCTCGGCGGCTGGCTGTCGCTGTGGCTGCCGCGCGAGCCGGCGGGATGAAATCAGGAGAACAATTCCATGAACACTCCGCTTTACGATGCGTCCGTCCCGGTATTCCGCCAGATGCTCGACGCGCTTGCCGATCTGCTGCGCAAGGGCGAGGCCCACGCCCGCGAACGCGGTCTCGATCCCGACACCATGCTTGCGGCGCGGCTGACGCCCGACATGCTGACGCTGATCGGCCAGGTGCAACGGGCCAGCGATCACGCCAAGGGCGCTGCCGGGCGGCTCGCCGGCCTCGAGCCACCGCTGTTTGCCGACGACGAACAGACCCTCGCCGATGCCCACGCCCGGATATCGCGAACGCGCGACTACGTCGACACGGTCCCGGTTCGGGCATTCGACCGCGCGGCGGAACGCATCGTCACCCTGCCGTTCGGCGTCCCCCCGATGCCGGCAGCGCGCTATCTGTACGGATTCGCGCTGCCGAGCCTGTTTTTCCACGTCGCCACCGCCTACGCCATCCTGCGCCATCGCGGCGTGCCGCTCGGCAAGCGTGACTTCCTGGGCAAATACCTCTCGGAGTGACCTCTATTTCTTCGCGACCTCGCGAAGCGTGTTGTAGACCCACTCCGTCCCCTGCCTGATCGCCTCGACGCCGATCCTTTCGTCGTTACCATGCATCCGGCTCAGGATGTCGTCGTCGAGCGGATAGGGATAGATGCCGTAGACGGGCACGTTGCGCTCGCGCCAGGCGGTGGCGTCGGTGCCCGCCTCGAACATCGTCGGCACCAGGACGGCATCCTTCCAGACCCGCTTCGCGTTGCGGTCCAGCGCCGCATAGAGCTCGGTATTGACGGGTGACGCCGGTATCCTGGAGCGCATCAGGTAAGCCTCCCGCGCGTCCTGTTGCGACAGCGAGCTCACAATGCTGACCTCGATGCCGGGATCGCCGATCACCCGCTTGATCTCCTCGATCATCTGATCTGTGGTGGTGCCCGGCAGCAGCCGCGTATTCACGACCGCCTTGGCATCGCCGGGGATGACGTTGGGCTTGATGCCGGCGTCGATCATGGTGATCACCATCGTATCGCGCAGCAGTGCGTGCAGCAGCAGGCTGTCCTTGGGATTGTCGGCGACCAGTTTCTTTCCGGCCGCTTCGAGATCACTCGGATCCTTGGCAGCCAATAGTTGCTTGATATCCGATGCCGTCTGCTCCGAACCGATCGGAAGCAGCGCCTTGAAATAGGCTTCGGTCGCCGGCACCAGCTTGACGGCCGGATCATGCACCGCCAGCTTGGCCAGCGCCGCGATCAGGCGGTCGTTGGCCATCGCGCCCGCCGGGAATGGCCGTGAGGAATGACCGGAGGGACCGGACGCCTTCAAGGCGAAGGTTGCCGAGAGTTTTTCCGCCGTCGTGATATTGATCTGGCGCACCGTGCCGTCGCGCTCCTGCAGCACATAGCCGCCTTCGTTCAGCGCGAATTCCGCGTCGATTTTGTCCCAATGGTTCTTCGCCAGCCATACCGTACTGTACTGCCCCTGCTCCTCATCGGCTTCGGCCAGGAAAATCACGTCGCGCGACAGCGGCGTCTTCTCCTCGGCGAGTCGCATCACCGCACTGGCGAACACGGCGAGCCCGCCCTTGAAGTCCATCGCGCCGCGCCCGTAGACGAAGCCGTCCTTCTCGACGCCGCCGAACGGCTCCACGGTCCACTTCTCGCGCTCGACCGGAACGACGTCGGCATGCGCGGCCAGCAGCACCGGTTTCCGCGAACCGTCGCCGCGCAGCCGCGCGATGAAATGCGCGGCCTTGCCGTTCGGGGCCACGAAGATGTCCACCTCGGCGCCGAGCGGCGCGAATTGCGACTTGAGATATTCGGCGAGCGCCCGCGTGTCGCCCGGGCCATTCGACGTGTCGAAGGCGATCAGCTTCTTGAGCAGCGCAACCGTACGGTCGCCCGGCTGCTCGGCACGCGCATGTCCCGCTCCGGCACAGGACAGCAACGCAGCTAGGGCCAACGCAGCGAGGCGGGTCTTGGTCGACAGCACCATGTTCTTCTTCCTCCCTTATCTGGTTTTGAAACAGGATAAACTGCGCCGCTGGCCTCAGGGAGTCCTCGAGCTCAAGAAGTTCTGGGGAACATCACCTTCAGCATCGCGGCTGCGAACAAGGTCGTCACGGCAAGGCCGGTGGAGAGATAGAGCGCGCTGGCATCGCCGAACCGGTCGATCACGATCGCATAGACCAGCGGCGCCGCCGCGGGCAAAATGAAGCTCGGAACGATGAGCCGGCCGACCAGCGTACCGTAGCTGCGATGATCGAACAGGATCAGCGGCAGCGTTCCCCTGGTAATGGTCAGAATGCCGTTGCAGGCGCCGTAGAGCAGCGCGAAGGCGATCGCCATCTCCTTCGACGACCCGCTGAACAGGCCTGCGATGAAGGAGAGCGGCATGATCAGGCACGCCATCAGGTTGAGGGCCAGCGGATCAAGCCGTGCGCCGAACAGCACCTCGCACAGACGCGCGGCGGATTGCCCGATGCCCCGGAGCGTTGCGATCCATACCGCCACCGTGACGGTGAGCCCGAGGCCGCCGAGCACCGCGATCATGTGCGCGGACATGCCTGCATTCAGGAAGTTAGCGCCGGTCATGATCATGGCATAGAGCACGCCGGCCGCCGCAAGCTGGCGGCGGCTGACGGCGCGCGGTTGCCTATGTGCCGGCGCTGCGGAGCTCGGCACGCCGGCAAACCGCTTGTTCGGAATCAGCAGGTGCAGCGGGATCGTCAGCAGTGCGAGACCGGCATAGACCAGCACCGCGATACGCCAGCCGAACTGTTCCGAAAGCAGATGGCCGAGCGGCCAGAACACGGTGGCCGCCAGGCCACCGAGCAGGGTGATCCCGGACATCGCGCGGCGCGCCTCCGGCCCGCCGATCCGGGCTAGCGTAGCGAATGCTGCATCGTACAGCGTCAGCCGCATGCCGAGGCCGAGCACGATCCACGATGCGAAATAGCTGCTGATCTGATGCGAGACCGCAAGACCGATGCAGCCGAGCGCGTTGATCACGGCGCCTGCCACCATGACCTGACGGCCACCGCTTCTGTCCACCCACCTCCCCGCCAGGGGCGACGTCACCCCCATCACCAGCAACGCCGCAGCGAATCCGCCATAGACTACGTCGCGCCCCCAGCCGAGATCCGCGGCGATCTGCTCGCCGAAGCCGCCGATCAGATAGTAGGTCGCGCCCCACGAGATCAGTTGAGCCAGCCCGAGGGCGGCCACGACGCGGCGGGCAATCACCGTGGCAATTCCCTCTCCGCGGGAAGCGTGGAGGCGCCCGGCCCAAGCGGCCGCTGCATCAGCACGGTGTCGACCCACTGCCCAAGCTTGAAGCCGACCGATCGCAGCGTTCCGACCATCTCGAAGCCCATGCGACGGTGCAGCGCGATCGATCCCGCGTTGCCGCTGTTGCCGATCACGGCAATCATTTGACGCCAGGGCCCGGCCTCCGATCGCTCGATCAGCGCCTGCAGCAGCGCCGCTCCGACGCGGCGGCCGAGCAGGGCCTCCGACACGTAGACCGAATCTTCAATGGTGTTGCGATAGGCTGGCCGCGGCCGGTATGCCGTCGCATAGGAATAGCCGGCCACCCGGCCGTCGACGACAGCCACGAGGTACGGCAGGCCCGCGGCCAGCACGGCGTTGCGGCGGCTGCGCATCTCGTCCACCGTCGGCGGTACCTCCTCGAAGGTCGCCAGTCCGTTGAGCACGTGATGGGCGTAGATGCCCTGCACCTCAGCCATGTCGTCGTCCGTTGCATCGCGAACCACGACGCCGTTGCTGTCTGCCACCATTCCGTCTCCACCCGAGCCGTCAATATTGCCCGAGCATGCGCCCTGGCGTTATATAAGTGAAGCTTTGATTGGTTATGCGTTGCATAAGGCGTCCTTTGATGAAGAACCTCAACCTCGCCTATCTCGAGAGCTTCGCCGTCGTGATCGATTGCGGCAGCTTCTCCGCCGCGGCCGAGCGGCTGCAGTTGACGCAGCCCGCGGTAAGCTTGCAGGTGCGCCAGCTCGAACGGAGCCTGAATGCGACCTTGATCGAGCGGGTCGGACGACGGGCGAGGCCAACGGCTGCCGGCGTCGCCCTGCTCTCGCACGCGCAGCAGATCAACGCGGCGGTGACGTCGGCGGTCGACGCCGTTGCGCAGCAGACCACGGGAACGGCGGGCCGCGTGCGGCTCGGCACCGGCGCGACCGCCTGCATCTTCCTGCTGCCGCCGATCCTGAAGGAGCTGCGGGCCGCGCTGCCGTCGCTGGAGATCACGGTCACGACCGGCAATACGGCGGAGATCGCCAGAGCCGTCGAGGACAACACGATCGACATTGCCCTCGTCACGCTGCCGGTGTCGGGACGAAGTTTTGAGATCACGCCGGTCATGAACGACGAGTTCGTGCTGATCGCGCCGCGAGAGATGCCGCTGCCGGCTCGGATCACGCCGGAGGTGCTGGCGACGAGGCCGGTGCTGCTGTTCGAGCCCGGCGGCAACACAAGGCGCACTGCCGACGAATGGCTGGCGCGCGGCGGCGTGTCGCTGAAGCCGCTGATGTCGCTCGGCAGCGTCGAGGCGATCAAGGAGATGGTGCGCGCCGGCCTCGGCTGCGCGATCCTGCCCGGCATGGCGGTTCCCGCCCGAACCAAGCAGCGCGACCTGATCGTCCGGTCGCTGTCGCCAAAGCTCTACCGCCGCCTCGCGGTCGTGATCCGCCGCGACAAGCGCCTCGACCGCGGCCTGCGGCAGACGCTGTCCGCGCTGAAGGGACTCTCGGCCACCAAGGATAGCGGCCGCTAGGGAGGACGCCGCGCGTCCTCCCTGCTCCAACCCTCACGTCGCCTTGCGTTCCTGCTCCGCGATCTTGCGGAATGCGGCTTCGCCGGCGTCGGTCACGGCCGCCCACTTCGCGTTCGGCGCGGTCTCCACCTCGTAATTGTCGTGCCAGTTCCACCATTTGTAGGTCGGGCCCTGCGGATAGCCTTTCGGCGAATCCTCCCAGAGCTCCTGGCGACCGAACGGCGTGATGTCGAGATAGCTCCACACCGTGCCCATCGACTCGTCGCCGCGGCTGTTGACGAGGTAGGTGCGGAAGATCCGCTCGCCGTCGCGGATGAACACGTTGTGGCCGTGCCATTCGGCGACGCCGAAGTCGGCATCAAAACTATCTGTTATCGTGTACCATGGCATATCCCACTCCATCCGCGCCTTCAGCCGCGCGATGTCGGCCTGCGGCGCGCGCGAAGCATAGGCCAGCGTGGTGTCGCGCTGGTTCAGATGCGAGAGATGGCTGACCTGATCGGCGCCGAGCGAGCAGCCACGGCAGCCGTGATCGGGCCACCCGAATACGCCGGGCTCGAAGAACGCGCGATAGATGATTAGCTGCCGGCGCCCCTCGAACAAATCGAGCAGGCTCGCTTTGCCGTTCGGCCCCTCGAAGACATACGACTTCTCGACTGCCATCCACGGCATCCGCCGCCGATCGGCCGCAAGCGCATCGCGCGCCCGCACATGCGCCTTCTCCTTGACCAGCATCTCCAGGCGCGCCGCCTCCCACGCCTCCCGCGATACCACGGGCGGGGTCTGCATTGCCGCCAGTCCGCCGCGATCGTTGTCAGCCGATTTGCTCATGATGATCTCCATCTTTCGAATTGGACGAACTCCGCGACCGCTGCGCAGTTCCCGCGCCGAGGCCGTTCGTCATTGGCCATGCCGCAATCTGGCGCGGCGGCACCCGATGATGGGAGTGACAAGTGTGTCGGGATTTTCGCGCATGCGCGCCGATCGCCTCCATCTCCTTGCATAATACTTGCACTTTGCAAATAACTATGCGAGCCTCGCCGCCATGAAGCAAACTGCTGCCCCCGTGTCCGACGATGGCCTGAAGCTCAGCGCCTGGCTGCCCTATCGCCTGTTTCTCGTCGCAGCGCAGGTCGCTCGCCCGCTCGAGAGCTTCTACAGCGAGACGTTCGGATTGAGCCAGGCCGGCTGGCGCATCCTCGCCGTCATCGCCGAGCGCGACGCCGCCAATGCCTCCGAGATCGGCCGCGCCTGCGCGCTCGATCCGTTCGCGGTCAGCCGCGGCATCGGCCAGCTCGCAGATCTCGGCTTCGCGGTGCGGCGGCCGGGCAAGACCGACCGTCGCTTCGCTGCGGTCAGCATCACCCGCAGCGGCCGGATCGCATTCAACCGGATCGCTGCGCTCGGCAGCGCGATCGAGGCGCGGCTGCTGTCGCGCCTCTCGGAGAGCGAGCGGACGGCACTTGATTCTACCCTGACCCGGCTCGAGGGAGAAAGTGCGCGGATCGATGCCGGCGGTTGGCGCGCGCTGCTCGACGACGCCGCAACGCCATGACGGCCATGCTGTTCGCGCTGACCGCACTGCTGTGGGGCGGCGGCGCGCTGGCAACCGCGATGCAGGCCGGCGTCACGCCTGCGCCGTGGTCGGTGGCGCTGCGCATGGTGCTCGCGGGCCTCATCCTGCTCGGCTACGGCCGGCTGCGCGGCATATCGCTCGCGATCCCGCGCAAGGACCGGCTGGCCGTCGCGGTGCAGGGCCTGCTGTTCTTCGCCATTGCCTTCATCGCGTTCTATGAAGCGACCGCGCGGATGCCGAGCGGACTTGCGGCGCTGGTGCTGTCGACGTCCTCGCTGTTCGCGGCCGTGATCGCGCGTGCCACGCTCGGCGTCCCGATCTCCTCCGGGTTCGTCTGGGGCGCGCTGTGCGGGATCCTCGGTCTTGCGATCATCTTCCTGCCCGGCGCCATCGCGCATGGCGCCGCACCGCTCGCCGGCTTCGCCTGGGCACTTGCAGCGGCGATCGCGACCGGTGCCGGGACAACGGTCGGCGCGCGCAACCAGCGCGCCGGACTGCCCGTCGCCTCCGTGCTCGCCTGGGGCGCATTCGTTGGTGCGGCCGCGAGCGCGCTCTGGGCGGTCGCGACCGGCACGCCGTTTGCCGCCGACGTCTCGCTCTCTTATTTGACAAGCTTCCTCTATCTCGCCGTCGCCGCGTCCTGCATCACATTCATGCTCTATTTCGAGCTGGTGCGCCGGCTCGGTCCCGGCCGCGCAGCCTACACGCTCGCACTGGTGCCGCTCGTTGCGCTGGTGCTGTCGGCGCTGTTCGAGCATCTCGTGCTGGGCTGGCCGGTGCTGGCCGGCGCCGCCGCGATCCTTGCCGGCAACGTGCTGGTGCTGGCGCGCGGCTAGGTTCAGGTGGCCAGGCCGATCGCGCAGCCATCGGAATTGACGCCAGCACGATATCTGACTAAAGTCAGATATATGCTCGATCCGGTTTCCCGCGTCCGTCGTTTCAACCGTGCCGTCACGTCTGCGGTCGGCGCGCTCGACACCTCGTTCCTCGGCCGCGGCCGGCCGCTCGGCGCCGCGCGCGTGCTGAACGCGATCGGGCACGGCCGCACTGACGTCGGCGAGATCAGGGATTATCTCGGGCTCGATTCCGGCCTGATGAGCCGGCTGTTGCGTAGCCTCGAGGACGAAGGGCTGATCGAGACCACGGCACACGAGACCGATGCGCGTCGACGCATCGCGAAACTGACGGCGGCAGGCAGGCGCGAATTCAACGCGTATGAGGCGATCTCCAACCGACAGGCGAAGGACTTCCTCGCCCACAATTCGCAACGCGAGGCGCTGCTGGCAGCGATGGATTTGATCGCCTCGGCGCTCGGGCGCGACGGCACCGCCTTGGACGAGATGGACCCGCGCAGCGACGCGGCGCGCTATTGCCTCGGCGAATACTACGCCGAGCTCGCGCGGCGCTTCAAACAGGGGTTTGATGTCAAGTTGTCGCGCGATCCGGATGCCAAGGACATGGTGCGGCCGCGCGGCAGCTTCATCGTGGCGATGTCGGACGGCCTGCCGATCGGCTGCGTCGGGCTGAAGGGTACGAGCGGCGAGTACGCGGAGATCAAGCGGCTCTGGGTCGCACCTGGCGCGCGCGGGCTCGGCCTCGGCCGCCGCCTGATGGATGCGGCCGAGCACGCCGCGCGCGAGCTCGACATCGCGGTGCTGCGGCTCGACACCAACAGCGCGCTGGCGGAAGCCGGCCAGCTTTACCGTCGAACCGGCTGGACCGAGATCCCGCGCTTCAACGACGACCCCTACCCCGATCTGTTCTTCGAGAAGCATCTCTGAGCAGCGCAGCGCTCCCAGCACGCCTCTTGCACGTGTTGTCCGGCGTCGTGCACTGGCCTATGACACGGACATGACTATCCGCCCCATCGTCCGCTATCCCGATCCGCGGCTTGCGCTGCCGGCCGAGCCCGTCAACCTGTTCGACGATGTACTGCGCAAGCTGGCGGCCGATCTGCTCGAGACCATGCATGCAGCGCCCGGCATCGGTATCACCGCGCCGCATATCGGCGTATCGCTGCGCGTCGTGGTGCTGGAGCTCGACGCCAGCGAGGGCCCGCGGACCTATGTCAACCCGGAGATCATCTGGACCTCGCCCGAAATGATCCTGCACAAGGAGGGCAGCGTCTCGATGCCCGGCGTCAACGACGAGATCGAGCGCCACGCGAGAGTCCGCATCCGCTATCAGGACGTTTACGGCAACGTGGAGATCGAGGAGTCCGACGGGCTGCGCGCGGCGTGCCATCAGCACGAGATCGATCAGCTCGACGGTGTCTTCTGGATCAGGCGGCTCTCCCGCTTGAAACGGGAGCGCCTGATCAAGCGGTTCGAGAAGATCTCGCGAAC
Organism: Bradyrhizobium sp. CCBAU 53421; assembly: GCF_015291625.1. Classification (NCBI taxonomy): domain Bacteria; kingdom Pseudomonadati; phylum Pseudomonadota; class Alphaproteobacteria; order Hyphomicrobiales; family Nitrobacteraceae; genus Bradyrhizobium; species Bradyrhizobium sp. CCBAU 53421. The sequence goes on from NZ_CP030047.1 coordinate 5,631,368, forward strand.
CTAGCCGGACCTCACCCTGCCGCCATCAAATCCTTCGCCAACGCCATGTAGGCCGGCAGCGTCACAGGGTCGTTCGCGGCATTGCCGGCGGCGTGGTGCGAGGCATAGCGCGCGATCACCATCTCTGCCTTCGGATCGATATAGATGCCCTGGCCGTGCACGCCGCGCGCCATGTAGGCGCCGTGCGCATTGTGCGTCACCCACCACTGATTGCGGTAGGAGGCACCAGGCAATGTGGTGTAGCCCGCCGGCCTGAATTTCTCGGGGTCGCCGCCGCGCGCGATGTCCTCGACCACCGTTGACGGCACGATCTGGCGGCCGTTGAAGCGGCCGTGATTGCGCATCGTCTCGCCGAACCGGGCGAGATCGCGCAGCGTGGTCGAAAGCCCGCCGCCGCCGCTCTCGGTGCCGATGCGGTCGACGTGGTAATGCGCGTCCTCCTCCGCGCCCATCGGCGCCCAGATTCGCTCGGACAGCAGGTCCGACAAGGTCATGCCGCTGGCACGCCGGCAGATGAAGGCCAGCACGTCGGTGTTGACGGTCTTGTAGGCGAAGGCCTTGCCGTGCTCGCCCTGCTTCTGCTGCGCGCAGAGGAAGTCGAAGATGTTGGTGGCACCCTCGTAGCCCGGCGGGATCGGCGCCATGCCGTTGGCGCGGCGCAGCCCCCACACGTCGGAATTCCTATCGGTATAGACCTCGGTGTATTTCAACCCCGTGGTCATATCCATCACCTCGTGCACGCGCGCATCGCCGAACGCGCTTGGCTTCAGCTCCGGCACATAGTCGGTGACCGGCGCCTGCGGATCGATCTTGCCTTCGGCGACCAGCATGCCGGCCAGCACGCCGGTGAACGACTTCGTCACCGACATCGCGATATGCGGCTTGTGCGGCTTCAAGGCGCCGAAATAGCGCTCGTAGATCAGTTTGCCCCGGTGCAGCACGGCGATGCCGTCGGCATAGCTGTCCTCGAGCATGCGCGCGAACGTCTGCGGGCGGCCGTCCATCGTCACCGACGCGGAGATGCCGATGTCGTGATCCTCGCGCGGCAGCATCGACGCAGGCCCGGCCCCGCGCCAGACGTTCACCGTCGGCACCAGCTGGCGGATGTTGCTCCAGGCCCAGCGCAGCTCAGGGAAGCTGCGGAACGAGCCGTCCAGGAACGTGATCGTCTTGTCTCGCGGCGGCGGAAAGCCCTGCATCCAGCCGAGCGTCTCGGGATCGCTCTCTGCGGCGGTCGGATTTTGTTGAGTTGCGGCGGCTGCGACGGACATCAGGGGCTGGCTCCAGAGCTGCGGAGCGAAATGCGTATCACGCGATGGCATCGCACACATCCCGCGTTTGCGCCGGGGTGACCGTCGCCGCGTGCGCATGCCGCGAGGCAAATGGCCTCGCGCCGCATAGACCAGCTCGATCGGACGCACGACTGTCGCGTCCGGGCCAAATCATTCCACCAAGCGGATTACGCCGCGGCCGCCCGCTCGATTGCGGCGATGTCGATGTTCTTCATCGTCATCATCGCCTCCATCGCGCGCCGTCCGGCGGCGCGATCGGTGCCGTTGACGAGCTCGAGCAGCCGCCGCGGCGTGATCTGCCAGGTAAAGCCCCAGCGATCCCGGCACCAGCCGCACGGCAATTCCTTGCCGCCATTGCCGGTGACCGCATTCCAGTAGCGATCGGTCTCCTCCTGGCTGTCGGTGAGCACCATGAAGCTGACCGCCTCGTTCGGCGTGAAGTTGGAGCCGCCGTTCAGGCCGACGAAGCGGCGGCCGAGCACGGTGAACTCGACCGTCAGTTCATCGCCCTGCCCGATGCCCGGTATCGGCGAGACATGCCCTGCATCGACATGGCTGTCGGGAAACGTCGCGGCGTAGAATTCCGCCGCTGCGCGCGCCTGGCCTTGATCGAACCAAAGGCATGTGACGAGATCGGTCATTTGCAGTCTCCTGGTTTACGCGCAAAGGACGGTTGACGAAGAAGCCAGCCGACACCGCGGCAACGGGCTGGTGAAAATAATTCAGGGGAGCGGCGTTTGTCGCAACACCGCCTCTACACGCCCCGCCCTCGCCCCGGCGAAGGCCGGGACCCATGACCCCAAATGTAAATTGTTGAGTGTTGCTGACACGACGAGTTCCCACATGACGCCTGCTGCGGCGTATGGGTCCCGGCCTCCCGCCGGGACGACACTGAATATATTGCGCGATCACGAGTTATACGTTCGCATTCTCGCGACACAGATTGCCTTGCTCTTCGCTCCCCTGCGGAGGGCGCAGGGACGCTTGCGCTCAAAATAGTCCGGGATCGGCTGTCGGGACGGACGCCGCTCGTTCGTCCTCGGAACGCAAGGACATGGAGTGAAACGATGACCCCGACCATCACCGCCTTCGAACGGTCCCCCGATGGCGGCAAGGGACTGGCGCGCGATACGCGCGTTCGTTGGGCGCTGGAAGAAGTCGGCCAACCTTACGAGGTTCGCCTGGTTTCGTTCCAGGCGATGAAGCAGCCGCCACATCTGGCGCTGCATCCCTTCGGCCAGATTCCGACCTATGAGGAAGGTGATCTCGCACTGTTCGAAACCGGATCGATCGTGCTCCATATCGCCGAGCGCCACGCCGGCCTGCTGCCTGACGACGCCAATGCCCGCGCCCGCGCAATCAGCTGGATGTTTGCCGCGGTCAACACCGTGGAACCGCCGATCCTCGAACTCGTCACCGCCAGGATCCTGGAGAGCGACAAGCCCTGGACCCAAGAGCGCCTGCCCCTGGTCATGGATCGCATCCGCGACCGGCTGAAGCAGCTCTCCGCCCGCCTCGGCGATGCCGACTGGCTCGACGGCGCATTCAGCGCGGGCGACCTGATGATGGTGTCGGTGCTGCTCAGGCTGAGACTATCGGGCATCCTCGACGAATATCCGAACCTTTCCGCGTACGTCGCCCACGGCGAAGCGCGACCGGCGTACAAGCGGGCTTTCGCGGCGCAGCTGGCGGTTAACACGGGCAAGCAACCGACCGGCTGAGGCTTGGGCACGCGGGATATGCGCACTAGTCGAATGACTCGTGTTCCGCCAGCGGTTCGGTCAGCTCAAATCCCGGATGAAGCTGCGAAATGATCTTGAGCGCGGTGCTGCCGGGTGCGATCCCCGCGGGATGCACGCCCGACGCATTGAAATACTGGTTGCTCAGCACCGCCACGCCGCATTGCAGTTCCGGCACAACGATCACGATCGCCTCGAACCCGCCCTGGCTCGTCGCACCATTCTTCGTGAAGACGGCATGGCCTTGCGCGTCCGACGTGATTTGCCAGGCGAGCCCCATGGTGACGCTGGTCTTTTCCCCACAGACCGGGAATGTCCCCTGGTTCTGCTGCGTGAGCGCGATCTGCGCGCCGAGCGGCCCCTTCGGTGCCGCGATCTGCGCGGCAAGAAACTTCAGCATATCGTCGCCGGTGGATTTCAGATCGAAGGCCGTGCCGCCAGTCGGCGTATTGCGATCGAACACGATCGAATATGGCGGCTCAGTGCTCTTGCTCCAATGCCCGATACATCCCTGCGCGATCTTCCAGGAAGAATCGAGCACGGCTCCGGTCTGCTTCATGCCGAGCGGACCGGTGACGTATTCGGCCAGGATCAAGTTGTAGTTATGGCCCGGGTCATTCCCATACATCTGCGTGACCGCAAAACCCAGGGTCACAAAACCGATATTGGAATACTGCCAGCATCCTGGCGGCGGCGTATCGTATTGATTCCACCACGCGACGAGTTCGCTGGAGGGCGGCTGATCGGCAAACAGTTGCTGGCTGTAGCCGGTCAAGCCATCCCCCGGCTGCTCCGGCATGCCGGAGGTATGGGTGGCGAATTGCACGAGCTGGATGGCGTCCAGCACCGGCGTTCCGATCGGGTTCGGGCTGAGGTTGTGGCCAGCGTTCAGATAAGGGCCGATCGGGTCGTCGAGACTGGGCCCGCCTGCCTTGACCGCCACCGCCAGCAATGTGCTGGTGAACACCTTGGTCACCGATCCGATCTCGAACACCGTGTCGGTCGTGACGGCAAATGGCGCGGGCGAAGAGCCGGGCACGCCTGACAGTCCCTTGGGGTAGACGTAGCCCTTGGTGCCGAATGACTTTTCGTCATAGACCGCGATGCAGCAGCCGGGTGCATTGCTGATCTTGAGATAATTTTCGGCCGCCTGCTGAACGATTTGTGCCGGACTTGTCGTCCCGTCGATCACTTGGTCGCTCATTTCGCCCTCTCACGGTGAAGATGCACGAGCTGATCTTTGGTTGCATCTTCTCATATAACTTCGTCCAGCGCGAGTGAAATCACCGTTACTGTTTGTTTCAAGTTCGCTCGTCCGTTGAGCATTCGTGCGGACAGCCGCGTGATCAAACATTGCTTCGCCCCGGACTCTCGGCGGTCGCGAAACTCACGCAGCGTTGAGCCGGCGTGAGCAAGGATTGCGTTTAACTGCGCCCGCTCCGCGCACATCTATCTGACGAGGCCAGACTCCTTGGCCCCGTAAGCAAACGGAGAAACTGAATGACGAACGTCAAACTGTTGTCGGCTGCTTTAATCGCGGTTGCCACGATCGCGTCACCGGCAATTGCGCGTGAAACCCACGTTGCCTCCAGGCATGTCGCCGAAGCCAACGCAGCCGCGCCGGCCGAGCCCGTCTATGTCGAGGGTCGCGCCTGCATTCCGGCGCCGCGTGTCGGTTCATTCGCGACTGCGCCCTGGACCGGCGGCAATGTCCCCTGCGAACCGGGTCCGTATTGATCGCGCCGCGCGCATCGGTCGGCCGAGCTGCTGTTAGCTGCTGAGTCGGCGCGATGTGCGATTGCGACAGATAACAAGATTCCAGCTCGTAGAGCGGGTCAGCGATCGCTTAATCCGCTCTGCGCGCTGAGGGCCGCCGCGCGTCAGTCGCGCGATATCGACAAGCCGGCGAGAAGCGGAGCGTGGGCAGCGAGCCTGCGGGATATGAACTCGGTGAAGAGCCGCACGCGCTTCGTCTTGCGTGTCTCCCCCTGCGTGAGAAGCCAGAGCGTTCCGTACATATGCAGGTCGGTACCCGGCACCCTCACCAGCAGAGGGTCGGCGTCTCCGACGAAGCACGGCAGCGTCGTCATCCCGATCCCCTGCCGCACCGCGACGATCTGCGCCTCGGCATCTGTAGCCCTGAACGGAACCTCGGCGGCGCGAACCTCACCCTCGTGGGCCCAGTCCGGGATTCCATGAATACTGATGACGATCCACCTGATGGGATCAGGCGCGCCCGCGCGCCATGCGGCCAGTCGCTCGCGGGATATGTAGATGCCTCCGAACAGCTCCGGTCCCTTCAGCCCGTGAAGATTGAGCGGCAGGGTTTGGCGGTCGTAGACGACACGGATCGCGACGTCGGCCTCCCGGTTGGTCAGATTTGCCAGCTCGCCGAACGACAGGATCTCCATCTCGATGTCCGGATGCAGGCGCGCGAAATCGGCGAAGTCCGGCATCAGCAGGTGTGTCGCGAGGGTCGGTGCCAGTGTCACCCGCAGCAGCCCGCGCACGCTCTGGTCGCGGCCGAAGACGCGCGTCTCCAGCTGGTGCGACGACGCTTCCATCTGGTCCGCGAGCTCGAGAACCTCCTCCCCCGCAGCCGTCAGGCGGTAGCCCGAAGGCAGTTTCTCGAACATCTGCGCCCCGAGCCGTTCCTCAAGCTGGGCGACGCGTCGCAGCACGGTCGAGTGGTTCACCCCAAGCCGCTCGGCGGCAGCCCGCACCGAGCCTCCGCGCGCGACGGCAAGAAAGTAGCGAACGTCATCCCAGTCGATCATGGTGCAATCCAGCACCGCTGGGGTGCGCCTTCCAAAGCCGATATCCGATACACCGAACAAGATCTCGTATGTGGGTATTGCGCGCGATCATCATAGCCCAAGCCGACAAGCGCGGCCCATTCCGAACGACGGACATCCGTCATCGCGGCCTCCTTCAACCGTCCAGCCGGATGGATTTCGCACCACCGATGTGCGCGCTTCCGCACTCAACGCCTGACGCCGGCTGGCCTACTTCGAGGTGCTCGGGGGCATCCCCGAATGACCAAAGACGGAGCCTGAAGGAGAAGTCATGGGTAAGCTTGAGGGTAAGGTTGCAGTCGTCACGGGTGGATCGAGCGGCATGGCGCTGGCGAGCTCCCGGCGGTTCGTTGAAGAAGGCGCCTATGTTTTCATCACAGGGCGAAGGCAGGAGGCGCTCGACGAGGCCGTCAAGCTGATTGGCCGCAACGTGACCGGTGTACGCGGCGACGCGGCCCGCCTCGACGACCTCGACCGCCTGTTCGACACCGTCAAGCGGGAAAAGGGCAAGATCGACGTCCTGTACGCGAGCGCCGGCATGGGCAACGCCGTGCCGCTGGGCGAGATTACCGAGCAGCATTTTGATGCGACCTTCGACCTGAATACGCGCGGCACGCTGTTTGCGGTTCAGAAGGCGTTGCCGCTGTTCAACGATGGCGGATCGATCTTCATGACCGGGTCAGTTGCTTCGGTGAAAGGCTTTCCCGGTTACGGCGTGTATGCGGCGAGCAAGGCGGCGCTGCGCTCATTCGCACGCACCTGGCTCAACGAGCTGAAGGGCAGGAACATCCGGGTGAACGTGCTGAGCCCGGGGCCGATCGCCACGCCGATGCAGGACCAGGTTCTCACCGAGGAGGCGAAGCGGATGTTCGAATCTCTGATCCCGCGGGGAAAGATGGGTCGTCCCGAGGAAATTGCGGCGGCCGCGCTGTTTCTCGCCTCAGACGATTCGAGCTTTGTGAATGGAGTGGAGTTGTCAGTCGACGGCGGCTTCTCGGCCATCTGAATTCACCCGCAACACGTATCGGAGAAACATATGAGTTACGCAATTATCGGCTTCGGCAAGGTAGGCCAGGCCCTCGCCCGAGCCTTCGCCCGCAAGAACATCGAGGTGACCGTCGCGAGCCGCCGGCCACCCGAGGCGTTGGTACCGCAGGCGCGGGCGATCGGGCCCACGGTGGTCGCCAGGTCGCTGCGGGATGCACTCGAGGCCGACACGATCATCCTGGCGGTCCCGTTCGAGGAGCATCGCGAGGTTGCGAAGACGCTGCCGAGCTGGAAAGGCAAGACGGTCATCGACGCGATGAACGCGTTGGTTCCGCTTGAGGAGCTGGACGGTCTCCCCTCGTCCGCCTTCGCCGCCAAGGCGTTCACCGGCGCCAGGTTCGTGAAAGGGTTCAATCACCTGATTGCGGCCAAGTTGGCTGCCGATCCGATCGTCGAGGGCGGCCACCGGGTCATCTTCCTGTCCAGCGACGACGAGGACGCGATCGCTCCCGTGGCGGCCCTCGCCAAGCAACTCGGGTTCGCACCCGTCAAGCTCGGAAAGCTCAACGAAGGTGGCGCGCTGGTGCACGCACGCGGCCGCGTTTGGGGCCCGCTGATCTTCCAGGATCTATTCAAGAAGGAGCAGTGATCGGCGTATGGGCGCCGTTCGAACAGCGGGGCGACACCCTGGCCGCGCCGGATGTACAGCGCGCAGTTCGGTTCAACGGTGTCAAACGGCGTCAGATATGACAACGCGTTCTCGCGACGATAATCGTCCGAGCTTTACTGTTGGTTTCACCCTCTTCGATCCGAGGGCGCAGGGAAGACCGGGTGCCGATCGCACCCATGGGCCCCGAGCGATGGGTAGAGAGCTCGGGGGTAGGACCACAGGTGTAACCGGAAACATCCGGCCTTCCCTGCGCGATGGTTGTGCGGCTTACTTCGTGCTCTCCCCGGCGAGACTGGGCTTCTTTGTCACCGTCCTCACACGCGCATCGCGCAATGCAAGAAGACACCTGCCGTTAGGGCGTCAGGACCACACGACTTCGCCGTCCGCCTCATGCGCGTTCGTCAACTGCGCACTCAGCGTCCACCGCATCCCACACCACGCTCGTGACGATCGCGATCCGCCCCTCGTGTCGGGTGAGACCGGCGGATTGAACATCTGAGTTGGGTTAAACGCCAAGCGGAATATTTTCTTATCGCAGGATTGACACGTTTTGGTGAGTTGCCCGTCGGGTTGATTTGTCGCACGTGGTGGAGCGGGATTCGAGAAACACGTCGGCCAGGGAGCGCATGAGCACTGGGAAGAAAGCCACGCTCCGTCCTTCTCGTCTCCGCTCCACAAGCGTCGCTCAGCCAACAGGCCAGTACGGTGGCGATCCGGCGGCCGCAAAGGGCCAGTTGAGCATTTTGCGCTCGCGGTTGTTTGGCCCGGTTACGCCTTGCTCTGAACATCGGCGATGAGCTTGATGATCATTGGTCGAACGAAGTCGACGTGATCGAGAATCCGGCGGGGCATGTGTTCGACATAGGTCACGAACTTGTCCAGCACGTCGTGGGCGGCTGAAATACCGACCTCGCGAACGTGTGAGTCCACCTTTTGCTTGCCTTCCTTGTACTGACTGTAGAAGGCGCCGATCTGCTTGCACATCAGCTCGTCGATTGGACCGATCGACTGGCGCGGATGCAGGGGAAGACCGCCCATGGCCACCTGCGTCGCCCGGTCCATCGGAAGGTAGATGATATTCCAATCGTCATAAGGCAACAGGTTCATCAACTTGATCAGAAACTGGCCGAGTTCGCCGTTGTAGACCGGCTCGGAAAGCACGAAGAACGGTCGGATCGCGTTGTGGCCATGGGCCTGCAGCAGCTCCGTTTCGATCTTTGTCCGGCGCGCATCCTGTGTCGCCAGGGATTGCTTGACCCTGCGCGCGAACTCGGCCTCGTCGGGAATGATATTCGCGGCGTCGTTCAGGCCGAATCCCAGCGACCGCAGCATGTCGCCATGTCGTCCCGCGAACACGTCTTCGCCGAACACGCGGCGCTTGCCGTCAGAATCGGTCTTCCGCTTGCCGAACATGCGCAACCCCCTGTTGTTTTGCGGGGAGGCTAAACGGGAACGATTAAGAAGTTGAAGGTCGCGAAAGGTAAAATTTGCCTTACACGGCCCCTGGAAACAGCCCGCGTCGGGCCGCTCTCGCGTCAGTCTCACGAGAGCGGTGTCGCAAACTACGATCTCGATCAAGCTGCCTCGATCGGCTCGGACATCGTGATCCGGTTCTTGACGCTCGGACGCTCCTGCATCGCTGCATACCATGCCGAAAGAGCCTCGCACTCCACCGGCACCGGCACCTTCACAAGTCCCGCGAATATCAAGCCGCCTATGACGGTGATATCGGCCATCGTGAATGCGTCGCCGGCGACGAACGGCTGTCCTTTCAGAATGCCGTCGAAGTAGTGCATCCCCCTGAGGGCCTTGTCGCGCTGACGGAATCCCCATTCGGGGTTCTGATAGATTTCGACATGAGGCCCGAGGCCCGGCGTGGCGTGGTGGAAATAGACGCTGATGGCATCGAGCAGTTCCAGTTCGGCGCGCTTGCTCATCATGTGGATCACGCCCTTTTCGCGCGGCGTCCTGCCGGTCAGCGTCGGTGCGCCGTCGAGCGCGTCAAGGTACTCGGTAATGGCCGTGCACTCGCCAATGAAGGTCCCGTCGTCGAGTTCGAGCACCGGCAGGGTGCCGGAGTAGTTCTTGGCCAGGAATTCGGGCTTCTTGTGCTCGCCCTTGTAGAGATCGACCAATACGAACTCCACTTGCGACCGCAGCTTCTTCTCGGCCAGGGCGATGCGAACACGGGCCGGATATGGGCCAGTTGGCCAATCGTAAATCTTCATCGGGACTCCTTTGCCTACCTGTCACTTGGTAGGGTCCATATGAATACTTCACATCCGACCGGTCAACGCCTATCTGTCACTTGGTAGATAACGAAGCAGTGAGGCGATGAGGTGAGTTCAAGCTCTCGGGAGGCCATCCTGGCGGCAGCAAAGCGGACCGCGCAGGCGCGCGGCTATATCGGCTTGAACTTCCGCGATCTCGCGGACGAAGTCGGGATCAAGGCCGCCAGCATCTATCACCATTTCCCAAGCAAGGCCGATCTCGGCGAGGCCGTCGCGCGACGCTACTGGGAGGACACCGCCGCCCAACTCGAGGCGATGCTGGCAGAAACGGCCGACCCTGTCCGCTGCCTGCGTCGATATCCCGAGGTGTTTCGCAAAGCGCTCGAGAGCAACAATCGAATGTGCCTCTGCAGCTTCATGTCGGCGGAAGTCGACCACCTGCCGGACGCAGTGAAGAAGGAGGTCCAGACCTTTGCCGACGTCAACGTGGCGTGGCTGAGCAAGCTGTTGGTGGCGGCTAGCCTGGTCAGTTCGCGAAAGAGCGAACAGCGGGCCCGCGCCATCTTCGCCGCCGTCGCCGGCGCGCAGCTCATCGCCCGAAGCCGCTCCGATATTTCGCTCTACGACTCGATGATCGACAGCTATCGCGCCGCGGGTCTTCTGCCGGCATAGATGGCCCGAATGTCAGATCGAGGTGAGGCGGTGACCCCCTACTCCCACTCAATCATTTGGGACGACGTTGCGTCGTTGATCTACAAGTACAAATCTTCAAGGCTGACAGACAAATCCCGACGGTATACCCGCCGCATTTTTTCGGTCTTGAATTCGCAGAATAATTTGTGCTGTTCGGAAAACCGGCGATACCGCTACCTATCGGAGTCAATCGACTGAATAGCCCTGCATGCGTGACGGAAATCGCCGGCTCGTACTGGCGCAGCGTAGCTTCACATACCGTCAGAGATTAGGAAAGCGCTGGTTTGGTCATCCGATGGTCCCTACACCGCTCACCCCACTACTGCGCGCTATCGAAGCAGGTCCGCTTTTGCGCCAAAAGCCGCCCTCTGCCCAACCTGCCATAGTGAACGGGATGCCAAGCGCGGACAGATTCTTGTACAGCCTTCACTCGTATCGCTCAGATCTGGCGATTCAGGGCCAGCTCTGGCATTGGATACCCAAGCACATGGCATTATCGTCAGGGAATAGTTTTCCTCCTACGTCGGCCGCGTTCGGTTAAGCGCAGGCTTTTCAGAGCGCAATGATGACTAAAGAAAATTTCTTCGCCGCACTGGCAATCACGCTTTTGATTCCGTCCGCCGCCCTTGCTGACAGCAGAAATGGAGAACGAATCTTCTTGTCGAGGTGCGCCATGTGCCACGGAACCGATATTAAGGGCACAGGGCCATTGGCTAAAAAGAGTGTCCCTCCCACGCCCGATCTTACAACTCCTGCTTTCCGCCAACGCCTGGTCGATTACCCGGGCGTCATTGTCTCATCCGTAATACTCCGTCCAAATGGAGATCTGATTCCCGGGACATTACGAGAAAACGGCGTAAGGCTGCCTGCATTCGCATGGACAGTTAAGGATTTTCGCGATCTGAACGAATATATGACTGGCGTAATTTCTCGAAGTCGATGATCGCATAGACGCGGCCTGTATTTCGGGGCGCGTCGTGTCGCAAAACCTAGGATTTATGCGACACTTCAAGACAATTTTCAGCGCAGCGGACGCTCAGCGAAACTTGACCGCTGTGACCGGCTGTCCCCAACGCCGCAATCAAGGCAGTCTCGCAGTGTTCTGACGCTGGCGGAGGTTGTCGGCCCAGGAAGCTAGAGCAACAATCTCAGACGCCAGCGCATCTGGCCTAGGCAGCGGGCGATTCAGCGCAGGGGCAGCATTGTGCAGTAAGTCCGAACAACGCCCGAACCCGTCCCGCATAGCCTCACAATCGGGAACCGTGATCGCGGTCAGTTTGACCAGGCCGGGCGTTTTGAGCTCGTGATCGGGTCCGCACCGCCGGCGTGCTGAGACTTTTCAGCGCGCTCCGCACGCTCCATGCAGTGCCGTTGTTTGCGGCGGGCCAGAGGAGGTTGGAGACACACAGGACGACACGAAGAGCCGGGGCGATCACTCCAAACTACGATATCGCCGCCGCCTGTATCCCTACTCCCACTCGATCGTCCCCGGCGGCTTGCTCGTCACGTCGTACACCACGCGGTTCACGCCCTTCACCTCGTTGATGATGCGCGTCGCGGTTTCCCCTAAGAACTTCATCTCGAACTGGTAGAAGTCGGCGGTCATGCCGTCGGTCGAGGTGACGGCGCGCAGGCCGACGACGTATTCGTAGGTGCGGCCGTCGCCCATCACGCCGACGGTCTTCACCGGCAGCAGCACGGCGAAGGCCTGCCAGATCGCATCATAGAGGCCGTGCTTGCGGATCTGGTCGATGTAAACCGCATCCGCGTTGCGCAGGATGTCGAGCTTTTCTCTTGTGATGTCGCCGGGGCAGCGGATGGCAAGGCCCGGGCCCGGGAACGGGTGGCGGCCGACGAACACTTCGGGCAGGCCGAGCTCGCGGCCGAGCACGCGCACCTCGTCCTTGAACAGCTCGCGCAAGGGCTCGACCAGCTTCATGTTCATGCGGGCCGGAAGGCCGCCGACATTGTGGTGCGACTTGATGGTCACCGACGGTCCGCCGGTGAAGGAGACGCTCTCGATCACATCAGGGTAGAGCGTGCCCTGCGCCAGGAATGCCGCGCCACCGATCTTCTTGGCCTCCGCCTCGAACACGTCGATGAACAGCCGCCCGATGGTCTTGCGCTTCACCTCGGGATCGGTGACGCCTTCGAGTTCGCCCAAAAACTCTTTCGACGCGTCCACATGGACCAACGGGATGTTGTAGTGGTTGCGGAACAGGTCGACGACGGTTTTCGCCTCGTCGAGCCGCAGCAGGCCGTGATCGACGAACACGCAGGTGAGCTGGTCGCCGATCGCCTCGTGGATCAGCACCGCCGCCACGGCGGAATCGACGCCGCCGGAGAGGCCGCAGATCACCTTGCCGGTGCCTACCTGGGCGCGGATCTTCTCGATCGCCTCCTCGCGGAAGGCCCGCATGGTCCAGTCGCCGGTCAGGCCCGCGACCTTGCGGACGAAGTTGCGCAGCAGCTTTGCGCCGTCGGGCGTGTGCACCACCTCGGGATGGAACATCAGGCCGTAGTACTTGCGCTTCTCGTCCTGGATGATCGCGAACGGCGCATTCGCAGAGGTGCCGGCCACCGAGAAGCCGGGCGGCATTTTTGTGATCCGGTCGCCATGGCTCATCCACACCTGATGCTTTTCGCCGTGGCCCCAGACGCCGTCGAACAGCTGGCTGTCGGTCTTCACCTCGACGTCGGCACGACCGAACTCGCGGTGATGCCCGCCCTCGACCTCGCCGCCGAGCTGGGCCGCCAAGGTCATCTGGCCGTAGCAGATGCCGAGCACGGGAACGCCTGACTCGAAGATCAGTTGCGGGGCGCGCGGCGAGCCGGTCTCGTGCACGGACTCCGGGCCGCCTGAGAGGATCACCGCCTTCGGCTTCATCTCGTTGAAGGCGGCCTCCGCCTTCTGGAACGGCACGATCTCGGAATAGACGCCCATCTCGCGGACGCGGCGGGCGATCAGTTGCGTCACCTGGCTGCCGAAATCGACAATCAGAATCTTGTCATGCGCCGAGGCCACGGAGGGCGTCGACGGTTCGCGGGCTGTGTGCTGGGCTGTCATGGCAAGCAGATACGCGACAGCGCCCGCCCCCGCAACCGCGCAGCGCGGGGCGCCCACATTCTTCTTTGGGCATGGACAAATCGATATAGGTCAGTATTATTGACCTAATTTGGCCATAACCAATGGGAGGAAACCAATGCCAGATTTCCACGACCCGTCCCGCCTCACCGCGCTCGGCCGCGACTGGATCGCCGCGTGGAACGCTCGCGACCTCGAGCGGGTGCTCGCGATGTATGCCGAGGATACCGAGATGACCTCGGACCGGATCCCGGCGTTCGGCTTCGGCGCGTCAGGCACGGTGCGCGGCAAGGCGCAGCTGCGGGCCTATTGGAGCGCCGCGCTGGCGAAACTGCCCGAGCTGCATTTCGAGCTGATCGACCTCTATGTCTCGCCCGACAGCGTCGTCGTGTTCTACCAGAACGAACGCGGCAAGAAGATCTGCGAGTATCTGCGGCTCGATGATCAGGGCAAGATCAGGCAAGGTTCGGCGAACCATCTGGTTGGGTGAAACGAAAATCGTAGGGTGGGTTAGCCGCAGGCGTAACCCGCCGAGTCACACGGCGAAAGATGGTGGGTTACGCTAACGCTAACCCACCCTACGCACCGGCATCCGGATCAGGATCACACCCAATGAAAATCCCGCCCCTGCCCTTCACCGTCACCGACTGGAGCCATGTCTCGCCCACCGTGCATCGCGGCGAGAGCGGGCAAGCGCTGTGGCGCACGCTCAACATCGGCGAGCTCAGGGTGCGGATGGTCGAATACTCGCCGGGCTACCTCGCCGATCACTGGTGCGATCGCGGCCATGTGCTCTATGTCGTCGCGGGCGAGCTCGACACCGAGCTGCGCGACGGCCGCAAATTCACGCTGAAGCCGGGTATGAGCTACCAGGTCTCCGATTTCGGCGACGCCGCGCACCGTTCGTCGACCACGACCGGCGCGACACTGTTCATTGTGGATTGAGACGATACCTCACTCTCTCCCGTCACCCTGAGGAGGTCGCGAAGCGACCGTCTCGAAGGGCGACAGCCCGGCTCCATCCCCATCCTTCGAGGCTCGCTTCGCTCGCACCTCAGGATGACGCCAGTGCTAGAGGATATAGCAGACTATCGCGTACACCCTCACCGCCTCCGCCCGACCACCTTCCTCACCCTGGTCTCCGCCCAGCTCAGCGGCTTGCCGCTCTTCGAGGGCAGCACGAGTTGGCCGACCGCCTGCCCGGCCTTGTCCAGCAGCACCGAATGCGCCTCGCCGCGCGCATAGAGATGCGCCTCGCCCCATTGCCTTAAGGAGACCACGATCGGGAACAGGTCGTGTCCCCGCTTGGTCAGCGCATATTCGAGGTAGGCGCTGCCGTCGGACGCCGCGACCTGCTCGAGCACGCCTAGCTCGACCAGCTTGCGCAGCCGCGCCGTCAGCATGCCCTTGGCGATGCCGAGGTTCTTCTGGAAGTCGCCGAACCGGCGCAGGCCATCGAACGCGTCGCGCACGATCAAGAGCGACCACCAGTCGCCGATCGCATCCAGCGCGCGCGCCACCGGGCATTCCGCCCTGGCGAATGCAGTCCGCTTCATCGCGGTCCATCTCCCTCGATCACGATTCCGAACTGGTATTAAAATAGGACTAGACAGCATCGGGTGCAACTGGTCTCTTTATGAGACTAGATTGGATTTGCAGCGGAGGCGATGATGAGCACCCAGGATGCGACGACGGCGGAACCGGCAAAGCCGGGCGACATGGCTACGGGGCGGCTTTCACCCGCGATCGTGCTGCTGTTTGCGGTCGCCTGCGGGCTCAGCGTCGCCAACATCTATTCGGCCCAGCCGCTGCTCGACACCATGGCGCAGGATCTCGGCATCACCCTTGCCGCGATCGGCATCGTGGTGACGCTGACCCAGGTCGGCCTCGCCTTCGGCCTGATGCTGATCGTACCGCTCGGCGACCTCTGGGACCGCCGCAAGCTGATCGTCGGCCAGATCATGCTGTCCGCGGCGGCGCTCGTCGTGGTCGGCACCGCGCCGAACGCGGCCGTGCTCTTTTTCGGAATGGCGCTGGTCGGGCTGCTCGCCGTGGTCATCCAGGTGATCGTCGCCTTCGCCGCGACATCGGCTGCGCCGGCCGAGCGCGGACAGACCATCGGCACCATTCAAAGCGGCGTCGTGTCGGGCATCCTGCTCGCCCGCTTTGCCTCGGGTACGCTAGCCGATATCGGCGGATGGCGCATGGTCTACCTGACCTCGGCCGTGCTGATGCTGGCGATGGCCGCGCTGCTCGCCTATGTGCTGCCGCGGCAGCCGCCGCGGGCGCTGACCGGATCATCCTATGCAAGGCTGTTGCGCTCGACGACCGCGCTGTTCGCCGAGGAGCCGGTGTTGCGCGAGCGCGCCGTGTTCGCGCTGCTGGTGTTCGCGAGCTTCAGCGCGTTCTGGAGCTCGGTCGTGCTGCCGCTCGCGGCGCCGCCGCTGTCGCTGTCGCACACCGCGATCGGCATGCTCGGCATTGCCGGCCTCGCCGGCGCGCTGGCGGCGCGCAATTCCGGCCGCCTCGCCGATCGCGGCTGGGGCCAGCGCACCACCGGATTGTCGCTGCTGCTGATGCTCGCCGGCTGGGCGCCGATCGCCTGCCTGCACACGTCGCTGTGGCTGGTGCTCGCCGGCGTTCTCATGATCGATTTCGCGGTGCAGGCCGTCCACGTCACGAACCAGAGCCTGATCGTCGCCGCGCGCCCGGAGGCGTCGAGCCGCCTGATCGGCGTCTACATGGTGTTCTATTCGATCGGCAGCGGGCTCGGCGCGATCGCTTCGACGATGGCCTATGCCGCCGCGGGCTGGCTCGGCGTCTGCGTGTTGGGCGCTGCGATCAGTGGCGTCGCGCTATTGTACTGGGTCATTGCGGTGAGCAAGACGCCGGTGCCACAGAGCGTTTGCACTGTCCCGTCACCCTGAGGAGCGCGCTGTTGCGCGCGTCTCGAAGGGTCGACGGCCCGGCTCCATCCCATCCTTCGAGGCCCACCGAGCACTGCTGGCGCAGCGCTCGGCGTGCACCTCAGGATGACGGTCGCCGCTTGAGGATGCTGACGAAGAATCCATCTGTGCCGGTGCGGCGCGGCGTCATCAGCAGGCCCTCTGGCGATTGCAGCGCGGCTTCGGCAAAGGCTTCCGCCTTGTCCCACAGCACCGATGCGGTCTGCTCCGGCGGCTGCACGGAGAATTCCGGGTGCCGCGCGACGAAAGCCCTGACCTGCTCGCCATTCTCCTCCGCCAGCACCGAGCAGGTGATGTAGGCGATGCGGCCGCCGGACTTCACCAGCGGCGCGGCGCGCTCCAGTACCTCGGCCTGATCCTTCAGCCGCACCTCGAGCGCGCCCGGGCGCATCCGCCATTTGGCGTCGGGATTGCGCCGCCAGGTGCCGGTGCCGGTGCACGGCGCGTCGATCAGCACGAGATCGGCGGAGGCCTTGATGTCGGACAGCACGTCCTCCTCGCCGCGCGGCGTACGCACGTCGCAATTGTGCACGCCGGCGCGCGACAGCCGCTCATGGATCGGCGCGAGCTGGCGCTTGTCGCTGTCGGTCGCGATCAGCCGGCCCTTGCCTTGCATCATCGCCGCTATCGCGAGCGTCTTGCCCCCGGCGCCGGCGCAGAGGTCGATTACCTGCTCGCCGGGCTTCGCCGCCGAGAACAGCGCGGCGAGCTGCGAGCCCTCGTCCTGGACTTCGATGGCGCCCTTGATGAAATCCTCCTCGGCGTGGATGCCGGGATTGCGCGCGTCGGCGCCGAGCTCGATGCGCAGGCCGAGCGGCGACCACGGCGTTTCCTTCGCACCGAGATGCGACAACCGCGGCAGCACCTTCTCGCGCTTGCCGCGCAGCGTGTTGACGCGCAGATCGAGCGGCGCGCGGCTCGCCATCGCGGTCGCCTCCGCGGCGCGGTCGTCGCCGAACACTTTCGCCAGATACGGGTCGAGCCAGTCCGGATAGTCGCCCGCGACATGCGCCGGCGCGGCCTTGAGCGAACGCGAAGCCAATGCAGCCTCTTCAGTCGCGGTGAGCGGATCCGGCGCAAAGCGGCCGCCGTCGCACAGCGCCGAGATCGTCGGGATGTCCATGCCGCGCTCGAGCTTGAGCATGCCGAGCACCCGCGACCGGGCGCTGGCATCGTCCATCAGATAGGCCGCGGAGGACTGCCGGCGCAGCACATCCCAGATCAGGCCGGAGATCGCGGCGCGATCGCCGGAGCCGGCATAGCGGTGCGCAGTGCCCCATTCCTTCAGCGCCTTGGCCGCAGGAATGCGCTGTGCATCGATAGTGGCGATCAGCTCGATCGCGGCGGAAAGCCGGGCAGCAGGGGTCATTGATCTCTTTCGGTTGGGCGCATCAGATCAGCAGCAGGATCCTGAGCGCGAAATACAGCCACATCGCCGCCAGCACCAGCACGCCGGCGAACCAGGCGAGCGAGCGCGGCCGCACGTCGTTGGAGGTGACGAAGACGCCGGCATGGGCGAACCGCGTCACCACGAACACCCAGGACATCAGCACGATGAACAGATCGGCATGGCGGATCGGCAGCGCAATGGCGATCAGGACATAGAACAGCACCGGCAGCTCGAACTGGTTGGCGAAGCAATTGCCGAGCTGGGTGGCGCGCTCCGGCCAGTTCGGCTGGCGCAACGCGATATCGGCCATCTTGGTCTCGCCGCTCGCCAGGGTCCGCGTGCGCAGCGTCGCCATCCCGAACAGGAGCGCGAAGGTGAGCCCAATCTGGACGAAGACCGGCAATAGAACCATTTGAACCGACATCAAGAATCTCCCTCCGCCACGGGCGCCCGGCCGCCCTCTTAGCCGCCACGGCCGCCCCTGACAATGAAGCGTACGCGGTAACCCGTTGAACCATCGTCCGAGCCCGGCTGACCAACTCCTGGGAACAATGACGGTTTCAGTCACCTGGCTGCTCGGAAGCCGCGTCAGCCCGCCTGTCCCGCCCGCCCGCTCGATGCAGTAGCTGGCGATCTAGCGCTCGCGCGAAAGCGCCGGAGTCAAACAAGACTTCAAACGCCGCATCAAACAGAGCAGCGAAGAACGCGGCGAAATCGTCATCGTTCCGACTTCGCGCCGACGCTATAGTTCGGCCGAAAGGATCGATGCATGCCCCAGTTTCGCCTGACCCAGATCTCCGATACCCACCTCGCGCGCCGCTTCAAGCCGCTGGTCGACAACTTTCATCGCGTCAGCGAGCACATCGACGCGACGCGTCCCGATCTCGTGCTCAACTCCGGCGACGTCGCGTTCGACGGGCCGACCAGCCGCGACGATCTGGTGTTCGCCAAGGAGCTGCACAACGCGCTGCCGGTCGATTGCCTCTATTTACCGGGCAATCACGACATCGGCGACAATCCGACCGCGGTCGGTCCGGTTCCGGCGCAACTGCCGACCGAAGAGACGCGCCGCGCCTTTACCTCGGTGCTCGGCGAGGATCGCTGGCATTTCGACGCCGCCGGCTGGTGCTTCATCGGCCTCAATTCGCTGATCATGAACACCGGTCTCGACAGCGAGGCCGCGCAATTCGACTGGCTCGCAGGCGTGCTCGACAAGACGGTCGGCAGGCCGGTCGCGCTGTTCCTGCACAAGCCGCTCTATCTCGACGTACCCTACGATGCCGAACGCGTCGAGACCGCGATCCGCTACGTGCCGCAGCCAGCGCGGCGGCGCCTGATCGAGATGTTCGGTAAGGTCGATTGGCGCCTGGTCGGCAGCGGCCACGTGCACCAGCGCCGCGACTACACGTTCGAGCATGTCAGACACGTCTGGGCGCCCTCGGCCGGCTTCATCATTTCAGATGCGCGGCAGGAAGTGATCGGCATCAAGGAAGTTGGCCTCGTCGAGTACCGCTTCCAGCCGGACAGCTTCGAGGTTCGCCACGTCAGGGCCAAGGGTCAGGTCGATGTCGACCTGGACATGCTGCTCGGCAAGCAGCCGGCCTGAGCCGAACCTAGCTCCGCGCCGCGTCGTGCAGGTCCCGCTTGATGACCGTGAGCAGCGCTTGCAGCGAGTCCTTGTTCGGCTGCGCCGGCGCGGGCTGCACGCGCGGCACGAAGCGGACCGGCTCGGCAGCCGGCTGCTCCTCGACGAATTTTCCATGCAAGACGTCGTCGCGGCGGCCCATGACGAACATCGTCGCCCAATAGCCGACGGCGAGCAGAATGACCCCGACAACAATAGCTTCAAAAATCATGGCTACACCTGAAATATAGCCATATTGAATCAACTGCCGCCGGTCCCCGTCAAGCAAATGGGGGCCGAATAGCCCCCAAAACCCCGCCATTGTGGCGTTTTTGATACTTTGTTGCGCGGAATGGGAGCTGGAAAGCCCCGTTCTGATGCGTTTTCTTCACGCGAACCGGTGCCCACTTCGCTCGAAAACGCTATCCCTCACGCCTTGTCCGGCCCGATCCGGACCAGCTGCTTGCCGAAATTGGCGCCCTTCAGCAGGCCCATGAAGGCCTCCGGCGCGCTGTCGAGGCCCTCGGTCACGAACTCCTTGTACTTGACCTTGCCCTCGCGCACCCACTGCGACATGTCGCGCAGGAAGTCGCCATGCATGGCGGCGAAATCGCTGACGATGAAGCCGCGGAAGGTCAGCCGCTTGGTCAGGATGTTGCGCATCATCGCGCCGGCCCATTTCGGGGCATGCGCTTCGGTGTCGTTATAGTGCGCGATCAGGCCGCAGACCGGGATGCGCGCGAATGCGTTGAGCAGCGGAAACACCGCGTCGAACACCGCGCCGCCGACATTCTCGAAATAGACATCGATGCCCTTCGGGCAGGCTTCCTTGAGCTTCGCCGCAAGATTGGGATCGCGATGGTCGAGGCACTCGTCGAAGCCGAGCTCGTTCTTGACGTAGGCGCATTTGTCCTTGCCGCCGGCGATGCCGATCGCCCGCGCGCCCTTGATCTTGGCGATCTGGCCGACCGCCGAGCCGACCGCGCCGGACGCCGCGGCAACCACCACCGTCTCGCCCGCCTGCGGCTTGCCGATCTCGAGCAGGCCGGTATAGGCGGTCATGCCGGGCATGCCGAGCACACCGACTGCGGTCGAGATCGGCGCGATCTTCGGATCGATCTTGGCGAGGCCCTTACCGTCGGACAGCGCATGGGTCTGCCAGCCCGCGCGCGACAGCACGATATCGCCCTTGGCAAAGGCGGGATTGTTGGACGCGATCACCTCGCTCACCGTACCGCCTTCCATCACGCCGCCGACCGGCACCGGTGCGGCATAGGACGGACCGTCGGCCATGCGGCCGCGCATATAGGGATCGAGCGACAGCCAGATGGTGCGCAGCAGCACCTCGCCGGCGCCCGGCGTCGGCGGCGTGTAGTCCTCGAGCCTGAAATTGGCCGGCGTGGGCTCGCCGTGCGGGCGCGAGGCGAGAACGATGCGCTTTCCTTGGGACATGATTTTTCCTCTTGGGGTGATTGGTTCGTGGCGCACACGTAGTCATGCAATCCAGCTCCCCGCAAGGGAGATGGATTTGCTGTTTCGCGCGCGCTTGTTTGAAACGGTGTTTGAAATGATGCCCGTCATTTCGCAAGCAAAGGTGCTCGAAACGGCGCCGTCGTCCCGGGGCGGTCCGCAGGACCGCCCCCGGAATCTGGTGTCGGCAAGTCGATCAAGGCATGCCACCAGCGAACGAAGCGGCCATGCTCGATTCTCCCGAACCGACCTCGGCATCCGGCGCGACGGAGCTAACGCGTAGCAGCCGTCCATGGGTCGCGACGAGCGCCGCCGCGCAGTGGGCGATCGGTTTGTCGCCTCCCCTCGAAAGCTAAGTGGCGAGGACGTCGGTCCGCTCCGTGGAGCCGGCCGACGTATGTGAGGCCTCCCAAACCATTGGGATTACCTCTTGAGGAGCCGACCAGCTTCTTCGCACCGCAAGGTCTTTGGTTTGGCGGCCGGATTCACCTTCGGACGACCGGCACCCGGTAGACCATCCCCCGTCCCGCGTCCGCGCTGGAACGCGATCTATCAATCTGGCACTTGTCGGACTTTCGATTCGCTGTAGTCTCGGAGCATGCGGCACTCGCATGGCTGTTACCCAAAAAAGGGACAGGCATCACCATAACAGGAGCGAACCAACGCTCCGGTTTTTGGATCGAGACCGACATGGCCGGCGGCGGATCGTATGACACGTTTCCCAAATTGCTGCTGCGAAACAGCGCGCAGTTTGGCACGCGGCCAGCGTTTCGGCACAAGGATCTTGGCATCTGGCAGAGCTGGACCTGGGCTCAAGTTGCCGAGATCATACGTGCCTACGCTGTGGGCTTGCATCGCCTTGGCTTGCGCCAAGGCGACACGGTCGCCGTAGTCGGCTCAAATCGGCCGAAGCTTTACTGGACCATGATGGCAGCGCAGGTGCTGCGCGCCATTCCCGTTCCGGTCTATTCGGATGCCGTGGCGGATGAGCTTGCCTTTGTTCTCGCTCATGCCGACGCGAAGCTGGTCGCGGCGCAGGACCAGGAGCAGGTCGACAAGGTCTTGTCCGTGTCCGACCGGCTGCCGCAACTCGACAAGATTGTCTACGACGAGCCGCGCGGGCTTGACGGCTACGACCGCAGTCGACTGATCGCTATCGGCGATATCATCGAGGACGGCCGCACCGCGCTTGCGGCCGAGCCAAAGCTTGGCGAACGGATCGATGAATCCATTCGGGCGGGCAACGGTTCGGACATCGCGGTCATCCTCTACACGTCCGGAACGACCGGTGCGCCGAAGGGCGTCATGCTGTCGGCGCGAAACTGCATCGATGCTGCAATCGACACCACGCGGTTCGACAGACTGACCGACAAGGACGTGGTGCTCGCCTATCTGCCGCTGGCCTGGGCGGGCGATCACTATGTCAGCTATGTGCAGGGCCTGGTGGCCGGATACTGCATGGCGTGTCCGGAAAGCAGCGACACGATCGAGCAGGATCGGCATGAGATCGGACCAACCTTCTATCTGGCTCCGCCACGAATTTTCGAGGCCATGTTGACACGGCTGATGGTCCGGATGGAGGACGCCGCACCGATCAAGCGGCGATTGTTCAGCTACTTTCTCGACGTCGCGCAGCGGTATGGCGAGCAAGTCCTGACGGGACGCCCGGTGCCGCTGTCAGGCCGATTGATCTATGCGCTCGGCCGCTGGCTGGTCTACGAGCCCCTCAAGAACGTTCTTGGCCTGTCCCAGGTGCGCGTCGCCTACACTGGAGGCGAAGCTATCGGTCCGGATCTGTTCGCGTTCTACCGCTCGATCGGCCTGAACCTGAAACAGCTCTACGGCCAGACCGAAGCGTTCCTCTATGTAACCTGCCAGCCCGATGGCGAGATCTACTCGGATACGGTTGGTCCGCCGGCGCCCAACGTCGATATCCGCATTGCGGAATCGGGCGAAGTGCAGTTCCGCTCGCCCGGCATGTTCCTCGGATATTTCAAGGACCAGGCAAAGACCGCGGAAGCCATGACATCGGACGGATACGTCAGGACCGGCGATGCGGGCTTTTTCGACGAGAAGACCGGGCATTTGAAGGTCATCGATCGTGCGAAGGACGTCGGTCGATTGGCTGACGGCACGATGTTTGCCCCCAAGTACCTCGAGAACAAGCTGAAGTTCTACCCCAATATCAAGGAAGCGATCACGTTCGGCGACTCCAGGGAGTTCGTCTGCGCGATGCTCAACATCGACCCCGTCGCGGTCGCGAATTGGGCCGAACGCAACAACGTCGCCTACGGATCCTATCACGAGCTTGCCGGGCATCCGCTGGTCTACGACATGGTCGCCAAAGACGTTGCCGCAGTGAACCGCTCCCTGGCCGCGGAAAAGCAGCTTGCGGGCGCCCAGATTCGCCGCTTCCTCATTCTGCACAAGGAGCTCGACGCGGATGACGGCGAACTGACCCGCACGCAGAAGGTGCGCCGCCGCTTCATTGCCGAACGCTATGCGCCATTGGTCACCGCCCTCTACAACGGAGCGCACGAGGCCGACATTTCCACGGAAGTGACTTTTGAGGATGGCCGGAAGGGCAAGATCGCGGCACAGGTCAAGGTTCGCGACATGCAAGTCATCGCTCCGGCAGAATCGCTCGGAAGGGCAGCATGAGAGCGCCGGACACCAACGAAATCCTGCTGGAGGTCGAGGGCGTGGCGCTGGCCTTCGGCGGCGTCAAGGCGCTGCGAGACGTTTCGTTCAACGTCAGAAAAGGCGAAATTCGAGCCATCATAGGCCCCAACGGCGCCGGCAAGACCTCGATGCTGAACGTCGTCAACGGTTTCTATCATCCAAACCATGGTGCCATCACCTTCAAGGGACGCACCCGGGCCAAAATGCAGCCTTTCGAGGCGGCGCGCGGCGGCATCGCGCGTACTTTTCAGAATGTCGCCCTGTTCAAGGGCATGAGCGCGCTCGACAACATCATGACGGGGCGCACCTTGAAGGTGCGCCGCGGGCTGTTGTGGCAGGCGCTGCGCTATGGCCCTGCTCTCGCGGAGGAGGTCGAGCATCGGCGCAAGGTCGAGGAGATCATCGACTTTCTCGAAATCGAGACAATCCGCAAGGTACCGGTCGGGCGTTTGCCATACGGCTTGCAGAAGCGTGTCGAACTCGGTCGCGCTCTCGCGATGGAGCCGGACCTTCTTCTCCTCGACGAGCCGATGGCAGGCATGAACCTCGAGGAGAAGGAGGACATGTCGCGGTTCATCATTGATGTGAACAATCACTACGGCACGACCATCACCCTGATCGAGCACGACATGGCCGTGGTCATGGATCTGTCGGATCGCGTCGCGGTGCTGGATCACGGCGTCAAGATCGCCGACGGCACGCCTGCTGAAGTGAAGATGAGTCAAGCCGTCATCGACGCATATCTTGGCGTCGCGCATTGAGGTGCGTCCATGATCGCATTGGGTCAGTTTCTCGAGGTCCTTATCGGCGGATTGATGTCCGGCGTGCTCTATTCGCTGGTCGCGCTCGGCTTCGTACTGATCTTCAAGGCATCCGGCGTATTCAATTATGCGCAGGGAGCAATGGTTTTGCTCGCGGGATTGGCGCTTGTTCGCGCCCTCGACCTCCTGGTCGCCAACGGCCTTCCGCTTTGGGTCGCGGTCGTCCTCGCGATCGGCTTTGCCGCCGTGATCATGGCGGCAACGGCCTGGCTCATCGAGCGGTTGGTAATCGGGCCTCTCGTCAACCAGGACGCCCTGACGCTGTTCATGTCGACGATCGGCGTGACATTCGTCATCGAAGGCGCCGCGGAGATGATCTTCGGATCGGATGTCTACCCGTTGCGGCTGTTCCCGACCGACGCCTGGTTCTTGTTTGAAGGCCTGTTCCCGGGTGGGATTCTGGTCAACAAGCTGGATGTCTGGGGCGCATTGATCGCAGGCGTCCTGGTCGCCGGCCTCGCCGTCTTCTTTCAGCGTACCAAGACCGGTCGCGCGCTCAGGGCCGTGGCCGACGATCATTTGGCCGCGCACTCGATCGGGATTCCAATCAGTTGGATCTGGTTCGTGGTCTGGCTCGTTGCCGGCCTCGTTGCGCTGGTCGCCGCGACCGTGTGGGGGACCAAGCTTGGCGTGCAGTTCTCCATCACGTTTCTCGCGCTCAAGGCTCTGCCCGTCCTGATTATCGGCGGCCTCACCTCCATTCCCGGAGCCATCGTCGGCGGGCTCATTGTCGGCGCGGGTGAGAAGCTCGCAGAGGTCTATCTCGGGCCATCGATCGGCGGCGGCATCGAATATTGGTTTGCCTACGTACTGGCGTTGGCGGTGCTGCTGTTGCGGCCACAGGGTCTGTTCGGCGAGCGCATCATCGAACGCATCTGAGGCAAGGAGATCGTTGTGCTTTATCGCGAAGCCGGCCAGTTCAAGACGAACTACGCGGAGGACATGGCGATCTTCCCGATCCGTCAGGATCGTATTGCGCTCGCTATTCTGCTCGGGATTGCGTTCATCGGCGTGCCGCTGTTGGCCAGTTTCCGTATCTGGCCGTTCCGCACCGACTATCTGTTGTGGGCCATCCTGCTGCCCTTCCTCATCCTGGCGCTCGCTGCCATCGGAACAAACATTCTGGTCGGCTATTGCGGCCAGATCTCGCTCGGCAGCGGCGCGTTCATGGCGATCGGCGCCTATTCCGCCTACAAGCTGGCGACCGGCGTTCATATCCCGCTTGCCTGGCTTGGTTTCGCGATCGCGATCCCACCGTTGCCCGTGCTCGCATCCATCCTGCTGGGCGGGTTGATGGCGGCCTGTGCCGGAATCCTGTTCGGCATTCCCAGTCTGCGGATCAAGGGTCTCTACCTGGCGGTCGCAACGCTCGCCGCGCAGTTCTTCTTCGATTGGGCGTTCCTGCGGCTCCCGTGGTTCACCAACTACGCCCCGTCGGGATCGGTGAATGCGCCGGAACTGGATTTCTTCGGCATGATCGTTCGCACGCCGGTCGAGCGCTACCTGCTGTGCCTGCTCTTCGTAACCGTGATGGCGGTGCTGGCGAAGAATCTCGTTCGCGGTAATCTCGGCCGGCAGTGGATGGCGATCCGCGACATGGATATCGCCGCCGAGCTGATCGGCATCCGACCGCTCTATGCAAAGCTCACGGCCTTCGCGGTGTCTTCGTTCATCATCGGGGTGGCGGGTGCGCTCTGGGCGTTCGTCTACCTCGGTTCATGGGAGCCGCTTGCGTTCTCGATCGACCGCTCGCTAGAGCTTCTGTTCATGGTCATCATCGGCGGGCTCGGATCGATCATGGGTTCGTTCATCGGGGCGGCTTTCATCCTCATCATGCCGATCATGCTGAATGTGATTCCGACCGAGCTCGGCCTGCCACTGTCGACGCAAACGATCACTCACCTCCAGTTCATCATCTTCGGATCCTTGATCTGCTATCTGCTCATCAAGGAACCCCATGGCTTCGCCAGGCTGATATCGATCGGCAAGGAGAAGCTCAGACTTTGGCCGTTTCCCTATTGAAGGAGCGATCGCGCCACGATCGCAACGCGGATGGCGGCCGCCGACAACGGAGAGGAAGGAAGCAACGCGGACGGAAAAGAGGGACTTTAAACGAGGAGGATATCAATATGGCAAGTGTTGCACGCAATGTATTGATACTGGCGGCCGCCCTGGCCGGCGCGGCGTTGAGCGCACCGGCCGCAGCGCAAAACGAGCAGTTCATTCCAATTCTGTCCTACCGGACCGGACCGTACGCTGTGAACGGCGCGCCCTACGCAAACGGCGTTGTAGACTATTACAACCTGATCAATGAACGTGACGGCGGCATCAACGGCGTCAAGATTCTAATCGAGGAATGCGAGACGGGTTACGCGACCGATAGGGGCGTGGAGTGTTACGAGCGTCTGAAGAGCAAGGGTCCAACCGGCGCGGCGTTCATCAATCCGCTGTCGACCGGCATCACTTTCGCACTCACCGAAAAGACCGCGACAGACAAGATCCCGATCATCACGATGGGGTACGGCCGTGCTGATTCCAAGAACGGCGCGGTGTTCGCCTATAATTTTCCATTGCTCGGCACCTACTGGTCCGCGGCCGATATCGCGATCCAGTACGTCGCCAAGGAACTCGGCGGCTTCGACAAGCTGAAAGGCAGGAAGATTTCGCTGCTGTACCATGACAGCCCCTATGGCAAAGAGCCGATTCCGATGCTGCAAGTGCTGGCGCAGAAGTACGGCTTCGACTTCACGCCCATCCCCGTCACGCATCCGGGCGTCGAGCAGAAGTCGCAATGGCTGGCGATCCGCCAGAACCGGCCGGACTATGTCCTGGTCTGGGGCTGGGGCGTCATGAACAGCACGGCAATCAAGGAAGCGGCCGCCGTCGCCTATCCGCGCGACAAGATGATCGGCGTCTGGTGGTCAGGCGCAGAGCCGGATGTGACGCCGGCAGGTGATCAGGCCGCCGGCTACAAATCGCTGATGCTTCAGCACGGCGCCGGCAAGTTTCTCGTTCATGCCGACATAGAGAAATATCTCTACGCGAAGGGCAAAGGTTCGACAGAACCTGGCAAAATTGGCGAAATTCTCTACAACCGCGGCATGACGAATGCCATGCTCGGCGTGGAGGCAATCCGCAAGGCACAGGAAAAGTTCGGCAAGAAACCGCTGACGGGCGAGCAGGTCCGTTGGGGGCTTGAGAACCTCATCCTCACCGCTGATCGTATCAAGGAACTCGGCTTTGAGGGGATGTTGAAGCCGGTCAGCATTTCCTGCTCCGACCATGAGGGCGCGCGCTACGGGCGCGTCCAGCAATGGGATGGCAAGGGTTGGAAAGTGATCTCCGACTGGTACACGGCTGACGAATCGCTCATCGAACCGCTCGTCGCCGATGTGTCCGCGAAGTATGCCGCGGAGAAGAAGATCCAGCCGCGCGATTGCGCGAAGGAAACCTGAGCCCGCGCGATCCGGGGGCAGTTTGGCTGCTCCCGGATCCCGGAAGGTGCAACTGCTTGGAGGTCTGCGCGTGTCAAACGCCAAGGCGGTCGCCGCTGCGACGGAAGCGGCAGCTCTGATTCTATCGGTCAACAATATCGAGGCTGTCTACGATCACGTCATCCTCGTGTTGAAGGGCGTCTCGCTGGAGGTCCCGCGCGGCGGCATTGTCGCGCTTCTCGGCGCCAACGGCGCCGGCAAGACGACGACCCTGAAGGCGATCTCCAATCTGCTGCACGCAGAGCGCGGCGAGGTCACCAAGGGCTCGATCCTGTTCAACGGCGTCGAGGTGAAGTCGCTGTCGCCAAACGACGTGGTGCGACGCGGCTGCATTCAGGTGATGGAGGGCCGGCGAGCCTTCCCCCATCTTACGGTCGAGGAGAACATCCTGACCGGCGCCTTTACGCGGACCGATGGCAAGTTCGCGATCGCGCAGGACGTTGAACGGGTCTACGCCTATTTCCCCCGCCTCAAAGAGCGACGCAACTCCACCGCCGGCTATACGTCGGGCGGCGAACAGCAGATGTGCGTGATCGGGCGCGCGCTGATGTCGCGCCCGAAGATGATCCTGCTCGACGAACCATCGATGGGCCTCGCGCCGCAGATCGTCGAAGAGATTTTCGAAATCGTTAAGGATCTCAACGCCAAGGAAGGCGTATCCTTCCTCCTCGCCGAGCAGAACACCAACATGGCGCTCAAATATGCGAGCCACGGCTACATTCTCGAAAATGGCCGCGTGGTGATGGACGGCGAAGCGCGCGCGCTCGCCGCCAACGAGGACGTCAAGGAGTTCTACCTTGGCGTCGCCGGAGACAAGCAGAAATCATATCGCGATGTGAAGCACTACAAGCGACGCAAGCGCTGGCTCGCCTAGCGCTCCCTCTCCCGCTTGCGGGGGAGGACTGAGGTGGGTATCGCCGCGAATCTCATTGTCCGCTCAATCCCCGCCATTTCGAGATTCCGGGCCTGGTGCCAACGCGCCATCCCGGAATGACAGTTGTGGACTTACACCCCGCCCGGATAGTTCGGGGCCTCGCGCGTGATGGTCACGTCGTGGACGTGGCTCTCACGCAAGCCCGCGCCGGTGATGCGGACGAACTCGGCCTTGTCGTGGAAATCCTTGATGTCCTTCGCACCGACATAGCCCATCGCAGCCCTGAGGCCGCCGGCGAGCTGGTGCATCACGTTGCCGACCGGGCCCTTGTAGGGCACCTGGCCCTCGATGCCTTCAGGGACCAGCTTCAGCGTGTCCTTGATGTCCTGCTGGAAATAGCGGTCGGCCGAGCCGCGCGCCATCGCGCCGACCGAACCCATGCCGCGATAGGCCTTGTAGGATCGGCCCTGCCACAGGAACACTTCGCCGGGCGTCTCGTCGGTGCCGGCGAGCAGCGAGCCGACCATCGCGATGTCAGCGCCGGCGGCGAGCGCCTTGGCGAGGTCGCCGGAATATTTGATGCCGCCGTCGGCGATCACGGGCACGTCGGCCTTCTTCGCCGCCGCCACCGCATCCATGATCGCGGTGAGCTGCGGCACGCCGACACCGGCGACGATGCGCGTGGTGCAGATCGAGCCCGGGCCGATGCCGACCTTGATGCAGTCGGCGCCCGCATCGATCAGCGCCTGCGCGCCGCCCTCGGTCGCGACGTTGCCCGCCACGACCTGCACGGCGTTGGAGAGCCGCTTGATGCGGTTGACGGCATTGAGCACATGCCGCGAGTGACCGTGCGCGGTGTCGACCACGACGACGTCGACGCCGGCATCGATCAGCCGCTCGGTGCGCTCATAGCCGGTCTCGCCGACCGTGGTCGCGGCGGCGACGCGCAGCCGGCCCTGCGCGTCCTTGCACGCGAGCGGATGGGCGACCGCCTTCTCGATGTCCTTGACGGTGATCAAGCCGACACAGCGATACTGGTCGTCGACGACCAGGAGCTTTTCGATGCGGTGCTGATGCAGCATCCGCTTGGCCTCGTCCTGGCTGACGCCCTCGCGCACGGTCACGAGGTTCTCGTGCGTCATCAGCTCCGAGACCTTCTGCCTGGGATCGCTGGCAAAGCGCACGTCGCGGTTGGTCAGGATGCCGACCAGCTTGCCCGGCACGTTCTTGCCCGCACCGGTCACGACCGGGATGCCGGAGATGCCGTGATCCTTCATCAGCGTTAGCGCGTCCGACAGCGTGGCGTCGGGACCGATGGTGAGCGGATTGACCACCATGCCGGATTCGAACTTCTTGACCTGCCGCACCTGCGCGGCCTGCCCGTCGGGATCGAAGTTGCGATGGATGACGCCGAGGCCGCCGGCCTGCGCCATCGCGATCGCCATGCGCGCCTCGGTGACGGTGTCCATCGCGGACGCCATGATCGGGATGTTGAGCGAGATCGCGCGGGTGACGCGCGAGCGGATATCGACTTCCGAGGGCAGGACGTCGGACAGACCGGGCTTCAGAAGCACATCGTCGAACGTGAAAGCTTCGCGGATAGCCGGAAATCCCGTGGCCATTGCCAACTCCTTATCTGCGGCCGAGCCGCGATGGTCTTACGGATGAGCGCAACCTCCGGCGACGCTCGCTGCGTCACCGTCGAATCGGCGCCCATCGGTGGGGTTGACGCTGGTCGATAGCATGGCGGCATGACGAATCAAAGTGTTTGCCAGCCATGCACAGGCTTTTTAGCGGGCCTGTTCAGGGGGGCCTGTAGCCCTCCTAGCGATATCCCTGCGGCGGCCCGTGGCGGCGGATCGCCTCGACCACCTCGCGATGGCGCCGGTCCTCGCGCTTCATGTGGACCGCGATCACCGCATGGGCCGACGGCACCAGCAGCAAGACGTGGAAAAACAGCCCGAAAATCGCGCAAAACACGATCAGGACCAGGTTGAAGATGGCCGAAAACGGCTGTCCGTTCAGGAGCAGCCCGATCGGCGGCAAGAGAGCGGCAAGGACGTAAATCACGGCGAACCTTTGGACACGGGCGGATGCATAGCAGTGTCACGCTGGATTTAGGTGGTTTACCGGGTTCCGCAATAGCGTGGCCGAGGGCAGGATGATATGGCCCCCTCGCCCGCCTTTTCAGCACAGCTGTCCTATTTTGATGAACAAACAACGCCTGATCCCGCTCATCGTGGCCACCGCCCTGTTCATGGAAAACATGGACTCCACGGTGATTGCGACCTCGCTGCCGGCGATCGCCGCCGATATCGGCACCAGCCCGCTGACGCTGAAGCTCGCGATCACCTCCTATCTGCTGTCGCTTGCGGTATTCATCCCGGCCAGCGGCTGGACCGCGGACCGCTTCGGCGCCCGCATCGTGTTTGCCGGCGCGGTTGCCGTCTTCATGCTGGGGTCGATCGGCTGCGCGCTGTCGTCCTCGGTGACCGATTTCGTGTTCGCCCGCATCCTGCAGGGCCTCGGCGGCGCGA
This sequence comes from Bradyrhizobium sp. CCBAU 53421, assembly GCF_015291625.1. Classification (NCBI taxonomy): domain Bacteria; kingdom Pseudomonadati; phylum Pseudomonadota; class Alphaproteobacteria; order Hyphomicrobiales; family Nitrobacteraceae; genus Bradyrhizobium; species Bradyrhizobium sp. CCBAU 53421. Next base: position 5,662,718 of record NZ_CP030047.1, read on the forward strand.
TGATGACCCCGGTCGGGCGGCTGGTGCTGCTGCGCTCGGTCGACAAGAGCGCGCTGGTCAACGCGATGGCCTGGGTGACGGTCCCGGCGCTGATCGGCCCGGTGATCGGGCCGCCGCTCGGCGGCTTCATCACCACCTATTTCTCCTGGCATTGGATCTTCCTGATCAACATCCCGATCGGGCTGCTCGGCATCTTCCTGGCGCTGAAATACATCGACCCGATCAAGAGCGAGGATCCCGAGCGCTTCGATCTGATGGGCCTGGTGCTGGCCGGCATCGGCCTTGCCGGCATCGCCTTCGGGCTGTCGGTCGCCGGCCTCAATCTGCTGCCATGGCCGATCGTCGCCGCGCTCGTCGGGGTCGGCACCGTGTCGATGACGCTCTACGTCATCCACGCCCGGCGCACCGGATCGCCGGTGCTCGATTTCGGCTTGCTGCGGCTGCCGACCATGCGCGCGTCGATCGTCGGCGGCTTCATGTTCCGGCTCGGCATCGGCGCGCTGCCGTTTCTGCTGCCGCTGCTGATGCAGGTCGGCTTCGGCCTGTCGCCGTTCCAGTCCGGCCTCGTCACCTTCGCCTCTGCGGTCGGCGCCATGGGCATGAAGACGCTGGCGGCGCGCATCATCAAGGCCTTCGGCTTCCGCAACATGATGACGGTCAACGCGGTGGTCAGCTCGGCCTTCCTCGCCGCCTGCGCCCTGTTCACGATCTCGACGCCGCTGATGCTGATCTTCACCATCCTGGTGGTCGGCGGCTTCTTCCGCTCGCTGCAGTTCACCGCGATCAACACGGTCGCCTATGCCGAGGTCGAGGCGCCGCAGATGAGCCGCGCCACCACCCTCGTCAGCGTCAACCAGCAGCTCGCAGTGTCCGCCGGCGTCGCGGTCGGCGCGTTCTCGGTCGAAACCACGCTGGCGCTGCATCACCAGACCGAGCTCTCCGCCGACGTGTTCGGACCGGCCTTCATCGTGGTCTCGTTGATCTCGGCGGCCTCGGCCTGGTTCTTCTGGCAGATGCCGGCCGACGCCGGCAACGAGATCGCCGGCCGCAAGGCGATCGACATCTCGAGCCGCAAGGGCGCCGAGAAGCGCGCCGCCACCGACGCCGTCAAGGCAGCGACCGAGGACACCCAGAACGCGCGCGATCAGCGGCTCGGCTAGTCGATCGAACGAGCCGCTCCCAAGGCACGGACACTGCAAGCTGCCGTCCGGTCACGGCCAAGCCCTTAGGGGTGGCCGATCGCTCCGGCTGGCTGTCCTCGATCCGGGCGTTCAACAAGTTGGTATGTGGGAACGTGGGTCGCTTCCAGCCACGATTCCAGCGCAGCTCCGCAGACCGTGCAGATTGCGTCACCCGTATGCGGCACCAAGAACTTCTCTTCAGTGCGTCGGTACTCGGCGCCGCAATTGCATTGAACAATTGTGGCCATATCAGAGATATGCGCCTGCGATATCAGATTTTCCAGTGTTGTAAGATGCAGCCGCGCAAGAAACGGCCCCAGTGCGCGAAACCCGACGCTGCACCAAGGCCGCCAACCCGGTGGGGGTTTTCTCCCGGTGGGCTTGGGGGGCGTTGACCGGGAGCACAGAGTCGACTCCGGCCAGGCACCGAGGTTCCAACCGGTCGCGCTGATATGTCGTGCCGCGCGCGCTGAGCCACCGAAACCGTCCTTAGACAGATCCCTAGATCTCGTCTCCGGCGCGTAGCGCCGGACGAGGCTCGCAGGCCGGCGCGGCCGGCTCAAGCTTTGTTGAATCGACCGTCGAAACCATGCCTGATTTCCCGGGTAAGGGCGCGTGGCCGCACAGGAGCGCGCTTATGAACTCCATCGAATACACGCGAAGCAAGGTTCCGGAAGTCACGCTCGTCTTCTGGATCATCAAGATTGCCGCCACCACGCTTGGCGAGACCGGCGGCGACACCGTCACGATGACGCTGAACTGGGGTTACCTGGCTGGCACCCTTCTGTTCCTGTCCGTGCTCGTGGCACTCGTTGCGGCGCAGATCGCCGCGAAGGCGTTTCACCCGGTGCTGTACTGGGCCACGATCGTCGCCTCGACGACGTTCGGCACCACCATGGCCGATTTCGCCGATCGCTCGCTCGGCATCGGCTACACCGGCGGCTCGACGCTGCTGCTCTGCCTGCTGCTGCTCACGCTCGGCCTCTGGTACTGGTCACTCGGGTCGATCTCGGTCAACACCGTGAGCAGCCCGAGGGTTGAGGCGTTCTACTGGACCGCGATCACGTTCTCGCAGACGCTCGGCACCGCGCTCGGCGACTGGATCGCCGACTCCACCGGCCTCGGCTACGAGGGTGGCGCGCTGGTTTTCGGCGCTGTGCTCGCCGCGATCGCGGCGGCCTATTACTGGACCTCGATCTCGCGCGTGACGCTGTTTTGGCTGGCCTTCATCCTGTCGCGGCCGCTGGGCGCCACGGTCGGCGACTTCCTCGACAAGCCGGTCAGCGACGGCGGTCTTGCGCTGAGCCGCCCGATCGCGTCCGCGGTTCTCGCGATCTTCATCGTCGTCTGCGTGCTGGTGCTGCCGCAGCGCGCCGGATCGCATCCGATGCCAGCCAGAACGACGGCTTAGCCGAGGGAGCGGTCAGCTTCGCGCGGCGCGAAACCCAGTCGCCAGCACGTAACGCTCCGAAGAATCCTGCCGGCTGGCGGCCGGCTTGACGTGGCGGACCGCCGCGAAATCGCGCTTCAGCTGCGCCACCAGTTCGGCGTCGGCGCCGCTCTGGAACACTTTTGCCAGGAACGTGCCGCCGGGATTGAGCACCTCGCCGGCGAAATGCGCGGCGGTCTCGACCAGGCCGATGATGCGCAGCTGATCGGTCTTGCGATGGCCGGTGGTGTTGGCGGCCATGTCGGACATCACGAAATCGGCGCGGCCGCCCATCATCGCGATCAGCTTCTCAGGCGCGTCATGGTCGAGAAAGTCGAGCTGCGCGAAGGTGACGCCGGGGATCTCGCCCATCTCCAGGAGATCAATCGCCACCACCTTGCCCTTGCCGTCGGCGGCACCGGTGCGCTTGGCCGCGATCTGACTCCAGCCGCCGGGCGCAGCGCCGAGGTCGACGACCGTCATGCCCGGCTTGAGCAGGCGATATTTGTCGTCGATCTCGAGCAGCTTGAAGGCCGCGCGCGAGCGGTAGCCCATCGCCTTGGCCTTGGCGACGTAGGGATCGTTGAGCTGGCGCTCGAGCCAGAGTTTTGACGACAGTTTTCGCTTGCCGCCGCTCTTGACCGTGACGTGCAGCCGCCCGGTGGTGTCTTTCGCCATGATCTTTCTTGGATTGGTGTGATTGGGCGTGTTCTAGCACGCCCGCAGCGCGCCGTCCTCGCGCATCATCTCGACCAGCATGCCTTCGCGCAGGCCGCGATCGGCGACGCGGAGCCGTGGCATCGGGAACGCGTTGCGGATGGCGTCAAGGATCGCGCAGCCGGCGAGCACGAGGTCGGCGCGCTCGACGCTGATGCAGCTGTTGTTGACGCGCGCCTCGTAGCTCATGCCGAGCAATTTCTGGATCGTCGCCGTGACGTCGCAATCGTTCATCCAGATGCCGTCGATGCGGCGGCGATCGTAGCGCGACAGATTGAGGAAGACGCCGGCGAGCGTGGTCACCGTGCCCGAGGTGCCGAGCATGTGCATGTCGCGCAGATCCCTACCGTGCTCGGCCGCGAACGGCGCGACGTGGCGCGCGACCTCATCGATCATCTGCGCATACATGTCCCGGGTGACGTTCCTGCCGCCGAAATGCTCGGCCAGCGTGACGACGCCGAGCGGGATCGACATCCACGCCTTGATGCGCGGCGGCGCATCGGGCGCGGCAGGATCGCGCTCGATCCGCACCAGCTCGGTCGAGCCGCCGCCGATGTCGAACAGGATGGCGCCGCGGCCCTTCGGGTCGAGCAGCGGCGAGCAGCCGATCACCGCGAGCGTCGCCTCGGTCTCGCGATCGATCACCTCGAGCTCGATGCCGGTCTCGGCCGCGACGCGCGCACGAAAGCTTTCGGCATTGCCGGCGGCGCGGCAGGCCTCGGTGGCGATCAGCCGCAGCCGGCGGGCCTTGCGGTAGCGGATCTTGTCGCTGCAAATGGCAAGCGCGGCAATCGCCCGCTCGATCGCCGCCTCGCTGATCGAGCCGGTCGCGGCGATGCCCTCACCGAGCCGAATGATCCGCGAAAACGAGTCGACGACGCGGAACCCGTCGCCGGTGGGACAGGCGATCAACAGCCGGCAATTGTTGGTGCCAAGATCGAGCGCGGCATAGACGCCACTTTCCGCGGCCGCCGCGACCAACCCTGACGGGGCTTCGCCGGCCGGAGGGCCGTCGCAAAGCCGCACATGGTCGTTCATCAAAACTGTCTTTCCGCAGGGCCAAAGGGAAATCCAGGGGCCCGCCGAATAATTGTCGTTCACGGAAACTTTAGCAGCGTCAAAGCCCTACGCAAACTCCGTTCACATTGGGTCCATGCCCAATCGGGCGTTGTCGTTAAGGGGGGCGTGCGTTATCTCCTCAGCGCCCCCAAACCCCGTCAAATCCGGGCATTTCAGGTCATTTTCGATGCAAGATCATACGCCGCTCGCCTCCCTCGAAAACGCTATTGCACTGCAAAAATACGGTGTCGGACAGCCCGTTCGACGAAAGGAGGACGACACCCTGGTGCGCGGCAAGGGCAAATACACCGACGATTTCTCCCTGCCCGGCCAGGCCACTTGCTGGATGGTTCGCTCCTCCCATGCCCACGGAATCATCAAGGGGATCGATACGGCGGCCGCCAAGGTGATGCCGGGCGTGCTCGGGGTGTGGACCGGTGCCGACCTTGCGGCCGCGGGCTACAACCCCTTCACCTGCGGCCTGCCGCTCAAGAACCGCGACGGCTCGCCGCTGAAGCAGACCAACCGCCCGGCGCTCGTGACCGACAAGGTGCGCTTCGTCGGCGATCCCGTGGCCTTCGTCGTGGCCGAGACCGCGGCGCAGGCGCGCGATGCTGCCGAGGCCGTCGAGGTCGACATCGAGCCGCTGCCGGCGGTAACGGACGCGGCCGAAGCCGCCAAGCCCGGCGCGCCGCAGCTCTATGACAACATCCCCGATAACGTCGCGCTCGATTATCACTATGGCGACACCGCCAAGATCGAGGCGGCGTTCGCCGACGCCGCGCATGTGACCAAGCTCGACATCGTCAACACCCGGGTCGCCGTGGTCTCGATGGAGCCGCGCGTCGCGCTCGCGCATTACGACAAGAAAACCGAACGCTTCACGCTGCAGGTACCGACCCAGGGCGTCTCCGGCAACAAGGCGATCCTGGCGCGGCTGCTCAACGTGCCGGCCGACAAGGTCCGCATCCTTACCGGCAATGTCGGCGGCTCATTCGGGATGAAGAACCTCAACTATCCCGAATACACCTGCATCGCGCATGCCGCGCGCCAACTCGGCCGTCCCGTGAAGTGGCTGGACGAGCGCTCGACCAGCTTCCTGTCCGACAGCCAGGGCCGCGCGCAGCTGATCCACGCCGAACTCGCGCTCGATGCCGACGGCAAGTTCCTCGCGGTGCAGCTGTCCGGCTACGGCAATCTCGGTGCCTACATCACCGGCGTCGCGCCGGGCCCGCTGTCGCTCAACACCGGCAAGAACCTCGCCAGCGTCTATCGCACGCCGCTGCTCGGCGTCGACATCAAGACGGTGCTGACCAACACCACGCTGATGGGCGCCTATCGCGGCGCCGGCCGGCCCGAGGCCAACTACTACATGGAGCGGCTGATCGACGCCGCCGCCGACGAGATGGGCATCAACCGTTTCACCTTGCGCAAGCGCAACTTCATCAAGCCATCGCAGCTCCCCTTCCCGGCGGCCTCCGGCGTCACCTATGACAGCGGCGATTTCGCCGGCGTGTTCCAGAAAGCGCTGGAAATCTCCGACTACGACAACTTCGCCAAGCGCAAGAAGGAAAGCAGGAAGAGCGGCAAGCTGCGCGGCATCGCCGTCGGCTCCTATCTCGAGGTCACCGCGCCGCCGAGCGGCGAGCTCGGCAAGATCACCTTCGAGCCCGACGGCTCGGTGAAGCTCACCACCGGCACGCTGGATTACGGCCAGGGTCATGCCACGCCGTTCGCGCAGGTGCTGTCCGAGCAGCTCGGGGTGCCCTTCGAGAAGATCACGCTCGAACAGGGCGACAGCGATCTGGTGCGCTTCGGCAACGGCACCGGCGGCTCACGCTCGATCACCGCGACGGGGCAAGCGATCGTCGAGGCGTCCGCACTCGTCGTCGAGAAGGGCAAGAAGGCGGCCGCGCACATGCTGGAGGCCTCCGAGGCCGACATCGAATTCGGCCAGGGCCGCTTCACCATCGCCGGCACCGACCGCTCGATCGGCATCATGGAGCTCGCCGAGCGGATGCGCGAAAGCAAGATGCCCGAGGGCACGCCGGAGACACTCGACGTTGATCACGCCACCAAGGAGACCGCGTCGACCTTCCCGAACGGCTGCCACGTCGCCGAGGTCGAGATCGATCCCGACACCGGCGTGACGCAGATCGTGCGCTACTCGGCGGTCAACGATTTCGGCACCGTGGTCAATCCGATGATCGTCGCCGGCCAGCTGCACGGCGGCGTGGCGCAGGGCATCGGCCAGGCACTGATGGAGGAAGTCAGCTACGACGCCTCCGGCCAGCCGATCACCGGCTCGTTCATGGACTACGCGCTGCCGCGCGCCGGCGACGTGCCGTCGATGCTGGTCGGCGACCATCCGTCGCCGGCGAAATCCAACCCGCTGGGGACAAAGGGCTGCGGCGAAGCCGGCTGCGCCGGCAGCCTGGTCTGCATCGTCAATGCAGTGGTCGACGCGCTGTCGGAGTACGGCATCAAGCACATCAACATGCCGCTGACGCCCGAACGCGTCTGGCGCGCGATCCAGGACGCCAAGGCAAAGGCGGCGTAAGGGCTGCCTTGCCGCCCCTACCGGATCCGCAAACACCACTGTCATCGCCCGCGAAAGCGGGCGATCCAGTATTCCAGAGGCAGCAGTGCTTGAGCCGAGGGGCCGCGGCGTACTGGATCCCCCGCTTTCGCGGAGGATGACAGTTGTGCGCGTCGGTGGAATGTCGGCAGCGTCGCCGGCCTACGCCGCCGCCTGCTCGCGCGGCTGGGTGATTGCGATGTGCCAGCAATGCGCCAGCGGGACGCCGTTGCCGAGCACCAGCGCGTCGAGTTCGACGAAGCGGTGGCCCTTCTTGTCGTAATTGCCGGTCACCTTGGCGCGCGCGGTCAGCTCGTCGCCGATCTTGCCGGCCGACAGCAGCTGCATCCGGGTGCCGACATGGATCCACGGCCCGAGGATCGCATTGTCGACCAGGACCTTGTTCATCACCCGCGGCAGCAGGCCGGGATGGCCGAGACCTTCGCGCAAATAGATCGGGTCGGTCTCCCTGATATCGGCGAGATATTCCCTGGCGGCATCGCCGGACCAGTCGCGTGGAATCACGCCGAGCCACTTGCCCTCTTCATAGGACGAGGCACTGACCGGCTTGCGCTCGGCGACGGCCGCGACCTGCTTGTAATCGTCGAGCACGACCTTCGGCACTGATGCCGGCAGCGACGCAGTGCCGGTGGCACAGAGCTCGCCGCGGCTGTGCAGTTCGATCATGAGCCCATTCCCCGTCTCCCGGCCGGCCAATTCCGCGATCTCGCCGTCATAGACCGGCTTGACGAAGCGCGCTTCGATCAGGCCGCGCTCCAGGAAATCGCGGCCCCATCTCTCGACCGGCAGATGCATCATGTAGGCCATCACGTCGACGCCGGGCACGAGCCCGCCGGAAAAGCCGAACTTCCGCGCCACCGTGTCGTCGTGGATCTTGTTCTCCGAGAGCTTCGAGGTGTTGTACGCCGAGACGCGGTAGGTCAGCGAAACCATGGGGTTTTCCCTTATTTCCGTTGCTTTTCTGGCGACAATGGTAGTCGAACAAAGAGGCATGGCAAGCCTCTCGTTTTGCTCGCAATTTTCCGCCCGATGGAGTACACGCAGGCCGCGCCTGCCAGCCAATGAATCGATGACTGAAACCCCTGCCTTGACCCGCATCTATGTCGACGCCGATGCCTGCCCGGTGAAGGACGAGATCTATCGCGTCGCGATCCGGCTCGGCGTGCCCGTCAGCGTAGTCGCGGGCAATTTCATCCGCGTGCCGCAGGATCCCCTGATCGAGCGCATCGCCGCCGGTTCCGGCATGGATGCGGCCGACGACTGGATCGCGGAGCGCGCGCGCGCGGGCGATGTCGTGATCACCGCGGACATTCCGCTGGCGAGCCGCTGCGTCAAGGCCGGCGCCGAGGTGATCGCGCCGAACGGCAAGCCGTTTGCCGAACAATCGATCGGCATGACGCTCGCGGTGCGCAATCTGATGACCGATCTGCGCTCGTCGGGTGAGATCACCGGCGGCCCGAAATCCTACTCGCCGCGCGACCGCTCGAATTTCTTGTCGACGCTCGACCAGACCATCCGCCGCATCCAGCGCCGCCGCGCCGAGCAGGTGCCGGCCAACGGGAATTAGCGCGATGGCTCCGCCTCCTCTCATCCAGCTCAAGGACATCAGCCTGACCTTCGGCGGCACGCCGCTGCTGTCAGGCGTCGAGCTGTCGGTCTCCGCGGGCGAGCGCGTCTGCCTGATCGGCCGCAACGGCTCCGGCAAATCGACCTTGCTGCGGATCGCGGCCGGGCTGGTCGAGCCTGATGCCGGCAGCCGCTTCGTGCAGCCCGGCGCCACTATCCGCTACCTGCCGCAGGAGCCTGATTTCGGCGAGCACAAGACGACCCTGGCCTATGTCGAGGCCGGCCTTGGTCCCGGCGACGACCACTACCAGGCGCGCTATCTGCTCGAACAGCTCGGCCTCACCGGCGAGGAGGATCCCGCGCATGTCTCCGGCGGCGAGGCGCGCCGCGCGGCGCTGGCACGCGTGCTGGCGCCCTCGCCCGATATCCTGCTGCTCGACGAGCCGACCAACCATCTCGATTTGCCGACCATCGAGTGGCTCGAGGGCGAATTGGAGAGCCGGCGCTGCGCGCTGGTGCTGATCAGCCACGACCGCCGCTTCCTCACCAATCTGTCGCGCACCACCGCCTGGCTCGACCGCGGCCAGATCCGGCAGATCGAGCGCGGCTTCGGCGCCTTCGAGGCGTGGCGCGACGAGGTGCTGGCGGAAGAAGAGCGCGAGCAGCACAAGCTCGACCGCAAGATCGTCAACGAGGAACACTGGCTGCGCTACGGCGTCTCCGGCCGCCGCAAGCGCAACGTCAAGCGGCTCGGCAATCTGCATGCGCTGCGCGACCAGCGCCGCAACTATCGCGGCGCTACCGGCAATGCCACGCTCGCCGCCGCCGAGGCCGAGAAATCCGGCCGCCTGGTGATCGAGGCCAAGAATATCGTGAAGGCCTACGGCGAACGCACGATCGTCGGCGGCTTCTCGACCAGGATCCAGCGCGGCGACCGCGTCGGCATCGTCGGCCCGAACGGCGCCGGCAAGACCACGCTGGTGCATCTTCTGATCGGCAACGATCCGCCCGACTCGGGCTCGGTTCGGCTCGGGGCCAATATCGAGATGGCGACGCTCGACCAGCATCGCGAAAGCCTCGATCCGAAGCTGACCCTGGCCGAGGCGCTTACCGGCGGCCGCGGCGATCACGTGATGGTCGGCGACAAGTCGAAGCACGTCATCGGCTATATGAAGGATTTCCTGTTCGCGCAGGAGCAGCGCGGCACGCCGCTCGAAGCGCTGTCCGGCGGCGAGCGCGGCCGCCTGATGCTGGCACGCGCGCTGGCCAAGCCGTCGAACCTTTTGATCCTGGACGAGCCGACCAACGACCTCGATCTCGAGACGCTCGACGTGCTCGAGGACATGCTCGGCGATTACGAGGGCACCGTGATCCTGATCAGCCACGACCGCGACTTCCTCGACCGCGTGGTGACGTCGGTGATCGTGCCCGAGGGCCAGGGGCGCTGGATCGAATATGCCGGCGGCTACTCCGACATGCTGGCGCAGCGCGGCGCCGACGTGAAGCGCGAGATGGTGAAGGCGGAAGCTCCTGCCGAGGAGAAGAAGGAAGCGAGAGCCGCGGCACCCGAAGCGGCGCCCAGGCGCCGGCTGAGCTTCAACGAGAAGCACGCGCTGGAAACGCTACCGAAGACGATCGACAAGCTGCACGCCGAGATCGCCAAGCAGCAGAAGCTGCTCGATGATCCCGACCTCTATGCGAAGGATCGCAAGAAATTCGACGCCGCCTCGGCCGCGATCGCCAAGGCCCAGGACGAGCTCGCCGCCGCCGAGGACCGCTGGCTGGAGTTAGAGGTGCTGCGCGAAGAGATCGAACAGGCATGACGCGCAAAGAATTGTAGGATGGGTGGAGCGCAGCGATACCCATCACGCCGCAACGACCGAATTTGATGGGTTTCGCTTCGCTCTACCCATCCTACGAGGCCGAAGAAGAGAGAAAAAGCATGACCACGCCCCTCGCCGCCAAGATCGCCAAGGAATACGGCACGCCCTGCGCAGTGATCGACATGGACCGGGTCGAACGCAACATCGCACGCATCCAGAAGGCCTGCGACGAGGCAGGCGTCGCCAACCGGCCGCACATCAAGACCCACAAGAACCCGATGCTGGCGCAGCTGCAGATCAAGGCCGGCGCGAAGGGCATCACCTGCCAGAAGCTCGGCGAGGCCGAGATCATGGCCGACAGCGGCATCGACGACATCCTGATTAGCTACAATCTGCTCGGCGACGAGAAGATGGCGCGGCTCGGCGCGCTGCAGGGCAAGGCCAACATCACGGTCGCGGCCGATAATTCCGTCGTGGTCGGCGACTTGCCGAAGGCCGCTGCCGCCTCCGGCCGCCCGCTCTCGGTCGTGGTCGAATGCGACACCGGTCGCAAGCGCGCCGGCGTCGAGACCCCGGCCGAGGCGATTGCGCTGGCGCGCGAGATCGCGGGTTCGAAGGGCCTGAGCTTCGCGGGCTTCATGCTGTACCCGACCGAGACCGGCTGGGCGGATGCGCAGAAGTTCTACGATGAGGCGCTGGCCGGTGTGCGCGCCCACGGCCTCGATGCGACGATCGTCTCGACCGGCGGCACGCCCAACCTTGTCAATCTCGGCAAACTGAAGGGCGGCACCGAGCATCGCTTCGGCACCTACATCTACAACGACCGCATGCAGGTCGCGGCCGGCGTCGCGACCTGGGACGATTGCGCGCTGCATATCTATTCCACCGTGGTCAGCCGTGCCGGCCCCGAGCGCGGCATCCTCGACGCCGGCTCCAAGACGCTGACCTCGGACACCGGCGGCCTCGAAGGCCACGGCCTGATCCTCGAACATCCCGAGGCCAAGATCGCGCGCTTCGCCGAAGAGCACGGCTTCCTCGACCTCTCCCGCAGCAACACGCGGCCGAATGTCGGCGACGTCGTGCGGATCGTGCCCAATCACGTCTGCGTCGTCGTCAACATGATGGACGAGGTCGTGATGGTGCGCGGCGACGAGATCATCGGCGCGTTGCCGGTGACGGCGCGCGGGAAATTGCGCTGATTGAGCGCCCGCGCATCCTTCGAGGCTCGCCCAGCGGCGCAATTGCGCCGCAAGGCTCGCACCTCCAGCGACAAAGGCGAAGCCTTTGCGCGGGGATGACGCTCTCGCTACAGACCGGAATGACGCTCTCTCTGAGCCGTCACCCTGAGGCGCGAGCGAAGCGAGCCTCGAAGGGCGGCTGCGGGCTACAGGTCGCACCACGCAGCCGCCTCGCTACCCCCGGATCAGCGCCTGCAGCTCCTGATCCAACGCGGTGCGGAACACCTCGATCGGCCGCGCCAGGCGGCCGGCGGGCGGGCGATGCACGATCCAGGCGCGCACCGCCGGATTGAAATCCGCGATCTTCACGGTCTTGAGCCGGCTGCGGATCGGGCTTCGCTTCAGCGCCACCGGCGTGACGAGGCCGATGCCGAGCCCGCGCGCCACCAGCGACAGGCGCAGCTCGCTGTCGAGCGCCTCGACCGCGATGTTGAACGGCAGATGCGCCGCATCGAAATGACGCTTCAGCGTCTGGCGGAAGCCGCAACCGTCCTGGTTGATCACCCACCCGGTCCGCGACAACCATTCGAGGTCGACGAATTTCGGTGTCTTCATCTCGCGCGCGACGACGAACACCACCGGCTGCGCGCCGAGATCGGAGGCCTCGAGATCATCGGGCGGCGCGCTGCCGTCGGGCAGGCAGATCGCCGCGGCATCAAGCTCGTTGCGGCTGACTCGCTCCATGTGGTTGGGCGACCAGCCCGAGACGACGCGCACGGCGAGCGCTGGAAATTCGCCGCGCACCGCATCGAGCGGACCGGTCAACCCAGCCTCCGACAGGAACGGCGTCAGGCCGAGCCTGAACTCGCCGCGCACCACGCCGTCATTGGCAACGCCCGACTTGAGGTCGTCGAGCATCCGCAGCACGCGGCGGCCCTGCTCATAGGCCTCGATTCCCGCCGCCGTCGGCTTCAACGGCTTCGACAGCCGGTCGAGCAGCTGCGCGCCGAGCATCTCCTCGAGATTCTGGATCCGCCGCGTCACGCCGGGCTGGGTCAGGTTCAGCCGCGCCGAGGCCGCGACGATCGATCCGGTCTCCACCACGGCGACGAACGCCACAAGGTCATGGGTATTCATAACAATCTCGCATATTCCTCATCATCTTATTTGAATTGTAGCATATTAGACCGATCCCCTAAAGGGGGCCTCGCCACTTCCTCGCGAGGTCCCATGACCATCTCCGAAGCCACCAAACTCTCCCCGGGGCGCAGCGTCTCGGTGCGACCCCTGATCTGGATCGGCGCCATCACGACCGGCACCGTCGTCACCAACCTGTTTGCGCCGCAGATCCTGGTCGGCCTGATGGGCCGATCGCTCGCCATGACCGCGCTGCAGGCCGGCCTGATCTCGACGCTGACCCTGCTCGGCTACGCGCTCGGGCTCGTGCTGCTGGTGCCGCTGGTCGACCTCGTCGAGAACAAGCGGCTGATCCTGCGGACGCTGGCCTGCGCCATCGTCGCCGCGATCGGCACCGCGCTGGCGCCGACGCCGCTGATTTTGCTCGCCGCCACCTTCATCCTCGGCGCCTCCTGCGCCGCGATCCAGATGGTGGTGCCGCTGGTGGCATCGATGGTGCCGCCGGAACGCCGCGGACAAGCGATCGGTGACGTCATGAGCGGCCTGATGATCGGCATCCTGCTGTCGCGGCCGATGGCGAGCCTGATCGCCGACAGCTGGAACTGGCGCGGTTACTACCTGACCTCGGCCATGCTGATGACCGTGCTCGCCGCCGCACTGGCGCGCTATCTGCCGACATTGCAGCCGGCCGCAAAAGTCAGCTATGGTGCGCTGCTGCGCTCATTCCCGAGATTGCTGCGCGAGGAGCCGGTGCTGCGCGTGCGTTCCTGGACCGCGGCGCTGGTGATGGCGTCCTTCACCGCGTTTTGGGCCGCTATCGCGCTGCGGCTGCCGGATGCGCCGTTCAAGCTCGACGCCAGGGGGATTGCACTGTTCGCGCTGATCGGCATCGCAGGGGCGGCAGCGACGCCGATCGCCGGACGCTGGGGCGACCGGGGTTTTGCGCGACCATTGCTGATCGTCTCGCACCTTCTCATCGCCGGCGCGCTCGCGCTGTGCGCCTGGGCCGGCATGATCGAGTCGCGGATCGCAGCCATGTCGATGCTTGGCGTCGGCGCCGTGCTGCTCGATTTCGGCATCACCACCGACCAGACGCTCGGCCGCCGCGCCGTCAATCTGTTGCAGCCCGAGGCGCGCGGCCGCATCAACGGCCTGTTCGTAGCGCTGTTCTTCATCGGCGGAGCCGTCGGCGCAGCGGCAGCGTCGGCGGCATGGAGTTATGGTGGATGGACGGCCGTCTGCGCAGTGGCCGCCACGTTCGGCGTGCTCGGGCTCATCACCGACATCGCGACGAAGACGGGCTCGGAATGACCAACGTTAGGAGGCGCGTTGCGCGAGCCACCTCAACGCGCCCTTCCCCGCTGCGGCGCCAGTTGCGAACGACGCCTGCAACAGATAGCCGCCGGTCGGTGCTTCCCAGTCCAGCATCTCGCCGGCGGCGAAAACGCCGGGCAGCCGCCGCAGCATGAAATGCGGATCCAGCTCGCTGAACGCAATTCCGCCCGCGCTCGAGATCGCGCGATCGATCGGCGCGATGCCCGTGAGCTGAACCGGAATCGCGTTGACTAGCTGCGCGAGCTCTGCCGGCGAGAACGATGTCAGTTGCCGGCCAGATGCAATCGCTGTCTCCTGCATCAGGCCGATGCCGACAGGAGAGAGTTGCGCCGCCTTGCGCAGGAAGTTCGCGAGTGACTGCTTGCCGCGCGTCCCGGACAGGCGGCTGGTCAGGGCGGCGGCGTCGAGGTCCGGCCGCAGCGCGATCGTCAGCATTGCCTGCCCGATACCCAGCACCGCCTCGCGCAATTCCGCAGACAGCGCGTAGATGGCACCGCCTTCGATGCCAGCGCGGGTGACGACGGCCTCGCCGCGCACCGTGTGCAGGCCGATCGTGAGCGCGATGCCCTTCAGCGGCTGCCCTTCGAAGCGATCACGGAAGACGTCCGACCACGCGACCGCGAAGCCGGAATTGGCCGGCCGTATCGGTGCGACGACGATGCCCTTCGCCGCGATGGTCACCGTCCACATCCCGTCGGAGCCCAGCCGCGGCCAGCTTGCGCCGCCGAGCGCGAGCACGGTTGCATCAACATTGACCACGCGCGGACCATCCGGCGTCGCAAACAACAGTCCGCCGCTGTCGTCCCACCCAATCCAGCGATGCCGGAATGCGAATACAACACCCGCGGCATCGAGCCGCCGCAGCCAGGCACGCAGCAGCGGCGATGCCTTGAATACTTTTGGAAACACGCGGCCGCTGGTGCCGATGAAGGTTGGTTGCCCCAGCGCGGCGCTCCAGGCGCGCAGCGCGTCGGGCGGAAACGCCTCGACCGCGGCCTTCAGATGCGGCATCGCCTCGCGATAGCGCCCGAGGAAATCCGGCAGCGGCTCGCTATGGGTGAGATTGAGCCCGCCGCGGCCGGCCATCAGGAACTTGCGGCCGGCCGACGGCATCGCGTCGTAGATGGTGACCTTTGCACCGCCCGCCGCAAGGGTTTCCGCCGCCATCAGGCCGGCAGGTCCGGCTCCGATGACGGCGACGACCATGCTCAGAGCTTGATCCCGGCCCGCGCGGCGGCCTGGGCGACGTATTTCTGGGTCTGCTCGAACGCGCCCTGCAGCGCCTTCGCGGTCGACATGTCGGCGATCGCGTTGAAGTGCGCGGCAACGCCGTCGGGCGTCCATTCGGACTGCGGCAGGTTGACGCCTTCGGTCTCCAGCACGCGGATCACCGCGAACGAGCCGGCACCGGCTCCCATGATGGTGCGGGTCGGCGCGTCTTCGCTGAGCAGGAATTCGACCGCCGGCGTGATCGCTTCCGGCCTCATCAGCGCCAGCGCCTGCGGCGGCAGCAGTTCCTCGGTCATGCGGGTCGCAGCCGTCGGCGAGATGGTGTTGACCTTGATGTTGTTCTTGCGGCCCTCTTCGGCGAGCACGTTCATCAGGCCGACCATGCCGGCCTTGGCAGCACCGTAATTGGCCTGGCCGAAATTGCCGAACAGACCGGATGACGAGGTCGTCAGCACGATGCGGCCGTAGTTGCGCTCGCGCATGCCGGCCCACACCGCCTTGCAGCAGTAGAAGGTGCCGGTGAGATGCACGTCGAGCACCTTGGCCCAGTCGGCGACCTCGAGCTTGGTGAACGACTTGTCGCGCAGAATGCCGGCATTGGCGCAGAGCAGATCGACGCTGCCCCACTCCTTGGTGGCGCGCTCGACCATCGCGGTGACCTGCTCGAAGTTCGAGACGTCGGCGCCGTCGGCCATCGCGGTGCCGCCGGCCTTGCGGATCTCCTCGACCACGGTCTCGGCCGGCGACAGCGAGCCGCCGGTGCCATCGCGCGCGCCGCCGAAATCGTTGACCACGACCTTGGCGCCGCGGCTGGCGAGCCCCAGCGCGTGCGCCCGCCCAAGACCATTGCCCGCGCCGGTGACGATAGCCACGCGTCCGTCAAACCTGATTGCCATGCTTGTCGTTCCTGCTCTTAAATCCCTTCTCCCCTTGTGGGAGAAGGTGGCGCGCGCAGCGCACCGGATGAGGGGTTCTCTCCACGGATGAGCACGCGGAGAGAGACCCCTCACCCGGCTTCATCTCGCTCCGCTCGATTGCGCCACCCTCTCTCACAAGGGGAGAGGGTGATTGCCCGAGCGGCATGAAAAGGTTGGGGACTTTTGAGCAGCGATGGATGGCCGGGTCAAGCCCGGCCAGGACCCAAGAAGGCCAGACCCAAGGCGGCCACCGGGCGCGCTAGACGGAAGGGGTCATCGAGCCGCAGGGTTTCAGGCTCTTGAGCAGGTGCCCGCTCCAGCACTCATGATGCTCCTGGGCGTAGCTCATCGAGCCGATCACAATCAAACCGACCACGACAAGTCCGGCGACGATGTTCTGCACCATGGCTGCCACTCCCGCGACCGCACCGCCTGAAGGGCGTATGATGGACACTAGGGATCAAGGCCGTCAATGGACTCCTTGGATTAGGCGGGCTCGCTCCACCTCTCCTGCTTGCGCGAAAGGTGGAGCTACTCAACCATCTGCTAGAGCCTTTTCCATTCCGATTGAATCGGAACGGGGGCTCTAGATTCTTGTTCGGAGCGTTTTCTTCGTGCGAACCGGTGTCCACTTCGCTGGAAAGAGCATGATCCGGAAAAGTGTGAAGCGGTTTTCCGAAAAGATCATGCTCAAACAAGGAGCTGAAGCGCGATGATGATTCAACCCAATCTCATCGCGCTTTAGCTGAAATAGATCAGGCCGAGCCAGTCGGCGACCAGCGCGGGCTTTTCCTCGCCCTCGATCTCGACCGTGACATTGGTGCGCGACAGCAGTTCCTTCGGCTTGCGCAGCGTGGCTTCGGCCAGCACGAAGCGGCCGCGAACGCGCTTGCCCGATCGTACCGGCGAGATGAAGCGCAGCTTGTCGAAGCCGTAATTGACGCCCATCGCGGTGCCCTCCAGCACCGGCATCACCTCGTAGGACATGATCGACAGCAGCGACATCGTGAGGAAGCCGTGGGCGATCGTGGTGCCGAACGCGGTCTCCTTCTTCGCCCGCTCGGGATCGACGTGGATGAACTGGTGATCCTCGATCACGTCGGCATAGGTGTCGATGCGGCCCTGATCCAGCAGGTGCCATGAGGACACGCCGATCTCCTTGCCGACCATGCCCTGGTAGGTTTCCAGCGACACCGGCGGCTTCTTCCAGACTTCGTTCATTGCTAACCTCCGCTAACCGGAGGTCCGCA
The DNA here is from genome assembly GCF_015291625.1 of Bradyrhizobium sp. CCBAU 53421. Lineage (NCBI taxonomy): Bacteria > Pseudomonadati > Pseudomonadota > Alphaproteobacteria > Hyphomicrobiales > Nitrobacteraceae > Bradyrhizobium > Bradyrhizobium sp. CCBAU 53421. The sequence goes on from NZ_CP030047.1 coordinate 5,680,139, forward strand.
CCTTCTGCAGCTCCGGAAATTCTTCCTCGCGGAACTCGGCTCCGCGCAACGCATCGCTTCTGACATCGTCATGTTCGAGCCGCCGCAACTGTACCCGACGGATTTTTCCAGAAATCGTCTTGGGCAGCTCGGTGACCAGCTCGATCTTGCGGATGCGTTTAAACGGTGCGAGCCGCGCGTGCAAATGTTTGAAGATCGACAGCGCCGTCTCCGGGCTGCGCTCGACACCGGAAACCAGCAGCACATAGGCCTTCGGGACCGCCAGCCGGATCGGATCCGGGCTCGGCACCACGGCAGCTTCCGCCACCGCATCATGTTCCAGCAGCACGCTCTCCAGCTCGAAAGGCGAGATGCGATAGTCGGAGGACTTGAACACGTCGTCGGTGCGGCCGACGAAGGTCAGATAGCCCTCGTCGTCGGTGAACACGACGTCGCCGCTGCGATAGATTTCGCCGTCGGTGCCGATCAGTTTGCCGTCGTCTCCCTGATAGCCCTGCATCAGGCCGGCCGGCCTGTCAGCGCCGAGCAGCAAGGTCACCTCGCCTTCCTTCGCGGCTTGGCCATCACTGTCCGTGACCTGAACGCGATAGCCGGGCAACGGCCGGCCCATCGAGCCGACCTTCACCTTCTGCCCCGGCGAGTTGCCGGCAAGCGCCGTGGTCTCGGTCTGGCCGTAGCCGTCGCGGATGGTGAGGCCCCAGGCCGATTTGACCTGGTCGATGATCTCTGGGTTGAGCGGCTCGCCGGCGCCGCAGACCTCGCGCAGCGAGACCTTGAAGCTTGCGAGGTCTTCCTGAATGAACATCCGCCACACCGTCGGCGGCGCGCACAGCGTGGTGACGCCGCAGCGGCCGATGATCGAGAGCAGTCCCTTCGCCTCGAACCGCGGCTGGTTGGCGATGAAGATCGTCGCACCGGCATTCCACGGCGCGAAGAAGCAGCTCCAGGCATGCTTCGCCCAGCCGGGCGAGGAAATGTTGAGATGGATGTCGCCGGGCTGCAGGCCGATCCAGTACATGGTCGAGAGATGGCCGACCGGGTAACTGCGCTGGCTGTGCCGCACCAGTTTTGGTTTGGCCGTGGTGCCCGAGGTGAAATAGAGCAGCATCGGCTCGTCGGCCTTGGTCGGGCCGTCAGGCGTGAACGCGTCCGGCGCCTTCGCGGCAGCCTCGAACGGCAACCAGCCGTCCTGCGGTTGCGCAGCGCCGACCACGATGCGCACCAGCTGGTCGCTGCCGAGACCGGCGAACTTCGCGACCTGATCCTGCGTCGCGACGACCGCCTTGGCCTTGCCGCGATCCAGCCGGTCGCGCAATTCATCGGCGGTCAACAGCGTGGTCGCGGGGATCACGACGACGCCGAGCTTCATCGCCGCCAGCATCGTCTCCCACAGCGGCACGACATTGCCGAGCAGCAGCAACAGATGGTCGCCGCGCTTCAGCCCCTGCGCGCGCAGGAAGTTCGCCACCTGGTTGGAACGGCGCGACAGCTCGGCAAACGACAGCTTGGTCTCATTGCCGCTGGCGGCATCGACGATCCACAGCGCCGGCCGGTCGCGGCTGTCGGCATTGTGCGCGAGCTCGGCGTCGAACCAGTCGAGCGCCCAGTTGAACGGCACCGGATCCGGCCAGCGGAAATCCCTCACCGCCGTATCGTAGTCGGCGCGGTGCTTGAGCAGAAAGGCGCGTGCGTCCTGAAATGTGGTCATCCGGCTTCACCACGTATTCTAACGTCATCCTGAGGAGCCGCGCATTGCGCGGCGTCTCGAAGGATGGCCACAGACACCGTCTTTCCATCCTTCGAGGCTCGCTCCGCTCGCACCTCAGGATGACGGCGATTTACTTCGGGGCAAGAGCCCTAACGTGCTGGATAATTCCGGAAAAGTCGACCCCGCCGTGGCCCGACGCGTCGAAGGTCTTATAGAGCTCCTGCGCGTGCTTGCCGAGCGGCGTCACCGCGCCAGCGGCATTGGCCGCGTCCTGTGCGAGCGTCAGGTCCTTGACCATCAGGTTGGAGGCGAAACCCGGCTTGTAATCGTTGTTGGCCGGCGAAGTCGGCACTGGACCTGGAACCGGGCAATAGGTCGTCAGCGACCAGCACTGCCCCGATGAGGTCGAGGCGACGTCGAACAGCGCCTGGTGCGACAGGCCGAGCTTTTCGGCGAGCACGAAGGCCTCGCCGACCGCGATCATGGAAATGCCGAGGATCATGTTGTTGCAGATCTTGGCCGCCTGCCCCGCACCGCCGGCGCCGCAATGCACGATCTTCTTGCCCATGTTGGCCAGCATCGGCTGGGCCGCGGCGAAGGCCTTGTCCTCACCGCCGCACATGAAGGTCAGCGTCGCGCCCTTGGCGCCGCCGGTGCCGCCGGAAACCGGCGCATCGACCGAAGCCATGCCGTGCTTCGCCGCCAGCGCATGCGCCTGCTTGGCGCTTTCGACGTCGATGGTCGAGCAGTCGATGATCAGCGCGCCCTTGGCCATCGCGGGCAACACTTCGTTCCAGACGCCCAGCACATGCTTGCCGGCCGGCAGCATGGTGATCACGACATCGGCACCCTTCACCGCGCCGACGCCGCTCTCGGCGATCGCGGCGCCATCGTGCCTCGCCTGATCGCGCGATGCTGCAACCAGATCGAACGCGGTCACCTTGTGGCCGGCCTTGACGAGATTGGCCGCCATCGGCCCGCCCATATTGCCGAGCCCGATGAATGCGACGTTTGCCATGGGAAGTCCTCCGCTTGCGACGTTTCTATTTGCTGCCAGGAAATTTCAGTTCGGCGGCGCCGATCTCGGCGAAGTAAGGCGCCAGCATCTCCGCCGTCACATCCTGGATATTGGGCGGCGACCATTTCGGATTACGGTCCTTGTCGATCACGGCGGCGCGCACGCCCTCGCGGAAATCGTCGCTGGCGAACACTTCGAGCGCGGCGCGATATTCGCGCACCAGGCACTCTTCCAGCGTTTCGGTCGCCCGCGCCAGCCGCAGCAGCTTCAGCGTCACCACCATGCCGCGCGGCGATTTCTCGCCCAGCGTCTTCAGCGTGGCCTGCGCCAGCTCGGAGCCATCGGCTTGCAGCGCGTCAACGATGTCGTCCATCCATCCGCGCGCGAACCAGCCGTCGATTTTGGCCTGCATCGCGGCAACAGGGCCGGATTTCTCGCCGGTGGCGAAACCTTGGATCAGCCGGTCGATAGCGGCCGAGTCAGTACCCGGCGCAACCTTGGTCAGCGCCTCGCGCAGTGCGGGCAGCTTGGCGCTCGGCACCACGGCATCGGCAAACTTCGCGTAGATCGCGTCCGGGCCATTCATCGTGGTGCCGGTGAGACCAAAATAGGTGCCGATCTCGCCCGGTGAGCGCGACAGCAGATAGGTGCCGCCGACGTCGGGGAAGAAGCCGAGCCCGACCTCGGGCATTGCGAGCTTGGTTCGCTCCGTCACGACGCGATGACGGCTGTGCGCCGACAGGCCGACGCCGCCGCCCATCACGATGCCGTCCATGAAGGCGACATAGGGCTTCGGGAATTGCTTGATCCGCGCGTTGAGGATGTACTCGTCGCGCCATAGGATCTTGCCGAGATCGCCCTTGACCCTCGAGCTCTCCCACAGCGCGCGGATGTCGCCGCCGGCGCACAGGCCGCGCTCGCCGGCGCCTTCAAGCACGATGACTGCCACATCAGGATCGGCTTCGAACGCGTCGAGCGCCTTGTCGATGTCGTGGAACATCTCCAGCGTCACGGCATTGATCGCCTTCGGCCGGTTGAGGCGGATGATGCCGGCAGAACCTTCCTTGCGCGCGATCAGATCGCCTTCGCCCGCTGCCGCATCATTCATCGCGCGCCCTCGATCAATTTGCGCGACACGATCAGCCGCATGATTTCATTGGTGCCTTCGAGGATTTGGTGCACACGCAGATCACGCACGATCTTCTCGACGCCGTATTCGCTGAGATAGCCGTAGCCGCCATGCAGCTGCAGCGCCTGGTTGGCGACCTCGAAGCCGACGTCAGTGCCGAACCGCTTCGCCATCGCGCACAGCATGGACGCGTCCGGATCCTTGCGGTCGAGCGCGGCGGCAGCGCGCCACAGGAAGGTGCGTGCGGCTTCCAGCTCGGTCGCCATGTCGGCGATCTTGAACTGCAGCGCCTGGAATTCGTCGAGCCGCTTCCCGAACGCCTTGCGGTCCTTCATGTAGGCCAGCGCCTTGTCGAGCGCCGCCTGCGCGCCGCCGAGCGAGCATGCCGCGATGTTGAGACGGCCACCGTCGAGGCCGGCCATCGCGATCTTGAAGCCGATGCCCTCCTCGCCGAGCCGGTTCGCGACCGGCACGCGCGCGTTCTCGAACACGACCGCGCGGGTCGGCTGGGCGTTCCAGCCCATCTTGCGCTCATTGGCGCCGAACGACACGCCCGGCGTCTTGCCGTCGATCACCAGCGTCGAGACGCCGCCAGGGCCATCGCCGCCGGTGCGCACCATCGCCACCAGCAGGTCGGTGCTGCCGGCGCCGGAAATGAACTGTTTCTGACCGTTGAGCACGTAATGATCGCCATCGCGCACCGCGCGGGTGCGCAGCGCAGCAGCGTCCGAGCCGGCGCCCGGCTCGGTCAGGCAGTAGCTCGCGATCAACTCCATGGTGCAGAGCTTCGGCAGCCAGGTGTGGCGCTGGGTGTCGTTGCCATAGGCATCGATCATCCAGGACGCCATGTTGTGGATCGAGATGAAGGCCGACGTGGTCGGACAACCCGTCGCCAGCGCCTCGAAGATCAGCGCCGCGTCGAACCGCGTCATCGCCGAACCGCCGACATCGTCCTTGATGTAGATGCCGCCGATGCCGAGGCCTGCCGCCTCGCGCATCACATCGACCGGAAAGTGCTTCTTCTCGTCCCATTCGAGCGCGTGCGGCGCGATCCTCGAAGCCGCAAACGCCCGCGCCATGTCGCGAACCGCGATCTGGTCCTCGTTGAGAGCGAACTGCATCTCGCGCCCTACCCTTGCTACGCCTTCGTCATTGCGAGCGAAGCGAAGCAATCCATATCTCCGCGCGGGGAAAGAATGGATTGCTTCGTCGCTACGCTCCTCGCAATGACGGGTGGCGAAATCACTTCATCGTCGGAATCGAGAACTCCGCGCCATCCTTGACGCCGGACGGCCAACGCGAGGTCACCGTCTTGGTCTTGGTGTAGAAGCGGACCGAGTCCGGACCATGCTGGTTGAGATCGCCGAAGCCGGACTTCTTCCAGCCGCCGAAGGTGTAATAGGCGATCGGCACCGGGATCGGCACGTTGACGCCGACCATGCCGACATTGACCTTGGCCGCGAAGTCGCGCGCGGCGTCGCCGTCGCGGGTGAAGATCGCAACGCCGTTGCCGTAGTCGTGGTCGGACGGCAGCGCCAGCGCCTCGTGATAGTCCTTGGCGCGCACCACCGACAGCACCGGGCCAAAAATCTCTTCCTTGTAGATCCGCATGTCCTTGGTGACGTTGTCGAACAGCGAACCGCCGAGATAGAAGCCGTTCTCGTAGCCCTGCATCTTGAAGCCGCGGCCGTCGACCGCGAGCGTCGCGCCTTCCTTGACGCCGATGTCGATGTAGCTCTTCACCTTCTCGACCGCCTCGCGGGTCACCAGCGGGCCGTAATCGGCCGACGGATCGACCGAGGTGCCGATCTTGAGCGACTCGACGCGCGGGATCAGCTTTTCCATCAGCCGGTCGGCGGTGGTCTTGCCGACCGGGACCGCAACCGACACCGCCATGCAGCGCTCGCCAGCCGAGCCGTAGCCGGCGCCGATCAGCGCGTCGACCGCCTGGTCCATGTCGGCGTCGGGCATGATGATGGCGTGGTTCTTGGCGCCGCCGAAGCACTGGCAGCGCTTGCCGGTCTGCGCGGCACGCTCGTAGATGTACTGCGCGATCGGAGTCGAGCCGACGAAGCCGATGGCCTTGACGTCGGGATCGTCGAGGATGGCGTCGACCGCCTCCTTGTCGCCGTTGACGACGTTGAGGATGCCGGCCGGCAGGCCCGCTTCGATCATCAGCTCGGCCAGTTTCATCGGCACGCCCGGATCACGCTCCGACGGCTTGAGGATGAACGCATTGCCGCAGGCGATCGCGGGCGCGAACTTCCACATCGGGATCATCGCCGGGAAGTTGAACGGCGTGATGCCGGCGACGACGCCGAGCGGCTGGCGCATCGAATAGATGTCGATGCCGGGGCCGGCGCCCTCGGTGTACTCGCCCTTCATCAGGTGCGGGATGCCGCAGGCGAACTCGGCGACTTCGAGGCCGCGCTGGATGTCGCCCTTGGCGTCAGGAACGGTCTTGCCGTGCTCGCGCGCCAAAAGCTCGGCGAGCTTGTCGTAGTCGCGCTGCACCAGCTCGACGAATTTCATCATCACGCGGGCGCGGCGCTGCGGGTTGGTGGCGGCCCACTCGGGCTGCGCCGCCCTGGCGTTCTCGACCGCGGCGCGAACTTCGGCCTTCGAGGCCAGCGCCACCTTGGCCTGGACGTCGCCGGTCATCGGCTCGAAGACGTCAGCCGTACGGCCTGAGGTGCCCTTGACCTCCTTGCCACCGATGAAATGTCCGATAGAGCGCATGAATATCCTCCCTTGGAGACCTGAATCGCCGCTCCGCGCCGGCGAGATCGCTTTACAAACCCTAATGACCCTGCATTTTATAGGATTCAAGTCCGATAAATTGCACCATAGATGTGCGGAAATGCAGGATCAAGGCGGCGACACGATCGACTGGGACGACTTCCGTTTCGTGCTTGCCATCGTGCGCGGCGGGTCGGTGTCGGCTGCCGCCAAGCAGCTCGGCGTCGATCATGCCACAGTGATCCGGCGTGTCGACCGGCTGGAAGGCCACCTCTCCGCAAAACTGTTTGATCGCCGCAAGACCGGCTACCTGCTGACCGAGGCCGGCCAGCGCGTCGCCGACAGCGCCGAAGCGATGGAATCGACCATCGTCGCCAACCAGGAGGCGGTCGGCGGCTCGCGGGCGCATCTCACCGGCACGGTGCGGATCGGCGCGCCGGACGGCTTCGGCAGTCACTTTTTGGCCTCGCGGCTGGTCAAGTTCACCGAGCGGTATCCCGATCTCGATCTGCAGCTCGTTGCCACCGCGCGGCTGTTCTCGCTCTCCAAGCGCGAGGCCGACATCGCGATCAGCCTGACCATGCCAAAGGAAGGCCGCATCGTCGGCCGTAAGCTGCTCGACTACACGCTCGGGCTTTATGCCGCACCCGCCTATCTGGCGCAGGCGCCCGCCATCGCCGCGCGCGCCGACCTGCCGCGGCATCGGTTCGTCGGCTACATCGAGGAATTGCTGTTCACGCCGGAGCTGGACTATCTGCCGCAGGTTTCGCCGAAGATCTCCGCCAAATTCCGCAGCGCCAACCTGATCGCGCAGCTCAACGCCACCATCGCCGGCTTCGGCATCGCCGTGCTGCCGCACTTCATGGCATCAGCCCATCCCGAGTTGCAGCCGGTGCTGCGCGACGAGGTGCGGATCTCGCGCACCTTCTGGCTCCTGATGCACGCCGACAGCAAGGACCTCGCCCGCATCCGCGCCGTGGCCGACTACATCTACGAGACGGTGGAAGCCGAACGCGTGCTGTTCAGCGGAACGTAGGGCATATCAACGTCGTCAGACGGGTCGGATGCCTCGTGGGTCCGAGTCCCGGTTCGATGCGACGTAGTCGACCTCGCCGCGCGAAATCCCGATGTCCATGAGCTCCCGATCACTCAGGCTGCTGAGATCGGCGCGCAGCCGCTCCCATTTGCGCCATTCTTGAGCTGCATCCCAAAATCCCTTGAATGCGCTGAAGACCCGCGGCATCGATGCGGTCGGCTGGGCTGAACTCGTCGGACTGTAGGTCGTGCTCATTGCAGCACCTCCCGAGGTACGTTCTTCCACCTGGACAAGGTGCCGCGGCATGGGCGCGCGCGCTTAACTCGCTGCTTACATTTTCCTCACCAGCGGCTTATTCTTGGCGCGGTGCCAAGGCGCCTCACGACGATGGTCTGAGGCACACCCAAGGGATTCGCAGCTTGCGCTATCTCTTCGAGGAGTACGCACTCGACACGGACCGGCGCGAGTTGCATCGCGGGGCGGACATGGTCTCGGTCGCGCCACAGGTATTCGACCTGCTCGACTTCCTAATCCGCAACCGGGAGCGCGTCGTCAGCAAGGACAACGTCATCGACGCCATCTGGAATGGGCGCAGCGTGTCCGACGCGGCCCTGACCACACGCCTCAACGCTGCGCGGAGCGCAATCGGCGATTCCGGCGAGGAGCAGCGCCTCATCAAGACCCTTCCGCGCAGAGGCTTCCGGTTCGTCGGTGCGGTCCGGGAAGAGCGGGCGCCGGCTGACCCGGTGACGGCCGACAAGTCGATAGAACTGCAGCAGCCACCCCTGAAGCTCCCCGACAAGCCCTCGATAGCCGTGCTGCCTTTCCAGAACCTGAGTGCCGACCCGGAGCAGGAATATTTCGCCGACGGCGTCGTAGAAGACATCACGATGGCCCTGTCGCGGTTTCATTGGCTGTTTGTGATCGCGCGCAATTCGAGCTTCACCTACAAGGGCCGGCCCATCGACATCAAGCAGGTCGGCCGCGAACTCGCGGTGCGCTATGTGCTCGAAGGCAGCGTGCGCAAGGCCGGAAACCGCATTCGTATCGCCGGCCAGCTTATCGATGCTGAAACCGGCGCGCATCTGTGGGCTGACCGCTTTGACGGCGCGCTCGAAGATATCTTCGATCTACAGGACCAGGTGACGTCTACCGTCGTAGGCGCAATCGCACCCATGCTCCAGCGCGAGGAAATCAAGCGAGCCACGCGCAAGCCAACCGAAAATCTGGACGCATACGACTACTATTTGCGCGGCCTGGCGACCGCTCGTCGGTGGACGAAGGATGCAAACAGCGAAGCGCTCCAGCTATTCTACAAGGCGATCCAGCTCGATTCCGGTCTGGCGTGCGCCTATGGCATGGCCGGATGGTGCTACATCCAGCGCAGGGCGCGACGCTGGATGACCGATCGTGCGCAGGAAACTGCCGAAGCTACGCGGCTCGGGTGGAAGGCCGTGCATCTGGGAGCAGATGACCCAGCAGCGATGTGCATGGGTGCATATGTACTCGCCTTCATAGCCCACAAATTCGATGATGCTATTGCGTTCGTGGATCGCGGACTGGCGATCAACCCGAACCTGGCAATGGCTTGGAATCTTGGTGCTTGGGTCAGGGCCTTCAGAGGCGAGCCCGATCTCGCGCTTGACTACGCTGCGCGCGCCATGCGCCTGAGCCCGCTCGATCCGTCCATGTACGCCAACCACGGCGCCGTATCGTATGCGCATTTTCTATCGGGCCACTACGATATGGCATCGTCATGGGCCGAGAAAACATTACGCGACAATCCGGATTTCCTGCTGGCCATCTGCATGTTCGCCGCCAGCAATGCGCTCACCGGACGCCTCGAGCCGGCTCAAAAGGCCATCGCGCGTCTACGCGAACGCGCTCCCAATCTACGCATCTCCAATTTGGAAGAGCTGGCGCCGTTTCGCCGGCCGAAGGATCTTGCGCGCTTTATCAAAGGCCTTCGCGAAGCGGGGCTTCCTGAATGATCGCCGGTTCGCAGCGTGGAAGCCGAGCGCGCTGTTCAGCGGGACGTGAGCCGGACTCCACTCCTCCACCCGTCATCCTGAGGTGCGAGCGGAGCGAGCCTCGAAGGATGCACGGTCCGGCTGGTGGCCGTCGATCCTTCGAGGGCCGCTGAAGAAGCGGCCACCTCAGGATGACGGACAACGTCCGGAGTGCAGGGCTTAAAACGTTAGTTCACCTTGGCCTTCTTCGCCGGCGCCTTGGCCGCGGCCGGACGCCCCAGTGCCGCCTCTCGGCCCGCGCTCAGGATTTCGTCGGACATTTCGCCGTTGCCTGCGATCCGCGACATCACGATAGTGCCCATCATGGTCGCGAGCGTGGCCATCGCCTGCCTGCGCGCGGTCTTGCGCGGCACGTCCTGGATCTGGTCGGCCATCATGTCGATCATCTGGTCGAGCTTGAGCGCAAAGGCCTTGCGGGTCTTCGGGCTCTCGCGGGCGATCTCGGCGCCGAGCGCCGGGACCGCGCATCCCTGGCCGGGATCGTCGCGATGGGTCGCCGACAGGTAGCCCTCGACCATGGTCGCCAGCCGCTTCTCCGGCGGCACCTCCGCCGTGACCTTGCGCCAACGCTCGGTGGCGCGGTCCATGGCGTAGTTGAAGGCCTCGATCACCAGCGCCTCGCGCGAGTCGAAATGCGCGTAGAAGCCGCCATGGGTCAGGCCGGCATCCTTCATCAGGTCGGCGACGCCGATGCCATGGGCGCCCCGCTCGCGCAGCCGCGTCGCGGCCTTCTTCACGATCCGCGCGTGGGTCTCCTGCTTGTGTTCTTTCGAATAGCGCATGCGGGTCTCATGGAATGTTTCTAATCATATAATAGCAGATTTGCGGCCGCGATGCTGTATTTATTTTGTCTTATTCAGCGTCTGGGGTTCCCCGCCCAGCATGGAAAATGTCGCGGTCGCGTGCACCGCAAGATTGCCCTTGCCGTCGCGGACGAAGCCCTCGGTGTAGCTGGTCTGGCGGCCGAGCTTGATCACCTTGCCCTCGGCCGAAATGGTCCCGGAACGCGCCGAGAGCGGCCGCAGATAGGTCAGCTTGAGGTCGAGCGTGACCGAGGTCTGCCCCGCCGGCAGCAAGGTCGAGATCGCACAGCCCATCGCGGTATCGAGCAGCGCGGCGGCGGTCGCGCCGTGCAGCAAGCCGATGGTGTTCTCCAGGCTCTCATGCGGCTCGAGTTCCATGACGATCCGCCCCTCCTCGACCACGGCCATGCGGAAGCCGATCAGCTTGGCCATCGGCGGCGGCGGCAGACGGCCGTCGCGGATCGCGCGCATCGCCTCGATCCCGGACATCGGCATCGCTGCCTTCCCCACCGGGCCGGGCGCCTGCCATTCGACCACGCGCGTGCGCGTCAGTTCGGGCGAATGCAGGTCGGATGTCTCGGCGGTCATGACGGCTCCATTTATATGATACGTGTAATTCTATATATCCGCGCCCCGCGGCGCAACCGCCGGACCGGTGCCTTGACAGAGCCGTGCTTTGTCCGGGACATGGCGCCATCATTTCCTGCGCCGGGACCTTTCCATGGACACGCTCAATCGCCACTGCGGCATCGCCCGCGACAACAGAGGCGTCGTCCGCCTCACGATCTGCAACGCCGGCAAGCTGAACATCGTCAGCTCGGCCGTGACCAACGGCGTGCGCGAAGGCTTTGAGCACCTGGCTGCCGACCGCAGCATCCGCGCGGTGATCCTGGCCGGCGAGAGCGAGCGGAGCATGATCGGCGGCGCCGACATCAAGGAGATGGCGACGCTCGACCAGAAGTCGGCAGAGCAGTTCATCAGCCGGCTGCGCGATCTCTGCGAGGCCGTGCGCAAATTCCCGGCGCCCGTCATCGCCCGCCTGCCCGGCTGGTGCCTCGGCGGCGGCCTCGAGGTCGCGGCCGCCTGCGACGTCCGCGTCGCCGCCCATGACGCGATGTTCGGCATGCCCGAGGTGCGCGTCGGCATCCCCTCGGTGATCCATGCGGCGCTGCTGCCGCGCCTGATCGGCTGGGGCCGCGCCCGCTGGCTGATGATGACGGCGGAGAACATCGACGCCCCGACAGCGCTCGCCTGGGGGCTGGTCGATACGGTGGCAAAACCCGGCGGTCTCGACGAGGCCGTCGAGCACACCGTCAAGGCGCTGCTGGAATGCGGACCCGAAGCGCTGCGGATCCAGAAGGACCTGCTGCGCCAATGGGAAGAACTGCCGCTGACCGAGTCGGTCAATCTCAGCGTCGGCGTGTTCGGAAAATCGTTCCAGACCGGCGAGCCGCAGCGCTTGCTGCAGGGATTTTTGGATCGCAAGCGGTAATAATGACACCTGTAGCCCGGATGGAGCGCAGCGAAATCCGGGACGTGTCATCCGCGGATCAAACTGTCCCGGATTGCGCGGAGCCTGTCATCGGGCGCGCATTCGCGCGACCCGTTGGCTCCATCCGGGCTACGACGGCAGCCTGACGGAGTGTTGACCGCGGGCGCCAGCGGACTAGTCTAACCTCCATCGCGAGGTTGGGGCTCCAGATCGAGAACGTCAATCGGAACGCACTGCTCTCGCACATCGCCGCACTCGCGGGCCAACAACACAATCACTTTCGGGACAAACGCACGGGGTCATAACTCAAGAGCTGCAGGAGGACATATGGTCCAAAAGCGCGACGTTCCGGGTATCCGACCCTACAATGCTCCGGCCGGTGGCTGGGGCGCCCTCAAGGCCACCGCGACTGCGGTTCGCGACCAGATGGATCTGGTCGAGGCGCCGATCACACTCTTGCGCACCAACAAGCCCGACGGCTTCGATTGTCCGGGTTGCGCCTGGCCGGACAAGGAGCACACCTCCACCTTCCAGTTCTGCGAGAACGGCGCCAAGGCCGTGACCTGGGAGGCGACCAGCAAGCGCGTCACGCCTCAATTCTTCGCCGACCACACCGTCACCGAGTTGCTGACCTGGAGCGACTTCCATCTGGAGAACGAGGGCCGCCTGACCGACCCCCTCGCCTATGACGCTGCGAGCGACACTTACCAGCCGATCAGCTGGGATAACGCCTTCGCGCGGATCGGCGAGACGCTGCGCAGCCTGCCCGATCCTGACATGGCCGAGTTCTACACCTCCGGCCGCGCCTCGAACGAGGCTGCTTTCCTGTTCCATATCTTCGCCCGCGAATACGGCAGCAACAATTTCCCCGATTGCTCGAACATGTGCCACGAGGCGACCAGCGTCGGGCTGCCGCAATCGATCGGCATCGGCAAGGGCACGGTCTCGCTGGACGATTTCGACCATTGCGAGCTGATCATCGCGATGGGCCACAACCCCGGCACCAACCATCCGCGCATGATGGGCACGCTGTGGGAGGTCTCGCGCCGCGGCGTGCCGATCATCGTATTCAACCCCTTGCGCGAACGCGCGCTGGAGCGCTTTGCCGATCCGCAGGACCCGATCGAGATGGCGACCTTCAGCTCGACGCGGATCGCCTCGACCTATTACCAGCCCAAGGTCGGCGCCGACGCCGCGGTGCTGAAGGGCGTCATGAAGGCGCTGATCGAGAAGGACGACGCGAGCCACGACGTGCTCGACCACGCCTTCATCGCCGAGCACACCAACGGCTTTGCGGCGTTCGCTGCCGACCTGCGCGCCACATCGTGGGACGCGATCGAGACCGTCTCCGGCTTCAGCCGCGCCCAGCTCGGCGAGGTTGCCGCCGCCTACGCCAAATCCAACGCCACCATCGTCACCTACGGCATGGGCATCACCCAGCACAGCCGCGGCACCGACAATGTCCAGCAGATCGCGAACCTGCTGCTGCTGAAGGGCAACTACGGCAAGCCGGGCGCCGGCATCTGCCCGCTGCGCGGCCACTCCAACGTGCAGGGCAACCGCACTGTCGGCATCACCGAGAAGCCGAACATCCCGATGTTCGAGGGCATCGAGCGCACCTTCGGCTTCAAGCCGCCGCGCCACCACGGCCATGACGCGGTCGCGGCGATGGAGGCGATTGACGACGGAAGGTCCAAGGTCCTGATCTGCCTCGGCGGCAATTTCGCCATCGCGCTGCCCGATCCCGAGCGCTGCGCCGCGGGCATGCGCAAGCTCGAGCTTGCGGTTCATCTCGGCACCAAGCTCAACCGCTCGCACCTTCTGGTCGGCAAGCAGTCGATCATCCTGCCGGTGCTCGGCCGCACCGAGCGCGACATCCAGGCCTCGGGCCCGCAAGTCGTCACGGTCGAGGATTCGATGTCGATGGTGCACGCCTCGCGCGGCAAGCTGACCCCGGCCTCCGAAAACCTGCTTTCGGAATCGGCCATCGTTGCCGGCATGGCGATGGCAACCTTGCCGGCGAGCAAGGTGCCGTGGACGGATCTGATCGCCGATTACGACCGCATCCGCGATGCCATCGAGGGCGTCTTCCCCGACTTCAAGGATTACAACGCGCGGATCCGGACTCCCGGCGGCTTCCGCCTGCCGCTGCCGCCGACCGAGCGCAAATGGACCACGCCGTCAGGCAAGGCCGAATTCCTGATCTTCGATGGCCTCGAAGAGGACCCGGTGCTGTCGGACGAGACCATCCTCAAGCTCGCGACGATCCGCAGCCACGACCAGTACAACACCACGATCTACGGGTTGAACGACCGCTATCGCGGCGTGTTCGGCCGGCGTGACGTGCTGTTCGCCAACGAGGCGGACCTCACCGCGCGCGGCCTCGCCCACGGCGATCTCATCGAGATCGAGACCGCGCTACCGTCAGGCGAGCCGCGCCGCCTCACCCTGACCGCGATCGTCTACGACATCGCCCGCGGCTCGGTCGCCGCCTATTATCCCGAAGCCAACGGCCTGGTGCCGCTGGACTATCAGGACAAGGAAAGCGGCACGCCGTCGTACAAGTCGGTGCCGGTGCACATCCGCCGGGCCGAGCGGGCGGCGTGACTGACTTCGTAGCGCGCTGTTTGGGAATGGCCTGCACGCGGAAGGAACGTCGCGCAGAATGCGAGGACTGTCAGAACAAGGCTGACCCAGATAACGTACTTGACGATGTCCTTGCCCGTGATCATCGCTTCACTTCCTGTGCTATTTGGTAGCTCGTAGCCCGGATGGAGCGAAGCGAAATCCGGGGCGTACCATCCGCGGATAGGGTTTCCCGGATTGCGCTTCGCTCCATCCGGGCTACGCAGCCCCTCACCTAGCATTGGCCGGCGCATGCACCGGCCACAGATCGGCGCGCCAGTGCAGCGCGATCGCCAGCATCGCAACGAAGCCTGCCGCCGCGAGCACCGTGCCGGTTGCGGTGTAGCCGATCAGGTCGATCAGGCTGCCGGCCGCGAGCAGGCCGAGCGGCAGGCCGTAGATCACCATCATGCGCACGCCCATCACCCGGCCGCGCAGATGCGCGCTGGCATTGCGCATCAGCATCACGGCGGCCGAGATCATCGACATGCTCTGCGCGATGCCGGCCAGCACCAGGCAGGCCATCGCCACCGGCATGGTCCTGAGCTCGACGAACACCAGCAGCATCGCGTACCAGGCGAGCGTCGCGCCGATCAGCAGCCGCGCGATGCGGACGCCCCCGGCCATGCTGAGCGTGATCGAGCCGATCAGCGAGCCGAATGCAAAACTCGCCGAGAGATAGCCGAGGCCGGTCTGATCGGTCTGGAAGATCTCGCGCGCGACATAGGGCAACAGGCCGTTGGTCAGCGGAAACGCGGTGAGGTTGGCCAGGAACGCGACGCAGAGCGCGGCGCGCATGCCCGGGCCGCTCCAGGCATAGACGATGCCCTCCTTGAGGTCGCGCAGCAGTTTCGAGCCCGGCACGTCGCCGAGTGCCTCAGCCGTGTCGTGCGCCTTGGCCGGACGGCCCATGCAGAGCATCAGGATCGCGGCAACGAAATAGAAGCTGGCGATCCCGACATAGACGTAGCCAATGCCGAGCGCCGCGAACAATCCTGCTCCCGTCAGCGCGCCGGCGATGCGTGCGCTATCCTGCGTCGTGCGCGCCAGGCTGATGGCGCCGACCAACTGCGCCGGCGGCATGATGTCGGCGAGCAGCGCGCCGCGCACGCCAAGGTCCGACGGACGGATCACGCCCATCAGCGCGACGATGACCATGACCTTCAGCGGCGCCAGATGGCCGGTCAGCGCCAGCGTCATGATGGTCCCGGCGAGTGCCGTATAGGCAAAGCGCATCACGGCGAGCAGATCGCGATGCCCCATCCGATCGCCGATCATGCCGACCACGGGCGCGACCAAGGTGCCCACATATTGCAGGGACGCGAGCACGGTCAGCAGCAGCACCGACCCGGTCTCGACCATGATGTACCAGCCGAGCACCAGCGTCTCGACCTCGAACGCCCAGGAGGTGAGCAGGTCGGACGGCCATTGAAAGCGATAGCTGCGGATGCGAAACGGCGCGAGCGCGGAGGTCCGCGTGGCCCCGCTCAAGACGCGATGACGCGTGTCACGGCGTGTCCTGCCCTTTTTCTTGGTTCTTCTGGGTCTTGAGTCCGGGTGTTGATTCTCTTGCGAAAATCCTTGTTCCGGAGCGTAACGCCGAGGCCGCAGGTGTCAATCGAAGCCAGTGCATGCGGCCATGCGCGAGGGCAACGCTAGCGGCGTGCTGCACTGCCCTGCGCCCGCGGGACGATCAGCCCCTCCGCCCCGCGCAGGAATGTGCTAACATGCCTGTGCCGAAATCGCGGAGGACCACATGACAGCCTTCGAAGTTTTCGCGATCTATGTGACGCCCTTTGTGATCATCGGGATCGCCATCAAGCTGTTGATGAAGCGTTACTCCGTCGACCTGCCCGACGCGCAGAAGCAGGCAGGCTCCGCGCCGAAGCGCCGTTTCTTGCTCGGCGCCTGGCGGACCGACTAGGTCGCGTCGCGAGCCATCCCTGACCGCCTTCGCGGAGGAATTCTCAAGGCCCGGCGATTCATGTCGGGGGCTTGCGCGAGTGATGACACCGCGCTGTTTGACGTCTTGGATTGCGACTCATCCTCATCGTCGTCCCGGCGAAGGCCGGGATCCATTACCCCAAGTCTCAATTGGTGCGCGGCGCTGGGGCCACGATCACGCACATCGCTGAATGCGGTGGTAATGGGTCCTGGCCTTCGCCAGGACGACGGTGGTGATTGCGGGACTGTCCCAATCCCCAATTCATGCGAACACGACATTTTGTCATGCCGCGCGCAGTTGCAATTTTTGCATTGCATCATATGATGAATATAATCCAATCAAATCCCCGGCATTGAAGGGAGTCCAGCCATGGCAACCAGCACCGATCCCGTCGTCATCCTCTCCGCCGCCCGCACCCCGCTCGGCCGCTTCATGGGCGAACTCTCGCCGCTGGCGGCCCACAAGCTCGGCTCGCACGTGATCGGCGCGGCGCTGGAACGCGCCAGGCTTGCGCCCGAACGCGTCGACGAGGTGTTCATGGGCAACGTACTGCCCGCCGGCCAGGGCCAGGCTCCGGCCCGCCAGGCCGCGCGCGGCGCCGGGCTGCCGGATGCCACCGGCGCCACCACGGTCAACAAGGTTTGCGGCTCCGGCATGAAGGCGACCATGCTGGCCCACGACATCATCAAGGCCGGCTCGGCCGAGATCGTGCTGTCCGGCGGCATGGAGAGCATGAGCAACGCGCCGTATCTGTTGCAGAAGGCGCGCGGCGGCTATCGCGCCGGCCACGACCGCATCATCGACCACATGATGATGGACGGGCTCGAGGATGCCTATGAGACCGGCCGCTCGATGGGCGATTTCGGCGAGGCGACCGCGGAGGCCTATCAGTTCACCCGCGCCGACCAGGACGCGTTCGCGATGGAGACGCTGAGCCGCGCCCGCAAGGCGGTCGAGGGCGGCGCCTTCAAGGCCGAGATCGCACCGATCACGCTTGCGGAGAAAGCCGGTCCGCGCATCATCGCCAATGACGAGCATCCGCTGAAGGTCGATCCGGCGAAAATCCCCGGCCTGAAGCCGGCATTCCGCGCGGGCGGCACCATCACGCCGGCCGCCTCCTCGGCCAATGCCGACGGCGCCGCGGCGCTGATCCTGAGCCGGCGCTCGCTCGCCGACCGCGACGGCCTGCCTGTTCTGGCCGAGATCAAGGGCCACGCCACCCACAGCCAGGAGCCGCAGTGGTTCACGACAGCGCCGATCCCGGCGATCAGAAAACTGCTCGACAAGGTCGGCTGGAGCGTCGGCGATGTCGACCTGTTCGAGATCAACGAGGCATTCGCGGTGGTCGCGATGGCGGCGCAGCGCGACCTCGGTATTCCCCGTGACAGGCTGAACATCAACGGCGGCGCCTGTGCGCTCGGCCATCCGATCGGCGCTACCGGCGCCCGGCTGATCGTGACCTTGCTGCACGCGCTGGAGGCACAGAACCTGAAGCGCGGCGTTGCCGCGCTGTGCATCGGCGGCGGCGAAGCCACCGCGATCGCGGTCGAGCGGGTGGCGCACTGAGCTAGTCAGCCGTCATTGCGAGCGAAGCGACTTGTCCGCCGAAGCCTTGGCGAAGGCGGAAGCAATCCATCCTAGCGCGTGCGCGGAACGATGGATTGCTTCGTCGCTTCGCTCCTCGCAATGACGGTCGCTTATGAATGGCGTCCGTGAGGCAGTTCGACGGCCCACACGCCCGAGTCCGAAAACGAGGGAACTTTGGCATTTTAGCCATGGCGTCCCCGTGGCATATTGTGCATCACGAATAGAATTCTCATCGCATTTCATCCGGGGCCCAATGATCTCGAACTGGCTTGCTTCCGCCCTCGCCCGCCGCAACATCCATTACGGCTGGGTGATGGTCGCCGTGACCTTCTTCGCCGCGCTGATCTCGGCCGGCACCGTCGGCGCGCCCGGCGTGTTCATCGTGCCGCTGCAGAAGGAGTTCGGCTGGTCGACCGCCGAGATCTCCTCCGCGCTGTCGATCCGCTTCATCCTGTTCGGGCTGATGGCGCCGTTCGCCGCCGCGCTAATGAACCGCTACGGCCTGCGCAACGTGACGCTGGCGGCGCAATTGATCGTGGTGTCGGGCCTATTGGCCTCGCTCGCCATGACGCAGGTGTGGCAGCTCATCCTGTTGTGGGGCGTCGTGATCGGGATCGGCACCGGCATGACCGCCCTGGTGCTCGGCGCAACCATTGCGACCCGCTGGTTCGTGGCGCGGCGCGGCCTCGTGATCGGCATGCTCACCGCGAGCGTCGCCACCGGGCAGCTCGCCTTCCTGCCGCTGCTCGCTACAGTCACCGAACATTATGGCTGGCGCGTCGCGCTTGGATTCGTCTGCGTCATGCTCGGCGTCGCGGCCTTTGCCGTGCTGATGCTGATGCGCGACCGGCCGAGCGATGTCGGCCTGCGCCCATTCGGCGACGAGGGCACCGCGCCCCTGCCCGCGCCGCCGCCGGCCAATGCGCCGATCATGGCCGCCGCGCTCGGCACGCTGCGCGACTCCTCCAAATCGTCGGTGTTCTGGATCCTGTTTGCGACCTTCTTCGTCTGCGGCGCCTCGACCAACGGCCTCGTCCAGGTCCACCTGATCCCGATGTGTCTCGACTACGGCATCCCACAGGTGCAGGCCGCGAGCCTGCTCGCCGCGATGGGCATCTTCGATTTCTTCGGCACCATCATCTCGGGCTGGCTGTCGGACCGCTTCGACAATCGCAAGCTGCTGTTCTGGTATTACGGCCTGCGCGGGCTGTCGCTGCTGTACTTGCCATACTCCGACTTCACCTTCTACGGGCTGTCGCTGTTTGCGATGTTCTACGGGCTCGACTGGATCGCGACCGTGCCACCGACGGTGCGCCTCACCGCGCAGCGCTTCGGCGCCGAGCGCGCCAATCTGGTGTTCGGCTGGATCTTCGCCGGCCATCAGCTCGGCGCCGGCGCCGCGGCGTTTGGCGCCGGGGTGTCACGCACGCTTTACGCGAGCTATCTGCCGGCCTTCTTCATCGCGGGCGCGCTTTGCGTGATCGCCGCGCTCAGTGCGCTGGCGATCTCGCGGCCGCAGCCCAAGGCCGTGCCGGAGGCGAAGCCGGCCGCGGCCTGATGGCGCGCCGCTGCGCGCTACTCCGCGGCGAGGCCGGTCGGCTCGGCGTGCTCGACCTTGTTGTAGTCGTGCACGACGCGGCCGAACGGCAGCGTCAGGTCGGCGAGGAAGTGATGCGCGCCGACGACGCGCTTGACCGGGAAGTCCGCGACCGGTGCATTGACGTGCGGCACGAGATGCAGCCGGCCGGGCCCGATCCACGACCCCTTGACGACGATGTCGGTCAGGTTGATCGCAACCAGCTGGCAGATTTCGAGATGCCCGTCGACGCCGGGGATCATCTTCAGATTGATCTGCGTCTTCGACAGCGTGGCACGAGTGACGTCGCCATTGCCCGCCATGCTCTCGTGCTTGTAGCCCATCGTGCCCATCGCGACGAGCTGCCCGGCATATTCCAGCGTGCCGGTCAGCGTGTCCTTGACGATCTCGAGCTTGGGATGGGCGTACTTCTTCGGAAAGCCCCAGATCTCGCGGCCGGCCGCGATCGGCGGATCATCGTCGAGATACATCTGGCAGACGAAGTTGACCTCCTCGCCATGCAGCCGCGCCGGGATCACGAGACCGGACTCGGTGTAGCTGCCGAAGCCTGAGCTGTCGGGCATCTTGATCCATTCGTAGTGCACGATCGCCTGCTCGATCGGCTCCAGCGGCTCAGGCAGGGCGGCACGGATCAGCTCCGGCTCGGTCTCATAGGTGATGACGAGGAATTCGCGATCAATGAAGCGGTACGGACCGGCGGGATAGCTCGGACCGGCAGCCGGCATCGACGGAAGCTTGAACAGGTCTTCCCTGCGCATCGCAATAACCCCCTGTTTGCAAAGTTTGCGCGGAAGCTAACGGCCGAGATTGACAGCGAGATGAGGGATTTCAGTCAGGTGCATGACCCACGGCTTGCGGTGGAGGTCAATGCTAACCATGCAGGCAGCCATGCCGCACCGCCATGCACGGGCACCGCAGTTGTCATCACGGCGTCATCGGCGGACTGAATTCTCGCCGCGCATTTTGGAGTGTCTGATATGGACGCGCGTACCCCTCATCCCGACGATATCGAGCACGCGACGCCCGGCTGGCGTCCCGAAGGATGCGATCGCGTGGCCCTGGTTCTGCAGGGCGGCGGCGCGCTCGGCGCCTATCAGGCCGGCGTCTATCAGGCGCTGCACGAATCCAACATCGAGCCGGACTGGGTCTGCGGCGTCTCGATCGGCGCGATCAACTCGGCGATCATCGCCGGCAATCCGCCCGAGAGAAGGCTGGAGCGGCTGCACACGTTCTGGGATCGCATCACCAGCCGCAAGATCTGGCACTACACGCCGGATGGCGACATCTTCCGGAAGGCGCGCAATTTCACCAGCTCGTGGATGACGACGACGCTGGGCCAGCCCGGCTTTTTCACCCCGCACCAGAGCAATCCGTGGCTCAGCCCGGCCGGCGCGCGCACCGCCACCAGCTACTACGACACCACCCCCTTACGTGAATCGCTGCTCGAGCTGGTCGATTTCGACCGCATCAATTCCAAGAAGATCCGCTTTGCGGTCGGCGCGGTGAACGTGCTCTCCGGCAACTTCATCTATTTCGACAATGCCCATGACGAGATCATTCCCGAGCACATCATGGCGAGTGGCGCGTTGCCGCCGGCGCTGCCGATGGTGAAGGTCGGCACCGATCATTTCTGGGACGGCGGCATCGTCTCCAACACTCCGCTGCAGCATCTCCTCGACCAGGAGGACAACGCGAACTCGCTGGTGTTCCAGGTCGATTTGTTCTCGGCGCGCGGCGCACTGCCGCGCGACATCCAGGACGTGATGGCCCGCCACAAGGACATCATGTATTCGTCGCGCACCCGCTACAACACCGACGTCTACCGCAAGACCTACGGCCTGCGCTGCGCCCTGCACAAGGCGCTCGAGAAGATCCCCGAAGACCAACTGTCGGAGGAGGAGCGCCAGCTCAAGAAATCGAACAGCAAGCTGCCGGGCATCACGCTGCTGCAGCTGATCTATCAGCAGAAGGCGTATGAAGGTGACGCCAAGGACCACGAATTCTCCGGCACCTCGATGCGTGAACACTGGGTGAGCGGACACGAGGACACCAAGCGCTCGCTGAAGCGGCGCGAATGGATCAAGATGCCCGAGAACGGCATGGGCATCGTGATCCACGATGTGCATCGCGAAGCGGAGTAGATAAGGTCGTCATTGCGAGCGAAGCGAAGCAATCCATGTCACCGCTTGCGGAGATATGGATTGCGTCGTCGCTGCGCTCCTCGCAATGACGATTGGGAGAGCCCTTACGGCCGCGTCGACATGTTGCTCGGCGGGCCGGCCGTGCGGATCGGCTCGGCGAGACGCGCGAACTCGCAAAGCAGCGAGCGCGTCTTGCGCGGGTCGATCACCTCCTCGACCCAGAACTTCTCGGCCGAGCGGAACGGCGAGCGCAGCTTGTTGAGACGATCCTCGATCTCGCGCAGCTTGGCGGCGGGATCGGCGGCAGCGTCGATCTCGGCGCGATAGGCGGCCTCGATGCCGCCTTCGAGCGGCAGCGAGCCCCAATAGGCCGACGGCCAGGCATAGCGCATCGAGAAGCGGTTGGCCGGCTGATGCACCACGCCGGCTACGCCGAAGGCGTTGCGGATGATGATGGTACACCAGGGCACCGTGCTCTGGTTGACCGCGGCCATCGCGCGCACGCCGTGGCGGATGGTCGCTGTCTTCTCCGCCTCGAGCCCGATCATGAAGCCGGGGCAATCCATCAGATAGACCACCGGCAGATGGAAGGTCTCGGCGAAATCGACCCAGCGCACCACCTTCTGGCAGGCGTCCGCGGTCCACGAGCCGCCATAGTGGAACGGATCGCTGGCGAGCAGCAGCACCGCCCTGCCCTCGATCCGCGCCAGCCCGGTGATCACAGGCCGGCCGAAATTGCTGGCGACCTCGAAGAACGAGCCCTTGTCGACGACCGCGTCGATGATCGGCCGCATCTTGTAGACCTGCTTGCGATTGCGCGGCACGGCCTTCAGCAGCGATTCCTCGGCGCGTTCCGGATCGTCGGTACAGGGAATGGTCGGCGGCAGATCGTAGACCGACGCCGGCAGGTAGGACAGGAAGCGCCGCGCGTAGTCGAACGCCTCCTCTTCCGTCTCGACCGCCTGGTCGATCGCGCCGGCGCGGGTCTGGATATCGGCGCCGCCGAGCTCCTGCTTGGTCAGATCCTGGCCGAGCCGCTTCACCACCGGCGGACCGGCGACGAACATTGCGGAGTTCTTGGTCATGATCGAGTAATGCGTGGCCGCCAGCCGCGCGGCGCCAAGGCCAGCGACCGAGCCGAGGCCAAGACCGACCACCGGAACGCACGACAGATTGGCAAGCGTGTACCAGTACGAGCGCGTGCCGCCGACGCCGCCGGGCAGATTGGCCGCGCCCCGGGTCTCGATCGTCTTCACCGAGCCGCCACCGCCGGAGCCCTCGATCATCCGGATGATCGGCAGGCGGAAGTCATGCGCCATCTCCTCCGCCATCAACGGCTTGGTGGAAATCGATGCATCCGCCGAGCCGCCGCGCACGGTGAAATCGTCGCCGACCACCACCACGGTTCGGCCGTCAACCCTGGCGCGGCCGAACACGCAGTTCGCCGGCGTCAGATGCTTGAGTTCATTGCTCTCGTCGTATTCGGCGATGCCGGAGATGGCACCGACTTCATGGAAGCTGTTCTGGTCGACGAGCTTGTCGATACGCTCACGAACCGTGAGCCGGCCCTGGTCGCGTTGCCGCTTGACCTTGTCAACGCCTCCCATCTCCCGCGCGAACGCTTCGCGCCGGGCGAGGTCGTCGAGTTCCGGCTTCCAGTTCATTCATTGCCTCCGTCTTGATGATTTTGTTGTTGTTATGGGTGGTCACCGGAAGCGATTTGCGTTCGATCCGATTGCTGAAGATGTCGCCGTCGGCGCCTTCGAGTAGGCTGCCGAGCGCGGCGGCGAGTTCGACCATCTGCGGCGCGACCTCGCGGTG
Organism: Bradyrhizobium sp. CCBAU 53421; assembly: GCF_015291625.1. Classification (NCBI taxonomy): domain Bacteria; kingdom Pseudomonadati; phylum Pseudomonadota; class Alphaproteobacteria; order Hyphomicrobiales; family Nitrobacteraceae; genus Bradyrhizobium; species Bradyrhizobium sp. CCBAU 53421. Next base: position 5,703,810 of record NZ_CP030047.1, read on the forward strand.
CAGCCGCTGCTCGTCATACATCGCCGAGAGCAGGCCGATCGTGGTGACCACATAGGTCTGATATTGCGGCGACCATAGCGGCACCGCGACGCCGTTGATGTGCGGGCTCCACAGGCCGCAGGCGACGACGTAGCCGTGCTCCTGCAGATGCCGGCGGTTGGCCGCGATGCGCGGCGTCAACATCTTGGCACTGTCCGGCAGTTCGCCTTCCATCTCGGCTATCAGCGCATCGCCGATCGCGGGATCGAGCGCCGCGGTATAGGCATGGCCGGCGGCGGTGGTCGCCATCGAGATGCGGCTGCCGGTCGCCTCATGCAGGCCGAGCGCGTTCGCCGCGCGGGCGAACTCCAGATAGACCAGATGGAAGCGGTCGGGGATCACGAAGCCCACCGTGCCGGGCAACTGGTCCGCGACATCCTGCAGACGCAGCCGGATCAGATTGCGCAGCTGGAGCCCCTTCATCATCGAGGTGCTCATCGCGACCGCGCTTGGGCCGATGCGATATTTCTGATCGCGCGGCAGATAGACGAGTTGCCCCATCCGCGTCAGCGTGTGCGTCAAGCGCGACACCGTCGATCGCGGCAGGCCGCAGCGGTTCGAGATTTCGAGATTGCCGAGCCGGGCTTCGTGCCCCTCGAAGCACCGCAACACATCAAACGCGCGCGACACCACCTGGATGACATCGCCATCGCCAGTCTCGCTGGCGAGCATTCCCTGCCGGCTAAGCCGTTCCGAGCGCCGTCCCATTTGTTTTGGCTCCATTCCGTCTTGCGGAATAAAATTCCACTTGCAGATAAGGCTACCTCAGGCAATCTGCCGCCACAACAAAAAGCCGTTCGCCGGATGAAATTTCCGCAAGACGGTATCGGAGAGTGGAATGCCAGAGATCAAGATTGTGACCGAAGTTGCCGGGCGCGTTTGCGCGCTTCCCGTTGAAGCCGGCAGCAATATCGGCGACGGCGCCGAGATTGCGTTCGTCGAGGCGATGAAGATGGAGATACCGGTCACATCGACCGCAGCAGGCAAAATCAAGTCGATTCTGGTCAGGATTGACGACGTCATCGCCGAAGGCCAGGCCGTCGCGATCGTCGAGACCTGAGTGCGGCTGCCGAGCCGCCCGGCTCGGACCAAATTCCCAGATGTCATGTGATGGACGGTGGCTCCTTCGGGAGTCGCACGGCGTCGCATGCTGTTTCGCTTTCGAAACATTCTCGACTAGAAAGTTTCGTATGGCGACACAATTTCCGAGCAACCGCTCGTTTTGTGAACATCTGTTCGAAAACCGACAGCCACCGGTTCGCGCCTGCTCGGCTCCGCACACGGCTGATCTCGATGCGCGCTCGGTTGCGCGCGCCCTGATTGCGTTGCACAACAGGAGGCGATGAAACAATCGCCTCCTCCCGTCACCGCCAGCACCGTCAACTGGGCCCGCTCGCAGCCGCCGCTGCTGCGGTTTCTGCACGCGTGTTACGCAGACTTCCTCCTGGAAGCCGGCGGCGCGGTCGCCGACTACATTCCGGAGCTCGGCAAGGCCGACCCTGCCCATTTCGGCATCAGCCTGGCGACGCTCGACGGCCATGTCTACGAGGTCGGCGACACCAGGGTGCCGTTCACCATCCAGTCGATGTCGAAGCCGTTCGTGTTCGCGCTGGCGCTGGACACACTCGGCGCCGAACGGGTGGAAAGCGTGATCGGCGTCGAGCCGTCGGGCGATCCCTTCAACTCGATCCGGCTCAATGCCGACAACCACCCGTTCAATGCGATGGTCAATGCCGGCGCGATCGCCTGCTCCGGCCTGCTCCATGCCGACAAGGGCGACGGCGCTTTCGACTACATCCGCCACGCGCTCGGCCGCTTCGCCGGCCGCGAGCTCGATGTCGACGAGGCGGTCTACGCCTCCGAGAGCGCCACCGGCGACCGCAACCGGGCGATCGGCTATCTCTTGCGCACCAATAGCGTGATCACCGAGAACGTGCCCGCAGTGCTCGACGTCTATTTCCGGCAATGCGCCATCCTGGTCACCGCGCGCGATACCGCCGTGATGGCGGCGACCCTGGCCAACCGCGGCATCAATCCCGTGACCGGCGAGCAGGTGGTGACGCCCTACGCGATCGCCCGCACGCTGTCGGTGATGACCTCGTCCGGCATGTACGACTTCGCCGGTGAATGGATCTACCGCGTCGGCATTCCCGCCAAGAGCGGCGTCGGCGGCGGCATCCTGGCGGCGCTGCCTGCCCGGCTCGGGCTCGGCAGCTATTCGCCGAAGCTCGACAAGCACGGCAACAGCGTGCGCGGCATCAAGGTCTGCGAGGCGCTGTCGGCGCATTACGACCTGCACATGCTGAACCGCAGCGACGACGCCCGCCACAGCATCATCGCCGACTACAACATCGGCAAGAACCCGTCGCGGCGGGTACGGCGGCCGCAGGAGCAGGAGATCCTGGCAAAGCACTTCCAGGAAGTGCGCGTGATCGAGCTGGTCGGCACGCTGTCGCTCTCCAATGTCGACTACGTCTCGCGCCGCCTCGCCGGCAGCCCGCGGCCGGAATTCGTGATCTTCGACCTGCGCCGCGTCACCGCGACGACCCGCGCCGGCGCCCGGCTGGTGGCGGAGGCCTTCCAGGAGCTGGCCGAGCTCGGCGTCACCGTGATCCTGTCCGGCATCAAGCGAACCTCACGGGCGTGGGCCACGATCAGCGAATGGACCCACCGGCTCGGCAATATCAGGGACTTCTATCTGCTCGACACCGCGATCGAATGGGCGGAGGACCAGATCGTCTACCGCTATGGCGGCTCGATCGACTTCCTCGAGACCACGGAGCTTGCCGAGCAGCCGCTGCTCGCCGGATTGAGCGAAACAGAGATCGCCGACCTCACCTCGCTCTGCACGGTCAGGACCTATCAGCCGAACGAGAAGATCATCGCTGCCGGCAGCGAGGCGACCTCGCTGTTCTTCCTGCGCAGCGGCGTGGTCCACGTTACCCTGCCCGACGGCATCCGGCTCGCGACGCTGACCGCCGGCATGGCATTCGGCGAGATGGCGCTATTGGAGCCGAAGCGCTCGGCGGACGTGCTCGCCGACATGTCGGCGACCGCCTATGAGGTGGCGATCAGGGACTTCGAGAGCTTCCGAGAGCAGCATCCGCGCGCCGGCGAGCGGATCATGCGCAACCTCGCGCAGATCCTCGCCGAGCGGCTGATCGTGGCGAACGCGAAGGTGGATCTGCTGACGTCGGGGTAGCTACAGCCTGCCGTCGCGGGGCGCCCCGGCCAAAATATCGAAAACAACCCCATGCAAAGTAGCCGGCGGCTGCCGGCGCTCGACAAGCAACTTGACACGTCGGGCAACTCAGCGATATTTTTCCATTATTCCGAAATAGTGCGAGCGCCCCTTGGCCCCGCCTTCGCGGGGCGGAGCCGCGCAGTGCGACGTCCAGAGCGCACCTTTCCGGATCATGCTCTAGCTCACCACTTCCGTCACCGGCTGCATGTCGATCTCGAACGTCTCGAGAAACTTCGACGTCATGATGTAGAAGCCGACCGAGAGCTGCAGCTCGATCAGCGCGGCCGGCGTCAGCAGCGCCGCGATCGCCTTGAAGGTGGCGTCCGTCGGCTTCTTCAGCTTGACGATCTCGTCGGTGAAGGTGAGCGCCGCGCGCTGCACCTCGTTGAAGCAGGCAGCTTGCTGCCAGTTCTCCAGCGCGGCGTTCTGCTCATCGGTGACGCCGACGTTCTTGCCGATGCGCTTGTGCGCGACGATCTCGTAGGGCGCCTCACAGAGGATGCCGGTGCGCGTGATCGCGAGCTCGCGCACGATCGGATCGAGCTCGCCCTTGTGGCGGATCGCGCCACCGAGCCGGCAGTATTGTTCGAAGTAGCTCGGCGAGTGCGCCATCATGCGGAAGATGTTGGCGTTGCGGTTCTTGTCGAGGATCTCGCGGGTGCGCGGGCTTGCCTTCGCGGGATCGGAGTAGTCGATGCGGGCCATTTCCTAACCTTGATCTGCTGTCGTTTCTGTCGGGTTCCGAAACAGTATCCGCCGACCGTCGCAGGAGCAACACGCGCGAGTCAAATTGCCGCCGCATTCCCAGACAACCCTGACATAGTCGATATTCGCTGAGTGGGGACTCATCAAAGCGAATGCTCGACGCGGGGTGTTCCGAGTACAAAATCTGGCCGTCGAGCGCGCAATCCGCGCAACGATGAGTCACGCCCAAGTCTAGGGGAAACGCATGAAGGAAGCCACCAAGAGGGCGGCCTCGGAAGCGCTTGCGCAAATGCTGGCGGTGACGGCGATGCTCGTCATCGCCAGCTTCGTCTTTTATTGGCGATAGTATCCGCAACTCGAGGGGCAAGAGTGATCTGATTCAGCCTCGTCTTGCGTACTGATCGGATCGTTCGGCCCCTCATTTCGCCTTTGCGAAATACGGAACCAGCCGTCCCGCAAATTGCGTGAAGCGCGCGAAAACCTTGTCGCCGATGGCGAGGTCGTTGTCGCCATGCGCCATCATGCGAAACCCCTCGTCGGCGTCGACGAGCACGATGTTGTAGGGCACATGCGCCCTCGTCTCCGGCGTCGCGGCGCGGCAGACCAGTGAGGCCGCATACACGGTCCCTGCCCCGCTCGCGCGATGTTCGGCGAGATCAGGCGAGCCACAGGCGGCGCAGAAGCTGCGGCGGAAATACTGCCGCGCACCGCAGGCGTTGCAGGTCTGGTAGACGATGGCTTCCGCGCCCTTGGTCCAGTCGACGATCGGTCCGCTCATCGCACGCGCTCCAGGAACATGCTGACATGCGACGACAGCACACCGCCGTCGCCGTGCAGCAATGCGACGGAGGCGTCGCGCACCTGGCGGTTGTCGGCGCGGCCGGTCATCTGCAGATGGGTTTCGACCAGATGCGCCATCGCGCCGCCGACGCCGCAATGGCCATAGCTGAGCAGGCCGCCATGGGTGTTGAGCGGCATCTCGCCGTCCTGATTGAAATGGCCGGCGCGTACCCGCGCCGCCGCCTCGCCGCGCTTGGCGAGGCCGAGGTCTTCCAGCAGCATCGCGAGCGTGATCGTGAAGCTGTCGTAGACCGCGGCGTAGCGCACGTCCGAGATCGCGACGCCCGCAACCTGCTTCGCCTTCGCGATCGATATCTCGGCGCCGAGTTCGCTGAGCGCGGGCGCGGCCGTGACGTGCTGATGGGTATGCGCCTGGGCGCAGCCGCGGACGCGGACCTGGTGCTCGGCAGTCGGCTCGCGACTGATCACGCACGCCGCGCCGCCGTCGGACACCGGGCAGCAGTCGAGCAGTTTGAGCGGCATCGCCACCGGCTTCGAGGCCATCACGTCGGCAACCGTGATCGGCTCATGGAATTGTGCGCCGGGATGCGTCAGGGCGTGCTTGCGCATCAGCACCGCGAACTCGGCAAGGTCTTGCTGCGTCAGACCGTACTCGTGCATGTAGCGCGTCGCGACCAGGCCGTAATAGGCCGGGATCGTCGGCCCGAGCGTCACCTCGTAGTCGGGGTGGCCGACCTGGGCCAGCGCCTGGATCGAGGCGTCGCGGCTCTGCCCGGTCAGCCGGTTCTCGCCGCCGACCACCAGCACGTGCTTCGCAACCCCGGCATCGACGAGGTGATGCGCCAGCATGGTCATCGCAAGGCCTGTGGCGCCGCCGACCTGCACGGCATGGGCGTATGACGGGCGGATGCCGAAATGCTCGGCGAACACGGTCGCCAGCATGATGTGCGGCGAGACCGTGGAATAGCCGCACAGGATGCCATCGATGTCGGACCGCTTCAGCCCGGCATCGGAGATCGCAAGCTCGGCCGCCTTGCTCATCAGGTCGAGCGAGGACAGACCTTCATGCTTGCCATAGGACGTGAGGCCGACGCCGGTGACGAAGCTCATTTCTTAACCTCCCCTTGCAAAGGGGAGGTCGGCTTGCGCGAGCAAGCCGGGTGGGGATCTATCTCCGCACCGTTCGCTCTCGCCTGTGGCTGACCCCCACCCTGCCCTCCCCCTTTCAGGGGGAGGGAAAAGAAAGCGTTGTCTGCGCGAAGCCGATCTCATCAATACGACTTCGGAAGGCCGAGCACCTTCTCGCCGATGAAGCTGAGGATGAGCTGCGGGCTGATCGGCGCGATGCGCGGGATCAGCGACTCCCTGAGGTAGCGCTCGACATGATACTCCTTGGCATAGCCGAAGCCGCCATGGGTCATCACCGCCTGCTCACAGGCGTGGAAGCCGGCTTCCGCAGCAAGATACTTTGCCGAGTTCGCGGCCGGACCGCAGGGCAGGTTCTGGTCGTATTGCCAGCCGGCGCGCAGCACCATCAGCCAGGCGGCCTCGAGCTCCATCCAGCACTTCGCCAGCGGATGCTGGATCGCCTGGTTCATGCCGATCGGACGGTTGAACACGATGCGGCCCTTGGCGTATTCCGACGCCCGCTTCAGCGCGATCTGGCCGAGGCCGACAGCTTCGGCCGCGATCAGGATGCGTTCGGGATTCATGCCGTGCAGAATGTATTCGAAGCCGCGGCCCTCTTCGCCGATGCGGTCTTCGACCGGGATCTCGAAATTCTCGAAGAACAGCTCGTTGGAGTCGACCGGCTTGCGGCCCATCTTCTCGATCTCGTGCACGGTGACGCGCTTGCGGTCGAAATCTGTGTAGAACAGGCTGAGGCCGTGGGTCGGGCTGCGCACCTCCTCCAGCGGCGTGGTGCGCGCAAGCAGCAGGATCTTGTTGGCGACCTGCGCGGTCGAGATCCACACCTTCTGGCCGTTGACGATGTATTTCTCGCCCTGGCGCACGGCGCGGGTCTTGAGCTGGGTGGTGTTGAGGCCGGTGTTGGGCTCGGTCACCGCGAAGCAGGACTTGTCGCGGCCGTCGATGATCGGCGGCAGCATGCGCTGGCACTGCTCCTTGGTGCCGAACACCGCCACCGGGTTGAGGCCGAACACGTTCATGTGCACCGCGGACGCGCCGGACATGCCGGCGCCGGATTCGGAGATCGTGCGCATCATGATCGCAGCATCGGTGATGCCGAGCCCGGAGCCGCCATATTCCTCGGGGATGCAGATGCCGAGCCAGCCGGCATCTGCCAGCGCGCGGTGGAAATCGGCCGGATAGCCGCCCTCCTTGTCCTTCTTCAGCCAGTAGGCCTCGTCGAAGCGCGAGCAGATCTTGGCGACGGCATCGCGGATCGATTCCTGGTTGGCGGAGAGTGCGAAATCCATCTGTCGTGCTCCTATGCCTGCACCGCTTTGGCCGCGCCGTCGCGCACCATCGCCGCAATCTCGTCGGCCGAGAAACCTGCCTCCTGCAAAATCTCCGCACTGTGCTCGCCGAGCCGCGGCGCCAGCCGGCTCGGCTCGACCTTGGTCTCCGACCACCGCGCCGACGGCGTCATGCTGCGGATACGGCCCTCGGTCGGGTGATCGACCACGGGGAACACGCCGGTCGCGACCATGTGCGGATCCTCCAGCAGGCTCTCCAGATCGTGCATCGGCATCACGGGCACGTCGGCCTTCTCGAGGATCGCATTCCACTCGGCCGTGGTCTTGGTCTGCAGGATGCGCGCGAGCTCGGCATAGACGACGTCGATATTGGTGGCGCGGCCGGCGAAGGTCGCAAATTTCGGATCGCTGCGCAGATCGTCGCGGCCGGTCGCCTTGAAGAAATTCTCCCACTGCTTGTCGTTATAGACGATCACGCAGATATAGCCGTCGAGCGTCTTGTACGGTCGCCGGTCCGGCGACAGATGCCGCGCATAGCCGCCCTTGTCGAGCGGCGGATCGTAGGTCAGCCCGCCCATGTGGTCGCCCATGACGAAGCCGGCCATGGTCTCGAACATCGGAATGTCGACGCGCTGGCCCTGCCCGGTGCGGTCGCGATGCACGAGGCTCGCGCAGATCGCGCCGACCGCGGTGAGGCCGACGATGCGATCGACCAGCGCATTCGGCACGTAGCGCGGCACGCCGTCCGAGGTCTGCGCCATCAATGCCGGCAGCGCGGTGGCGCCCTGGATCAGATCGTCATAAGCGGGCTTGGCGGCATAAGGTCCCTCCTGGCCGAAGCCGAACACGCCGGCATAGATCAGCCGCGGATTGACCTTGGCGACGACATCGTAGCCGAGTTGCAGCCGCGCCATCGCTTGCGGCCGCACATTGTAGACCAGCACATCGGCCTGCGCGATCAGCCGCAGCACGGCCTCGCGCCCGGCCGGCTTCTTCAGGTCGAGGCAGACCGAACGCTTGCTGCGGTTGGTATTGAGGAACACCGGCCCCATGCCGGGATGCCGCGTCGGACCGATCTGCCGCGTCACGTCGCCGTCCGGTGATTCCACCTTGACGACGTCGGCGCCGTAGTCGCCAAGCATCTGGGTGGCGTAGGGCCCCATCAGCACGGTCGTCATATCGACGACCTTGATACCTTGCAGTGGTCCCATCGTGCTGTTCGCTCCCGGATGTTCTGGATTGAATCCTGGAGCGCGATGAGACCAGGCTGAAGCGTCATCGCGCTCAAGCTTCTTGTTTGAGCATGATCTTTTCGGAAAACCGCTTCGCACTTTTCCGGATCATGCTCTAGTAACGGGAGGTCTTTGCCGAGATCAAGCTGCGCCGGGCGTATGGGCGTATGCGCGGCGGCGGCCGGATCGTTTCCGCGCGGCGGAACGCTGGGCGGACAAACGAAGCCTGCCCATCGCCGGCCCGATGCCGATTACTGCCCGGTCATCACCTCGCGCGCCTTCAGGAGCTTCTCCAGTTCCGCATTCTGCTGCTCGAGCCGCTCGGCGATGCGCTCCTCGACTTCGGCACCCGCAGCGCCCGCGGCCTGCTCGATCAGCTGCCTGATATTGTCCCGGAGGATTGCGATGCGATCGTTCACTTCCGACAGCGACAGAGACGTCTCGATTCCCATGGTCCGTTCTCCCGTGACAGGCGCTAGCAGCTTAGCGCGGCGGGAGGCCGTGGACTATCCCTTGACGCCTCCCTTGACGGATCCCTTGGCTATTCCTTGGCTATCCTTTGGCCATCATCACCCGCAGCGCGGTCTTCAGCACCTTGCCATAATTGTTCTTCGGCAGGGCATCGAGATAGACATAGCGCTTCGGCCGCTTGAAGCGGGCGATCGAGGCAAGGCAATGCGCGTCGAGCCTGCCGTCGTCGGCGGCGGCCCCCTCCTCCAGCACGACGCAGGCGACGACGATCTCGCCCCATTCCGGATCCGGCACACCAATCGCCGAGACCTCGCGGACGTCGGGATGCGTCAGCAGCGCTTCCTCGACCTCGCGCGGATAGATGTTGGTGCCGCCGGAGATGATCACGTCCTTGGAACGGTCCGACAGTGTCAGGAAGCCGTCGGCATCGAGCCGGCCGACATCGCCGGTGCGCAGCCAGCCGTCCTTCAGCGTCTCGGCATTGGCCTTCGGATTGTTCCAGTAACCGAGCATCACGCTGGCGCCCTTGACCTCGATCTCGCCGGTCTCGCCCGCGGGCAGCGGCTGGCCGTCCTTGCCGGTGATGCGCACGGTGACGACGCTCTGCGCTGACCCGACGGATGCCAGCCGTTCGAGATAGCGCGGATGATCGCTCGCCCGGTGGCAGCCGCGCGAGAGCGCCGTGATCGTCATCGGCGACTCGCCCTGGCCGTAGATCTGCACGAAGCGCTGGCCCATCGTCGCCATCGCATCTCTGATGTCGGCCGTGTACATCGGGCCGCCGCCATAGATGATGGTGCGCAGCCCCTCGCCGTTCTCGCCGCGCCTCTTCGCGGCATCGACCAGGCGGCGCACCATGGTGGGCGCCGCGAACATCACGACGTTGTCGAGCTGGCGGCCGAGGTTGAGCACCTCGTCCGGATCGAACCCGCCGGACTCGGGAACCACGTGGCGGCCGCCCATCCGGACATGCGGGAAATTGTAGAGGCCGGCGCCATGCGAGATCGGCGCGGCATAGAGCGAGGCATCGTTCGGCGTCGCCGGATCGACGTCGGCGAGATAGCACAGCGACATCGCAAGCAGATTGCCGTGGCTCAGCATCACGCCCTTGGGACGGCCGGTGGTGCCGGAGGTATAGAACAGCCAGGCGAGATCATTGCTTTCGCGCGGCAGCGGCGCAGCTGGCCCCTCGCCGCTTCGCATCGCCTTGTAGGCGTCGCCGTCGACCGACAGCATGGTCATGCCGGCGGGGCAATCGTCCTTCGCCTCGGTCAGCGCGCCGATCGTATCATCGGACACGAAGGCCAGTTTGGCGCCGCCATTGCCGCAGATCCACGCCGCCTCGCGGCCGTGCAGCTTGGCGTTGATCGGGATCGCGGCAGCGCCGATCCACCAGATGCCGTAGAGGCATTCGAGATATTGCGTGCAGTTTGACGCAAACAGCGCGATCCGGTCACCGGCGGCAACCCCGTGATCGCGCGCCAGCGCCGCCCCGATCGAGGCGGCGCGGCGGGCGAAGGTTGCGTAGTCGGCGTCGAGGTCGAAGCCGGTCAGCAGCGCCGGCGCGTCGGGACGCGCCCGCGCCGTCGCCGCCAACCATTCGGCAATGTTCAAGCTACTTCGCCGGCTCGAGGATCGAGACGTAGTTGGCGACCGCAGCACCACCCATGTTGAAGATGCCGCCGATCTGCGGGTTCTTGAGCTGCATGCCCTCGGGCGCCTGGCCCGCGAGCTGCATCGCGCTCATCACGTGCATCGAGACGCCGGTGGCGCCGATCGGATGACCCTTGGCCTTGAGGCCGCCAGACGGATTGACCGGCAGCTTGCCGTCCTTCTGGGTCCAGCCTTCCATGATCGCGCGCGCACCCTGCCCCTTCGGCGTCAGGCCCATCGCTTCATATTCGATCAGCTCGGCGACGGTGAAGCAGTCATGGGTTTCGACGAAGGACAGATCGGAAAGCTGCAGCCCGGCCTTCTGCAGCGCGCGCTGCCAGGCGGTGGTGCAGCCTTCGAACTGCAGGATGTCGCGCTTGGACATCGGCAGGAAATCCTGCGCATGGGCGGTGGCGCGGATGTTCACCGCCTTGCCCATGGTCCTGGCGGTCTCGTCATCGGTCAGCACCAGCGCGGCGGCGCCGTCGGAGACCAGCGAGCAATCGGTGCGCTTCAGGGGACCGGCGACGAACGGGTTCTTGTCGCTCTCGGCGCGGCAGAACTCGAAGCCGAAATCCTTGCGCATCTGCGCATAGGGGTTGGCGACGCCGTTCTTGTGGTTCTTGGCGGCGATCATCGCCAGCGCATCCGACTGGTCGCCGTATTTCTGGAAATAGGCCTGCGCGATCTTGCCGAACACGCCGGCGAAGCCGCCGACCGTGTCGCCGTCCTCGGGCAGATACGATGCCTTCAACAGGTTCTTGCCGATCTCCGGACCCGGCGTCTTCGTCATCTGCTCGACGCCGACGACGAGCACGATCTTCGCGGCGCCGGCCTCGATGGCGCGAATGCCCTGGTGCACGGCGGCCGAGCCGGTGGCGCAGGCGTTCTCGACCCGGGTGGTCGGCTTGAAGCGCAGCGCCGGATTGGCCTGCAGCACCAGTGAGGCCGTAAAGTCCTGCGGCGAGAAGCCGGCGTTGAAATGGCCGAGCATGATCTCGTCGACGTCGGAGGCGGCAATGCCGGCATCGGCGAGCGCCTCGTTGGCGACCTTGACGACGAGACCCTCGACGGTCTCCGCGTCAAATTTTCCGAATGGCGTGTGCGCCCAACCGACAATGCTGGCTGCTGTCATGGCCGTATCTCCCTGTTCCTGTTCGGAAGTTATGTAGCGTATCTCGAGAGCGTTTTCGAGCGAAGCCTGTCCCGGACTCGATCCGGGATGGATACCGGTTCGCGTGAAGAAAACGCGTCAAAACCAGAAGCTAGAACCCCGTTCCGATCGGAACGGAGTTCTAGCCGGCTTTCAGGGTTTTCATCGCCTTCGCGCACATGGCAGTTATGCCGGCCCAGTTGCCGGCGCGGATATCGGCCGCCGGGCACAGCCAGGAGCCGCCGACCGCCAGCACATTGGGCTCGGCAAGCCAGGTCGCGGCATTAGCCTCGCCGATCCCACCGGTCGGGCAAACCCTGACATTCGGGAATGGACCGGCCAAGGCTCGCAGTGCCTTGATACCGCCGGCCTGCTCGGCGGGGAAGAATTTGACGACGTCGAAGCCGTGGCTCAGCGCCTGCATCAGCTCGGAGGCGGTCGCGATCCCCGGCGCGAAAGGCAGCCGGCTCTTGGCCACCGCCTTCAGCAGCTCGGGCGTCGCGCCCGGGCTGATGCCGAATTTGGCGCCAAGCGCCTCGGCGCGCGCCAGATCGTCGGCGTTGAGGATCGTGCCGATCCCGACCACCGCATCGGGCACCTCTGATATGATGGCCTTGGCCGCGTCGACCGCGACCGCCGTCCGCAGCGTCACCTCGAGCGTCCGCACGCCGCCGGCGACCAATGCTTTGGCGAGCGGCACCGCGTCCTCAAGCCGCTCGATGGTCAGCACCGGGATCACGGTGGCCTGGCGGATCAGCTCGGCGATCCGGTCCTGTTTCGATGTCGTTGTCATTGCGCGGCCTTGCGGGATGGTGGGGGACGCGGCGCCTTCTTCGGCGGCATGGCGTAGCGTGGAATGATCGCACCGGGATAGCACACCACGACGCCGGCCAGACGATGGCCGGCGCGCGCCGCCTCCTCGGGCTCGGCGCCGCCGAGCCGCGCGGCGAGATAGGCCGCGGCAAAACTGTCGCCGGCCGCCGTGGTATCGACCACCGGCTTGGTCAGCGGCTCGGCCCTCACCTCGCGCGTTCCGCCGGCGGAGCGCACGATGCAGGCGGGCTCGGCAAGCTTCAGCACCACTTCGGGGCTGCTGATGCCGGCGAGCAGTGCCGTGTTGCTTTCACCGGGATAGAGCGGCGCCAGATCCTCGGTCGAGGCAAGCACGATATCGGCGGCCTCGAACGCGCTGCTGAAGACTTTTCGCGCGACGTTCAGGTCCGGCCAGCCGCGGGCGCGGAAATTGGTGTCGAACGCAAAGCGCGTGCCGAGCAGCCGCGCCCGCTTCAACGCCGCCACCAGCCGCTCCCGCCCCTCTTCGCGCAGGATCGAGAGCGTGATCGCCGAGAGATAGACGAGGTCGTAGGTCGCGAGCGAGTTCAGGAGATCTTCCGTATCGGGCAGATCCATCAGCTCACGGGCGGCCGCGCTGTCGCGCCAGTGGAAGAAGCGCCGCTCGCCTTTGTCGTCGGTCTGGATCAGATAGAGCCCGGGCAGCTTGCCGGCCAATCGCACGACATGCTTGGTGCCGATGCCTTCGCTCGCCCAGCCCGCGATCATCTCATCGCTCAGCCCATCATCGCCGAGCGCCGTGATATAATCGATGTGGACACCGAGCCGCGACAGGTAGACGGCGGTGTTGAGCGTGTCGCCGCCATAGGCGCGCGAATACAGACCTCCGGGCTGGCCGCCCGGAGCCTGGCGCAGTTCGATCATGCATTCGCCGATGCTGGCGACCCTGGTCATGCCAAGACCCGCGTGCCTGAGCGGAGCTAGGCGGCGAACTTGCCGCCGAGCTCGTCCTCGATATGGATGCGGATGATGTCGTCGAACGTCTTCTCGGCCGTGGTGAAGCCGAGCTTCAGCGCGCGGTCGGTGGCGAAATCGCGCGGCCAGCCCGAGACGATGCCGATGATGGTCGGATCGGGCACCCGCTTGATCCGCGCGGTGACGTTCTTGCCGGCGACGCGCTCCAGCGAGGCGATCTGCTCGCCGACGCTGACGGACATCCCGGGCATGCTGAGATTGCGCCGCGGTCCGATCGCATCGAGATCCATGGTGCCGGCGTGCACCAGGAAGCCGACCGCCGATTTCGGCGAGGCGTGCCAGTGCCGCACGTCCTCGGAGACCGGCAGGATCGCCTCCTCGCCCGCCAGCGGCTCGCGGATGATGTTGGAGAAGAAGCCCGACGCCGCCTTGTTCGGCTTGCCCGGACGCACGCAGATCGTCGGCAGGCGGATCGAGATCCCCTCGAGCAGGCCCTTGCGGGTGTAGTCGTTGATCAGGAGCTCGCAGATCGACTTCTGCGTGCCGTAGCTGGTCAGCGGCGTATGGAAGAACTCGTCGCCGATCTTCTCCGGGAATGGCGCGCCGAACACCGCGATCGAGGAGGTGAACACCAGCCGCGGCTTGTAGCCGCCGCCGACGGCGCGGATCGCGTCGATCAGATAGCGGGTGCCGTCGAGATTGATCCGGTAGCCCTTGTCGAACTCGGCCTCCGCCTCGCCCGAGACGATCGCGGCGAGATGGAAGATCACGTCCGGGCGCTCGGCGATCAGCGGCGCCGCAGCGCCGGCATCGGCGAAATCGGACGCGACGACATTGACCGGGATCGAGGCATTGGCGGGCTTGGCCGGCGCGACCACGTCCTGCAAGGTCATCTTGCTGATGTCCTGCTTGCCGAGACGGCCCTCACGCAGCAGACGCTCGGTCAGCTTGCGGCCGACCATGCCGGCGGCGCCCAGAATCAGAATATGCACGACCCTGCTCCTTTTCTTGTCTTGTTCGAATTCAGTTGCGGGCCTTGCGCGCTTATTCCTTCACGGCACCCGTCATCGCCGAGACATAATGCTCAACGAAGAAGGCGTAAAGAATAACCAGCGGCAGAGAGCCGCATAGCGCCCCTGCCATCAGGGAACCCCAGCGATAGATGTCACCGTCAACGAATTCGTTGACGATGGCGACCGGCACGGTCTTGTTCGGGGTCGATTGCAGGAACGTCAGCGCGTAGATGAATTCGTTCCAGCACAGCGTGAAGCAGAAGATGAAGGCCGAGATCAGGCCGGGAACGGCGAGCGGCAGCACGATCTTGATCAGGATCTGCCAGCGGCTGGCGCCGTCGATCAGCGCGCACTCCTCGAGCTCGAACGGGATGGTCTTGAAATAGCCCATCAAGAGCCAGGTCGAGAACGGGATCAGGATCGTCGGATAGGTCAGGATCAGCGCCAGCGGCGAGTCGAACAGGCCGTACTGGAACACGACGGTCGCGAGCGGAATGAACAGGATCGACGGCGGCACCAGATAGGCCAGGAAGATCAGGCCGCCGACGAGGTTGGCGCCCTTGTAGCGCAGCCGCACGATCGCATAGGCCGCGAGCACGCTCGCGATGATCGACAGCACGGTGGCGCCGATCGCCACATACATCGTGTTCCAGAGCCAATGCGGATAGTAGCTCTCGAACAGCAGCTTGTGGATGTGCTTGAAGGTCGGATTCCAGGTCCAGAACGGATTGTACTTGTCGAGGTCGAGCAGCTGGTCGTCCGGCTTGATCGCCGTCAGCCCCATCCAATAGAACGGGAACAGCAGGATGATGACGATGATCGACAGCGGGATGTAGAGCGTCACGATCCGCCGCGGCACCGACTGCAGATAGCTCATGCCCTCGCTGTTGTCGACGCGCGCCGACGTCGACAGGATGGACTTGAGATCGACCTTTTGGGCGGGGAGATCAGTCATTGCTCTCTCCTTGGCGCGCGCGGGGCCTGCCCCGTTCGCGCAAAGAAACCGGCCCGGCGGCAGAGATCAGTCATTGCTCTCTCCCTGTTGCCACTTCCTGCGCTGCAAGCCGAACCAGGACACCATGATCGCGGCGAGCAGGAACGGGATCATCGCGCTCGAGATCGCCGCGCCCTCGCCCAGCTGCCCCGCGATGATCGCGCGCTGGTAGGACAGCGTCGCCATCAGATGCGTGGCGTTGACCGGGCCGCCGCGGGTCATTGCCCAGATCAGCTGGAAATCGGTGAAGGTGAACAACACCGAGAAGGTCATCACGACCGCGATGATCGGCGTCAGCAAGGGATAGGTGATGAAGCGGAACATCTGCCAGCGCGAGGCGCCGTCGAGCGTCGCCGCCTCATAGAGCGAAGGTTGCACGGTCTGCAGGCCGGCCAGCAGCGTGATCGCGACGAACGGCACGCCGCGCCAGATGTTGGCGAAGATCACGCAGATGCGGGCCCAGGTGGTGTCGCCGAGGAAATTGATGTTCTGGGTGATCAGGCCGAGGTGCTTCAGCGACCATGAGATGATCGAGAACTGCGAATCGAAGATCCACCAGAACGCCAGCGCCGACAGCACGGTCGGCACGATGAACGGGATCAGCACCGCGGCGCGCAGCAGCGCCTTGAACGGCATGCGCTCGTTCAGCAGCAGCGCGAGATAGAGCCCGACCGCAAATTTTATCGCGCTCGCGATGAAGGTGTAGAGCAGCGTGTTGAACACCGACAGCCAGAAGATTGAATCGTCCCACAGCCACTCATAATTCTCGGTGCCGATGAAATGACCGACGCGGCCAATGCGGGTGTCGGTGAAGGACAGCCAGACCCCGAGCCCCAGCGGATAGGCCAGGAAGAAGATCAGGAACGCCAGCGCCGGCAACATGAACCAGAAGCCGAGCCAGTTCTTGTTGTGGCGCAGCTGATCCCAGGCGGTCGCTTCGCGGATTTCCGTCTTCGCACGCGGCGCAAGGGCGATGTCAGCCATAGGCGATGTCCCGATTGCTCAAAGGATTGAGCATGACTACGCAATATTCCAGTGATGGCATTCCAATGATGGCGCGGGCGGCGGTGCTCCGCCGCCCGCGGCCATCACATCAGCGATAGATGCGCTTCAGCTGCCGCTCGGCCTCCGCCATCGCGGTCTTGCCGTCCTTGGCGCCGGTGCAGTAGTTCGCGAACATGTCGACGACGATGAAGTCGGCGATCGCGGTCGCCGCCTTCTCGCCCGGCGTGCCGATGCCGGAGGCCGGCAGCGCGCGCTTCGAGGCCTGGCCGAACACCGCGTTCTTCGGATCTTCCTTCCAGACCGGCGCCGCGTCATAGGCATTGAGCGTGTGGGTGAGATAACCCCGCGCGCCCGACAGCCACTTCTCGAAATTCTCCTTCTCCAGCATGAAGGCGATGAACGCCTTCGCCGCGTTCGGATATTTGCAGAAGTTGAAGGCGAGGATCGGAACCGCGAGCTGCAGCTCGGTCGGCTTGCCGATCGGCCCGACCGGCCACAGCGCGTGGTCGATGTCTTCGGCGAGCTCCTTCTTGCTCGGGTCGTCCTTGGCCGCGACGTAGATCGAGATGCCGTTCGAGGTCAGGTACAATTCGCCGGACAGGAACGCCTTGTTGTTGGAGGAGTCGTTCCAGGATGCGACACCGGGAATGAAGGTCTCCGACAGCGCCTTGGCGTATTCCAGCGCCTTCATCGTCTCTGGCGAGTTGATGATGACCTTGTCGTCCTTGTCGACGGTCCAGCCGTTGAAGCCCCACAGGATGTTGTGCACCCAGGCATTGGCGTCGCCGGTGGCGTGGCCGAGCGCGAAGCCGGCCGGCGTGTTGTTCGCCTTCAGCGCCTTGCAGAGTTCGAGATAGGCCGGGAAATCGGACGGCACCTGCTTGAAGCCGGCCTTCTCGACCGCCGACTTGCGATAGGTCAGATAGCCGCCGATGGTGGCGACGGGAATGCCGAGCCAGTCGTTGCCTTGCTTGCAGGTCTTGGCCGCGGCCTCGGTCCAGCCGCCGTATTTGTTGCCGAGATAATCGGCAACGTCGTTCATCTTGAGGACCTTGGTCGGGAACAGCTGCGGCAGCGTGTGCAGGCCCCAGGCAAGGTCGAGACCCGAGCCGGTGTTGGCGGCGACCGACGCCTTCGGCTGCACGTCCTCGAAGGATTCGCTGAACACGTTCATCTCGGTGCCGGTCGCCGCCTTGAAGGCCGCCACCATGGCATTGAAGGCATCGTCTTCCGCGGGCACGAAGCGCTTCCAGCGCATCACGGTGAGCTTGGCACCGGGCTCCGCCTTCCAGGGCGCGCTCTGCGCCCAGGCCTTGGCGAAGTCAAACAGCGCCGGACCGGTGAGCATCCCGGATGCGGCCAGCGCGGTGCCGCCCTGAAGTAGCGAGCGGCGAGTCAAATCGTGCATCGTCCTTCCTCCCAATGAATGTGTTCTTATTGTTTTTGATCTGGCCTGTTGGTCGGCCATTAGGATCAATCGGTCCGTCAGCTATTCAGTCGTTTCCCCGTCGAATCGTCGAACAGATGGACCAGCGCCGGATCCGGCTTGAGCCGAACCTTGTCGCCGGGGTTGAACAGATGACGCTCGCGGAATACCGCGACGACCTGCTCGCCGCCGAGCTTGGCGAACACCTGGGTCTCCGAGCCGGTCGGCTCGACTACCACGATCTCCGCCTCGGCGCCGTCATCGGCGATGGTGAAATGCTCGGGCCGCACGCCGTAGACCGCGGGCTTGCCATCGGAATTGGCCGGCGCCGATTTCAGCGGCAGCTTGACGCCGTTCGGTCCCTCGAAATACGCCGAGCCGTTCACCTTCACATTGCCCTTGAGGAAATTCATCGCGGGCGAGCCGATGAAACCGGCCACGAACTGGTTCGCCGGCGTGTCGTAGAGTTCGAGCGGCGAGCCCATCTGCTCGACGATGCCGTCGTGCATCACGACGATCTTGTCGGCCATGGTCATGGCCTCGATCTGGTCGTGGGTGACGTAGACGGTCGTGGTCTTCAGCCGCTGGTGCAGCTCCTTGATCTCGGTGCGCATCGCAACGCGCAGCTTGGCGTCGAGGTTCGACAGCGGCTCGTCGAACAGGAACACCTGCGGATCGCGCACGATGGCGCGGCCCATCGCGACGCGCTGGCGCTGGCCGCCGGAGAGCTGGCGCGGATAGCGCTCGAGCAGCGGCGTCAACGCGAGGATTTCCGCGGCGCGCTTGACGCCGGTCGAGATCTCCTCGGGCTTGGCGCCGCGCAGCTTCAGCGAGAAGCCCATGTTGTCGGCGACCGTCATGTGCGGATAGAGCGCGTAGTTCTGGAACACCATGGCAATGTCGCGCTCTTTGGGCTGGACATTGTTGACGACGCGGTCGCCGATCGAGATCGTGCCGGAGGTGATGTTCTCAAGCCCGGCCAGCATGCGGAGCAGGGTCGACTTGCCGCAGCCGGAGGGGCCGACCAGGACGACGAACTCGCCGTCCTCGATCGGGATCGACACGCCGTGCAGGACCTCAAAATTGCCGAACGATTTCCGCACGTCGCGAATCTGGACCGACGACATCCACTTCCCTCCCTCAAGCTCCCGGCGGCGTACGACGAGTGCCGCCACCGCTCTGTTTTGTTCCGGCCGCGCTGGGAGCGCGGCACTGTTAGACCTGCGTTATTGTCCGCAGTTTATCCGGTTTTGGCAATCGTTCGATTAGCAATCGCTTGGTAGCGCTGTCAATATCGGTTTGTCTGCGACGAACGTCGTGATATGAGCGGCAAATGGCCCGAAAGCGCATCACGCCAGGCAAGATCCGGCTCGCCGAAGTCGCGAAGCTCGCCGGTGTCAGTCCGATTACGGCCTCGCGCTTCTTCAGGAATCCGGAAGCACTGTCGGCCGGCAAACGCGCCCGGGTCGAGAGTGCGGCAAAAGAACTCGGCTACGTGCCCAATCTCGCGGCACGCGCGCTTGCGTCGCAGCGCACCGAGGTGATCGGTGTCCTGATCCCGTCGCTGACCAACAACGTGTTCGCCGACGTGCTGCGCGGCATCTATGACGCGCTCGACGGCAGCCGCTACAGCATCCAGCTCGCCAACACCCGCTACAGCATCCTGCAGGAAGAGCGCCTGCTGCGTCTTTTTCTGGCACAGAAGCCGGCCGGGCTGATCATCACCGGCATCAACCAGACCCCAGATTCCCGCCGCATCATGGAGACGGTCGATTGCCCGATCGTGCAAATCATGGAGATCGGTCCCTCTCCGATCGACATGATGATCGGATTCTCGCATTTTGACGCGGCAAAAGCCGCAATCGCCCACCTGCTCGCGCAGGGCAACCGGCGGATCGGCTTCCTCGGCGCGCGGATGGATCCGCGGGTGCAGCGGCGGCTCGACGGCTATCGCGCCGCGATGACCGAGGCCGCGCTGTTCGACCCGCAGCTCATTGTCACGACCGCTATTCCAACCTCGGTGACATTAGGCGGGACGCTGTTTGCCGACCTGCTCGCCAAGGCGCCCGACATCGACGCGGTGTTCTGCGTCAACGACGACCTTGCGCTCGGCGCGCTGTTCGAATGCAAGCGCCGGCACATGGCGGTGCCGGAGCAACTTGCGATCGTCGGCTTCAACGACCTCGAATTCATGGCGTCGAGCGAGCCGACGCTGAGCAGCGTACGCACCAATCGCTACGAAATGGGCAGAAACGCTGCCCTGATGGTGATCGAAACGCTCGAAGGACGCCGGCCGGCCGAGCCTGTCGTCGATCTCGGCTTCAGCGTCATGGAACGCCAAAGCTCGGCGCGACGCAGCTGACATCCACCTGACACCAACCCGTCACAACGGACGCGAAAGATGACAAAATGATAGCGCAACCAAGCCTCTTCAACTAAGGTCCAATCCATCCACCGAAACACCTGTGCGTGATCGCTTCGGTTTGTAAAGCGCGGCGATTTGCGCAAGGTAGAACGACGTTGAACCAGAGCCCTTGAATGGGCCCATCAAGAGTTTGCATTGCGGGAGAAACCAATGACAAAACCCCACACCAACGGGCACAGCGCCGCAGGCGAGACCAGCAAGGGCAAGGGCCGCAGGCTCCGCTCCCAGGAATGGTTCGATAACCCGCACAATCCGGGCATGACCGCGCTCTATCTCGAGCGCTACCTCAATTACGGCCTGACCCGCGAGGAATTGCAGTCGGGCAAGCCGATCATCGGCATCGCCCAGACCGGCAACGACCTGTCGCCGTGCAACCGGCATCACCTCGAGCTTGCGCACCGCGTCCGCGAGGGTATCCGCGCCGCCGGCGGCATCGCGATGGAATTTCCGACCCATCCGATCCAGGAGACCGGCAAGCGCCCGACCGCGGCGCTCGACCGCAACCTCGCCTATCTCGGCCTGGTCGAGGTGCTGTTCGGCTATCCGCTCGACGGCGTGGTGCTGACCACCGGCTGCGACAAGACCACCCCGGCCTGCATGATGGCGGCGGCGACCGTCAACCTGCCGGCGATCGTGCTGTCGGGCGGGCCGATGCTGAACGGCTGGCACGAGGGCCAACGCACCGGCTCCGGCACGGTGGTCTGGAAGGCGCGCGAGCGGCTCGCCGCCGGCGAGATCGATTATGAACAGTTCATCGAGATCGTGGCCTCCTCGGCACCGTCGGTCGGCCATTGCAACACGATGGGCACCGCCTCGACGATGAATTCTCTAGCGGAGGCGCTCGGCTTCTCGCTGCCGGGCTGCGCGGCGATCCCGGCGCCGTATCGCGAGCGCGGCCAGATCGCCTACGAGACCGGCAAACGGATCGTCGACATGGTCTGGGAAGATCTGAAGCCGTCGGACTTCCTGACCCGCGAGGCGTTCGAGAACTGCATCGTGGTCAACTCCGCGATCGGCGGCTCGACCAATGCGCCGATCCACATCAATGCGCTGGCGCGCCATGTCGGCGTCGAGCTGTCGATCGACGACTGGCAGAAATACGGCCACGACGTGCCGCTCTTGGTGAACATGCAGCCGGCCGGCTTCTATCTCGGCGAGGAATATCACCGCGCCGGCGGCGTGCCCTCGGTGGTGCGCGAATTGATCAAGCACAAGCGCATCCATGAAGGCGCCCTCACCGTCAACGGCCGCACCATGGGCGAGAACTGCAAGGAAGCGCCGAAGCCCGACGGCGACGTGATCTGGAGCTTCGACAAGCCGCTGGTGAAGGATGCCGGCTTCATCGTGCTGCGCGGCAATCTGTTTGATTCCGCGATCATGAAGACCAGCGTGATCTCCAAGGAATTCCGCGACCGCTATCTGTCCAACCCGAGGGACCTCAACGCCTTCGAGGGCCGCGCCATCGTGTTCGAGGGTCCGGAGGACTATCATGCGCGGATCGAGGATCCCGCGCTCGACATCGACGAGCACTGCGTGCTGTTCGTTCGCGGCACCGGCCCGATCGGCTATCCCGGCGGCGCCGAGGTCGTGAACATGCAGCCGCCGGCGGCGCTGATCAAACGCGGCATCCTGTCCCTGCCCTGCATCGGCGATGGTCGGCAGTCCGGCACCTCGGGATCGCCCTCGATCCTCAACGCCTCGCCGGAAGCCGCCGCCGACGGCGGGCTCGCGATCCTCAAGACCGGCGACAAGGTGCGCATCGACCTCAACAAGGGCAGCGCCAACATCATGATCTCGGAGGATGAGCTGCGCACCCGCCGCGCCGAGCTGAAGGCCAAGGGCGGCTTCCCGCACCCGGCCAACCAGACGCCGTGGCAGGAGCTCTACCGGCAGACCGTCGGCCAGCACGCCACCGGCGCCTGCCTCGAGCTCGCCACGCGCTACCACGATATCGCGGGCAAGGTCGGCGTGGCGCGGGATAATCACTGAAGCATCACCGTCATTCCGGGATGGTGCGATAGCACCAGACCCGGAATCTCGAGATTCCGGGTTCGCGCTGCGCGCGCCGCAGAATGACAGGCAAGAGAAAAGGAAGAATTGCATGTCCAATCGACTGAAGGGCAAACGCGCCGTCGTAACCGCCGCGGCGGCGGGTATCGGGCGCGCATGCGCGATCGCATTCGCGCGTGAAGGCGCGACCGTGATCGCCACCGACATCAACGAGAGCGGCATCGCCACGCTGGGCAAGGACGGCATCGCCGAGACCGCGCGGCTCGACGTACGCAGCACCGCTGAGGTCAACAGCTTCGCCAAGCGCGTCGGCAAGATCGACATCCTGCTCAATGCGGCGGGCTTCGTGCATCACGGCACCATTCTGGAGTGCTCCGACGAGGACTTCGACTTCTCGTTCGATCTCAACGTCAAATCCATGCACCGGACCATCAAGGCGTTCCTGCCTGCGATGCTGGCGGGCGGCGGCGGCAGCATCGTCAACATCTCGTCCTGCGCGGCGTTGCGGCCGCCGGCCAATCGCTACGTCTACAGCGCATCGAAGGCGGCGGTTTCGCTGCTGACGCGCGCGGTCGCGCTGGACTTCATCACCCAGGGCATCCGCTGCAACGCGATCTGCCCCGGTACCGTGGAGACGCCCTCGATGCTGGACCGCGCAGCTGCCGCAGGCCCGGACGGACGCGAGAAATTCGTCGCCCGCCAGAAGATGGGCCGGCTCGGCACCGCCGAGGAGATCGCTGCCATGGCGGTCTACCTTGCGAGCGACGAAGCCGCTTTCACCACCGGCGTCGACATGGTCGTCGACGGCGGCTTCATGCTCTGACCTTCAAACCTCTCCCCGCTCTTTGCGGGGAGAGGTCGGAAGCGAAGCTTCCGGGTGAGGGGCGAGGCACAATACCTCCGCACCAGTATGTGGAGACAACCCCTCACCCCACCCTCTCCCCGTAAGAACGGGGCGAGGGAGCAGATTTCCGCCGCGGCTGCACCTGAGGCAAACGTCAAAGGACTGAAACAATGAACAAGATCGATCTCGACGGCCGCTGCGCCGTCGTCACCGGCGGCGCGCAAGGGTTCGGCCGGGCCATCACCGAGCGCTTCGTCGCCTCCGGCGCCAGGGTCGCGATCTGGGATTTCGATCAGCCGCTGGCGGAGAAGACCGCCAAGGCGATCGGCGAGAACGTGATCGCGATCAAGACCGACGTCACCGATCCCGCCGCGGTCGACGCCGCGCGCGACCAGACGCTGCGGGCATTCGGCAAGATCGACATCCTCGTCAACAACGCCGGCATCACCGGAGCCAACAAGCCGGTCTGGGAAACCGATCTCGAAGACTGGCGCAGGGTGATCCGCCTCAATCTCGAGGGTCCCTTCATCTGCTGCAAGGCGATCGTGCCGACCATGATCGGCCAGAAATACGGCCGCATCGTCAACATCGCCTCGATCGCCGGCAAGGAAGGCAACCCGAACGCCGCGCATTATTCCTCGTCGAAGGCCGGCCTGATCGCGCTCACCAAGTCGCTCGGCAAGGAGCTCGCGCAGCACGACATCCTGGTCAACGCGGTGACGCCGGCCGCAGCGAAGACCGCGATCTTCGACCAGATGACGCAAGCGCACATCGACTTCATGCTGTCGAAGATTCCCAAAGCCCGCTTCGTGCTGGTCGAGGAGCTCGCCGCGATGGTGGCCTGGCTGGCCTCGGAGGATTGCGCGTTCTCGACCGGCGCGGTGTTCGACATTTCCGGCGGACGGGCGACGTACTAGGCCGTGTACCTGTAAACCCAGCGGCGTCATGTGACTGGTGACTACGTCCGCTTTGCTCCAATAGCGATCCGGCAGCGCAATATGTCGCGGCAGACAATGGTGCGCGCCTGCATAGTGGTTGTCGCCCCGGATGGCGCAAGGTATCGTTTCGGTTTGCAGAGTGGTCCTATCCGGCGGAGAAGATCGCATGCTCAAGATTTTTGGAGCCCCTCATTCCCGCGCGTTTCGCGTCATTTGGCTCGCAAACGAGATCGGCATTCCCTACGAACACATCCCCGTAACATTCAGCGTACCGAACGCCCAATGCAAGGAACCCTGGTATCTCGAGCTGAACCCGAACGGGCTTGTGCCCACTATCGATGACAGCGGCTTTGTCATGTGGGAGACTGCCGCGATCAACCTCTATCTCGCCGAGACTTACAAGAATTCGCTTTATCCGTCGACGCCGCAAAGCCGAGGCCGGATTCTCCAGTGGTCGTTCTTCGCGACCACCGAAGTTGAACCGGCGCTGATAACGCTGTTCCGAAATCGGGTTTTCTATCCGCCCGAGCAGCGGAACGAGACCTTGGCCGTTCAGGCAGAACAAACTCTGCGCGTGAAGCTGGCGGTCCTCGAGGATCAGCTCGCCAAAACCCCGTTTCTCGGCGGCGATACGTGGAACATGGCTGACTTTATGGTTGCGTGCGTGCTGTATGTCCTCACCCGTTTAAAGTTAGACCTCACGGCTTACCCGAAACTTGAGGTTTGGCTGGCTGCCAGTCTCGATAGACCGGCCGCGCAGGTGGCCCGCAAACTTCGAGAATAGAATTGTCGCGCCACTGCAGATGCTTGATCCGCTCCAGCGCCCTACCTTGCCTTCACCCCGCATTATCCGGCCATGGCTGGCCGCGCGTTATGGGTCCACGCCCTAACTCCCTCGCCTTGCCGGTTGCCGAAGCGCCGTAACGAGATGATCCGCAAGCAATGATGCTGCCCGCGAAAGATTTTGCGCGCGATGCAACCGGATCTCGGCTCGCGGCAGTCGCGGCATGCCGTCGCGTGCGGAGAGGCGCCGCAACGTCGGCGGAAAGGTCCCTGACTTCACGACGGTCACGGCAAGGCCCTGCGCCGCGATCGCCTCGACCGCGGACAGGCTGTGGCTGACAAAGGCGAGCCGCCACGGCCGGTCCGCCGCGTCGAGCGCCTGCATCGCCCAGCTCCGGAACAGACAGCCCTGCGGATAGAGCGCAACCGGCAGCGGATCGAGCTCCTCGACACGATGCGTGGCGCTCGCAGCCCATACCGCCTGCTCGGTGCGCAGCAACTCGCCCTCGCCGCGCCCTTCGGGGTGCATCGCGATCACGAGGTCATAGGCTTCCCCGAGCCGGTCGGTCATCCCTGACGTCAGCCCGGTCTCCATCTCGACATGGATCAGCGGATAGTTGCCGACAAATTCCTTGAGCAGCGGCGGGACGACCAGCGTCCCGTAGTCGTCCATCACGCCAAGGCGCACCCGCCCGTCGATGCCGTGCTCGCGCACCCGGCCGACCGCCTCCGCATTGAGGCTCAGAATGCGACGCGCGTAACCGAGCAGTCCCTCGCCGGCCGCGCTCAGATCGACGCTGGACGTGCTGCGGTGAAACAGCTCGGCCTGCAGCCGCTCCTCCAACCGCTTCACCTGCATGCTGATCGCGGATTGGGTCCGGTTCAGTGCCGCGGCGGCGCGGGTGAAGGAGCGATGGTCCGCCACTGCGACAAAGGCCTGCAACAGATCCGGGTCGAGGACGGGCGCACTCATAACGATCCGTGATTTGATGGATCAAATCTATTCCATTCCCTGATTATGTCGCGTTCCCTAGATTGCGCAAGCAAAACAGGGGGATCGAGGCGGATGGGCGAAATCTGGGGGGTATTGGCCGCGGTCGCGTCGAGCGCGATCGGCGGAACCTCGATCGGGGCGACGCGGTACCTGGTCGGGGCGATCGATCCGCTGGCGATCGGCGCGTTTCGTTTCGGCATCGGCGTCCTGCTGCTGCTGCCGCCGGCGCTGCTGCAACGTGGCAGCTGGCCGCCGCGGCGCGACTGGCCTGGCGTTGCCGGCCTCGGCCTGCTGTTCTTCGCGGCGTTCCCGATCCTGTTCAACGCTTCCCTGATCTTCACCACGGCGGCGCGCGGCGCGCTCGCGCTCTCGACGCTGCCGCTGCTGACCATGCTGATCGGTGCGGCGCTTGGCGCCGAACCGCTGACTGCGCGAAAGACAACAGGCGTATTGGTCACCATCCTCGGCGTCTCGATGGCGCTGCTCTCCGGCCTCGCCACAGCGCCGGCGGGCGCCTGGCGCGGCGATCTGTTGATGGTCGCAGCCGCGCTCTGCATGGCGCTCTACAGCATCTGGTCGAAGCCTTATATCCGCCGCTCCGGCCCGATCCCCTTCACCACGCTCGCGATGGCTGCCGGAGCTGCGGTCCTCATAACAGGCTCGCTGCTGCGCGGCAGTTTCGCGCGGGTCGCCGGGTTCGGTGCGCCGCAATGGTTCGGCGCGATCTATCTCGGCGCGTTCGGCGCAGCACTCACCTTCTACCTCTGGGCCTTCGCGCTGGAGCGGACGACGCCGACCCGGGTAGCGATCTCGGTCACGGTCAATCCGATCGCCGCCTCGCTGGTCGGCGCGGCGCTGCTCGGCGAGCCCTTGAGCTGGAATCTGATGGCCGGCATCGTCACGGTGTTCGCCGGGATCTGGATCGCGACCACCCAGCCCCACCAGGCCCGCGTCGTCGCGCCGGATGCACGCTGACGCGCGGCCGCTCACCGGCAAAGCCGTGAGCGAATCCGTGCTAGCCTGACGTCCGGTCCCAAGCGAACCCGAGGCGGCAGGCATTGAACATCTCCCTCTACGACGTCTCCGTCTGGGTGCTGCCGCTGGTGATCGCCATCACGTTTCACGAAGCAGCGCACGGCTTCGTCGCGCACAGGCTTGGCGACGACACCGCGTGGAAGCTCGGCCGCGTCAGCTTCAACCCGCTGAAGCACATCGATCCGTTCGGCACGCTGATCCTGCCCGCGGTGCTGCTGTTCGCGCATTCGCCGTTCCTGTTCGGCTACGCCAAGCCGGTGCCGGTGAACTTCCGCAAGCTCAACCATCCCAAGCTCGACATGGTGTGGGTGGCCCTGGCCGGCCCGGTCACCAACATCATCCTGGCGACTGCGGCGGCCCTGGCATTCCACGCGCTGCCACTGGTTCCCGCCGATGCGGCAAAATGGACCGCTGACAATTTGAAAAACGCCTTCCTGATCAACATCGTGCTCGCGATCTTCAACATGATGCCGATCCCGCCGCTGGACGGCGGCCGGGTCGCGGTCGGGCTACTGCCGCGGCCGCTGGCGATCCCGCTCGCCCGGCTGGAGCCCTACGGCATGCTGATCCTGATCGGGCTGTTGATCCTGCTGCCCGTGATCGGCAGGCAGGTCGGCCTAAATCTTGATGTTATTTCAATGATACTGCGAACTCTGACCGGCTATGTAATCAACGCCCTTCTCCTCATTACCGGAAACACATAGCCTTGATTTGCGCATGACCCGATTGGAAGATCAGAACCCAATCTTTCATGCTCAGGGACGGGAATGCTTCGAGGCCATGGTGATCAAAGCTGCCGACATGCTGATTGCACGACGCGCCGACACCCGCGCGCGGGCTGACTTTGCAACCTGGAAGATGATGGCGAAGCTGAACGGCGCCTCCGCCCTGCCGCCGGAGGCGCAGAATTTCCTGGCCATCTACAAGAAGCTGCTGGAACAGATGAGCGATGCCGACGCCAGCGAGGCGACGATCCAGGAGATGTACCGCACCTACTATGCGGAGATGGGCGGCGCCGGCAAAGCGCCCGAGGTTCCGGCGCGCACGCGCGAACCGGTTGCCGACACCGGCAATGTCACCGCGTTCCGCCGCCTGCCTGCCAAGAAGGCGGCGACCTCCGCTCCGAACGCCAAGCGTCCGATGCCGGTGGCGCTGATCTTCGCCTGCCTCGTCGTGGTCTACGTCGCGATCCGCTACTACTGGAAATAGCGCGACCGCGCTTCAAGCCATTCCCGCTTTCATCATCGACGCGCGTGCCGCGGCATCGCGTCGCGCGCGACTAGCCGCTCAATCGCCGCAGCGTGGAATATCGCGCGCGATCGATCGCGCCTGTGCCCTAGGCGATGCGCCCGATGCCGGGCATAATGAGGAACTCAAGAACAAAAATCATACTGGAGGACAGATGAAGCGTTCCATTGCAGCCTTGATCATGACGACAAGCCTCGTTTTCGCGGGCGGTGCATCGGCGCAGACGATGGACAAGGTCGCCAAGGTCGGCGCCCTCGGCGATCAGTCCGGTCTCTATCAGGATATCGGCGGTCCCGGTTCGACGGTGGCGGCGCAGATGGCGATCGAGGATTCCGGGCTGCTGGCCAAGGGCTGGAAGATCGACCTGGTCTCGGCCGATCACCAGAACAAGCCCGATGTCGCCGTCAACATCGGCAAGCAGTGGATCGATGTCGAGAAGGTCGACGTGTTCGTCGATCTCGCAGCTTCCAATGTCGGGCTTGCGATTGCGAACCTCGCCAAGGAGAAGAACGTCGTCAACCTGAACTCGGGCTCCGCCTCGTCCGACCTCACCGGGGCGCAATGCTCGCCGAATACGGTGCATTGGGTCTACGACACCTACATGCTCGCCAACGGCACCGGCAAGGCGCTGGTGAAATCCGGCGGCGACAGCTGGTTCTTCCTCACCGCCGACTATGCGTTCGGCCAGGCGCTCGAGCGCGACACCTCGGCGGTCGTCACCGCGAATGGCGGCAAGGTGCTCGGCAGCGTCAAGCATCCGCTCAACAACGCGGATTTCTCGTCGTTCCTGCTGCAGGCGCAAAGCTCGAAGGCCAAGATCGTCGGTCTCGCCAATGCCGGCGGCGATACCACCAACGCGATCAAGCAGGCCGCCGAATTCGGTATCGTCTCGGGCGGCCAGCGGCTTGCGGGCATGCTGCTGTTCATCACCGACATCAACGCGCTCGGCCTCAACGTCGCGCAGGGCCTCAACTTCACCGAGACGTTCTACTGGGACATGAACGACCAGACCCGCGCCTTCACCAAGCGCTTCATGGAGCGGTTCAAGAAGAACCCGCCGACCATGGTGCAGGCCGGCGTCTATTCGTCGCTGATCCACTATTTCAAGGCACTGGAAGCGCTCGGTGGCAATCCGCATGACGGCCGCGTCGTCGTCGCCAAGATGAAGGAGTTGCCGACCGACGATCCGCTGTTCGGCAAGGGTTCGATCCGCATCGACGGCCGCAAGATCCACCCCGCCTATCTGTTCGAGGTGAAGAAGCCACAGGAATCGAAATATCCGTGGGACTATTACAAGCTGGTGGCAACCATCCCGGCGGATGAAGCCTTCCTGCCGCTCGAGAAGAGCGTCTGCCCGCTGGTGAAGAAGAGCTGAGACGACCTCATTCCGGGGCTCGCCAACGGGTCCGCGCAAAGCGCGGCCCGGAATGACAGCGGCTACTTCTTCGGCTTGTTGAAGGTGACGGGAAGCGTGAAGGAGAACTGGTCCTGCGTCAGTCCGGCCGGCGGCGCGGGAACCGGATCGGAACGGTGGACCATCGAGACCGCGGCATCGTCGAACGCGGCATCTCCGGAGGTTTCCATCACGGCGACCGACAGGACCTTGCCGAGGCGATTGAGCACCAGGGCAAGCTTGACCTTGCCCTCCTTGGCCTTGACGTTCTCCGGGAATTTCTTGTGCTGGTCGAGATAGGCGCTGATCTTCTTGCCCCAGTTGGCCGTCAGCGCGAGCTTGTCCTTGCCGATCCCGGGATTGGGCGCCTTGGTGGTCTCCGACTGACGCGTTGCGTCCTCCAGCTTGGTTGGCGATTGGTCTTGGTGCCTCTCGGCGGCCTCGCTGGTCTCGGTCTGCACCTTGGCGACCTGGGCATCCTCCTCCTTCGGCTTCTTGCTGTTGTCTTCCGTGACGATGCGGTCGGCGTCCTCGGTCTCGGTCGGCTTGGCCTGCGGAAGGTCGGTCTCCTTGACCTCCGCCTTCTGCTGGGTCATTTCCGGCGAAGCTTCCTGTGCGCGGTCCTCCGGTCCGGGGGGCGCCGAGTTATCCTCGTCGGTTGCTGAGGCAAGCTCGATGGCGTACTCCGCGCCGGCAGCGCCAAGCCCCTCGTCGCCGTCGTCGCGCAAATTCGTCAGCGCCAGCGCCGCGCCGCCGAGATGCAGCCCGACCGCCGTCACCGCGGCAATCACCCAGAGCCGCTTCGACGTCCGCAGATCGAGATCGGGGTTGGTGGACATCGCTGCTCGCCGTCAGGGTTTGGCCGGCTCGGCCTGCGCCGCCGCGGGCGCGCCCGGCACGCCCTCGAGCGCGACCAACTTGACATGCGTGTAGCCACCGGCGCGCAACAGCTCCATCACGCCCATCAGCTCGCCATAGGGCACCATGCGATCGGCGCGCAGGAAGACGTATTTGTCCCTGGTCATGTCGGGCACCGCATCGAGCGAATTGACGAGGTCGGCCCGCTTCACCGCGTTCTCGCCGATCGCCAGCGTCAGGTCGGGCTTGATGCTGACATAAGTCGGCTTGTCCGGCTTCTTCTGCGGCGTCGCGCTGGAGGTCGGCAGATCGATCGGCAGGTCGACGGTCGAGAGCGGCGCCGCCACCATGAAGATGATCAGCAGCACCAGCATCACGTCGATGAACGGCGTGACGTTGATCTCGTGGGATTCCGCGAAATCGTCGTCGCCGTCGTTCTCGGAGATCGAGACTGCCATCGCCTACTCCGCCGCCGCGGCACGCGGATGTGCGGCGCGCGGAACGTCACCATGGGTGCGGTCGAGATCGCGCGACAAGAGCCGTCCCGCCGCGCCCGAGGCGCGGTTGACGAGCTCGAGATAGACCTTCGTGACGCGCGAGAAATGGTTGTAGATGATGACCGCGGGGATCGCCGCGACGAGGCCGATCGCGGTGGCGAGCAGCGCTTCCGCGATGCCCGGCGCCACCACGGCAAGGTTCGTCGTCTGCGACTTCGAAATGCCGATGAAGCTGTTCATGATGCCCCAGACCGTGCCGAACAGGCCGACGAACGGCGACGTCGCACCGATGGTCGCGAGCAGGCCCATGCCGACGCGGATCTTGCGGGCCTCGGCGCGCACGATCTCGGCAAAGCTCGACGCGGCACGCTCCTTGATGCCGGCATCGCTGGAGATGCCCGCCGACAGCCGTCCCTCGCGCATCGCCGCCGCAATGAACGACGACAGCACGCTGCCCTTGGCACCGAGCGCGAACTGCGCCTCCGCCAGCGACCGCGATTCAGCGATCTTGGCGAGCGCGCCGCGCAGCTTGCTCTGCGCCACGGTCAGCTCGACCATCTTGGCGATGAACACCGTCCAGGTCACGAGCGAGGCGAACGCAAGACCGAGCATCACCGCCTTCACGATGATGTCGGCGTTCAGAAACATGTTCCACGGCGACAATTCGTGCAGGCCGGTCGAGGTCGACTTCAGCACCTTGCCATCGCCGCTCGCCGGCGCGGCCGGCGACGCATCGATCGCGGTCGGTGCCGGAGCCGCCGCGGCAGGTGCCGGCGCGGCCTGAGCTTGCGGGGCCGCGGGCGCGGTCGAGGCAGCCGCCACTGGAGCGGCAGCCGGTGGTTGCGCCACGGGGACCGACTGAGCCCGGGTCACGGGCTGCCCGGCAGGCGCCGTTTGCTGCTGCGCCGAAGACGGCGCGGCCAGCATCAGCATCGCCAGCGAGGCGATCAGGGCGGATGCGGCGGGGAACTTGAATGTCATCATCAGTTACACTTCAGCCCAGTGACGGATCAGGTTGTGATAAATCCCGGTCAATTTGACCGTTTCAGGGTCGTCGCGGCCCAGCCGCTCCACCAGAGCCTGGATCGCTGTATCGAGATCGAAGATCAGGCTGCGCGCGTGGGCATCCCGTACCATGCTCTGTAGCCAGAAAAAAGACGCTACCCGCGTCCCCCGCGTGACCGGCGTGACCAGATGCAAGCTGGACGCAGGATAAACCACGAGATCGCCTGCCGGCAGCTTGATTTCATGCGACCCGTAGAGGTCTTCGATGACGAGCTCGCCGCCATCATAGTCCTCCGGCTCCGATAAAAACAGCGTGACCGACAGGTCGGTGCGGATCCGCATGCCCGTCAGCCTGTCGCCCCGCACCGCATTGTCGACATGCAGGCCGAAATGGTGCCCGTCGCTTGCGGCATAGCGGTTGAACAAGGGTGGAAAGATTTGAAGCGGAATCGCCGCCGAGATGAAGCGCGGGCTCGCCGACAGCGCCGACAGGATCCGGTTGCCGAGCAGCCTGGCGACCTCGCTGTCGGGCGGCAACTGCTCGTTGCGCTTGACCATCGCGGACGCAGCCCCCGCGGTCGAGCGGCCGTCCTCCCAATCGCTGGCGTCCATGATGCGGCGGAAGTCCGCCACATCAGCCTTGTCCAATACGTTGGGAATACAGACCAGCATCTTGTGCCGCGAAGCCTCCGTCAGTAACGCGCAGAAACGACCAGATACGCCGCGCGTCCCGGCGCTTCGAGCACGAACGGCGCCGCGCTCTGGTACAGCGCGTCATAGTAGCGCTTGTCGAAGATGTTGTTGACGAACAGCTTCATGGTCCAGTGCTTGTCGATCTTGGCCTCGGCAAAGGCGTCGAAGCGCCAGTAGCTCGGGATCGACGTGCCCTGGTTGGCCGCGAGCAGCGTGCCGCCATAGACCTTGGAGCGATACACCGCCTGCCCGCCGAGCTCCCACATGTCGGTGAGCTGGTACTTCGTCAACATGCTGAATGACTGATGCGCGACGTTGGCGAGCGGCAGTCCGACGTTGCTGGAATACAGGATCGTATTGGCCGGCGGTGCCAGCGACCGCGTCACCTCCGACTGCATCAGCACGAGGCCGCCGAACACGCTCCACTTGTCGGTGATCTTGCCGCCGACGCCGAGATCGATACCGCGGATGCGGTATGCGGCACCCGCCGTGATGCAGGATACGTTGCCGGTCGTTCCGGCCGGATAGACGCATCCCGGGATCGCAACAGCTGCAGTGGTGCTGTTGACGTTTTGCGCTTCGCGGGCGTTTTCCTTCTCGGTCTGGAACAACGCCGCGGTCACCAGAAGATGGCGGTCGAACAGCTCCCACTTGGTGCCGACCTCGATCGCCTTGTTCTTCTCCGGCCCGAAGATCTGGTTGTTGCCGCCGTTGAGAACCGGATTGATGCCGCCATAGGCGGTGCTGGTGCCGTCGAACTCGGCGCCGACCGGATTGGACGAGGTCGCGTAGGCCGCATAGACGCTGCCGTTCGGCAGCGGCTTCAACGTCAGGCCGACGTTGAAGTTCGGCATTCCGAACTCGGCCGACTGCTGACCGAAGGCGCCACTCGATGCGTAGCCGGACGTGTTGATCTTGTAGTCGTCGTAACGGACGCCGCCATTGAGGATGACGAAGTCGTTGTAGTTGGCGGAATCCATCACGTATCCGCTCACGGTGTCGATCCCGATCCTGGTCGGCCTGCCGCTGAGGCTCGCGCTGTTCGTAAACGGGATGTTCGTGTATTGCGGGTTGAAGACGCTGACGCCGGAGAGCGAGCCGTTTCCGCTGAAAGTCGACGTGCCGGTCGTGATTTCGGAGGCCAGACCGGAATAACTGTCGATCGAAGACCGCTCGTTGTCGTATTCGACGCCGGCCGTTGTGGTGTGCTTGAAGCCGAGCCCGTCGACCGACTTGTAGGTCGCCTCGGTCTGGTTGGCGAACACGTCCGTGACCTGATAGCGGCTCTGCGGGTTGGCGTTGAGGGTCGAGGCCGAGAGCGGGTTGGTCAGCGTCGGCTGTTCCGGTAGCGTGCCGATGTAGTTCTGGGTCGAACGCGATTCCCGGATCTTGTTGCTGATCACGAGGTCCGGCGTGATCTGCACTTCGGCATTGATCGTGCCGATATCCTGCCCGGTCCTGAAGAAGTCGCGATTGACGAAGCCGTAGAAGTTATTGCGGTTGACGCCGAAGTCCGGGAACGGCCCGCCGGCCGTGCTGGCAGTGCTCGGCCGGTAGTAAGGCACGCCGAAGTCCGGGATGCCGGTGAGCTCGGTGTGGATGTAGTTGCCGGTGATCTTCACCGCATCGACCGGCTTCCACGTTCCGGCCACGAACGCACCGTCGCGATTGTCGGTGACATAGCTGCGGCCGGCGACGCCGGCATCCTGGAACAGGCCGCCGGCGCGGATCGCCAGCGTCGGGCTGATCACCTGGTTGACGTCGAGCGTCACCCGCTTGGTGCGATCGGTGCCGAACGTCGTGTCCATGTTGTAGAAGCTGTTCTCCGTCGTCGCCTGCTTGGTGACGATGTTGATCGCGCCGCCTGTGGTGCCGCGGCCTGCAAAGGACGAGCCCGGGCCGCGCAGGATCTCGACCTGCTCGGTGAAGAAGTTCTCGCGGACGCTGACGCCGGCGTCGCGCACGCCGTCGATGAAGATGTCGTTGCGCGCGTCGAAGCCGCGGATGAAGAAGCGGTCGCCGAACGCATTGCCGCCCTCGCCCGTGCCGAGCGTGACGCCGGCCGTCGACAGGATCGCCGATTTCAGCGAGGTGGCGTTCTTGTCTTCGAGCACGTCCTTGGTCAGCACCGTGACCGACTTCGGCGTGTTCAGAATCGGCTCGGGATACTTCCCGGAGGCCTGCAAACGGTCGCCCTTGTACGGCGCGGCCGGATCCGCGTAGCGGTCGCGATCGGCGGGAAGGCCGCCGGCGTTGGGGAACGGCACCGGCGCCTGCTGGGCCTGCTGATTGGTGCGACGCGCGGCGCGGCGCAGCGCGTTACGGGCGCGGACCTGATCCGAGGTGGGCTTTGACGTGACGGGGCGCGGGCGCGCGACCGGGGCATCCACATTCACCGGCGGCAGGCTGGATTGTTGCGCTTCAGCCCCCGAGAACGACGCCACCGCGATCAGGCTCGCGACAGCCGAGACCTTCGTGGTGGAGTAACCCGTATCGTCAGCCGAACCAATCGCCGCATCGAAGCGCAGCGATCTCGGCGCCTTCACATTGCTCATGTCTTGCACGCCCCCAGAAAAGCCAGTCCGTTCGCGATATCACGATGCGACGAACTGTCTCTTTCGGTTATCGAGCGTGACCTTTTTTATCAATGCGATGAGCGCCACAGTCCGCTTGAATCGCCCCAATTCAAAGCGATTCTAATTTGTGATTTGAAATCGTTCTAAGCTCTAGTTTTTAAGCGTTCTAATAATCGTTCTAAACTCATCCGACACAACGCGGGCCGCGCCTTTCGGGCGCCAGACAATTCTCTCCACGGTCACCCGGCGCTTGGTGGCTTCATCAGCGAGAACAGCTCGTCGATGGTCCGCTGCGCGACCTGCCGCACGCGGTCGCTGTTCTCGAGGCCGGCGATGTTGACGCCGTTGACGACGGCTTTGATCTCGTCGCGGAAGTCGGTGAGAAAACGCAGCGGATCACGCTGCTCGTTGGCGACGCGTGCGATCAATCCGGTGACCAGGATTTGACATGCCATCATGCGCCCGTTCAACTCATCCATCGCTGCCCTCATCCTCTCGCATCGTCGCTGCGCGATATGAACGACATCCCGCGGCGTTTCAACCGCGTCGCGCAAACTGCATCGGGTGAGCGGATGGAGAGCCGGTCCGGACGCGAGGAGACCCGCGCTATTTCGCGGCGATGTGCTCGGCATCCTCGCCGAGCGCCTTGATGCGATCCTTGACCTCGCGAAGCGTGGCGAGACCGCTCTCGACATGCTTGTCGGATACGTCGCGGAGCACGTCGCCGGCGATCTCATCGCGCAAGCTGTCGAGATCGTCGACGAGGCGGCGCCCGCTTTTCGTCAGGAACAGGCGATTGGCGCGGCGATCCCTGGGATCGGGACGGCGCTCGAGCAGGCCGTGTTCGACGAGGCGGTCAAGCAGCCGCACCAGCGAGATCGGCTGCAGCTCGAGCACGTCGGCAAGGTCGACCTGGGACAGCCCTTCCTGCTCGCGCAGGCGGAACAGCACGATCCATTGGGCGCGCGTGGTGCCTCGCGCCTTGGCGCGATGATCGATATAGTTGCGCAGCAGCCTGGAACTCTCGACGAGCTGCGCAATGAACTGGCGTTTGAGATCGCGCGACATGGGGTCCTCGGTGCGTTTCCCGGGCGAAATGTTTCTGCTCGTTTCTGGCCTAAACCTTTCCAAATGTTTAGGATTCTCAAGCCTTGGTGTGTTTACACATTAAGTGCACGCATATTATATCCGCAAGCTCTGTGAACCGTTTCGATCACCCATTATTGTTACGTCGAACCCAAGAGTCCGCATGTCAAAGTCACGCACCATCGGTTGGGTTTTAGTGATCGCTGCGGTCGGCGCCGCCGGTTATTTCGGCTGGCAAAAATACACCAGCAACCAGCTGACGGCCGAAGCCGCGCAGAAGCGTTCCGCCCAGCGCCCGGCCGTCCCGGTCAAAATATCGCCGGTCGAGAAGGCCGACTTCCCGGTCTATCTGACCGGTCTCGGCACGGTGCAGGCGTTCAACACCGTCCAGGTCCGCACCCGGGTCGACGGCCAGATCACCAAGATCGCGTTCAAGGAAGGCCAGTTCGTCAAGGCGGGCGACACGCTGGTCGAGATCGATCCCCGGCCCTATCAGGCAACGCTCGACCAGGCCAAGGCCAAGAAGGCCCAGGACGAGGCCAACCTCGCCAACGCCAATCTCGACCTGCAGCGCTACACCAAGCTCGGCGAATTCGCGACGCGCCAGCAACTCGATACCCAGCGCTCCACCGTGGCCCAGCTGACGGCCCAGATCGCCGCCGACGAGGCGGCCATCTTCAACGCCCAGACCCAGGTCGACTACGCCACCGTGAAGTCCCCGATCGACGGCATCGTCGGCCTGCGGCTGGTCGATATCGGCAACATCGTCAACGCCTCGGCCCAGACCGGCATCGTGACGATCACCCAGATCGAGCCGATCACGGTGATCTTCACCGCACCGGAAGACCAGCTGCCCGATATCAAGGCGGCACTGGCGGCGGCACCGCCCAAGACCATTGCCCTGACCACCGACGCCAAGCGGGTGCTGTCCACCGGAGCTCTGGCGCTGATCAACAACCAAGTCGACACCACCAGCGGGACTGTCCGGCTGAAGGCGGTGTTTGATAACAAGGACCATGCGCTGTGGCCGGGCCAGTCGGTCTCGACCCGGCTTCTGGTCAAAATCTTGAAGGATGCCACCGTCGTCCCGGATGACGCGGTGCAACATGGCACCGAAGGCCTCTACGCGTATTCAGTCAATCAGGAGAACAAGGCCGAGCTTCGCAAGCTAAAGGTCAGCCAGTCGATCGACGGCAAGTCGGTGATCGATGAGGGCCTGTCGCCGGGACAGCAGGTGATCACCGCGGGCCAGTACAAGGTCTCGCCGGGAACCCTGGTGACGACGGCGGTGGCGAGCTCGGACCAGTCACAGTCGAAGGTTACGCAGGAATGAGCGACGGAATTTCCGCACCATTCATTCGCTTCCCCATCGGCACCTCGCTGCTGATGGCCGGCATCCTGTTCGTCGGCCTGGTCGCCTATCCCCTGCTGCCGGTCGCGCCGCTGCCGCAAGTCGACTTCCCGACCATCCAGATCACCGCGACGCTGCCGGGCGGCAGCCCGGAGACCATGGCAAGTTCGGTTGCCCAGCCGCTGGAGCGCCAGTTCGCGCAGATCCCCGGCATCGCGCAGATGACGTCGACAAGCTATCTGGGCACGGCGTCGGTGACGATCCAGTTCGACCTCAACCGCTCGATCGACGGCGCCGCCAACGACGTGCAGGCTGCCATCAACGCCGCCAGCGGCCAGTTGCCGAAGAACCTCCCCTCGCCGCCGACCTATCGCAAGGTCAATCCGGCGGACGCGCCGATCATGCTGCTGTCGGCGACATCGGACACGCTGCCGCTGACTACGGTCAGCGATTCCGTCGACGCCCAGCTCGCCCAGCAGATCAGCCAGATTTCCGGCGTCGCGCAGGTCATCATCGGCGGCCAGCAGAAGCCGTCGGTCCGCGTCCAGATCGACCCGGCCAAGCTGGTCGCGAAGGGCGTGCAGCTGGAGGACGTCCGCGCCGCGATCAACATCGCAACCGTCGACAGCCCGAAGGGCAATATCGACGGCGCCACCCGCGCCTACACCATCTACGCCAACGACCAGCTGCTCACGGCGGATCCGTGGAACGACGTCATCATCGCCTACCGCAACGGCGGGCCGCTGCGCATCCGCGACATCGGCCAGGCGGTGACCGGGCCTGAGGACGCCAAGCAGGCGGCCTGGGCCAACGGCAAGCGCGGCGTGTTCCTCGTCGTCTTCAAGCAGCCCGGCGCCAACGTCATCGACACCGTCGACAAGATCAAGGCGGCGCTGCCGCGCCTGGTCGCGGCCATTCCGCCGGCGGTCAAGATCGAGGTCATCTCCGACCGCACCACCACGATCCGCGCCGCGGTGGAGGACGTCCAGTTCACCCTGCTGCTGACCATCTTCCTGGTCGTGATGGTGATCTTTGTCTTCCTGCGCAGCTTCTGGGCCACCGTCATCCCGGCCGTCACCGTGCCGTTGGCATTGCTGGGCGCCTGCGCGCTGATGTGGGTGTTCGGCTATACGCTCGACAACCTGTCGCTGATGGCGCTGACGATCGCGGTCGGCTTCGTCGTCGACGACGCCATCGTGATGCTGGAGAACATCAGCCGCTACATCGAGGAAGGCGAGAGGCCGATGGCCGCCGCCTTCAAGGGTTCCAAGGAGATCGGCTTCACCATCGTCTCGATCAGCATCTCGCTGGTCGCGGTGCTGATCCCGCTGCTGCTGATGGGCGGCATCATCGGCCGCCTGTTCCGCGAATTCGCGGTCGTGCTGGCGATGACCATCTTCGTCTCGATGTTCGTGTCGCTGACGCTGACGCCGATGATGGCCTCGCGCTTCCTGCGCGCCCACAATGAGGAACGGCACGGTCGTCTCTACAAGCTCAGCGAGCGCGGCTTCGACGCGATGCTGCGCGGCTATCAGAGCGGGCTCGACCTCGCCCTGCGCTGGAAGTTCACGACCCTGATGATCTTCTTCGCGACGCTGGCGCTGTCGGTCTACATGTTCGTCATCATCCCGAAGGGCTTCTTCCCCCAGCAGGACGTCGGCCTGATCACCGCGACCTCGGAGGCCAGCCAGGACATTTCGTTCGCTGAAATGAAGGGCAAGCAGGAAGAGCTCAGCAAGATCGTCATGCAGGATCCCGGCGTGGCGACGGTGGCGATGGCGATCGGCGGCAGCGGCCGGGCCGGCAACAACGGCAACATGTTCATCACGCTCAAGCCGCTGAACGAGCGCGATGCCAACGCGCAGCAGATCATCGCCCGCCTGCGGCCGAAGCTGGAGAAGGTGCTCGGCGCCCGGCTGTTCATGCAGGCCGCGCAGGACGTCCGCCTCGGCGGCCGCCCGACCCGCACCCAGTTCGAGTTCACGCTACAGGATGCCGACCTTTCCGAGTTGAACCAGTGGGCGCCGAAGATCCTCTCGAAGATGCAGACGCTGCCGCAGCTGCGCGACGTCGCGACCGACCAGCAGACCAACGGCACCACGGTCGAGCTGAAGATCAACCGCGACACCGCCTCGCGCTATGGCATCCAGCCGCAGCTGATCGACGACACGCTCTATGACGCGTTCGGCCAGCGCCAGGTGACGCAGTATTTCACCCAGCTCAACAGCTACCACGTCATCCTCGAGGTGCTGCCGGAGCTGCAGGGCTCGGTCGACACGCTGAACAACATCTACATCAAGTCGCCGCTGACCGGCGAACAGGTGCCGCTGTCGACCTTTGCGAAGTGGACCACCGTTCCGGTGCGGCCGCTGTCGATCAGCCACCAGGGCCAGTTCCCGGCGATCACCATCTCGTTCAACCTGGCGCAGGGCACAGCGCTCGGCCAGGCGACGGACGCGGTGCAGAAGGCGATGATCGACCTTGGCGCGCCGCCGACCCTGAGCTCAAGCTTCCAGGGCACCGCGCAGGCGTTCCAGCAATCGCTGTCGACCGTGCCGCTGCTGATCCTGGCGGCGCTCGTGGTCGTCTACCTGATCCTCGGCATTCTCTACGAGAGCTACATCCATCCGATCACCATTCTGTCGACCTTGCCCTCGGCCGGCGTCGGCGCGCTGGCGATCCTGATGGCGGCCGGCTTCGACTTCTCGCTGATCGCGCTGATCGGCATCATCCTCTTGATCGGCATCGTGAAGAAGAACGGCATCATGATGGTCGACTTCGCGATCGCCGCCGAGCGCGACCAGCACATGGAGCCGGTGGCGGCGATCCGCCAGGCCGCCCTGCTCCGCTTCCGCCCGATCATGATGACGACGATGGCCGCGATGCTCGGCGGCGTGCCGCTGATGCTCGGCACCGGCACCGGCTCCGAGATCCGCCAGCCGCTCGGCTACGCGATGGTCGGCGGCCTGATCGTCAGCCAGGCGCTGACGCTGTTCACGACGCCCGTGGTCTATCTCTATCTCGACAGGCTCTCCAACGCGTTTGCGAACTGGGGCCGCTCGCCGCGCGCCGACCACGACGCCGACGATGGCGAGGACGGATCGGTCAAGCAGGCCGCCGAGTGACTTGACTTTTGCCCGCATACCGGCACACCCGAAAGGTGTTCATTTCGGAGCCGGTATCGTGAAGATTGTCGCAAAGTCGCTCATCGCCCTGTTGATCGCGCTTGGCACGGCGGGCCTTGGCATTGGTCCTGGCCACGCCGAGGCCCCCAAGGGCAAGAATGCGCCCGCGCCGGTTCCGGCAGCGGCTCCCGCCGCCCCTCAAGGTGATGCCGCATCTGGCAACAATTCCGGCTGGGTCGCGCGCTGCACCAGCGCCAGCCGCGACGCCCCGCTGGAATGCGCGATGGAGCAGACCGCGGTTCTCACCAAGACCGGCCAGCTGATCGTGCTGGTCAATATCCGCGTTCCCGGCGACACCCGCACGCCGGTTGCGCTGATCCAGCTTCCGCTCGGGCTGAACCTGCCCGTCGGCGCCAAGCTGCAGGTCGACGACGGCAAGGCCGTCGACGTACCGATCCAGACCTGCGAGGCGCGCGGCTGCTATATCAACGCGCCGGTCGCGGCCGATGTCCTGAGCCAGCTGAAGTCGGGCAAGCAGCTCAAGGTGTCGTTCCAGAATCTCGGCAAGGAAACCATCTCGATCCCGATGCCGCTCGCTGATTTCGCGACCGTGTACGACAAGATCAAGTAAGGCGCGTAATTCTCCCCGTCATTGCGAGAAGTTCGCGACAAAATTGCAAAGCAATCTTGCGCTGAAGCGACGAAGCAATCC
This sequence comes from Bradyrhizobium sp. CCBAU 53421, assembly GCF_015291625.1. Taxonomy (NCBI): domain Bacteria; kingdom Pseudomonadati; phylum Pseudomonadota; class Alphaproteobacteria; order Hyphomicrobiales; family Nitrobacteraceae; genus Bradyrhizobium; species Bradyrhizobium sp. CCBAU 53421. The sequence goes on from NZ_CP030047.1 coordinate 5,745,324, forward strand.
ATGCTTCCGTTGCGGCGCCGTGGATTGCTTCGCTCCGCTCGCAATGACGCCGGGAGGGACCCGACTACTGGCGCGCCATCTGCGCATTGCCTCGCGCTGCTGCTGAAGGCGGAGACCAGGCAGCACGGCCGGCCGCTAGCGCTCGCGCTTGTAGAGAAATGCGTTGTCCGGCTGCGGCATGCCGATCGCTTTATAGAAACTGACCGAGTCAGGCGCCGACAGCAACAGGCACATCGATTCAGGTCCTGCGTGGCGCCGCGTTTCCGCGATCAGGCGCTTGCCGATGCCGTGGCCCTGATGTTGGCGATCAACCGCGAGATCGGACAGATAGCAGCAATAGGCGAAATCGGTCAGCGCGCGCGAGACGCCGACCAGCGTACCCGCCTTCCGCGCCGTCACGATCAGGTTCGCATTGGCGATCATGCGCGCCATCCGCTCGGTATCCGCCAGCGGCCGCCGCTCGCCGAGCCCCGACTGGCGCAGCACCTCGATGAACTCATCGACGCCGATCGACGGCTCGCGGGCATAAAGAATCTCGTTCATCGCCTTCAACCTCTGTCTCAACAGGCCGCGCCACAGGCGCGAGACCATGGTGGATTACGCCGGGCCAATCCACCCCCGATGCCGTAATGGCACAAGCGTGTTTCGCCCCGGCCTGTCACAGCCACAGCAGGCCGCAACGGGCAATATCGTGATTTCAGAGGATGTTCAGGGCCACTGAGGCGGATTGGCTGGGGAACCTGGATTCGAACCAAGACAAACAGAGTCAGAGTCTGTTGTGCTACCGTTACACCATTCCCCACCGAAGTAGCTGAAAACACTTTGCTTTCTTCGGAAGTTCTGCAATCGCGGCAGGGGGTTTTGCAAACCCGGGCGATCACTGGCGCCCATATAGCCGCCTCGGCGTTCGCGGTCCAGCCCATATTCACCGGCTCTCAACAGCGGGCATTGACCGACGCGTTGCCTTGCGGGCTCGACGGTCGCCCCACCCCAAGCGGCTTCCAGCGGCTCGATTCCGTGAGGCCGACGACCTGCTCTGCCAGAGTTGGACCAAAGGGATGCGGGCCGACGGCCCCCCGATCGACCCCTCGCCCTCGATCGACCAGGCTATCAACGCCGGCTTGGCTCGACATCAGGCGTTCGTGTTCCCCGCGGGCACCATGCGCAAGACAACCACGGCTAACCATGTGAGAAAGCCCGCAATCCCCCGCATTGATCGCGCGCAAGTCGGGCTGTTAGGCTGCTGCCATTTCAAGAAGTGACGGCTTCCGTCTGTTTGGCGTCCAGCACGTGGGCGGGTGAATCGGTTCATTGTGGCAGCGATTTTTCCCAAAATGACTTGGCTGATTTCGGGCTCGTGGCTGACGGCAAAACGAGCGAAACTATATCCAGCCATATTCCTGATAGTTGCCGCGCTGGTCTTCGTGGCCAATCTTTTGACTGCGCACGGCAGCCTCGGTTTCTTCGACAAGCCGATAGGCACGGACTTCCCGAGTTTCTGGACCGCTTCAAGATTCGTCCTGACCGGAAATGCCGCGGACGCGTATCATCCGCTTCAGCATCATGCCGCCCAGACAAGGCTGTTTGGCAAAGAGATCGAATACTTCGCCTGGCTGTACCCGCCGACGGCCCTTTTGATCGTGGCGCCATTGGGTCTGCTATCCTATTTGCCGTCCCTCTTCTTGTGGCTCGCCGCAACAGGAACGGCCTACGTCATTACAGTCAGGAAATTCATTCCCGCATCATCCGAAACGCTTGTCCCGATCTTGGGATTTCCAGCCGCGCTTCTCAACGCAACCCAGGGGCAAAACGGCTTTCTTTCGGTCGCGATCATTGGATCCGGCCTGCTGCTATCCGATCGACGCAGCTTTCTGGCGGGAGTCATTCTGGGATGCATGCTCTACAAGCCGCAATTCGCGCCGATGCTGGCCGTCGTCGTGCTTGCGCGCAGAAACTGGAAAATGGCGCTAGGCGCGGCGCTCAGCGTCGCAGCGCAGATTGCAGCCGCCACGCTGCTGTTCGGATCCGACATTTGGTCCGACTTCCAATCCATTCTTCCGATGACCAAGGCCATACTGGAAGAACAGATGATCGGCCTCGGCAAGATGCAGAGCGTGTTTGCCGCCGTGCGGCTGCTTGGTGGAGGGATCGGCCTGGCATACGCTGCGCAAGCTGCGGTCGCAATTGTCGCGGCGGCGCTGCTGTGGCTCATCTGGCGCAGCGAAGCTTCGCTACCGTTGCGAGCGGGAGCTGCGGCCACCGCAATGCTGTTGAGCACCCCATTCGTGTTGGACTATGACTTCGTGCTTCTCGCACTGCCCATCGCGGCGCTGACAAATGAGGGATTGAAAACCGGCTTCCAGCCCTTTGAAAAGTCCGCACTCGCTGCGGCCTGGATGCTGCCCGCGGTCGCCAGGGTAGCCGGCATGTATTGTGGCGTCCCGCTAAGCCCGGAAATCATCTTGCTGCTGCTGGTATTGATTTGGAGGAGGTCTTCCGCCGACTCCAGCGCGCTCGTCGAGCCGACCGGCTGCATCACGAGATCAATTCCATGAAGTCGATGACCCCAAGAGGATCGGCCGCCACCAAGACCCCGAGCAGAAAGCCCACGGCACCGAGCGCAACGGCGCCGCCCCATCCGTAATGCACCAATCCCTGATGCGCCCCCACCAGCGTGCCGAGCGCAATCACCGTCCCTCTCCAGACGACCCGCGCTGCAACCTTCAAAACCTTGATCATTGGCGATCCAACGGCGAAAGGCCCGCCAGCCTCCTGATCAATAGGTCGATCTCGCAAGCGGCGCGTTCAAGCGCGGCTGACCGGAAGCGCCCTGACAAAGCGCCGCACCGCCGCGTTGCCGCGGCGGCGCAAGAGACTGAACAGAAGGCGTATTACTTGCGGCCGCGCGTCAGTACAGCCCGCCCGTCCCCGACCGCATCACGGCGCGATCCGCGTCCGGCGGGATTGCCTGTTGCTGGGTGCCGTCGATCACGTCGGTGCCGGCGACCAGCGTCGGATCATAGTATGGCGGCGCCTGGCCCGGCTTGAAGGCTTCGAGCACCGCGCCCCGGTTCTGACCGGGCGTCGCGCGCAGGCCGGTCTTGGCATCGACCAGCACCAGGCGGATGCCGACCGGCTGCTTGAACGGGGTGGCGGGCTTGTCGGCCAGCGCGAGCTTCAGGAAGTCGCGCGCGATCGGCGCTGCGGTGTGGCCGGCCTGCGCGTTGCGGCCGAGCGAGCGCGGCTTGTCGTAGCCGACATAGAGACCGACCACGAGGTCCGGCGAGAAGCCGACGAACCAGAGGTCCTTGGCCTCGTTCGAGGTGCCGGTCTTGCCGGCGAGCGGCTTGCCGACCTCCTTCAGCGCGGTGCCGGTACCGGCCTGAATGACGCCTTCCATCAGCGAGGTGATCTGGTAGGCGGTCATCGCGTCGAGCACCCTTTCGCGGCGGTCGACGAGCTGCGGCTCGGGCTGGTTCTTCCAGCCCTCCGGCGCGTCGCAGCCGCGGCATTCGCGCTGGTCGTGCCTGAAGATGGTGTGGCCGTAGCGGTCCTGGATGCGGTCGATCAGGGTCGGCTTCACGCGGACGCCGCCATTGGCGATCATCGAATAGGCCGTGGCCATCCGCATCACCGTGGTCTCGCCGGCGCCGAGCGCATAGGCGAGGTAGTTCGGCAGCTCGTCATAGACGCCGAAGCGCTTGGCATACTCGCCGATCACGGGCATGCCGATTTCCTGCGCCAGCCGCACCGTCACGGTGTTGAGCGACAGGCGGAGCGCGTTGCGCAGCGTGACCTGGCCCTGATACTTGCCGGTGGAGAAGTTTTCCGGCCGCCAGATGTTGCCCTGCCCCTGGTCGATCTCGATCGGCCCGTCGATCATCACGGTCGATCCGGTGTAGCCGTTGTCGAGCGCCGTCGAATAGACGATCGGCTTGAAGGTCGAGCCGGGCTGCCGATAGGCCTGCGTCGCGCGGTTGAACTGGCTCTGGTCGAACGAGAAGCCGCCGACCATCGCGAGCACGCGGCCGGTGTGCGGATCCATCGCCACCATCGCGCCCGACAGTTCGGGAATCTGGCGCAGCCGGTACTGGCCCTCGACGGCCTTGCCGTCCCTGAACAGCGGATCGGCGTAGATCACGTCGCCCGGCTGCAGCACCTGCGAGACCGCGGTCGGCGTCCTGCCCTTGGTCCTGGCCCAGCGCACGCCGTCCATCGTGATGATGCCGGTCTCGCGCTGCTTACTGACGGCGCCGCCGAGCTCGCGACCGGGCTGGAAGCCGATCCGCGCCGACTGGTCGTTGCTCTCCAGCACCACCGCCATCCGCCACGGCGAGATGTCCGACAGCGACTTGATTTCGGCGAGCGGAACGCCCCAGTCGCTGGTGAGGTCGAGCTTCTGGATCGCGCCGCGATAGCCCTGCTGCTCGTCATAGTTCACGAGCCCGGCCACCATGGCCTTGCGCGCCATCACCTGGACCTTGGGATCGAGTGTGGTGCGCACCGACAGGCCGCCCTCATAGAGCTTCTTCTCGCCATAGCGCTCGAAAATGTCGCGGCGGACCTCCTCGGAGAAATATTCGCCGGCGAAGGTGTGTGCGCCGTTGCTGCGGTTGGTGACGGCCAGCGGATCCTTGCGCGCCTTGTCGGCGTCGGCAGCGGTGATCCAGCCGTTCTCTTGCAGGCGGTCGATCACGTAGTTGCGCCGCTCGATGGCGCGCGCACGGTTGCGCACCGGATGCAGGCTGGCCGGCATTTTCGGCAGCGCCGCCAGATAGGCCGCTTCCGAGACCGTCAGTTCATTGACCGACTTGTCGAAATAGACCAGCGAGGCCGCCGCGATGCCGTAGGCGCCGAGGCCGAGGTAGATCTCGTTGAGATAGAGCTCGAGGATCTTGTCCTTGGAATAGGCCCGCTCGATTCGCATCGCCAGCAGGGCTTCCTTGATCTTGCGGCTGAACGAGACCTCGTTGGTCAGAAGGAAGTTCTTGGCGACCTGTTGGGTGATCGTGGAAGCACCCTGCGGACGGCGGTTGGAACCGAAGTTCTGGATGTAGGCGACGCCGGCGCGCGCCATGCCGGTGTAGTCGACGCCGCCGTGCTCGTAGAAATTCTTGTCCTCGGCGGCGAGAAACGCGTTGATCACGAGCTTCGGCACGGCCTGGATCGGCAGATAGAGCCGGCGCTCCTTGGCGAACTCGCCCAGCAGCGATCCATCCGCCGCATGAACGCGGGTCATCACCGGCGGCTCGTAGTTCTGGAGCTGCGAATAGTCGGGCAGGTCCTTGGAAAAATGCCAGAACAGCCCTGCGACCGCGGCGAGACCAGCCAGGAACAGGATGGTTCCTGCGGTGAACAGGAACCCGAAGAACCGCAACAGAAATTTCATCGACCAGATTTTCCGTGGCGAATACGTCGCTCGTTCTGAGGGCGCTACGTGCCACTTAGGCCGCCCGGTATATCGGTCGCACCATGGACCTGCAATTCAACACGGGAGAATTAAAGCGCGCCAGGCGTCAAACTTATGCCATAGAGCCCGGCTCCCGCGCGCAGCCAAATCAGCGCCTGCCCGACCTTGGGACGCTCGGAAGGATTGCATCGATCTCGAGTCCCCCTCCCCGATTCGCCCGCGCGCCCGGCGGACGGCACTCCGCTCTCCAAGCGCGGCACTTGCGGGGTGAGCTGGTAAACGAAAGAAAAGCGCAGGCCGGACCGACCGCTTGCACTACCGGGCTGCCGTTCCAGGACCGTGTCGGCAGAAACCGGTGGACAGTCCCGGCGGGCCGACGGGATTAGTGGTTTGTTAACCATAACCACCGCAAGTTGTTCTCATACACGCGACTCGCGACGGGCTGGTTTGCATGGCACTGCGCGGATTTAGACGGCCTTTTGCGGCCGACCCGAATGTCCTCGGATTTCCGAGACCTCCCACATCGGCGATGGGCACCGAAGCCTTGGACCTCGTCTATCAGGCGGCGGATCTGTTCCGCAGCATCGAGGACAGGGCCCGGGCCGGCGAAGCCCGCGCCGAGGCCGCCGAGCAGGCGCAGCTCGAAATCATCGCCGCCACCGAGCGCAAGTTGAGGGACGCGTCCCGGGCACTCGAGGAGGCCCGACGGCGCATCGAGTCCCAGCAGGAGCAGCTCGATGCCGCCGAATTCCGGGCCCAGGCCGCCGAAGCCGAGGCGCGTGAGGCCAAGCAATCGCTCGCCCTGGTCGAGGATGCGATCCGGAGGCGCCTGCTGCTGACCAGCGGGCACGACGACGGCAGGTCGACGGCGGTCGCCTGACGCGAGATCGATCGCACGGCCGAGCCCCTGCCCGGCGGCCGCCATCACGTTATCGCAAGCGACAATCAGTAGCCGCCGGCGAGCCCCGAATTGCGGCGCGGATCGTTCGCCCCATAGAAGCGGTTGTTGCCGACCGGCTTGCCGTCCAGCGACGCCGCCCCGACGATGATGACCGCGAGGTGATTGGCAGGCTGCGGCGGCCCGAACTTGTGACCCATGCCTTCCAAAATCTTCCGCGTGTCCGGCGATAGCGTGAAGTCCTCGAGGTTGGTCGCCTCCGGAAGCCATTGCTGGTGGAAGCGCGGCATGTCCACGGCCTCCTGCGCGTTCATGCCGTAGTCGATCGCGTTGATCATCGTCAGCAGCACGGCGGTGATGATGCGGCTGCCGCCCGGCGTCCCCACCACCATGACCGGCTTGCCGTCCCTGGTGACGATGGTCGGGCTCATCGAGGACAGCGGACGCTTGCCGGGGACGATGGAATTGGCCTCCCCCTGCACCAGGCCGTAGAGGTTCGGCACGCCGACCTTGGCGGTGAAGTCGTCCATCTCGTCGTTGAGCAGCACGCCGGTCTTGGCCGCGGTCACCTTGGCGCCGAACCAGTCGTTGAGCGTGTAGGTGACCGACACCGCGTTGCCGTCCTTGTCGGCGATCGAATAATGCGTGGTGTTGCTGCCTTCATGCGGCGGAACGCCGGGCTTGATCTCCTTGGACACGCCGGCCTTGGCCGGGTCGATCACGGCGCGGATCTTCGCGGCGTAGTTCTTGTCGAGCAGGCGCTCGAGCGGATTCTTCACGAAATCAGGATCGCCGAGATAGCTGTTGCGATCGACATAGGCGTGGCGCATCGCCTCGACCTGGTAGTGCACCGCCTGCGCGGAATGATACCCGAGATCCTTCAGCGGATAGCCCTCGAGGATGTTCAATATCTCGCAGATCACCACGCCCCCCGAGCTCGGCGGCGGCGCGGAGACCACGTGATAGCCGCGATAGTCGCACTCGACCGGCGCGAGCTCGCGAACCTTGTAATTGTCGAGATCCTCCTGCGTCAGCAGGCCCTTGCCGGCCTGGCTCGAGGCGACGATGGCCGCCCCCACCCAACCCTTGTAGAAGCCGTCGGTGCCGCGCTTGCTGATCTCGCGCAGCGTTTCGGCGAGCTCATGCTGCGTCAGCCGCTCGCCGACCTGGAACGGCTTGCCGTTGTTGAGGAAGATCGCAGCCGACGCCGGATCCTCCTGAAAATCCTTGGTCGAGGTCTGCAGCATGCTGACGTCGCCCTGGTCCAGCACGAAGCCGTCCTCGGCGAGTTGCAGCGCCGGCGCGATGACGTCGGCGCGCTTCATCGTGCCGTATTTCTCGCGCGCATATTCCATGCCAGCGACCGAGCCCGGCACGCCGACCGCGAGATGCCCCTTGGTCGACAGGTCGGGAATGACGTTGCCGTCCTTGTCGAGATACATGTTGGCGGTGGCGCCCTTCGGCGCGGTCTCGCGGAAATCCAGGAAGGTCTTGCGGCCATCGGCCAACTGGATGGTCATGAACCCGCCGCCACCGAGATTGCCAGCGGCGGGATAGGCCACCGCCAGCGCGTAACCGACCGCAACCGCAGCGTCGACCGCGTTGCCGCCACGCTTCAACACCTCGACGCCGACCTGCGTTGCGAGATGCTGCGCGGAGACGACCATGCCGTTCTCGGCGGCGACCGGCGCAACCGACGCGGCGCGGCCAGGGGCCGACGCCATGACGCCGATCGCGACAATGGCCGCGACGATCCATCGCGCGCCCGTTCGTGGATTTTGCATTGGAGCTCCCCGACGCCGTCTGGGTGCGGCGTATGTTGCTTCTATCGGAGCGAGCAAGTGTAGCAGGCCGCGCACCCGCGCACTATAGCCGCATCGGCCTTGACTTTCCGTCAGCCCGACGCGCGCGCGGCGGCTTGCCCGGCAAAATCCAGCACCGGCGTCGCAGCGAGCAGCGCTCTTGTGTACTCATGCTGCGGACGGTCGAACACGTCGTCTCGCGTACCCTGCTCGACGATGCGGCCGCCCTGCATCACCACCACGCGGTCGGCAACCTGCTCGACCGCGGCAAGGTCATGGCTGATGAACAGGCAGGCAAAGCCGTATTGCGCCTGCAACCGCTCGAACAGCTTCAGGACCTGGGCCTGGATCGTCATGTCGAGCGCGGAGACCGGCTCGTCGGCGACCACGAAGGACGGGTGTCGCACGATCGCGCGCGCGATCGCGATGCGCTGGCGCTGACCGCCGGAGAGCTCATGCGGCCAGCGCAGCGCGAATCCTGCCAGCCCGACCTCCTCGAGCATGCTGGCAACGCGACGATCGCGCTCGGCGGACGACAGCTCCGGGACATGCCGCAGCGGCTCGGCGACGATCTGGCCGACCCGCATGCGCGGGTCGAGCGACGAATACGGATCCTGGAACACGAGCTGCGAGGCCAGACGGAACGCGCGGTCGCGTGTCGCGATCACGTCCCTGCCCTGAAAGCGGATTTCGCCGGCGGCCGCCGGGATCAGCCGCAGCATGGCGCGGCCGAGCGTGGTCTTGCCCGAGCCGCTGCCGCCGACCACGGCGACGGTCTCGCCCGCACCGATTTCGAGATCGACGCCGTTGACCGCCGCAACATCGGCATCCCTGCGGAACAGGCGCTGCCGCTCGCCGAACGCGACCTTCAGGCCGCGCACGCTGATCAGCGGCTCGCCGGTCGCGCGGCGCCCGGTCGCGGCGCGCCGCCGCGGCAGCGCATCGACGAGTTGCCGCGTATAGGCCTCGCGCGGCGCGGAGAGGATCTGCCGGACGCTGCCGGTCTCCACCAGCCGGCCCTGCCGCAGCACGACGGCGCGCTGCGCATAGCGCGACACCAGGCCGAGATTGTGGGTGATCAGCATCACCGCGGTGCCGTGATCGCGCGCCAGCTCGACCATCAGGTCGAGCACCTCGCGCTGGCTGAGCGTATCGAGCGCCGTGGTCGGCTCGTCGGCCAGCAGCAGCTTCGGCTTCAACAGCATCACCGAGGCCAGCATGATGCGCTGACGCATCCCGCCGGAGAATTCATGCGGATAGGCATCGAAGGTGCGCGCGGGATCGCGGATCTGCACTCGCGCCAGCATGTCGAGGCAGCGTTGCCGGATCCCGCCCCGCGTCAGCCTCTCGTGCAGCGCGAGCCCTTCGGCCATCTGCGCGCCGACGCTGATCGCCGGATTGAGCGAGACCATCGGCTCCTGGAACACCATGCCGACCGAGCGGCCGCGCAGCGCGCGCATGCGCCTTGGCGTGATCTCGGCGAGATCCTCGCCGTCGAGCCGGATCGCGCCGCCGACCCGCCGCAGGCCCGGCGGCAGCAGCCCGAGAATGGCGCGCGCCGCGGCGGTCTTGCCGCTGCCGGATTCGCCGACCACGGCGAGGAATTCGCCGCGCTCGATCGCGAACGACAGGTCGTCGACGACAACAGCGCCGGTCCTCGCGGCCTCGATGCGCAGATGATCGACCGTGAGCAGCGGCGCGGTCATCCGTGCGCCATCCTGGGATCGAGGCGATCGCGCAGGGAATCGCCGAGCAGGTTGATGCCGAGCAGGGTCAGCGCGATGCACAGTCCCGGCGCGATGCTGAGCCAGGCCGCGGTCTCCATATAGGGCCGGCTCGCCGCCAGCATGTTGCCCCAGGTCGGTGCCGGCGGCGGCACGCCGAGGCCGAGGAAACTCAGCGCGCTCTCGGCCAGCAGCACCCAGCCGAACATGCTGGTCGCCAGCACCGCGACCGGCGCGATCGCATTGGGCAGCACGTGGCGGAGCATCGAATAGAGCTCGGAGTTGCCGATCACGCGCGAGGCCTCGATATACTCCTTTTCGCGGATCGACAGCACGGTGCCGCGGACGACGCGCGCGACCGAGGGGATGTAGGCGAGCCCCAGCGCCAGCACGAGGCCGGACTTGTTGGCGCCTACCACGATCATCACCGCCAGCGCCAGCAGGATGCCGGGAAAGGCCAGCAGCGCGTCGTTGACGGCCATGATGACGCGGTCGGTCCAGCCGCGCAGATAGCCGGCGACGCCGCCGACCAGCACGCCGATGCTGACGGCGATCAGGACGGTGGCGAGCGCCACCACCACGCTGGCGGCGGCCCCGGCCATCAGCCGGCTCAGCACGTCGCGCCCGAATTCATCGGTGCCGAACCAGTGCAGCAAGGACGGCGCCTGCAGCCGCGCCTTCAGGTTGATGCGCAGCGGATCAAACGGCGTCCAGAACGCGGCTGTTACGGCAGTGCCGAGCAGCAGGGCGATCAGCGCGCCGCCGATCACGGTGTTGATGCGCCATTTCATGCCACGGCCACCCTTCTCATGCCACGGCCACCCTCGGATCGAACAGCGGATAGCAGAGGTCAACGATCAGATTGACGACGACATAGATCACCGCGGTGAACAGCAAACAGCCCTGCACCACCGGATAGTCGCGCGCGAAGATCGAATCGACCAGCAGCCGGCCGAGCCCCGGCAGCGTGAACACGGTCTCGATCACGGCGATGCCGCCGAGCAGATGGCCGAGCACGAGGCCAATCAGCGTCCAGGTCGGGGCAAAGGCGTTCGGCAGCACGTGGCGGCCGAGTACCAGCCATTCCGGGACGCCCTTGGCGCGCGCATGGGTGACGTATTCGAGGCGCAGCACCTCGATCGAGGCCGCCCGCGCCATCCGCGTCAGCACGCCGATCTCGACCGCGGTCAGCGTCACGATCGGCAGCACCATGAACAAGGTTGCCTGCCAGACGTTCTCCGAGAATGGCACGTAGCCGATCACCGGCAGCCATTTCAGCTTCAAGCCGAACAGCAGGAGCAGCAGGAGGCCGAGCCAGAAGCTCGGGATCGACAGCAGCAGCGTGGCGCCGCCGACGATCGCAAGATCGAGTGTGCTGTTCTGTTTCCACGCCGCGATCAGGCCGGCCACGACGGCGATGCAGGCGGCAAGGCCGACCGCCACCAGCACGATGGTGGCCGAGACCTGGAAGCGCTCCAGGATCAGCGGCAGCACCGGAAGGTTGTTGGTGATGGAATGGCCGAGGTCGCCGGTCGCAAGCTTGCCGAGCCAGTACAGGAATTGCAGCGGCACCGGCTGGTCGAGCCCGAGCTGCGCGCGCAGTTGCGCGGCCTGCGCCGGATCGGCGCTGTCGCCGAGCATCACCTGCACCGGATCACCCGGGATCAGGCGCACCAGCGTGAACACCGCGACCGCCACCAGCAGCAGCGTCGGGATCGTCATGGCCAGCCGTCGTGCGAGGTAGCCCAGCATCGCCGTGGTCCCTCCTCTACTCTACGCTCACGCCCCAGAAGCGCGGTTGTCCGAACAGCCAGCCGGCAAATCCTTTGACGTTGTTGCGCAACGCGGCGATCTCGGCGCCGTTGAACAGCACGATCATCGGCACGTCGTCGATGAAGCGGCGATGCAGTTCGTCGAATAGCTGTTGCCGCTTCGCCTTGTCGTCGATCATCATCGATTCCTGCAGCAGCCTCTGCGCCTCCGGATCGTCCCAGACCTTGCGCGGCTGCGCAGCCTTCGGCCCCATCAGCATCTCGAAAGAGAGCGACGGATCGAGCCGCGGCGAGTAGACGAAGGCCATCGACTGGTAATCGCCGCGGTTGTAGCGATCGAGTTGGGCGGCCCAGTCCAGCACCTCGATCTCGATATTGATGCCCGCGGCCTGTGCCATCGCTTGCACCAGCACCGCGGAATCGAACACGTAGCTGTAGCGCTTGTTGGCAATCATCTTGATCGGCTGGCCATGATAGCCGGTCTGCGCCAGCAGCTTCTTGGCTTCCGCGACGTTCTGGGTGTAGCCGTGGGCCTCGACCTCTCCATAGAACGGACTTCCGATCGGCAACGCCGAATTGTTGGCGCGCGCGATGCCTTCCATCACAGCGTCGATGATCTGCGGCGTATCGAGGCTGAGCGCGATCGCCCGCCGGATCCGCACGTCCTTGAGTAGGGGATCGCGGGTCTGGAACAGGATGCCGGTGAGACCGAGCGCGGGCGTGATGCTGAGCTGCACGTCCGGCCGCGTCTTGAGGTCCTCGACATCGGGGATCGCCAGATTGCTGACCGCATCGAGCGAGCCAGACAACAGGCCTGCCTTGGCCGCCGAGCCATCGGGAACGACGTTGAACCTGATCCGGTCGACTTGCGCGATCTTGGCGCCAGCATAGCCGGTGCGCGGCTCGCTGCGCGCGGCGTAGCCGTCGAAGCGCACCAGGTCGACATACTGGCCGCGCTTCCATTCGCCGAGCTTGAACGGTCCGGTCCCGACAGGCGCGATCCACTTGCCGTCAGGCCCGACCGAGTCGCGGTGGATGATGGCAGTCTGCCCGCAATCGGGCCGCGCCAATGTCGACAGGAACAGCGCGGTCGGCCGGTCGAGGGTGATCGCGACGGTCTGCGCGTCGGGCGCCTCGATCTTCTGGATCTGGGCGATGCCGGTGGCGCTGAGTTCGGACAGGCAGCGCCATTGGGTGGCGGGATCGAGCCAGCGCTTCAGCGACCAGATAACGTCATCCGCGGTCATGCCGGCGCCGTTGTGGAACTTGACGCCCTGCCTGAGGCGGAAGGTGTAGGTCTTGCCGTCGTCCGAGATGGCCCAGCTGTCCGCCAGCATCGGCCCGATCGAGGTATCGTCGCGGAACGCTACCAGGCCCTCGACGATATGCGCCATCACGCCGTCGGTGTTGGCGTCGCGGTTGGTGCCGGGATCGGTGGAGCGGATGTCGGCATTCAGCCGCGTCCGCAGCAGCGTCTCGGCGTCCGCGCGCAGCGGCAGCGCCGTCAGCATCGCCGACAGCGCCAGCAGGCCGACCATCCCGCGTGATGGCCGACACAGGACCATCAGGACGCCCTCGCGGTCGCCGATGGCGCGACCTCATTGCGCGGGCTGGCGGCCACGTCGAGCCGATAGGACGTGAACTGCCGGTTGAGTGCCGGCAGCGGCGCGACTTCCATCAGCCCGCTCGCCGGCTCCATCAGGATCATCGCGACGGTGGCGCTGAGGTTGTTGCCGAGGTTGCGGCGCGGCGGCCGGCACACCGACCACGGATAGGCGAAGTCGTCGAACAGCGCCGTCTTCACGGTCTCGAAGCTGATGGCGCCAAGATGCGGCTGCAACAGATCGCGGACCCGGATGTCGCGATAGAGGCTGTCCGGCGTGCTGGCGATGCCGGTATCCTTGAGCTTGCCGAGCGCAACCGGGCTGACGAAGTGATTGGCGTGCACCAATAGCCCGCGATCGGGATGCACCTGGAAGGTCTCGTCCGGCGCGCATTCGAAGTCGATCGCGACACCGTCGCGATGGCTGACGATCATGTTGTTGGCGGCGGACTTCCTGGTGCAATAGACCGTGCGCATCGACAGCGCGACATGCTCGCTCTCCAGCACCTTGCGCCGGATCAGCGCCAGCGGCGCGCCGATCTGACGATAGTCGCGGTCGCACTGCAGATAGTTCGCGGTGATGGCGATGCCGGCCGCGTTGAAGCCGCAGCGGCCGAGCGCGCCGGCTTCGGTGAAGGTCATGAGATCGGGACCATCGTCGCGGCGCACCTTCAGCACGACGGCGGTCTCGGCGCATTCCCGCTTCCAGTCCCAGTTCTGGGCGTGGATCAGCCGCCCCGACGCGGTTGCCTGCGGCAGCACGACGACGCCGGTGCAGCCATCGGGCTCGTCGGACGCCTTCAGCCGCGCCCGAACCGACGGCTCGGCAAGCTTGAGGATCTCGGTGCGGGCGTTGAGCAGCACGATATCCTCGAACGGAACGCCGGCGCCCTCGGCGATGCCGTGCATCTCTTCGATATAGGCAGGTTCGAACGCCTCGATCACAGGAAGATAGTCGCGCACCAGCCCGGCGACGCCGGCAGCATCGAGCGAGAGCTCCTTGAGCTGCGAGAAATAGTGCGAAGTGCCCTTGCGGATGCGGTCGGCCGCCTGGCGGCCATACTGCTTGCCGCGCTCATGCGGCGGGCCGGAAATCTCGATCAGGGGAAAGGGTTCGACCATCGTTTGCACCAACTTCCTTTTGCGTTTCCGCGAAGGCTAATGTATTTTGTGAGTACATGAAACAAAAATCTGCGCCCATTGCGAAGGCAGCCCCGAGCCGCCTGCAACGCGAACTGTCGGCGGGCATCCTGGAGCTGATCCGGGCGGAAAACCTCGCGCCCGGCACGCGACTTGCGGAGGTGGCGCTGGCGGAACGGCTGCAGGTTTCGCGCACGCCGGTGCGCGCGGCGCTGAAATTATTGGCAGGCCGCCGCCTGATACGGGTCGGCGCAAGCCGCGGCTTCTTCGTCGCCGACAAGGCTCCGCCAGCACCGAAGACAACTGTCAGGCCCGGACCTGCGGATACCGACCGGCTGTTCGTCGCGATCGCGCGCGACCGGCGCAGCGGCCGCCTTCCGGTCGACGTCTCCGAGCGCGACCTGATGCAGCGCTACGGCGCCTCGCGTCCGGTGGTGCAGCGCGTGCTGGCCAAGCTTGCGGAGGTCTCAGCGGTGCAGCGCAAGCCCGGACATGGCTGGCGATTTCAGCCGATCATCGCCGACGCGCAAGCGCGCGAGGAGAGCTACCGCTACCGGATGCTGATCGAGCCGGCCGCCCTGCTGGAGCCGGGCTTTCGACTCGATCCGGTCTGGGCCGCCGAGATGCGCCGGCGCCATCAGGAGGCGACCAAGCAGACCTGGAGCGAGACCGCGAGCATCGCCTTCTTCGAGATGAACGCTGCCTTCCACGAGGGATTGGCGGCGGCCTCCGGCAACCGCTTCCTGCTGGTCGCCGTGCAGCAGCAGAACCGGCTGCGCAGCTTTGCGAACTACGACTGGACCTTCGGCTATGAGCGCGTGCTGGTGAACTGCCGCGAGCATCTTGCGATCCTCGACCGGCTCGAGGCCGGTGAGCGCGAGGCCGCTTCCGCGCTGATGCTTAAACACCTCGAAGGCGCCTCAAAGGTCAAGCGCATCACCGACGATCCGGCCAATAGCCGCAGCAACACCGGCAAATAACAGGAGGCCTCCATGCATTCACCGCACGCCGCGGCAACCAACACGCCCCTCACCCGCGAGGCGATGGAGCCGTTCTGGATGCCGATGACGCCCAACCGCCAGTTCAAAGCCACCCGCGACTGTTCACCGGCGCCGAGGGCATGCACTACATCACGCAGGACGGCCGGCGCATTCTCGACGGCATGGCGGGGCTGTGGTGCGTCAACGCCGGACACGGCCAGAAGCGGATCGTCGAGGCGATCCAGGCGCAGGCCGCGAAGCTCGATTTCGTCTCCTCGTTCCAGATGAGCCACCCGGCCGCATTCGAGCTCGCCGGACGCATCACCGAGATCACGCCTGAAGGGTCTCGACCATGTGTTCTTCACCAACTCCGGATCGGAATCGGTCGACACCGCGCTCAAGATCGCGCGCGGCTATCATCGCGCCCGCGGCGAAGCCAGCCGCATTCGCTTCATCTCGCGCGCCAAGGCCTATCACGGCATGGGCTGGGGCGGATTGTCGGTAAGCGGCCTGTACCGTCACCGCCGCGATTTCGGCCCGCTGCTGCCCGAGGTCGACCATCTGTCGCTGCCGCACGATCCCGAGCACACTGCATTCTCGCGCGGGCAGCCGGCATGGGGCGCGCATTTCGCCGATGAGCTCGACAAGCTCCTGCTGATCCACGATCCCTCGACCGTCGCGGCCGTGATCGTCGAGCCCGTGACCGGCTCGGGCGGCGTCTACCCGCCTCCATCAGGCTATCTCGAGCGGCTGCGCCAGATCTGCGACCAGCACGGCATCCTCCTGATCTTCGACGAGGTGATCACCGGCTTTGGCCGGCTCGGCGCGCCGTTCGCGGCGAATGCGCTCGGCGTGACACCCGATCTCATCACCTGCGCCAAGGGCATGACCAATGCCGCCGTGCCGATGGGCGGCGTCATTGTCAGTGACAAGGTTTATGCCGCGCTGATGAACGGCCCGGAAAACACCGTCGAGCTGTTCCACGGCTATACCTACTCGGCGCATCCGCTCGCCTGCGCGGCCGGGCTCGCCGCGCTCGACGTCTATCAGGACCTCGGCCTGTTCGAGCGCGCCCGGCGCATCGCACCGGTGTGGGAGGCGGCTGCGCATGCGCTGAGGGACACGCCGCACGTCATCGATGTCAGGAACATCGGCCTGCTGGCCGCGATCGATCTGAAGCCGCGCGACGGGGCGGCCGGCACGCGCGGTCCCGAATGCGCCAGGCGATGCTACGACGAGGACGGCATCCTGATCCGCGCCGCCGCCGATACGTTGATGATCTCTCCGCCCCTGATCATCACCGAAGACCAGGTCGAGGCGATTTTTGCGGCGATCCGCCGCACGTTGCACGCGATCGAGTAATCGGAGGCGAAAACCTATCGCCACGGATCGAGCGCAACTGCGGACATCTGACTTTCGATACCGCAACAAATCCGATGTCGTCCCTGCGAAAGCAGGGACCCAAAACCACGAATCTTGATTGGTTTGCCGCGCTGGAACGACGAATCCCGTCCGCAACACCCGCCGCGGCGTATGGGTCCCTGCTTTCGCAGGGACGACAATCTCTTCGCGGAAGCGGGCTCGCAATGACACCAGCAAAGCGAAGCGCCACAGGCGCCTCGCCTACACCCCGCCCCTCGCTCGCAGCCGGCTGTGGTGTCTGCCGTAGGCGGCATAGATCGCAAGCCCGATCACGAGCCACACCGCGAGCCTGATCCAGGTGTCGAGCGGCAGGCCGAACATCAGGAACAGCGACGTTGCCGCGGCCGCCGGGGCGACCAGCCAGATCGCCGGCGCCTTGAAGGGACGCGGCAAGTCCGGATCGCGCAGGCGTAGCACCAGCGTTCCGATCGAGACCACGGTGAATGCGAACAGCGTGCCGATCGAGACCAGTTCGCCGACCAGCCCGATCGGCAGCAACCCGCCGAGCACGGCGGCGACGGTGCCGGAGAAGATGGTCGAGACATAGGGGGTCCGGAAGCGCGGATGGATCCTGGCGGCAAAGCCCGGCAGCAGCCCGTCATGCGCCATGGCGCGGAAGATGCGCGGCTGCGCCAGCAGCATGATCAGGATCACCGAGGTCAGCCCGAACAGGATGCCGAGCTTGATGAAGGGACCGAGCCAGCCGATCCCGACCGCATCGATGCCGACCGCGATCGGATCGGGCACGCTGAGCTTGTCGTACGGCACGATGCCGGTCAGGACGAAACCGACCGCGACATAGAGCGCGGCGCAGATCACGAGCGAGCCGAGAATGCCGATCGGCATGTCGCGCTCCGGCGTCTTCGCTTCCTGCGCCGCGGTCGAGATCGCATCGAAGCCGATATAGGCGAAGAACACCACCGCCGCGCCACGGACCACGCCGGACCAGCCGAATGCGCCGGGACCGGCATTCGGCGGGATCAGCGCCCCCTGCGGATTGCCCGCCGTCACCCAGTTCGCCAGCGAGACCGAGGAGGCCGCGGCGGCGAGAAACAATGCGATGACCACGAGCTTGACCACGACGACGAAGCCTGTGAAGCGCGCGGACTCGCGAATGCCGACCACCAGCAGCGTGGTGACGAACGCGATGATCGCCATCGCCGGGATGTTGATGACCGCGCCGGTCGACGACCACGCACCGGTGTTGACGTCATAGGCGAGCGGCGCCGAGGTGAATTGCTGCGGCAGGTTGATGCCGAAATCGCGCATCAAGCTGACGAAATAGCCGGACCATCCGACCGAGACCGCGATCGCGCCGACCGCATATTCGAGGATCAGGTCCCAGCCGATGATCCAGGCGATCAATTCGCCGAGTGTCGCGTAAGCATATGTGTAGGCGCTGCCGCAGATTGGTACCGTCGACGCCATCTCGGCGTAGCACAGGCCGGCGAACGCGCAGGCGACGGCGCCAAGCATGAAGGAGAGCGTAACGGCGGGTCCGGCATTGGCGGCCGCCGCATGGCCCGTCAGCACGAAGATGCCGGCGCCGATGATGCCGCCGATGCCGAGCGTGACCAATTGCAACGCCGAGAGCGAGCGCCTGAAGACCGGCGTCTCGGCGTCGCCGTCGGCACGCGCCGCTTCCCGCAACAGCTCCGCGGTCGACTTTCGGTCCCAGAAACCGGCCAAGGTGTCTGTCACGCCAATTGCCTCCGCCGCTCGGGTCCGGCGGGACCCGACAGGATCAGCGTACTATAGCGCAGCCGACGTCCGGTGGTTGGCGCACCGGGCGATAACCGGCGCGCTTATCCACCGCGAAGCGGGATGCCTGGCCCTATTGGCAGGGATGGCGGCGGCCGTCGCGGCCAAGGAAGGTGCCGGATGCCGGATCGAACGAACGATAGCGTGCGCAAGACGAGGACGGTGCCGCCAGCATGGCGCCATAGGCATTCGCCGGATTGCCGCCGCGTTGCAGCGCCTGCTGGGCCTCACCCCATGGCGTCAGGGCGCCGCCGTTGATGGCGCTCCGCCCCGGATTTTGCGCGTCGAAAAGCGCCGGCTCCGAAATCTGGGCCGAGACCGGCGTGAACGTCATTCCCACCAGCAGCATGGCGGCTGCGACTGCCCGCGACCTCGTCATACGGCCTCTCCTATCGATCAAATGAACGCGTGCGGAAGACGGCTGGGCCGCCCCTGAAGCCGAGATAGGGGCGGCAATCGCTAGCGCACAGGGTCACGACGTCACGATGCTGCGAGCCATCCGGCTCGCCGCTCAGCGATTACGCACGTCGGGCCGCGGGTCGGAGACGAACCCGTCGCGGTTCGGCATTTTTACTGCCGCGAGCGACTTTGCATCGAGCACCGCATTGGCCGGCACGATGCCGTTGAGGCTGAGGATGTAGGCGGACACCGCGTAGACGTCCTCATTGCTCAGCGACTGCGGCGCGTTCTGCGGCATCGCGCGGCGGATATAGTCGAACAGTGTCGGGGCGTAAGGCCAGTAGCTGCCGACGGTGCGGATCGGCTTTGGGCTCGCGAGCGTGCCCTGCCCGCCGACCAGGCGGTCGCCGACAGCGCCCTGCCCGTTGTCGCCGTGGCACGCCGCGCACTGCTCGGCGAACACGGTGCGGCCGCGATCGACGGTGCCGCTGCCCGGTGGAAGGTTGGAGCCATCGCGACCGATGTCGATGTTCCAGCCCGCGATCTCGGCGGGCGTTGCCGGACGCCCAATGCCGAAGCGATCCTCGGCCTGCGCCGCTGCGGCAAGCATCGCAATCGCGCCCACGACAAGCGCCGCCTTGAGCTTACGCCTGGCCATTGGTCACCTCACCATTCGCATCGATGCGCCAGGGCCAGATCGCGTTGTTATGGTAGAACGAGTTGAGACCGCGCACCGCCACCAATTCGGCCAGCGTGGGCTGCACGTATCCGGTCTCGTCGATGGCGCGGCTCTGGATCACGGCGGGGGAGCCGTCCCAGTGCCAAGGCAAGCGGAAGCGCGTGAGCGCGCGCGTCAGCACCGGCTCCTGCAGCTCCGCCTGCTGCCAGCTCTTGCCCTCGTCGAGCGAGACCTCGACGCTCTTGATCTTGCCGTGGCCGCTCCAGGCGATCCCGGTGATCTCGTGAAAGCCGTGCGTCGTCAGCTTCTGACCGCCGGACGGCCGCGTGATGATCGACTTGGCCTCCATGTAGAAGGTGAATTCGCGCGACGTGCCGTCCGGCATCAGGTCGGTGTATTTCGAGGTCTCCTCGCGCGAATAGGCCGGCTCGGCGACCACCTTGAGCCGGCGCAACCATTTCACATTCATGTTGCCCTCGAAGCCCGGCAGCAACAGCCGCAGCGGATAGCCCTGCTGCGGACGCAGCCGCTCGCCGTTCTGGCTGTAGACCAGCATGGCATCGTCGAGGCACTTCTCGATCGGGATCGAGCGCGTCAGTGCTGCGGCATCGGCGCCTTCGGCGACGATCCATTTGGCGCCCGCCTGCACGCCGGCTTCGTCCAGCACCGTCTTCAGCGGCACGCCGGTCCATTCCGCGCAGCTCAGCAAGCCGACGAGATCGGAGGCCGTCTTGCCGTAGGGCTTGGTGTAGACCGGATTGCCGGAGCATTCGAGGAAGTGGATGCGCGATTGCGACGGAAAGCGGCGGATATCCTCCATCGTGAACACCAGCGGGCGATCGACCATGCCGTGCAGCATCAGCCGGTGCTCGGCCGGATCGATGGTCGGCACGCCGCCATGGTGGCGTTCGTAGAACAGGCCGTTCGGCGTGATGATGCCGTCGAGCTCCTGCAACGGCGTGCGGCCCGACGCGGAGATGTATTGCGGCAGCGTCTTGGAGATGTTCTTGACGACGCCCTTCTCGTGAACCGACGGCGTGCCATAGGGCTGGCTTCCCATCGGATCGCCGGGCGCTTTCATCCATTCCGGCACGTTGGGCGGAAGATTATTCCCCTGTTCGGCAAGCGCGGTAGAACCGGCCACTCCCGCCATCGCGGAGCCACCGGCCAGTGCTGCGCCCGCCTGAAGGAATCGCCTGCGAGACGCCTCTCGCACGCGCTTGTCCGTCGTGTGTTCGCTCATCGACGTTTTCCTCTGACGTTACGAGACGCAGCCTAACACCAAACGTCCGAGGCGAGGCAAGGCCTGGACGCGCAGAGCTGCATCGACGGCGCGTCGTGGCCGTTGCTCGCCGGCCCCGACTTGCGCGGCCACTCACATCCGTTCGCCGGGCAATTGGCTGGCCTGCTTCACCCAGGCGGTGAACTGGGCTTCGTCGATCTCGTCGTTCTCGTGAAGGTGGAGATAACGCGTGTGCTGCTGCTTGGACTCACCCGGCGGCACCGGATGCAGCGAGGCGCCGCGAAAGAACGCCACCTTGACGTAGCGCGTCAAGACATGGATGCCGAGGAACCAGCCTTGCCCATCCATGCCATACAGTGGCGAATTCCACTTCACCGCCTTGTGCACACCGGGAATGGTGCGCACGATGAGGCCGTCAAGCTTGCGTCCGATATCGCGCTTCCACCCCGGCATCGCCGCGATATAGGCTTGCACGGGCGAGTCACCATACCCTTTCGCGATCTGCGGATTGCCACCCGAAAGCAGGCGCGGCTTTGCTGCACCGCGCTTCGTCGCGCTCTTCTTGACACTCTTCTTCGCACGCTTCGCTGACGTCTTGGGCGTCTTGCCGGCCATTGTGCCTATTCCCATCAGTTCACTATCGCGCCCAGCGTCGACCGCTCGAGCCGGATCATATCGACTATGCGTGCATGTTGTCGTCATCCACTTTAGATGTGCGCGGCGGCGGATCGACGCGCTTGATCTTGCGCCGTACGACCCGACGCCTAGCCGGCCACCGGCGGCGTGCCGTGGGTGTGGAACGACTCGATCGTCTTCAATCCCCAGGCCTGGCCCTTCTTGCGTTCCTCCTCGGTCCACACGATCGGCTTCCAGTCCGGCGCGAGGATCAGCCGGGCGCCGGCATTGGCGACCTCGACGCGGTTGCCGCCGGGTTCATAGACATAGAGGAAGAAGGTCTGCTGGATCGCGTGCTTGTGCGGCCCGGTCTCGATATGCACGCCGTGCTCGAGGAAGATGTCCGCGGCCCGCAGGATCTCCTCGCGGCTGTCGAGCGCGTAGGTCACATGATGGAAACGGCCGCTCTTGCCGTAGTGGTCGCGCGTATAGGCGAAGTCGTAGCTCTTGTTCGACATCGTCATCCACATCGCCGCTTCCGTGCCGTCGTTGAGCACGATCTGCTCGGTGGTCCGGCACCCCAGGTAGGTCTCGAAGAACAGGCGATTGGCCTTGATGTCGACCGCGAGGCAGTTGAGATGGTCGAGCCGGCGGACGTTGACGCCGCGCGCCGGAAAGCGTTGCGCCTGGTTCTTCAACGCGGGCTTCAGCTCGGCCGGCGCCTCATACCATTCGGTCTCGTAATAGAGCTCGATGACGTGGCCGTCGGGATCGCGGCAGCGGAATGCCGGTCCCTGCCCCATGTCGCCTTCAATCCAGCCGATGTCGAAGCCGGATCCTTTCAGCGCGGCAACGCGGCGCTCGAGCGCCTGCGGGCTGCGGGCCCGCAGCGCCATGTGCTCCATGCCTGATGTCTTCGACGCGGTCAGCTTCAGCGAGTAGCGCTCGTAATCGTCCCAGCCGCGCAGATAAACCGACTCGCCCTTCCGGCCACTGACGGTCATGCCCATGACATCGACGAAGAACGACAAACTCTCGTCCGGCTTCGGCGTCAGCAGCTCCATGTGCCCGAGATGCGCGAGATCGAAGATCGGTTCCGGCTGCATGGGCGGTCTCCCTCCGCGGCAACGCCGGACCGACCTCTTTCAGCTCGGAGGGCAGCTGCGGCGCGTCGATTTGTACTAGTGTACAAAGGATTAGGTCTCGTCAACAAAATGTTGAGACCGGAAGATTGCAGCATCCGCCGAAGCCATCGTCCGTGCCTAGCCCTTGGACGCCATCACCGCTGCGGGTCCGTGCGGCCGGAAGATGGTCGCCGACACAGTCAGCGCAACGGCGAGCGCGCACACCATGCAGAGCTTCATCCGCGCAGTGCGGCGATCGGTCATCGGCAGGAAGAAGAAGAACGCGATTGCCAGAACGAGAAGCGCATTCACGAGAATGTACATGGCGAGGCCCTCTTGTTGCGTATCAACAAGATGGACCGCCGCTCCCGCGGCCTTCCGTGGCTGAAATCACATATTGAAAACGGCCGAGGCCGGCGGTCAGGCGACCGAGACCGCCTTCTCGCGATGCGACGACAGCAGCTTGCGGATTTCGACATCCGGCACCGGCCTGCTGAACAGGTAGCCCTGCATCTCGGTGCAGCCGAGGATGCGAAGCAGATTGCGCTGCTGCTCGGTCTCGACGCCCTCCGCGGTCGTCGTCATGTCGCTGGCGGCGGCGATGTTCACGACGGCCTGGACGATCGTGGACGATGCGCCGGTCCCCGCGAGATCCCTGATGAAGGCGCGGTCGATCTTGATCTTGTCGAACGGGAAGCGCTGCAGATAGCTCAGCGACGAATAGCCGGTGCCGAAATCGTCGAGCGCGATGCGGACGCCGAGGTCGCGCAGCTGATGCAGGATGTCGAGCGCGACCTCGTCGTCGCGGATCAGCACCGCCTCGGTGATCTCGAGCTCGAGCCGCGAGGGCGCGAGCCCCGACGCCGCCAGCGCGGCGGCGACGTTCAGCGCCAGCGTCTGGCTCTTGAACTGGATCGGCGACACGTTGACGGCGACATGGATGTGATCCGGCCAGTTCACGGCTTCCCGGCACGCGGTGTTGAGCACCCAGTGCCCGAGATCGTTGATCAGGCCGGTATCCTCGGCGACCGGGATGAAATCGGCCGGCGAGATGGTGCCGCGCTCGGGATGACGCCAGCGCACCAGCGCCTCGCAGCAGCTGACGCGGCCGTCCTCGAGATGAAGCAGCGGTTGATAGTGCAGCTCGAAGCTGCCGTCAGCGATGGCCTGGCGCAATTCCAGTTCGAGGCTGCGCCGCGCCTTGGCGCGCGCGTCCATGCCGGCTTCGAAGAACCGGTAGGTGCGGCGGCCGTCGCTCTTGGCGCCATAGAGCGCAAGGTCGGCGTTGCGCAGCAATTGATCGAGCTCGAGCCCGTCGGCAGGCGCAACGGCGATACCGATGCTGGCATCGGTGGTGATCAGATGTCCGCTGCAATCGATCGGCCGGCGGATCGCCTGATAGATCGCTGCGAGGAGTTGCATGGTCTCGGTCTGGTCGCGGACCGCGGTCTGGATCACCGCAAACTCGTCACCGCCGAGCCGCGCCGCGACATCGGTTTCACCGACGCAGCTGCGCAGCCGATCGGCAATCGCGCTGAGCAGCTCGTCGCCGATCTGATGGCCGAGCGCGTCGTTGACGCTCTTGAACTCGTCGATGTCGATATACATGACCGCGAGCTGCTGATCCGGCCTGATCGCCTTCAGCGCCTGCTCCAGGCGCTGGCGGAACAGCACGCGGTTGGGCAGATCGGTGAGCGCATCGTAGTGCGCCATGTGGGCGATCTTGTTCTCGGTGCGCGTGCGATCGGTGACGTCCTCGATGGTCGCCACCCAGCCGCCTTCCGGCAGCGGCGTGTTGACGATCTCGATCGCGCGCCCACCCGGCGCCTGGGTCAGCTGGCGCGTAGCCCGGCCGAGCTTCACGTTGCCGATGATGGCATCGCAGAAATCGTCGACGTCGCCATCGAACGAGCCGGTCTCCTGCCGGTGCGCGATCAGCCGCTGCATGGTGCTGCCCGGTTTCGCCACATCTGGCGAGAGCCCGAACATCTCGATGTAGGGACGATTGCAGATGATGATGCGCGCCGAGGCATCGTACAGCACGAGGCCCTGCGGGATGTTGTTCACGGCGGTCATCAGATTGCGACGTTCGGTGGCAAGCCGTGCGTCGGAGATTTCGTGCCGCTTCAGCAACAGGAAGACGATCACGGCCATGATCGCGAACGCCGCCATCAGCAGGCCTTCGCGCTCGCTCCACTGAGCCGTCGCGGTTCCGAACAGGCTGCCGACCAGCAGGCCGGCACAGAACGCCAGCCCCTTGGTCGAGCGGGTGTCGGCATTCCCTGACGTTGAATTGCGGTCTTCGTTGCGCACGCTGATCTCTCCCGGGCGCGGCATCGTTACGCGGCACTGATGGAAAGGTCGTTACAAGTCGCAGTTAGCAATCGGTTACGCGATACCTGGAGGCAGGGTGCCACAAATCGCGCCGACACCCCCGTAAAGATACGGAGCTGCCGCTCACTCCGCGGAGATGGTGAATCCCGCCTTAACGGCAAAACCGCGAAACAGACCCGGCTGTGCCGGAAAGCGACGATTTCGCCGCCGATGCGCGCGACGAAGCGCAATGTCGCGGCACGATAGAAACAAATCGTCACCGGGAAGGTGTAGATTTAGCCGATGCGCAACCCCGGCGACTTAACGGTTTTTCCAATCCCGGGCGGGCATATTGGTCCGGACATTTAGATTTTGAGAACGAGCCAGGCTGGAACTGTGACATCCTTCGGACGTGTGATCTCTGTGCGCGGCTCGCAGGCCCGGGTTGGGCTGCTGGCTGGCGGCCAAATGCAGCTTTCAGAGATGCGCGCAACCGTCGGCCGGTTCGTCAGCATCCGCTGCGCGAGCTCGATCATCGTCGCCATGATCACCGAGGTGACGTGCGAGAACCTGCCGCCGTCCGACGAATACATGGCGACCGCCTCGGTCGACCTGCTCGGCGAAATCCTCGGCGGCGACCGCCCGAAATTCCAGCGCGGCGTCACCCACTATCCGACCATCGGCGACAGCACCGACCTGATCACGAACCAGGAGCTGCGCACGGTCTATGCGCCGAGCGGCTCGGACCAGATCAATGTCGGCACGCTGCAGCAGGATCGCTCTGTCATCGCCTATGTCGACGTCGAGGAAATGCTGTCCAAGCACTTCGCGGTGCTCGGCTCGACCGGCGTCGGCAAATCCACCGGCGTGTCGCTGCTGCTCAACGAGATCCTGAAGTCGCGGCCGAACCTGCGCATCTTCCTGCTCGACGTGCACAACGAATACGGCCGCTGCTTCGGCGAGCGCGCGCAGGTGCTCAACCCGCGAAACCTGAAGCTGCCGTTCTGGCTGTTCAACTTCGAAGAGATCGTCGACGTGCTGTTCGGCGGCCGGCCCGGCGTGCCCGAAGAGCTCGACATCCTCGCCGAAGTGATCCCGATGGCGAAGGGCATCTACACCCAGTACCAGAACTCCGACCGGGTCGGTCTCGGGCTGAAGCGGGTCGACCCCAAGCAGGTCGGCTACACCGTCGATACCCCGGTGCCCTACCGCCTCGTCGACCTGATCTCGCTGATCGACGAGCGCATGGGCAAGCTCGAGAACCGCTCCTCGCGCATCATCTATCACAAGCTGATCTCGCGCATCGACGCGGTGCGCAACGATCCGCGCTACGCCTTCATGTTCGACAATGCCAATGTCGGCGGCGACACCATGGCCGAGGTGATCAGCCATCTGTTCCGCCTGCCCGCCAACGGCAAGCCGATGACCATCATGCAGCTCGCGGGCTTCCCCGCCGAAGTCGTCGATTCCGTGGTGTCGGTCTTGTGCCGCATGGCGTTCGATTTCGGGCTGTGGAGCGACGGCGTCTCGCCGATGCTGTTCGTCTGCGAGGAAGCGCACCGCTACGCCTCCGCCGACCGCAACATCGGGTTCGGGCCAACCCGCAAGGCGGTGTCGCGCATCGCCAAGGAAGGCCGCAAATACGGCGTCTATCTCGGCCTGATCACCCAGCGCCCGGCCGAGCTCGACGCCACCATCATCTCCCAGTGCAACACGCTGTTCACGATGCGCCTCGCCAACGACCGCGACCAGGCGTTGCTGCGCTCCGCGGTGTCGGACGCCGCCGCCAATTTGCTGTCGTTCGTGCCCTCGCTCGGCACCCGCGAGGTGCTGGCGTTCGGCGAAGGCGTGGCGCTGCCGACCCGGCTGCGCTTCAAGGAGGTGCCGCCGCACCAGCTGCCGCGCGGCGAGGCCACCATCGCAACGGTGCCGTCGGTCACCGCCGGCCACGACATGCATTTCGTCAGCGCCGTGCTGGAGCGCTGGCGCGGCGCCACCTCGCATCGCGATTCGCCGAGCGGCGACGCCAGCTTCAACGCGCCGCCACCGGCGCGCACCATGGCGCCCGCCGAGGCGCCGATGCTGCAGCCGTCACTGGGCCTCGATCCCGACCGCTTCTCGCTCCTGAAGAAGCCGCTGCGTTGACGTCATCGTGGCGGGGCGCCGATGCGGCTTGCGCCCAAGCCGTCATCCACTATGGTTTCGCGTGACGCCGCATATGCGGCATGCCGGAACCATGTCATGACGCAGCCGACCGCAAAGCGCTTCCCGACGCCCGCTCTCGACAAGCTCCCCGAGGACGTCCGCGCCCGCATCCTGGCGGTGCAGGAGAAGTCCGGCTTCGTGCCGAACGTTTTCCTCACGCTGGCCTACCGCCCCGACGAGTTTCGCGCCTTCTTTGCCTATCACGACGCGCTGATGGAGAAGGACTCCGGCCTCTCAAAGGCCGAGCGCGAGATGATCGTGGTGGCAACCAGTGCCGCCAACCAGTGCCAGTATTGCGTGATCGCCCACGGTGCGATCCTGCGCATCCGCGCCAAGAACCCCGAGATCGCCGACCAGATCGCGGTCAACTACCGCAAGGCCGATATCACGCCGCGGCAGCGCGCGATGCTCGACTTCGCGATGAAGGTCAGCCGTGCGGCCGAGGAGGTCTCGGAGGCGGACTTTACCGCGCTCGCCGCCCATGGCTTCAGCGACGACGACGTCTGGGACATCGCCGCTGTCGCGGCCTTCTTCGCGCTCTCGAACCGGCTCGCGAACGTCACCGGGATGCGGCCGAACAGCGAGTTCTACCTGCTCGGCCGGCAGCCGAAATAGAGGACGCCTTGACAGACTGGAGCGAGATCATCCTGCGTCTCGGCGCGGCCACGCTTGCCGGCAGCGCGATCGGGCTCGACCGCGACCTGCGCGGCAAGCCGATCGGCCTGAAGACGCTGGGTCTCGTCAGCCTCTCGACGGCCACGGTTGTGCTGCTGGCCTTGCATGGGGTCGATCCCGGGAAATTCACCGATGCGGTCAGTCGCGTGATCCAGGGCGTGCTGACCGGCATCGGCTTTCTCGGCGCCGGCGTGATCGTCCGGCGGGGCGACCGCGATCAGGTGCACGGCCTGACCAGCGCGGCCTGCGCGTTCTTCGCCGCGTGCGTCGGGATCGTCTGCGGCGCCGGGCATTGGCCGATCGTCCTCACCGCGCTCGCGCTGGCATTCCTGCTGCTGACTTTCGGCAAGCGAACCGAGCGGTGGCTGCACCACGCGCTCGGCGGCAGGGAAGATCCACCCAAACCGGAGGCCGCGCCCGGTCAGTCGTCGGATGCCGGTCCGCACCAGCCGGGCAAGTAGACCGCGTCCTTGCTGCGGCCGAGCGCCAGGCCCTTCTCCAGCGCCTTGGCGAAATTGTTCTCCACCGTCTTGCGCGGGATGTGGCGGCGCAGGAAATCGGCCCACAGGAATTCGCTGAATGGCGTCGTGTCCTTGGCGAAGCCGCCGGCCCGGCGCATTTCGCCGGCAAGGCTGCGGAACGGATCGTCCTTGAGATCCTTGATCGACTTCGGAATGTCCCTGAAGTGGCAGCGCTCGCCCTTGGAATTGTAGGGATAGACCCAGCGCTTGTTGTCCATCACGCCCCAGAACACGTCACGCTCGACCATGGTGAGATCGCCGATCACCGTGACCAGGATGTCCTTGACGCCCTCCTCGTGCAGCGCCCGCGCCATGTGATGATGATCGACCACGTAGTAGCGATCGTCGGGACCGTGGACGACCGGGATCATGTGCTTGCCCAGCAGCTCGGCGCGCTTCTTCTCCGAGGCGTGCTCGCGCCAGCGCTTCCGCTTCTCCTTCACCTCCTGCATGCCGACCGTCATCTGGGTCGGCCGCAGCGACATGATCGGGACCGGTTTGACGTAAGGCTCGCGCGTATGGGCCATGATTTGCACTCCCGTTTGACCGGCACTCCGGAATGGGTTCCATTATGACATGATGTCAGAGGCAGGCGGAAGAGCCGGTTCGGCGGAATGGCTTTGAGAGCAAGCGAACGCGCGAAAGCGCGCACGGTCCGTCTCGGCAACCGCGAGGTCGTGACCGAGGGGTTGGAGCTCAGTTTCTGGGCAGACATCAGCCATCGCTGCATGACCGCATCCTGGCCCGCCTTTATTGGCGGTGCAGCATTGGTGTTCATCGCCTTCAACGCCGTCTTCGCGTTGTTGTATTGGCTCGGCGATCATCCGATCGCCAACGTGCCTGACGGCCAATACATCGACTACCTCTATTTCAGCATCGAGACGCTCTCGACCGCGGGCTATGGCGACATGCACCCGCAGACACACTACGGGCACTTCATCGCCACCATCGAGCTCTTTACCGGCATCTTCTCGATGTCGCTGATGACCGGACTGATCTTCGCCCGCTTCTCGCGGCCGAGCGCGCGCCTGTTGTTCGCCGACAATCCCGTGATCTCGGATCATGAGGGCCAGCGGACGCTGATGATCCGCCTTGCCAACGAGCGGCACAACATCATCGCCAATGCCACCGCGCGGCTGTGGCTGTTCAAGAGCGGCGTCAGCAAGGAAGGCATGCCCTATCGCCGGTTCTACGAACTGCCGCTGCTGCGCAGCGAGAGCCCGGCGCTCGCGCTGAGCTGGACCCTGTTTCATGTGATCGACCAGGACAGCCCGCTTTACGGTCTCGACGCCGCGGGCCTTGAGGCCGTCAACGCCGGTCTCGGCCTCATCGTGTCAGGCTATGACGACGTTGCAGCGCAAAACGTGCACGCGCGAAAATCCTACGAACATTTCGACATCCGCTTCGGCCATCGCTATGCCGAGATCCTGCAGGCGACCGACGACGGCCGTCTGCGGATCGACTACAGTCGGTTCCACGAGACCATCGAAGGATAAATACCACCTCTGCGCGCATCAAGATTTTAGGTGTGAAGCGCGGCGAACATGCTAAACATGAGCGGCGACGCGACCGGACTGACAGCAGTGAAGACGCAGCGGCCAATTTCCTCGGATGACGAGCACGTGGTGCTCAAATTCCGGCCGCGTACTTCGGCGCAGCCGCCCGGCAAGCGCGAGAACCCGGTCCGATCGACCCGCCCGGCTTCCGTCGCTCCCGTTTCCGTCGCCAACGATCTCTCCCGCTATGAGAAGCCGCGCGAGGAGCCGGATGATTTCCGCCAGCGCATGCTTGCCAATATCGCCGCCTTCGCCTTCACCGTGGCACTCACCGCGATCGGCATCTGGCTCGCCATGAGCATCGCCGATTTGCGCAAGACCCAGGATTGCGTCCTGATGGGACGCCGGGATTGCGCGAAGATTACGGTGATGCCGCGCACCTAGGCAGGCCGGAACCGTACCCGAAAACCGTCCTTGCCAGGCCGGCCAAGCTCCATTGAACTAACGGCCCTGCTCCGATATACGGGCACACGACTCCGGCAGCAGCAATAGGGCAATCCGGGGCACCGCGCCCGCCTCCTCCGAGCCGACCCGGAATTACCTTCAATATATCAAAGGCTTAATGATGTCTTCCACATTCGAGCAGATCGCCAACATTATCGCGGAGACCTGCGACATCCCGCGCGATACGATCAAGCCGGAGAGCCACGCGATCGACGATCTGGGGATCGACAGCCTCGACTTCCTCGACATCGCCTTTGCCATCGACAAGGCTTTCGGGATCAAGATGCCGCTCGAGAAGTGGACCCAGGAGGTCAACGACGGCAAGGCCACGACGGAGCAGTACTTCGTGTTGCAGAATCTCGCCGACCGCATCGACGAGCTGGTTGCGGCCAAGAACGCGGGCACGGGCTCGGCCACGTAATCGCCCGTCATGCAGCTTGAAACTTTTCAGCTGATCGATCGGATCGTCGACCTCAACCTCGACGCAAGGACCATTGTCGTCGAGGCGGATGTGCCGCCGGACAGCCATTCCGTGTTCGCGGGGCATTTCCCGGGCTACCCGATCATGCCCGGCGTGCTGCTCACCGAAGCGATGGCCCAGAGCTCGGGCTGGCTGATCCTCGGTCTGACCAAGTTCGAGCGCATGCCCTTCCTGGCGATGGTCAAGGAAGCCAAGATGCGTGGCTTCGTAAGCCCCGGCTCGACATTGACGATCGACGCCAAGATCGAACACGAAGGTTCAGGCTTCACCGTGACCTCGGCGAAAGTCCGCGTCGGCAAGGAGCTCAAGTGCAATGCCGAGCTGACCTTCCGTCACATCCCCTTCCCCAGCCCGGACTTGCGTGTGCACATGGATGCGATGGCCACCAAGATCGGGTTTCCGCAGCAGGCAATGAGTAATGGCTGAGAAGGAAGTCTGGATCACCGGTGTCGGCCTGCTCTCTTCGCTCGGCGAAGGGCTGGATGCGCATTGGGAGGCGCTCGGCGAAAGGCGCGTCAATGCCGACGACAAGCGTCTCGCGCCGTATGTGATCCATCCGATTGCCCCCGTCAGCTTCGACGCCCAGATCCCCAAGAAGGGCGATCAGCGTCAGATGGAGACGTGGCAGCGCATCGGCACCTACGCCGCCGGGCTGGCGCTCGATTCCGCCGGCGTCAAAGGCAATCAGGAAATCCTGTCGCGAATGGACATGATCATCGCAGCCGGCGGCGGCGAGCGTGACCTCAATGTCGACCTCGCGATCATGAATGCCGATGCGCAGGGCAAGCTGCCGCCCGCCCTGCTCAACGAAAAGCTGATGAACGAGCTGCGCCCGACGCTGTTCCTGGCGCAGCTCTCCAACCTGCTCGCCGGCAACATCGCGATCGTTCACGGCGTGTGCGGGACCTCGCGCACCTTCATGGGCGAGGAAGCCTCAAGCATCGACGCCGCGCGGATCGCGGTCGCGCGCATCGGCGCCGGACAGAGCGACATCGCGCTGGTCGGCGCGGCCCATAATGGCGATCGCGGCGACCTCTTGATGCTCTATTCGTTCGGCGACTTCGCACTCAAGAATCAATACGCGTCGGTTTGGGCCCGCCGAAACAATCCGGGCTTCGCCATCGGCTCCGCCGGCGCCTTCCTGGTGATGGAATCGCGCGAGCACGCCGAGGCGCGCGGCGCCAAGCCCTACGCCAGGCTGACCAAGGTGGTCGCCGATCTTGCCAAGCGCAAGGAGCCCGGCGCAGTGACCAAGTCGCTGCAGGCGATGTGGCCGCAGCTCGGGGTCAGCAACGACAACGCCATGCTGATCACGGGCGCCACCGGCGCCGAGCCCGCGACCGCCGAGGAGCGCGAATTCCTCGGCCAGCATCCCGGCCTTGCCGTGCGCGCCACCGGAACGACCTTCGGGCACACCATGGAGGCGCAGTTCCCGCTTGGGCTGGCGCTGGCCGCGCTGTCGATTTCCCGCGGCGCGCTCTATCCGGCCAACGACCCGACCGGGCTGGAGGTTGAAAAGACCGAAGCGCCAACCCAGATTGTCGTGTTGGGGGTCGGCCATTGGCAGGGCGAAGGCATGGCACTGGTCGAGGCCGTCAAGTAACTCGACGCAAGCACCGACGGGGACACCATGACAGCACCACGCGATAAATTCGGCCGACCGATCGTCGTCGTGACCGGCATGGGAATCGTGACGTCGCTCGGCGGCGGCAAGGCCGACAATTGGAAGCGCCTCACCGCCGGCGAGTCCGGCATCAAGACCGTGACGCGCTTCCCGCTCGACAGTCTGAAGACGACGATGGCCGGCGCCGTCGATTTCGTCACCGTCGATCCGTTCTCCTCGACCAGCCTGTCGCAACGTCTCGCTGAGATCGCGACCGAGGAGGCGCTGGAGCAGTCCGGCATCGGCAGCAAGGGCGACTTCCCAGGCCCGCTGTTTCTCGCGGTCGCGCCGATCGAAACCGAATGGCCGCAGCGGCTCGAGGTCGCGCGGGAGGTTCCGACCAAGGACTTCGGCATCATCGATTATCTGGCGACCTGCAGCGGCGGCAAGTTTGCGCACTTCCACCGGCGCTTCACCTTCGGCTCGGTCGCGCTCAACCTCGCCGAGACCTTCGGCACCAAGGGGTCGCCGATCTCGCTCTCGACCGCCTGCGCATCCGGCGCGACCGCGATCCAGCTCGGCGTCGAGGCGATCCGCCGCGGCGAGACCGATGCAACGCTGTGCGTTGCGACCGACGGTTCGGTCAATCCCGAAGCCATGGTGCGCTTCTCGCTGCTCTCGGCTCTCTCGACCCAGAACGATCCGCCGCAGGGCGCCTCGAAGCCGTTCTCGAAGAACCGCGACGGTTTCGTGATGGCCGAAGGCGCCGGCGCGCTGGTGCTGGAGAGCTATGAGGCCGCGATGGCGCGCGGCGCCCGCATCCTCGGCGTCGTCGCCGGTTGCGGCGAGCTCACCGACTCCTTCCATCGCACCCGCTCTGCTCCGGACGGCAAGCCGGCGATCGGCTGCGTGCGCAAGACGCTCGCCGATGCCGGGATGGAGCCCGAGCAGATCGATCACATCAACGCGCACGGCACCTCGACGCCGGAGAACGACAAGATGGAATATCTTGCGACCTCCGCGGTGTTCGGCGAGCACACCAAGAACATCCCGGTGTCGTCGAACAAGTCGATGGTCGGCCACACCATCTCGGCAGCCGGCGCGGTCGAGGCGATCTTCTCGCTGCTCACGCTCGAGCATCAGAGGATTCCGCCGACGATCAATTACGAGGTGCCGGATCCCGCGATCCCGTTCGACGTGGTCGGCAACAAGGCGCGTGACGCCAAGGTGACCGCCGTGATGTCGAACTCGTTCGGGTTCGGCGGGCAGAACGCTTCGCTGATTCTGACGCGCGAGCCGGCCTAAGACAGCGCCCTCGCCCGTCAGATGAAACGCCTGCTCCTTCGTACCAGGGCGCACCTGCGTGACGCCGCAAAGCCCGTGACCGATGCGGCGATCGGCGGGCTGACGATCGGCCTGCTGCGCACCGCACGCTATTTCGATCCGGAGAAGTCCGCACGGTTCTTCGGCCGCGCCGCGCATTTCATCGGCCGCCGGTTGCGCGAGGATCGCATCGGCCGCGAGAACCTCAAGGCCGCCTTCCCGGAAAAGTCACCGCAGGAGATCGAAGAGATCCTGACGGGCGTCTGGCACAACCTCGGACGCATCGGCGCCGAGTTCGCGCACATCGACCGTATCTGGGACCACGATCCGCAGAACCCCGACAAGCCGGGTCGCGTCGAATTCTCGGCGCGCAGCAAGCAGCTGTTCGACCAATTGCGCGACGACGGCAAGCCGGCCTTGTTCTTCGCCGCACATCTGGGGAACTGGGAGCTCTCGCCAATTGCTGCGGCGGCACATGGGCTCGATGCGACGATCCTGTTCCGGCGGCCGAACATCGAAGCCGCCGACCGCGCCATCGAACGCATCCGCGCGGTCAATCTGGGCACGCTGGTGCCGGCAGGCCGCGACGCGCCGCTCAAGCTGGCGCAGGCGCTCAAGAACGGCCAGCACGTCGCGATGCTGGTCGACCAGTATTTGACCAACGGCGTTCCCGTCACCTTCTTCGGCCGCAAGACCACCGCCAATCCGCTGCTGGCGCGCCTGCGCCGGCAGATCGACTGCCCGATCCACGGCACACGGATCATCCGCCTGCCCGACGGCCGTTTCCGCGGCGAGGTCACCGAGGAAGTGAAGCCGGTGTTCGACGCATCCGGCGAGATCGATGTCCAGGGCACGATGCAGGCGATCACCGACATCGTCGAGGGCTGGGTCCGCGAATATCCGGATCAATGGCTCTGGCTGCACCGGCGCTGGCGGTAGGCTGGCAGTAGCGCTTCCTCGTCATTGCGAGGAGCGAAGCGACGAACCAATCCATGCTTCAGCAAGCGCGCGATGGATTGCTTCGCGGAGCCTGTCATCGGGCGCGCGTTCGCGCGACCCGTTGGCTCGCAAGCACGGAGAGGCTATTTGCCCGTCTTCACCCGCGTCCACAGCCGGTTGATGATCCGCTGCGTCGCCGGATCGCGCGCCGTGATCACGAACAGCTTCTTCTGCATCGCCTCGTCGGGATAGATGTTCTTGTCGTTGAGGATCTTCGGATCGATCAGCTTCTGGCTCGCCAGATTGCCGTTGGCGTAGG
Organism: Bradyrhizobium sp. CCBAU 53421; assembly: GCF_015291625.1. Classification (NCBI taxonomy): domain Bacteria; kingdom Pseudomonadati; phylum Pseudomonadota; class Alphaproteobacteria; order Hyphomicrobiales; family Nitrobacteraceae; genus Bradyrhizobium; species Bradyrhizobium sp. CCBAU 53421. Next base: position 5,780,275 of record NZ_CP030047.1, read on the forward strand.
ACAGGAAGTTCGAGTTCTTCGCCGCGACCTCGGGACGGTAGAGGTAGTTGATCAGCTCATAGGCTTCAGTGACGTTCTTGGCGTCCGCCGGAATCGCGAGATTGTCGAAGAACATCTGCGCGCCCTCCTTCGGGATCGTGTAGCCGATCTCGACGCCGGTGTTGGCTTCCGCCGCCCGGCTGCGCGCCTGCATGATGTCGCCCGACCACCCGACCACGAAGCAGATCTCGCCCGAGGCCAGCGCGCTGAGATATTCGGACGAGTGGAATTTGCGCACATAGGGCCGGATCTTGATGACGAGATCGGCGGCCTTCTCGAGGTCGGCCTGCTTGGTCGAGTTCGGATCGAGCCCGAGATAGCTCAGCGCCGCCGGCAGGATGTCGTCGGCGGAATCCAGCATGTGGATGCCGCAGTCCTTGAACTTGGCGAGGTTCTCCGGCTTGAACACCATGTCCCAGCTGTCGATCTTCGCATCAGGCCCAAGGATCTTCTCCGCGATCTTGACGTTGTAGCCGATGCCGGTGGTGCCCCACATGTAGTTGGCGCCGTAATTGTTGCCGGGATCGTAGGTCGCAAGCTGGCCGGTCACCACGGGCCATGCATTGGCAAGGTTGGGCAGCTTCGACTTGTCGAGCTTGAGGAACACCTTCGCGGTGATCTGGCGCTGCAGGAAATAGCCGGTCGGCACCACGACGTCGTAGCCCGACTTGCCCGCGAGCAGCCGCGTCTCCAGCGTCTCGTTGGCGTCGAACGTGTCGTAGACCACCTTGATGCCGGTTTCCTTGGTGAAGTCCTCGAGGACTCCCGGCGCCATGTAGTTCGACCAGTTGTAGAAATTGACCGTGCGCTCCTCGGCGCCGGCGGAGGCAGCGAACAACAGAGCCGTGGCGATCATACCTGCGAGGCTGACGAGACGACGGCTCTGCTTCTGCATTCTGGTCTACCTCTTGCGACGATGCACGGCGTCGGACAACCGCTCCAGCGCGGTGTCGAGCGTCGAGTCCTTTTTGGCGAAACAGAAACGCACCACCGACGTCACCGCATCCTGCTCGTAAAACGCCGACACCGGAATAGCCGCGACCTTGTAATCCTGCACAATTCGCCAGCAGAACTCCGCATCGGTCTCATTCAAACCAAGCGGCGACAGGTCGACGGTGAGGAAATAAGTCCCCTGCGACCTCAGCACCGGAAAGCCGATGCTCTCCAGCCCCTTGGTCAGTCGGTCGCGGCTCCGCGCCATGTCTTTGCGCATCTCGAGGAAATAGTCGTCCGGCTTGCTGAGGCCGTACGCCACCGCCGCCTGCAGATTGGGCGCCGTCGTGAAGGTGAGGAACTGGTGCACCTTCGCCGCGACGCGCAGCAGCGGCGGCGCGGCGCAGACGAAACCAATCTTCCAGCCGGTCAGCGAGAAGATCTTGCCGGCGCTGCCGACCTTGATGGTGCGATCGCGCATGCCGGGGATTGTGATCAGCGGGATGTGCTCGCGGCCGTCGAACACGACGTGCTCCCAAACCTCGTCGCAGATCGCGACCACGTCGAACTCCTGGCAGAACCGTGCCAGCAGTTCGAGGTCCTCGCGCGGATAGACCACCGCCGCGGGGTTGAGCGGATTGTTGAACAGCACCGCCTTGGTCTTGTGGTTGAAGACGCTGCGCAGCATCTCCTCGCTCAGCCGCCACTCCGGCGGCTCGAGCCGCAATAGCCGCGGAATGCCGCCGGCCTGGCGGATGATCGGCAGATAGGAATCATAGACCGGCTGGAAGCACACCACTTCGTCGCCCGGCTCGACCACGGACAGGATCGAGGAGGTCAGCGCCTCGGTGCCGCCGGAGGTGACCATCACCTCGGTCATCGGATCGAGCTTGAGCCCGTGCCAATGGCCGTAATGCGAAGCGATCGCCTGACGGAGTTCCGGAATGCCCATCATCGACGGATACTGGTTGTAGCCGTTGATGGACGCGTCCGCGGCGGCGCGGCGGATGTCCTCCGGTCCCGGATCGTCGGGAAAGCCCTGGCCGAGATTGATGGCGGCATTGTCGCGCGCAGCCTGCGACATCGCCTCGAAGATGGTGACGGGAAGGTCCGCGAAGACCTTGTTCATGGAGGTCATGTCAGGGATCAGCCGCCCGCCTTGGTCGGCAGTCCCGCCGCCTTCCAGCCGATGATCCCGCCCGCGAGGTGCTTATCGTAGGGCAGGCCCGCGGCCTGGGCGGCCAGCGAGGCCGTCACCGAGCGCTTGCCGGAGCGGCAGGCGAACACCACCTGCTTGCCCTGCGGATCCGGAATCGCTGATGGATCGAACGTCGACAGCGGCACCACGACGCTGTCGGGATAGGCCTCTGCTGCGACCTCATTGGGCTCGCGGACGTCGACGAGCAGATAGCGGCCTTCCGCTATGCCCTTCGACACCTCGTCCGGAAACAAATCTTCCACCTTGTGGTCCGCCACGGAAATATCCTCCCGACTATCCGATTGGCGAGCGTCTCGCGGCTCGCCGGTCCGGGCCGCAAAGTCGCCTCTCGCGGGAAGAAAATCAAGCGCTCGAAACGGGTTAGATGCCGCGCGGAAACGCGGGATCGCGGGCCCTAGATCGTAACCTGGGTGCCGACCTCGACCACCCGCCCGGTCGGGATCTGGAAATAGTCGGTGGCATCGTTCGAGGAGCGGCTCAGCGCGATGAACAGATGGTCCTGCCAGCTCGGCATGCCCGAATGCGCCGCCGGCTTCAGCGCACGGCGGGACAGGAAGAACGAGGTCGACATGATGTCGAATTGCCAGCCGAGCTTGCGGGCGATCGCAAGCGTCTTCGGCACGTTCGGCTGCTCCATGAAGCCGAACTTCAGCGTCACCTTGGAGAAGGTCTCGGTCAGCTGCTCCATCCGCACCCGCTCGGACGGATCGATGCGCGGCGTCGGCGCGGTCTCGATGGTCAGGATGACGTTCTTCTCGTGCAGCACCTTGTAGTGCTTGAGGCTGTGCATCAGCGCGGTCGGCGCGCTGACGGGATCGCTGGTCAGGAACACCGCGGTCCCGGAGACGCGCTGCGGCGGCCGCTTCTCAAGCATCGCGACGAGATCGGCGAGCGGGAATTCCAGCTTGCGCGACTTCTCGAACAGCAGCCGGCTGCCGCGCCGCCAGGTGTACATCACCACGATCATGGCTCCGCCCAGCGCCAGCGGCACCCAACCGCCCTCGAACACCTTGAGCAGGTTGGCGGCGAGGAACGTGATGTCCAGGAACAGGAACGGCGCCACCAGCGCAGCCGCAGCGAGCGGCGACCAGCGCCAGACCTTCCAGATCACCACAAAGCCCATCATCGCCGTCACCACCATGGTGCCGGTTACCGAGATGCCGTAGGCCGACGCCAGCGCGCTCGACGAGCGGAACATCAGCACCAGCACGATGACCGCGATGAACAGGAAGCGGTTGATGCGCGGCATGTAGATCTGGCCGGAATGCGCTTCCGAAGTGTGGCGGATCTCGAACCGCGGCATCAGGCCGAGCTGGATCGCCTGTCGCGTCAGCGAATAGGCGCCGGTAATGACGGCCTGGCTCGCGATCACCGTTGCGAGCGTTGCGAGCGCGACCATCGGGATCAACGCCCAGTCGGGGAACATCAGGAAGAACGGGTTCTCGACGCCCTTGGGATCGCCGATCAGCAGCGCACCCTGCCCGAGATAGTTCAGCGCCAGCGACGGCAGCACGATGAACAGCCACGCGGTCTGGATCGGTCGTTTGCCGAAATGGCCGAGGTCGGCGTAGAGCGCCTCCGCGCCGGTCACGGCGAGGAACACGGCACCGAGGGTGATGAATCCGATCACGCCGTGATGCAGCATGAACGACACCGCAAGCATCGGGTTGAACGCGAAGAACACCTCGGGATGCCGCGCGATCTGCGGCAGCGCCGCGATCGCGATCACAGCGAACCACACGCACATCACCGGCCCGAAGAAAGCCGCGACGCGCGCGGTGCCGCGCGACTGCACCGCGAACAGGGCAACCAGGATCACCACCGTGAGCGGGACGACATAGGGATCGAATGTCGAGGTGACGAGCTTGATGCCTTCGATCGCCGACAGCACCGACAACGCCGGCGTGATCACGGCATCGCCATAGAACAGCGCACCGCTGATGATGCCGAGCAGCACGATCGCGGCTCCGCCCTTGGTCACCGCGCGCTGCGCCAGCGCCATCAGCGCCAGCGTCCCGCCCTCGCCGTTGTTGTCGGCACGTAGCAGGATCACGACATATTTCAGCGTGACGACGACGATCAGCGCCCACAGGATCAGGCTGAGCACGCCGAGCACCGCATGCGTCGTCACGGCGCCCTCGCCGCCGGCAGCAGCGACGACGGCCTCGCGCAGCGCGTAGAGCGGGCTGGTGCCGATGTCGCCATAGACGACACCGATGCTGCCGAGCATCAATGCTTTGAAGGTGGCGGTCGAATGCGCCTCGCCATGGCCGTTTGCCGCGGGCGTTTCCGCCGCGGTGATCGCACTCTCGGATGACATGGGAAGTTGCGCCTCTGTCTTCTGCCGCACTGCACAATGCCGGGTTGCAGGCCTATACTCCCGGCAGGAATGCATAGGTTAGCACGGATTCAGGCCTCCACTATGCGTATCACGCATAGATCACGGCTTTTCAACGCCGGAATTTGCTGTCAGCTCAAATAGTTACCTGAGTACCCACTTCAACCACCCGACCGGTTGGGATCTGGAAATAGTCGGTGGCATCGTTAGCCGACCGGCTCATGGCGATGAATAGGTGGTCCTGCCACTGCGGCATCCCGGACTGGGCGGACGGCTTCAGCGACCGCCGCGACACGAAGAACGAGGTCGACATGATGTCGAACTGCCAGCCGAGCTTGCGCGCGACCGCGAGCGCCTTCGGCACGTTCGGCGATTCCATATAGCCGAACCGCAGCCGCACCGCGGTGAACTTGTCGCTGACCTTCTCCATGTTGACGCGCTCCGACACGTCGACGCGCGGCGTTGGAGCAGTCTCGATGGTCAGGATCACATTGTGCTCGTGCAGCACCTTGTTGTGCTTGAGATTGTGCAAGAGCGCGGTCGGCACGAAGCTCGGGTCGCTGGTCAGGAACACCGCGGTGCCCTTGACGATATGCGGCGGCCGCTTCTCCAGACTGTGGATCAGATCGCGCAGCGGCACCTCGATGCGGCGGGTCTTCGCGATGAGGATCGCGGCGCCGCGACGCCAGGTCCAGATCATCGTCGCCATCACGACGCCGAACAACAGCGGCACCCAGGCGCCCTCGAACAGCTTCAGCAAATTCGCGCTGAAGAAGGTCATGTCGACGATCACGAACGGCAGGATCAATGCCGCGGCCGACGCCACGCGCCAGTTCCACAGCCTCCAGATCACGATGAAGCCCATGATGCCGTCGGCAACCATGGTGGTGGAAACGGCGATGCCGTAGGCCGAGGCGAGCCCGCTCGAGGTGCGGAACAGCAGCACCAGCAGCAGCACGCCGATCAGCAGCAGCCGGTTGACCCGCGGCAGATAGATCTGGCCGGCATGGGTCTCCGAGGTGTAGCGGACCTCGAAGCGCGGCAAGAGCCCGAGCTGCACCGCCTGGCTGATCAGCGAATAGGCGCCGGTGATGACGGCTTGGCTCGCGATCACGGTCGCGGCGGTGGCGAGCCCGACCAGCGGCAGCAGCAGCACGTCGGGCACCATGCGGTAGAACGAGTTCTCGATCGCGGCGGGATCGGACAGCACCAGCGCGCCCTGCCCGAAATAATTCAGCAGCAGCGAGGGCAGCACGAAGAACAGCCAGCCGGACTGGATCGGCTTGCGGCCGAAATGCCCGAGGTCGGCGTACAGCGCCTCGCCGCCGGTGACCGCGAGGAACACCGCGCCCAAGGTCACCAGGCCGACGGTGCCGTGAGTCAGCAGGAATTGGATCGCGTAATAGGGATTGATCGCCGCCAGCACCGACGGATCGTCCATGATGTGGACGACGCCCATCACCGCGAGCGAGGCGAACCACGTGACCATCACCGGCCCGAACGCGGAGGCGACGCGCGCGGTGCCGGAGCTCTGCACCGAGAACAGCAGCACGAGGATCAGGATCGTCAGCGGCACCACATAGTGCTCGAGATGCGGCGTGGCGAGCTTGAGGCCCTCGACCGCCGACAGCACCGAGATCGCCGGCGTAATCATGGAATCGCCGATGAACATCGAGGCGCCGACCACGCCGAGTGCGAGCAGCGGCCAGCTGCGCCGCCCGATCGCGCGCTGGCCGAGCGCCATCAGCGACAGCGTGCCGCCCTCGCCATTGTTGTCGGCGCGCAGCAGCAGCAGCACGTATTTGGCGGTGACGACGGTGAACAGCGCCCACAGGATCAGGCTGAGCACGCCCAGCACCATGATCCGGGTCACCGGCTGGCCGTGCGCGGCGCCGCCGACCGCCTCGCGGAATGCGTAGAGCGGCGAGGTTCCGATATCGCCGAACACGACGCCGATACTGCCCAGTGTCAGCGCCCAGAAGCCGGCGGCGCCTTGGCCTTTGCCGTGAGTTTCCTGGGCTTCGGTGGAAGAGACGCTGACAGCCATGGCGAGGTTGGAACGCCCGATCGGTTGATTTTGATCCGCGCGGCTATCGACGCTTCCGCCCCGCCTGTCAACCAACCAACTGGGCTAGCTTGACGGTAGCATGGTAACCCGAAGCTACGGCTTCAGGTCCGGCGGCAGCGGCGGATTTTCCCGCATCAACGTGATGGTCACGCGACGGTTCGCCGGCAGCGTCGGATCGTCGGGAAACAGCGGCTGGCCGTCCGCCTTGCCGGAAACCGCGAAGACGTGGGACGGCGGCAGCCCTTCCCGCTCCAGGATCTGCCGCACCGCATTGGCGCGGTCGGCGGAGAGGTCGAAGGCGTCGTAATCGCTGCGCGCCGGCACGAAGCCTGCGGCTGTATGCCCCACGATCGCGACCCTGAGCGGCGTCGCCTTCAGGGGCGCTGCGAGTTTCTGGATCAGCCGGCGGGTGCGCTCATACGGCTCCCTGGAACCGTCGGCGAACATCGAGCGGCCGTCCTGGTCGACGATCTCGAGGTTGAGCCCCTCCTTCGTCTCCTCGAACATGATGTTCTTGGAGACCTCGGTCAGCTCCGGCATGTCCTGCAGCGCCTGGCGGAGCGAGGCGGAGGCGAGCGCGAATTCGCGATCGATCTTCAGCCGCGCGCCGTTGATCTGGCTGCGCTCCTGCTCGTCCGGCGTCGGATTGGCGGAGGATTCCTCCGGCGAGATGTGCTCGACATTCTTGAGCTTCGGCCGGGTCGGCAGACCGTCGGACTCGACGATCCCTGAATAGCGCACATTGGTCTGCACGCCGAAGGCGTCGCGCATCGAGCCGGCGACGATCTTCAGCTTGTTGTTGTCCATGGTCGAGAACGCGACGAGCATCACGAAGAAGCTCATCATCAGGCCCATCAGGTCGGCGAAGGTCACGAACCAGCCGTGACCTCCACCGTGGGCGTCGCCGCGCTTTTTCTTGGCCATTGTCGCGTTTTTCCGGCTGCGTTTCCCGAACCCGCCGGCCGGTTAGGCCGGGACCGGCTCGCCTTCCTCGTGGCGATGCTTCTCCGGCAGATAGGCCAGCAGCATCTCGCGCACCAGCGCGGGGCTCTTGGAATCGCGGATCATCAGGATGCCGTCGATGATCAGCGTGCGGTTGGTCTCCTCGTCGAGCAGCTTGCCGTGCAGCTTGTCGGCGATCGGCAGACAGAACAGGTTGGCGACCAGCGCGCCGTACAAGGTCGCGAGCAGCGCGGTCGCCATGAACGGGCCGAGCTTGGAGGGATCGGTCATGTTGGCGAACATCTGCACCATGCCGATCAGCGTGCCGATCATGCCGAAGGCCGGGGCGCAGTCGCCGATCGCGCGGTAGATCTTGCTGCCCTCGTCGAGGTGCATCAGGAAATTGTCGCGATCGCGCTCCATGTTGTCGCGGATGAATTCGAGATCGTAGCCGTCGGCGACGTAGCGGATGCCCTTGGCGAGGAACGGCTCGTCGGTCTCGACCTTCTCGAGGCCGACCGGGCCCTGCTTGCGGGCGATCTCGGCGATGCGGGCGAGCTCGTCGACGAGGTCGCGGGCCGACAGCCGGCTCATGGTGAAAGCGAACTTGGCGCCGAGCGGCAGGCCGTGCAGCATCACGCCGAGTGGAAAGCGGATCATCGTCGCGGCGATCGAGCCGCCGAAGATGATGATCATGGCGTGTTCGGAGATGAACATGTGCAGGTCGCCGCCCATGAACATCATCACCGCGATGACGATGATGCCAGCTAACAGCCCGGCGCCAGTCATGATATCCATAGGAGACTCCAACGCGTACGCAACCTGCCCGTCCTGGACGGCGCGCAGCCCAAGGCGGGCCGCGTGGAAAACCCTAACGTTAACGCCATTAAGGACGCGTTACCGAATTTGGTAGGGATAACAACGGGTAAACGGTCGCCTTTTCGCGATGTCGTTGAAGATGCTGGCTTTCCGCATGGGGCGCCGTCGCCGCATGCGCAAAAGCCCTCCCCGTAGAACAACGGACATGAGATAGGTTCAACCAGAGCGTTTTCGAGCGAAGTGGGTACCGGTTCGCGTAAAGAAACGCGTCAACACAAGAATCTGGAGCCCCGTTCCGATTCAATCGGAACGGAAAAGGCTCCAGAGGAAACGAACAAGCGAGCAGCACAGGATGAAGGCGGTCGTCGTCGAGCAATATGCGCCCATCGATCAGATCGGGCTGAAGGAGATCGCCACGCCCGAATCCGGCCCCGGACAGATCCGTATCCGGGTCCACGCCGCGAGCATCGGCTTCGTCGACGGCCTGAAGGTCGAGGGCCGCTACCAGACCAAGGATACCCTGCCCTTTACGCCCGGTGCGGAATTCGCCGGCGTGGTCGACGCGGTCGCGGACGATGTCGCCGGCATCAGGCCGGGCATGCGGGTGATGGGCGCGGCGCGCTCGGGCGCGCTGGCCGAGTACATCGTGGTGCCCCCTGCCGCCGTCGAGGTGATGCCTGACGGCCTGTCGATGGAGGCCGCCGCGGCCTTCCGCACCAATTACCTCACCGCGCTCTATGCGCTCGCCGAGCGCGGCTCGCTCAAGGCCGGCGAGCAGCTGCTGGTGCTTGGTGCCGCCGGCGGTACCGGCATCGCCGCCATTCAGGTCGGCAAGCTGCTCGGTGCGCGCGTCATTGCGGCCGCCTCGACCGACGAGAAGCGCAGCTTCGCCGCCGGCTTCGGCGCCGACGCCACCGTCGACTATACGAAGCCGGATTGGCGCGACGCGCTGAAGGACGCGACCGGCGGCCATGGTCCGGACGTAATCTTCGATCCGGTCGGCGGCGAGGTCTCGCTGCAGGCCTTCCGCTCGATCGCCTGGAACGGCCGCCATGTCGTGGTCGGCTTCGCGGCCGGTCGCATCCCCGCTTTGCCGTTCAACCTGCCGCTCCTGAAGGGCGGCATTCTGGTCGGCGTCGATGCCGCGCAGATCGCGCGCCGCGAGCCCGAAGCGCAGGCGCGCGTGATGACGCAATTGTCGACCTGGCTGAACGAGGGCCACTTGACGCCTGTCGTCGGCAAGGTGTTCGAGCTTGAAGATTTCCGTGCGGCGTTCACGACCATGCAGACCCGCGCGGCGCTCGGCAAGATGGTGGTGCGGATCGGTTAGCGGGAGAGGCGAAGGAACGTCGATCGCACGTCCCCTGCCGCAGAACTGCCGCGGCCGCGATCAGCCGAACAGCGCCGGAAACGCATCCTGCCCGGTCAGGGCGAGGCGCTCGAGCCGCTCGGCCAGTCCGCCGCGGATTTGCCGCTTCACCGCGCGGAATCCCGGCTGCGCAGCGAGGCTCCTTGCGGCCGCGATCGATTTGGATTGCAGATCCGCGCCCGCGCACAGCGCATCGAGTAAAAAGCCTGCCCGACGTTCTCGCATGGCCGAACGACGAACCGAAAAGGGAGAGACATGCAGACGCTTCGAACAGCGGACGAGCGCTTCGCGGAGTTGCCGGGATTTGGCTTCGCACCGCGTTACATCGAGATCGGCCCGTTGCGCATGCACTATCTCGACGAGGGACCGAAGACCGCGCCGGTGGCGCTTTGCCTGCATGGCCAGCCGACCTGGGCCTATCTCTATCGCAAGATGATCCCGGCGCTGCTCGCCGCGGGATTCCGCGTCGTGGCACCGGACCTGTTCGGCTTCGGCCGGTCCGACAAGCCGGTGGACGAGGACATCTACACTTTCGACTTCCATCGATCCTCGGTGATGTCCCTGATCGAGGCGCTCGACCTGCGCCGCATCATGCTGGTGTGCCAGGATTGGGGCGGATTGATCGGACTGACGGTGCCCATGGACATGACGGATCGCTTCGATCGACTGCTCGTGATGAACACGATGCTGGGCACGGGAGACGCGCCGCTCGGCGAAGGCTTTCTCGCCTGGCGCGCCTTCTCCAATCGCAGCCCGGACATGGACATCGCGGCACTGATGCAGCGCGCGGTCCCTGGTCTCACGGACAAGGAAGCCGCCGCCTACGCCGCGCCCTATCCGGACCAGCGATACAAGGCCGGCGTCCGACGCTTCCCCAATCTGGTGCCGGACCGGCCCGACGCCGGCGGCGCCGCGCTGTCGCGCCGCGCACGGGACTTCTGGTCGCAGCAATGGGCTGGACAGAGCTTCATGGCTGTCGGCATGAAGGACCCGGTGCTCGGGCCGCCCGTGATGAACGCGCTGCGACAGGTGATCCGGAATTGTCCGCTGCCGCTCGAACTGCAAGACGCCGGGCATTTCGTACAGGAGGCCGGCGAGATCATCGTCGTAGAGGCGATGAAGGCGTTCGGTCCGGCACGCTGACGCGCGTGATGACACCATTGTCGTCCCGGCGAAAGGCAAATTATCACACGTTATTGTCGCCCGGTTTCACGCCTCCTACCGTTTGCCGAAAACGGCAGTGGGGTGAGAAAATGCAGGACATGCTGACGCATCTGGAGAAGCTTCGCACCGACGCTGCGGAGTGCGCTTTGATCCGCGACCTGGCCACTGACATCCAGAAGCGCGAATTGTTCACCAAGCTCGCCGCGCATCTTGCGGCCCTCGCCGCGGAAGTCGAGAAGGCGATCGCCGCGGCCGGCAAGCAAGGCGAAGCCGTCTAGTACGCGGCAGGGACCGGTTTGGGTCACGCGAGCGCGCGATCTCCCACACTGCAATCGGATCGCGGGAACCAACGCCGCGGCGGCGCATTGTCGCTTCACTCATCGGTTGAGAGGTCACATGCTGCCAGTATCGGTATGCGCGCCGATAATGTAGCATTCCTTGTCCGACGAAGAGCCAATTTGCCGCCGTCTGTTTTATTTCAGGATTCCCCCTTGGCAGTTTTCTTGGCACTTTTTGCATATCGAGCGTCCCGGTCGCGCGAGCGGATCTCCTCCGCCAGAGCCGCGCGATGAAGACGGACAAGGCCATATGGTATGTCTCGTTCGCCATGAGGACGCCTGACGCCGGACATCACCGCTTCGCGCGCCAGACCCGTACCTTCACGACCGAGCAGGACGCCAAGGCGTTCGCGCGCACCCTGCTCGATCAGACCCAGGACGTCAGCGCCGGAACGATCAATCCGCATGTGCCGAGACGCGTGGTCGCACCGGCTGCGATCACCGCTTGGGCCGGCGAGAGTTGAGGCTTGCGTTTCGTCCCTACAGAAACCGCGACGGCGCAAACGGTTGCAGCGAAATCTCCGGCGGCTTGCCGCTGAGCAATTGCGCGACCAGCCGGCCGGTGCGAGCCGAGCCGACCAGCCCGACATGGCCGTGGCCGAACGCATACACCACGTCGCGCGAAGCACGGCTGTGGCCGATGCAGGGCCGCCCGTCGGGCATGCTCGGGCGGTGGCCGAACCAGGTCTTGATGCGCGAGGCTGGAATGTCCTTCGGCAGCTTCGGGAACATGCTGAGGAGATGCTCGCGCAGGATCTCGGCGCGCTTCCAGTTCGGTGCGGCGTCGAGCCCGGCGATCTCCACCGTGCCGGCGGCACGCAGGCCCTTGTCGGTCCAGTTGACCACCATCTTGGCGTCGGAGGCCATCATCGAATTGCGCGGTCCGGTCTCCGGATTCTCGATCATGACGTGATAGCCGCGCTCGGTTTCGAGCGGCAGCGGATCGCCGATCGACGCGGTCAGCTGCTTCGAGCGCGCGCCGGCGGCAACCACCGCCGCATCGCAGGCGATCTCGCCGGTTTCGGTGACCACGGCTACGAGCCTGTCACCCGCAAGCCTGAGGCCTGTGGCCTTGGCGGCGATGCGCTCCGCGCCGTTCGCGACCGCGTGCGCGGCGAGCGCTGCGACGTAGGCGCCGGGATCGCGGCAGCGGCCGGCCTCCTCCACCACGACGCCGAACTTGTAGCGCGGATGCAGATCGGGCTCGCGCTGGCGCATCTCGTCTTCATCGAGCTCCAGCCATGCGATGCCGACGCGCTTGCGGATGCGCCAGCCGAGGTCGCGGTCGAACGGCGCGCGCGACGGAAACACGTGCATCACCCCGCGCCGCTCGATCAGCTCGGGCACGCCGGCCTCCTCGGCGAGTTGCCGGTGCAGCAGCGGCGCGTCCTTCAGCAGATCGCGCATCGCCCGCGCAGTGGCTTCGACCTGCGGCTCGGTCCAGCTCGACAGCAGATACTTGACCAGCCACGGCAGAGCCTTCGGCAAATACGACCAGCGGATCGCGAGCGGCCCGAGCGGGTCCATCAGATAGCCCGGCACCTTCTTCCAGGTGCCAGGCTCGGCCGGCGGAATCACCGAATGCGACGACAGCCAGCCAGCATTGCCATAGCTCGCCGCCTGGGTGCCACCGGGCTCGCCCGGATCGATCAGCGTGACACGATGTCCCTCGCGCAGCGCCTCGATGGCGCTGATCACGCCGACCGCGCCGGCGCCGATGATCGCGACGTGACGGCGAGCCGGCTCGGACATCAACGCGCGGCCTGCTCGGGTACGAAATCCTTTCCGACCGACAGCGCGCGCTGATCGACCAGGCAGTGCACGATCGCCGGCTTGCCGGAGGCCAGCGCCCGCTCGAACGCCGGCGCGAAGTCTTCGGTGCGCTCGACCCGCTCGCCATGGCCACCGAACGCCTTGGCATAGAGCGCAAAGTCCGGGTTCTTGAGCTGGGTGCCGACGACACGGCCGGGATAATCGCGCTCCTGATGCATGCGGATGGTGCCGTATTGCGCGTTGTCGATGACAACGACGATCAGCGGCGCGTCGTACTGCACGGCGGTGGCGAATTCCTGCCCGTTCATCAGGAAGCAACCGTCGCCGGCAAAGGCGACGACGACGCGATCCGGATGATGCCGCTTGGCCATCACGGCCGCCGGCACGCCATAGCCCATCGAGCCCGAGGTCGGCGCGAGCTGCGCGGCGAAGGCGTGGAATCGATGGTGGCGATGGATCCAACCGGCGTAATTGCCGGCGCCGTTGCAGACGATCGCATCCTTCGGCAGCCGGTCGCGCAGCCACGTCATGACCTCGCCGTATTGGAAATGGCCCGGCAGCTCGCGCGGCTTGTCGGTCCAGGCGAGATAGTCCGCGTGCGCCTTAGCCGCCTCGCCCTTCCAGGCCGGAGTGGCTGACGGCTTCATACTTTCGACTGCAGCTGCGAAGGCCGCAGGCGTCGCCTGGATCGCCAGCGCCGGCTGGTAGACGCGGCCGAGCTCTTCGGAGCCTGGATGCACGTGAATGAGCTTCTGGCTCGGTACGGGAATGTCGAGCAGCGTGTAGGATGACGACGGCATTTCCGACATGCGGCCGCCGATCAACAGAATGACGTCGGCGCCGGTGATGCGATCCTTCAGCTTCGGGCTCGGGCCGATGCCGAGATCGCCGGCATAATGCGAGTGGTCGGCGTCGAACAGCGAGGCGCGGCGGAACGAGGTCGCGACCGGCAGGTCGAAGCGCTCGGCAAAGCGCGCGATGCCCTTGGCGGCCTCTGCGGTCCAGGCCGAACCGCCGAGCACCACGATCGGCGCCGTGGCGCCGGCGAGCATGGTTCCGAGGCGTTCGAGATCCGACGGTGCCGGCCAGGTCGCCGCGGGCTCGACCTTCGGCGCGTCGGCGACCGCTGCGGTCTCGGTCAGCATGTTCTCCGGCAGCGAGATCACGACCGGACCGGGGCGGCCCTGCAGCGCGACGCGGAAGGCGCGCGCGACCAGCTCCGGAATGCGGTCCGGACGATCGATCTCGACGGCCCATTTCGCCATGGTGCCGAACACCGCCTTGTAGTCGAGCTCCTGGAACGCCTCGCGCTCGCGCATGCCGGTGTCGACCTGGCCGACGAACAGGATCATCGGCGTCGAATCCTGCATCGCGATGTGCACGCCATGAGCGGCGTTGGTCGAACCCGGGCCACGGGTCACGAAGCAGATGCCGGGACGCCCGGTGAGCTTGCCATAGGCCTCCGCCATCATCGCAGCACCGCCCTCGGCGCGGCAGATCACCACATCGATCGGGCTGTCATGCAGGGCGTCGAGCGCCGCCAGGTAGCTCTCACCCGGCACGCAGGTGACGCGCTCCACCCCTTGCGCGACCAGCTGGTCGATCAGGATCTGGCCTCCGGTGCGGGCATTGCTTTTGGTCATGAGGGCTCCCTGCGGCACTGGCGCGCGCTTGCGGCTCGCGCGGAATTTGGTCCGACCGGGGTATGATAGACGGGAATATGGTGCAAGGCCGAAGCCGGGTCTCGCCGGCGAAGCGGGGTCAAGCCATGCGGTAGGCAACGGGCATCGTCGTTTCACCGTCGATTTCCGCAGGGCGGACGGCAGCCGGTGCAATCGTCGCAGCCCAGCCGGCGGGCACGCTGGTGACCCTCCGCCGATTTCAGCGCCCCCTCGCCGTCAACTTTCGGACGGCATCGTCACCGGTCGGCAGGTCGATCCGATCCTGTGCCGCGCCATGATCAACCTGTGCGCGTTTCTTTCAACGGCACGCCGAGCGGCGATGCGGCAGCCTCGCGCTCATCACGCGGCACCGATCGCCGCAGCAGCGCGCATGCGGAGAGATGATCCGCCAGGATCGCAAAGACCGACAGCGCGCGAGACGACAGCGTGGCACAAACTGCATGCACATCGCGCTATATGCACGACAACAATCATTCGAAATGCGTGTGCGCGTTTCCGTAAGACTACGGTGCAGCGATCGGTCGCTTCCCGCCTTTCATTCAGGATCGTGCGGATTTTGCGGCAAATCACCGTCGTAAACGTCGATTTCGGTGCACTTATCACTCGCATCGCGCGTTGGGCTTTGCGCGACCACGCACGGCGCACTGCATGCACTTCTTGATGGAACTCGAATCGCCTACGGTTTCATGCAGTCAGAGATTGCAAATCGTGTATCGCACCTGCCCGCCACCCGGCGGCAGAAGGTTTTCTGCTACCGATCAGGTGCATCGCTTTTGAATTCAACAATCGATTACCAATGCTGGAGGCAATGCATGTTGGGGATGAAGAGCGTCGCAAGCATGGTCGGCTCGGACAGTTCATACCGGCTGTTCGACGACATGCCGATCAGTGTCATGCTCTGCGAGCTGGACAATTTCAGGATCACCTACATCAACGAGTCGACGCGGCACAATCTGAAGAAGATCGAGCATGTGCTGCCGGTGAAGGTCGACGCGCTGATCGGACAATCGATCGACATCTTTCACAAGAATCCGCAGCATCAGCGCCGGCTGTTGTCCGATCCGAAGAACCTGCCGCACAAGGCGCGCATCACCATCGGCGGCGAGACGCTCGATCTCACCGTGACGGCGATGACCAATTCGCGCGGCCGCTACTCGGGGCCGATGCTGACCTGGGAACTCGCCACCGAGAAGGCGCGGCTCGAAACCCAGACCGAGCGGCTGTTGCAGATGCTCGACAACATGCCGATCAACATCATGATGTGCGATACCGATTTCAACATCACCTACATCAACCAGACCAGCCTCAAGACACTCGACACCGTGAAGCATTTGCTTCCGGTGCCGCCGGACAAGATCCTCGGCAACTCGTTCGACATCTTCCACAAGAACCCGGCGCACCAGCGCCGGATCGTCGGCGATCCCAAGAACCTGCCGCACGCGGCCAAGATCAAGCTCGGTCCGGAAACGCTCGACTTGCGGGTGTCCGGCCTGACCGACAAGCGCGGCAACTATACCGGCGCGATGCTGAGCTGGTCGGTAGTCACAGGCAACGTGAAGCTGGCCGACGATTTCGAGAAGGACGTGAAGGGCCTTGCGGGCATGCTGGCGTCGGCTTCGACGCAAATGCAGGGCACCGCACGATCGCTGACCACGACAGCCGAATTCGTCAATCAGCGCTCGGCGAGTGCCGCGTCGGCCTCCGAAGAGCTGTCGTCCTCGGTTAACGAGATCAGCCGCCAGGTGTCCGAAGCGAGCCGCATCGCCCGCATGGCAGTCGAGGAAGCCGAGAAGTCCGACAAGCTGGTCGCGGGTCTCGTGACCATGGCGCAGAAGATCGGCGACGTCGTCGCACTGATCAGCCAGATCGCCGGTCAGACCAATTTGCTCGCGCTCAACGCCACGATCGAGTCCGCGCGCGCCGGCGAGGCGGGCCGCGGCTTTGCCGTCGTCGCCTCCGAGGTGAAGGCACTGGCCAACCAGACCGCCAAGGCAACCGAGGACATTTCGGCGCAGATCAACGAGATGCAGGCCGCGACAGGCAACACCGCCACGGCGCTGAAGGCGATCTCACAGGTCATCATCCAGATCAGCGAGATCTCGACCGTGATCGCCAGCGCCGTCGAGGAACAGGCCGCGGCCACCAAGGAGGTCACCGCCAACATCAACGGCACGACCAAGGCGATCGACGACGCCACCAAGGCCGCCGAGAACGTGCTGGCCGCCTCCGGCGAGCTCGCCAGCAACGCCTCCGAGCTGGAAGTCCAGGTCGACAAGTTCCTCAAGAACGTGCGGGCGATGTAGGCGCCGCCGGATCGCGCGCTTGCCTAGAGCGAGCGCGCGATCACGAGCTTCATGATCTCGTTGGTGCCGCCGTAGATCTTCTGGATGCGGGAATCGATGAACATGCGCGAGATCGGATATTCCTGCATGTAGCCGTAGCCGCCATGCAGCTGCAGGCATTCGTCGGCGGTCTCGACCTGCTTCTGCGAGCACCACCATTTCGCCATCGACGCCGTCACGGTGTCGAGGTCGCCGGCGACCAGGCGTTCGACGCACCAGTCGACGAACACGCGGGCGATCATCGCCTCGGTCTTGCGCTCGGCCAGCTTGAACGCGGTGTTCTGGAATTCGATTAGCGGCTTGCCGAACGCGGTACGCTGTTTGGTGTAGTCGGCGGTGATCCTCACCGCGCGCTCCATCGAGGCGACCGCGCCGATCGCCAGCGACAGCCGCTCCTGCGGCAGTTGCTGCATCAGCTGCACGAAGCCGTTGCCCTCCTCATTGCCGAGCAGGTTCTCCGGCGGGACCGTGACATTGTCGAAGAACAGCTCCGACGTATCAGAGGCGTGGAGGCCGATCTTGTCGAGGTTGCGCCCGCGCCGGTATCCCTCGGCGCCAGCGGTTTCAACGACGATCAGCGAGATGCCTTTCGCGCCCGGCGCTCCGGTGCGCGCCACCACGATCACGAGGTCCGCGGCCTGGCCGTTGGTGATGAAGGTCTTCTGGCCGTTGATGACGTAGGAATTGCCCTGCTTCTTCGCCGTGGTCTTGACGGCTTGCAGGTCGGAGCCGGTGCCGGGCTCGGTCATCGCGATGGCGCCGACCATCTCGCCGGACGCCATCTTCGGCAGCCAGCGCTTTTTCTGCTCCTCGGAGCCGTAGTTGACGATGTAGTGCGCGACGATCGCGCTGTGCACGGAGACGCCGGTGGTCAGCTCCGGCACCGTGCTCTCGAGGTCATCGAGCACGGCAGCGTCATAGGCGAAGCTGGCTCCCAAGCCGCCATAGGCTTCCGGGACGCTCGGCAGCAACGCGCCCATCTCGCCGAGCGCGCGCCAGGCAGAGCGGTCGACCAGCTTCTGCTCGCGCCATTTTTCGGCGCGCGGCGCCAGGTCTTTGGCGAGGAATTTCCGGAACTGGTCACGGAACGTGTCCAGCTCCTCGGTCATCCAGGACGATCGGTAGTGCATTCTGCCCTCGTGTTAAATCAGCAGACCGCCGCCGGCGACGATCACTTGACCACTGATGTAGTTCGATTCCGGAGCGCAGAACAGATAAACCGCGTCCGCCGCCTCTTCCGGCGTGCCGCCGCGGCCGAGCGGGATCATGCGGCCCATCGCCTCCAGCATCTGCGGCTGGACGCCGACCTTGATGTCGCGGCCGGCGACGTCGATGGTCTTCTGCTGTGCTTCGATCGGCTGAGTCAGGCGGGTGTTGATCAGACCGAACGCCACGCAATTGACGTTGACCTTGTAGCGGCCCCACTCCTTGCACATCGTGCGCGTCAGCCCGATCAGCGACGCCTTGGCCGACGAATAGCTCGCCTGCCCGGCATTACCGTAGAGGCCGGCGATCGAGGAGATGTTGACGACCTTGCGGAACACCTCGCGCCCCGCCTCGGCTTCCTTCTTCGCCATCACCCGGATCGGCTCCGACGCCGCGCGCAGGACCCGGAACGGGGCGACCAGATGGACATCCAGCATGGCCTGGAACTGCTCGTCCGACATCTTCTGGATCGTCGAGTCCCAAGTGTAGCCGGCATTGTTGACGATGACGTCGAGGCCGCCGAATTTTTCGATGGCACCGCCGACGAAGCGATCGGCAAAGCCTGCTTCCGTCACGCTGCCATTGACGGCGATCGCCTCGCCGCCCATGGCCGTGATCTCGGCGACGACCGCATTGCCCGGCTCGGCATCGAGGTCGTTGACCACAACACGCGCGCCCTCGCTCGCGAGCTTCAGCGCAATCGCTCGCCCGATGCCGCGGCCCGATCCGGAGACGAGCGCAACTTTACCTTGCAGCTTCGACATGATTTCTCCCTCAAACGAGATGATTTCTTCCTCACCTCTCCCGCTTGCGGGGGAGGTCGGAGCGCATCGTCAGATGCGTTCCGGGTGGGGGCTCTCTCTGCGATGCAACTCGTGGAGAGAGCCCCCACCCCAGCCCTTCCCCGCAAGCGGGAGAGGGAGCACAAGTCCGTGCTCGGCGAGACCTTCTCCCTACACCGCGATAATGGCTTCGCCGGCGAGCTTGATCTCGCCGTTCTGATCCTTGGTCGTGAGCGCGATCTTGGCCCGCTTCTCGCCGCCTTGCTCGATCAGCTCCGTCACCGTGCCCTCGCAGGTCAGCTGAGCGCCGAGCTGGGTAATCGCGGCAAAGCGCGTCGAGAACGAGCGGATGCGCGACGGCGCGACCGTGTCCGTCAGAGCCTGGCCGAGATAGCCCATGACCAGCATGCCGTGCGCGAACACGTCGGGAAACCCGGCCGCCTTCGCGAAGTCGATGTCGACATGGATCGGATTGTGATCGCCGGAAGCACCGCAATACAGTGCGAGGCGATGCCGGGTGATCGGCGGAAACGCCTTGTGGACGATGCGGTCGCCGATCGACGGGGTGCTGCTCATGACGGTCTCGCATTGCGCACCACGATGGTGCGCGAGGTATCGGCGACATGGACGCCGGCCTGGTTGGTGACCGCGGTCTCGACCACGATCAGCGTCATCGCGCCGCCCTTCTTGTCGGTCACGCTGGCGACGCGCGGCCGGAACGTCAGCGTATCGCCGACCACCACAGGAGCGTGATAATCGAAACGCTGCTCGCCGTGCAGCACCCGGGCCAGATCGATGCCGAGCGCGGTCAGGAACTCGAACGGATCGAGCGCATCCATCATCTCGAGACAGAACAGATAGGTCGGCGGCACCGGAGCCGCCGGCCCTTCCCGATAGACCGGGTTCTTCTCGCCGAGCGTGTCGAGGAAGAAGCGCAGGCGCCCCGGCTCGACGCGCGCGGTCACGGGCGTGAATTCACGCCCGATGGCAGATTGATCGACCATGGGTGACCTCAGGCGCGTTCGTAGAGCGTCACCACGCAGGCGCCGCCGAGACCGAGATTGTGCTGGAGCCCGAGCCGCGCGCCGTCCACTTGCGTCGCAGCTGCCGTGCCGCGCAGCTGCCGCGTCAGCTCGTAGCACTGCGCCAGGCCGGTGGCGCCGAGCGGATGACCCTTCGACAGCAGCCCGCCTGACGGGTTGGTGACGATCCTGCCGCCATAGGTGTTGTCGCCGTCGTCGATGAACTTCGCGGCCTCGCCCTCGCCGCACAGGCCGAGCCCCTCATAGGTGATCAGCTCGTTATGGGCGAAGCAGTCATGCAGCTCGACGACGTCGATATCTTTCGGTCCGATGCCGGCGGCTTCATAGACCTTCTTCGCGGCGTCGCGCGCCATGTCGTAGCCGACCACCTGCATCATGTCGTCGGCACCGAACGTCGACGGCGTGTCGGTCGTCATCGCCTGCGCGGCGATGCGAACGCTCTTGTTGAGGCCGTACTGGTCGGCGAACTTCTCCGAGACCAGGATCGCAGCGGCACCGCCGCAGGTCGGCGGGCACGCCATCAGCCGTGTCATCACGCCGGGCCAGATCACCTGGTCGTTCATCACGTCGTCAGCGGTGACCTCCTTGCGGAACAGCGCCAGCGGGTTGTTCTTGGCGTGACGGCTCGCCTTGGCCCGCACCTTGGCAAACGCGGACAGCGGCGTGCCGTATTTCTTCATGTGGCTGAGGCCGGCGCCGCCGAAATAGCGCAGCGCCAGCGGCACGCCGGGCGCGTCGACCAGCTTGTCCGCCGCGGCGTCGAAATCGTCGAACGCGCTGGGGCGATCGGTGAACACGGCGCCTAATGCGCCGGGCTTCATCTGCTCGAAGCCGAGCGCCATCACACAGTCGGCCGCACCCGACTCGATCGCCTGACGCGCCAGGAACAGCGCGGTCGAGCCGGTCGAGCAGTTGTTGTTGACGTTGACGATCGGGATGCCGGTCATGCCCACCGGATAGAGCGCGCGCTGCCCGCAGGTGGAGTCGCCATAGACATAACCGACATATGCCTGCTGGACCTTGCCGTAGTCGAGCCCGGCATCAGTCAGCGCGAGCTTCGCCGCCTCGGCGCCCATCACGTGATACGGCGCATTGGCGCCGGGCTTGACGAACGGGATCATGCCGACCCCGGCAACATAGGTGCGTGACGTCATCGCGTGTCCTCCCGGAAATTACCCACTGGACTATTTATTACCCATGGGTAATATACGGGCCATCTCCCGGAGTCAATGCGACAACAACCGACGCGATGGACGCCAGCTCTCCCTCCTCCAACAACGAGTCGCCCTGGCTGCCGTTCGAGAGCCGGCGCCGCGCCCGCGACGAGAAGCGCGAGGCGGTGCTGCGCACGGCGGTCGCGCTGTTCCTCGAACAGGGCTATCACCGCGCCACGCTGAACGAGGTCGCCAAGCGGCTCAACATCACCAAGCCTGCGCTCTACAACTACTTCCGCGGCAAGGACGAGATTCTCTACGAGTGCTGGTCGCTCGGCAACGAGCTGGTCGACGAATGCATCGCCGAAACCAGCGCCGGCGGCGGCAGCGGGCTTGCCAAGCTGCGCAAGCTGATCGTCCGCTATGCCGAGTTGATGACCGAGGACTACGGCAAGAGCCTGGTCCGCTTCGACATCCGTGACCTCAGCGAAGACAATCGCAAGATCGTGCAAACCGCCAAGCGGCGGATCGACCGCGCCTTCCGCGACTATATCGCAGATGGCATCAAGGACGGTTCGGTGAGGCAGTGCGATCCGAAGCTCTCGGCTTTCGCAATTGCGGGCTCGCTGAACTGGATTGGACACTGGTTCCAGCCCGGCGGCGAGATGACCGGACGCGCCGTCGCCGAGGAATTCGCGATCCGCCTCACCGAGGGGATTACCACAACATCAACGCTCAAGAAGGCGGACAAGCCGCCTCGCAAGGCAAACGCGGGAAACGCATCAAGGGAGGACGGGAGTGAACATCACACACGGACTGCGGCGCGCACTGCAGGTCAATCCAAACGGGCTCGCGGTCGTCTGCGGTGAGCGGCGGCGCACCTGGCGCGAGGTCGGCAGCCGCGTCGCCCACCTCGCCTCGGCGATCTGCTCGCTCGGCGCCGGCAATGGCGACCGCGTCGCGATCCTGTCGCTGAACTCCGACCGCTATCTCGAACTCTATCTGGCCGTCGGTTGGGCCGGCGCGGTGATCGTGCCGCTCAACATCCGCTGGTCTCCCATCGAGAATGAGGACGCACTGCGCGACTGCCGTGCGACAATCCTGTTCGTCGACAAGGCGTTCGCGGCGGTCGGCGCGACGCTGGCGGGCGCCATCCCCGGGCTCAAGCTGGTGTATGCCGACGAAGGCGAGACACCCGCCGGCATGGAGAATTACGAGACGCTGATCGCGCGCAGCGAGTCGATCCCGGACGCGATGCGCACGCGCGACGATCTCGCCGGCATCTTCTACACCGGCGGCACCACCGGCCGCTCCAAGGGCGTGATGCTGAGCCACGGCAATCTGATGGCCAATGCGCTGAACGCGCTCGGCGAAGGCCTGTGGCCGGGCACCTCGATCTACCTGCACGCCGCACCGATGTTTCACCTCGCCAACGGCGCGGCGATGTATTCGGTGCTGCTGTCCGGCGGCTCCAATGTCGTGATCCAGGGCTTTACGCCGGACGGAGTTGCCGCTGCGGTGCAGAAGGAGCGCATCACCGACGTGCTGCTGGTGCCGACCATGATCCAGATGTTCGTCGATCATCCAACGCTCGGCTCTTATGACCTTTCGTCCTTGAAGCGCATCTCCTACGGCGCCTCCGTCATCAGCGATGCCGTGCTGATGCGCGCCATGAAGGCGCTGCCGCATGTCGAGTTCACCCAGGCCTATGGCATGACCGAGCTGTCGCCGATCGCGACGCTGCTGCACTGGAAGGAGCATATCGGCGACGGCCGCGCCAAGGGCCGGCATCGCGGCGCCGGCCGCGCCACGCTTGGCGCCGAGGTCAAGATCGTCGATGCCGAGGACAAGGTGGTGCCGACGGGCACCGTCGGCGAGATCGCGGTGCGCGGCGATATGGTGATGATGGGCTATTGGGAGCGGCCCGAGGAGACCGCACGCGCCGTGATCGACGGCTGGATGCACACCGGAGACGGCGGCTACATGGACGAGGATGGCTTCGTCTATGTGGTCGACCGCGTCAAGGACATGATCATCTCCGGCGGCGAGAACGTCTATTCCGCAGAGGTCGAGAACGCCCTCGCCCAGCATCCGGCGGTGGCGCAGTGCGCCGTGATCGGCATCCCGAGCGAGCGCTGGGGCGAGCAGGTCCACGCCGTGGTGGTGATGAAGAGCGGCGCCAGCGCCACGCCGGAGGAGCTGATGGAGCACTGCAAGGCGCTGATCGCCGGCTACAAATGCCCGCGCAGCGTCGACATCACCGCGACCCCGCTGCCGCTCTCCGGCGCTGGCAAGATTTTGAAGCGCGAGCTGCGCAAGCCGTATTGGGAGAACCGGGAGCGGCGGGTGAGCTGACGGCGCTGCTCAGACTTAGTTCCAGTCATTCCGGGGCATGCGAAGCATGAACCCGGAATCTCGAGATTCCGCGATGCGCAATTGCGCATCTGAGGTTCGATGCTGAAGCATCGCCCCGGAATGACGATGTCCCTTAGGCCGTCGCATGGCGCCGCGCGAACGGCCGATGTTGACATCGCAGCTTGCTGCCGATTGGATTGACTCATTTCAATCCAGCGAGTTCCGATGTCCGCACCCGATACCAACGCCGACGGCAAGTCCCGCCGCCTGATGCACCGCCGCTCCGTCGAATGTCTCGGTTATCTCCGTGACGACGGGCTGTGGGAAGTCGAGGCGCAGCTGGTCGACACCAAGCCTTATGCGCGGCAGGACAAGCATCGCGGCCTGCAGCAGCCTGAGGATCCCGTGCACGACATCAGGCTGCGGCTCGCGGTCGACGATAGTTTCACGATCCGCGAGACCGGCACCACGATGGCCTCGACGCCCTACCCGTCCTGCCTCGACGTCGAAGGCATTCTGCAGCGCCTGGTCGGCGAGCGCATCGGCAAGGGCTGGCGCGAGCTGGTCCGCCACAAGATCGGCAAGCTCGAGACCTGCACCCATCTCGCCGAGTTGCTGGGCCCCGCGGTGACGACGCTGTTCCAGACCGCGACCTCGGGCAAGGACCCGCAGGGCCGCGGCGCGCTCGATCATCAGCGCGATGTCACCGAGCCGCCGTTCTTCGTCGGCGGCTGCTACTCGTGGCGGCTGGACGGGCCGGTCGTGGCCGAGACCTTCCCGCAGTTCGCGAAGCGGCCTGTCGAGGTGAAGCAGGGTTCGTGAGTGACGCCCGGCCGCCGCTCGCGGATACTCTGCGAGAAGCAATCAGGGGGTGAATGTGGAGAAATACGGCGCCGGATCGATCGTGGTCTCCGACTATGACCCCAACTGGCCCGCACTGTTCGCGCAGGAGCGCGTGCGGATCGAGCGAGCGCTCGGCGCGTCCGCCTTGGCCATCGAGCATATCGGCAGCACGGCCGTTTCAGGTCTCCCGTCGAAACCCATCATCGACCTGCTGGTTGGCGTTCGCAGCCTCGAAGAGGCCCGGCAACAATGCATCAAGCCGCTCGCGCCACTTGGCTACATCTACATGCCGGAATACGCGCAATGGCTCCCCGGCGAGTTGTTCTTCCGCAAGGGGCCGCCGGGTCCATGGACCCATCATCTGCATATGATGGAGCCGTCCCATCCGCGCTGGGAAGCACGCCTAGTGTTTCGCGATTATCTGCGCGCACATCCCGGGGCCGCCCGCACCTACGCCGACATCAAACGGGCCCTCGCCGCCTCCTCAAATGAGGACATCGAAGCCTATCGAACCGGCAAGGATGCTTTCGTCCAGGAGACAACGGCCAAGGCGCGCGCATGGCGCGCGGCTGCACGAGATCAATAGCGCAATCGGCTGCCGGCAAGCGAGCACGTTCGTCGCCGAGGCCAGTCAGCCCTGCATCGCGATGGGTTGATCCATTCCGGAAGCTCACGTAGTCGTCCGGGCATGAGCGAACACAAGGCCGGCGCCAAGACCAAGACCCTTCCTGATACAAAAGCCATACTGCTCGGGATCGCATGCGGTCTTGGCGCGGCGCTTTGCTGGGCTCTCGGCTTCGTCGCGACCCGGCACGGCCTGAAAGTCGGGTTCACGCCGGTCGACCTCTTGATGCACCGCTTCCTGTGGTCGGGCCTCGTGTTCATCCCGCTCGTCGTGCGCGCCGGCTTGAGAAATCTCTGCGGCATCGGATGGGGCCGCGGCATGGCATTGATGGTGCTGGGCGGGCCGGTGATGTCGCTCATCAGCTATACCGGCTTCATGTTCGTGCCCCTCGGGCATGGCAGCGTGATCCAGCCTTTCTGCGCGACCCTGGGCGGACTGTTTCTCGCGGTCGTCCTGCTCAAGGAATCGATCTCCCTCTCCCGGGTCGCCGGCGCCGTCGTCATCGTGGTCGGCCTTGCCGTGATCGGCAGCGAGTCGATCGGACATATGGGATTGAGCGCCGTGATGGGCGATTTGATCTTCGTGACGACCGGATTGATGTTTGTAGGCTTCGCCACCTTGGTCCGCTATTGGCGCGTGTCTGCGTTCTCGGTGGCGACGGTCATCAGCGTGCTGTCGCTCTCGCTGTTTCCACTGTATGTCGCCTCGGGCGGGCTGGCGCGCGATGCGGCCATCGGCCTGCACGAGAATGCGCTGCAAGCCGTCAGCCAGGGCATCCTCGCCGGCCCCGCGGCCATGTATTTGTTCGCGCTGTCGATCCAGCAGCTCGGGGTTGCCCGCGCCGCGGTCTTTCCTGCGACCGTGCCGGTGCGGACCTTGCTGTTGGGATGGCTCCTGATCGGCGAGCCGCCGACGACGCTGCAGGCGGCCGGATTGGTCACGGTACTGGCTGGGTTCTATCTCGCGCAGCGTCAGAGCTAGTTCTTAGGGTGGGCTAACCCACCCTACGAGATCACGCCGCAGCGGAATGCCCGGCTACGGCCTGCGGCGGGTTGCGGAAGCCGATCGCGATCCGATTGTAGGTGTTCATCAGGCCGATCGCGATGGTCAGGTCGACCAGCTGCTTCTCGCTGAACACCGCGCGGGCCGCCTGGTAATCCGCATCCGGGATTGCGGTGTCTGCGACGCGGGTGACGGTTTCGGCCCAGGCCAGCGCGGCGCGCTCCTCGGCGTCGAACAGTACCTCGGCCTCGCGCCAGACCTGCAGCAGCGCCAGCTTCTCAATCGCAACGCCCATTTTTCGCAACGAGCGCGTATGCATGTCGAGACAGTAGGCGCAGCCGTTGATCTGCGAGATGCGCAGATAGACGAGCTCGATCAGCGTCGCCGAAAGGCCGCACTGCGTGAGGTAACCATAGACGCCACCGAGCGCCTTGATGCCCGCAGGCGCGACCTTGTTGTAATCGATCCGCGTGCTCACTGCTTGTGTCCTTCCTTGTCATAGACGGTCAGCGCCTTGTCGCTGCTGTCGACGACAAACACCGCGAGGATCTTCGCCGGCTCGGTCGCGCTGGCATTTCGTCCGAGCATATGATGCGCGCCGGGTGGCTCGAAGAAACTTTCCCCGGCCCGATAGGTGTGCGCGGCCTCGCCCTCCAGCTGGCTCTCGATCGCGCCCTGCAGAACGTAGACGTAGAGAAAAGCCGACTTGGCGTGGTGATGCGGCGCCGAGGGCTCGCCCGGCGGGAAGTTGACCTCGACCGCGATCAGCGACTTGCCGGGAATGTTGGTGATGCCGTGCTCGAACTTCGGCGTCACCGATTGCGCTTTTGCAGGGCTCGCAAGCGCGGCGCAGGCCAGCAACGCCATCCATAAGGTCTTCATCTCGTGCCTCCATTGCTGTCGGATAGATGCGGAAGCGCGAGCCTGAAAAGAAGCACCAAGAATGAACCGAATTGGTGTACCACGGGCCATGCCCAACCCGCTTTCCATCGCGCTCGACCGCTCGGCCAGGACGCCGCTCTCCGAGCAGATCCGCAAGGCGATTGCGGCAGCGATCGACAATGGCGTGCTGGTGCCGGGTGCGCGGCTCCCCTCGTGGCTCGACCTCGCCGCCCAGCTCGGCGTTGCGCGCGGCACGGTGCGGGCGGCGTATGACAAACTGGCGGACGCCCAGCACATCGTGTCGTCGAAGGCGAACGGCACCACCGTCGCCAGGCGGCCAGGGAAAGCGGCCAAGCCGGACACACCGGTTGCGCCCGGATCGGTCGTGGAGATGTTTCAGGACCTGAGCGGTCAGGGGCACTTCCGGATGGGTGTGCCCGCGCAGGACACTCTTCCCGCAAAGTTGCTCGCCCGCATCCGCGCCCGCGCCGTTCGGGCGGAACTGAGCGCAGTGAACCGCTATACCGATCCGCGCGGCGAGATCGAACTCCGGCGCGAGATCGCGGCGCACCTCGCGATTGCGCGCGGGCTCGAATGCTCGCCCGCGCAGATCGTCATCACGTCAGGCTTCAGCGGCGGACTTGGCCTCGCGCTGCGCGTGCTCGGGCTCGAAGGCCGCCGCGCATGGATGGAAGAGCCGGGATTTCCATTGACCCGAAGGGGGCTCGAGCTCGCCCGGCTGGAGCTCGTCCCGATCCCCGTCGATGGCGACGGCATCGATGTCGACCATGGTCTCGAGCACGGCCCCGACGCGGCACTCGCGGTCGTGACACCGGGCCAGCAGGCGCCGCTCGGGCCGCCGCTGTCAGCCAAGCGTCGCGGGCAGCTGCTCGACTGGGCCGCGCAAACCGGCGCCTGGATCATCGAGGACGACTATCTCGGCGAGCTGCAGCTCGACGGCCGCGCCGCGCCCGCCCTTGCCTCGCTCGACCGGGCCGGCCGCGTGATCCATCTCGGCTCCTTCAGCAAGACGATCTCGCCGACGCTTCGGCTCGGCTTCCTGGTTGCGCCCGAACAATTGGCGGCGCAGTTCGCCGATGTCGCGACATGCCTTGCCCCCGCTCCCGGACCAGCGGTGCAGCTCTCCACCGCGGAGTTCATGCGCGACGGGCACTACATCCGCCATCTCAGGCGAACCAAGCGCGCCTATTGCGACAGCCGCGACGCATTGACGGCTGCGCTGCGGCCATGGAGCAACGACGTGCGGGTTGCCGGCCTCGCGGTCATGCTGACGCTGCCGGGCAACGCCGATGATGTCGCGATCGTGCGGCAGGTATTGGCGCATGGGCTAGCACCCGCGCCGCTCTCGCCATGGTATCTTGAATCGAGACGCGCGCAGCCGGGCTTGCTGCTCGGCATCGCGACGGTACCCGATCGCGGTGTTCAAGCCGCCTGCAAGCGCCTGTTCGACACGATCCGAACCGAAAGCGCGCCGGCCGCGCGCCGCGTCAGGAAGCCCGCAGCCCGGTGAGCGCAAGGCTCAACGCCTTGAGCCGCTTGCGCGCCTCGGCGTCATAGGCCTGGGCATGGGCGCGGGCCTCGCGCTTGCCGTCGAAGAACAGCCCGCTCCGACCCGCGACGTCATCGTCCTGGACCAGACGCAGGATGGCGTCGCCGCCCTGCTCGACGGTCGAGATCGGCGTCGCGCCGCTGGCGCGCACCATCGTGGTGTTCATGTAGGTCGCCGGATGCAGCGAATTGACGGTCACGCCCGAGCCTTCGAGCTCGGCGGCGAGGTCGATGGTGAACATGATCTGCGACAGCTTGCTCTGCGCATAGGCGCGAGCACCGCTGTAGTTCCTGGTGATCATCACGTCCCCGAAATCGATCGGGTGCTGGCCGAGCGAGGCGACATTGACGATGCGCGCCGGGGTGCTCGCCTTGAGCCGCGGCAGCAGCAGATGCACGAGCAAGAAGCCGGCGAGATAATTCACCGCAAAACGCAGCTCGTGGCCGTCCTTGCTGGTCTGCCGCGCCGGCCCCTCGTTCTGCGAGCCGATGCCGGCGTTGCTGACGAACACGTCGAGGCGCTCCTGGTCGTCGAGCACAAGCTGGGCGAACTCGCGGACCTCGGCGAGCGAGGACAGATCGGCCTGGTAGAACATCGGTTCACGGCCGGAGACCCGCTTGATCTCGTCGGCAAGCACCTGCGCCCGCTTGGTGTCGCGGCCATGGATCAGGACCCGGGCGCCGGCGGACGCCAGCTTCATTGCCACGTAGCGGCCGACGCCATCGGTGGAACCGGTGATCAGCACGGTCTTGCCTGCCATATTCATCGACATCGCCCTTCGTCGTTCTCCCAGCGCTGCCCCAAAGATAAAGGCGCCGGTTGGACTTTGCCATGGCGTGTCGCGGCGCGATCACCCCAAAACGGCGCCGAAATGGCCCGCCTCCAGGGTCGCGGGTGTACAGCCTGTCGCGCGGCCTGCGGTCGCGCGGCGCCGCGTCGCGCGTCAAGGCGGATGCGTTCTGATAACGTCGAGATGAACGACAAGGCCGGGATCGGCAAAGGACCGGAATGTCCACGACCATTCCAGACAGGTTCTCGCGGAAGGCTCCCTCGCTGGAGCCGTCCGGCATGCTCCTGTTGTTCGCAACGCTCACCGCGCTGCCGATCGTCCTGACCGTTCGTCTGGTTGAGCCCGCACTCGTGCTGCCCGCGCTCAGCCTGGTGTTGTTCGCAGAGGCAGCCATTGCCGCGCTTGCGGCGCGCGTGATCCACATGCGTGCAAGCGTGGCGAACCTCACGCTGTGGGATTTTGCCGGCGCATTCACCTTCATGGGGTGTGCGGCGGCGATCCTCGGCGAGCCGGATCAGGCGGCGCTGTTCTTCGAGGAACAGGCCGCGCTGCGTCCGGTGTAGAGCATGATCCGGAAAAGTGTGACGCGGTTTTCCGAACAGATCATGCTCAAGCAAGAAGCGAAAGCGCGATGACGATTCATCGCGCTTGAGCGACCGTAATCCCAGGCCGGGCCCCTCTGGCAGCCACAAGCTGCGATGTCGGACTGGAACTCAGTTGGAGTGGCCCTGCTTCGACCCGCGACGCTGACCGGCGTCGCGGCGGGTTTGCCGTCCGCATGACGGCAACGACCGGTTTCGTCGAAACAGTCCACTCCCCGACCTCAAGGGGAGCATTGCTCATGTCCGAACTGTTTACACTCGACGCCCTCAGCGCGTTGCTGCAGGTCGTCGTCATCGACCTCGTGCTGGCCGGCGACAACGCAGTCGTGATCGGCCTCGCCGCGGCCGGCCTGCCGGCGAAGCAACGCGGCAAGGCGATCCTGATCGGCATCGGTGCCGCGACGCTGCTGCGCATCCTGTTCGCGCTGCTCACCACGCAATTGATGCAGATCGTCGGCCTGCTATTGGCCGGCGGCATCCTGCTGCTGTGGGTGTGCTGGAAGATGTGGCGCGAGCTGCGTTCGACCATGCATGAGACCACGGCGGCAGATGGCACCGATGGCGCCGAGGGCCAGCGCAAGACGCTGTGGCAAGCGACGACGCAGATCATCGTCGCCGACGTCTCGATGTCGCTCGACAACGTGCTCGCGGTTGCCGGCGCGGCGCGCGAGCAGCCGATCGTGCTGGTGTTCGGCCTCGCGCTCTCGATCGCGATGATGGGCGCCGCCGCCACCTTCATCGCAAAGCTCTTACAGAACCACCGCTGGATCGCCTATGTCGGCCTTGCCGTGATCCTCTATGTCGCCGTCGACATGACCATTCGCGGCGCGTCCGAGATCGCGAAGGTCGCGCCGGTCTGACGGCCGCAAGCAAAACGGCGGGCCTGAAGGCCCGCCGCTCCGCAAATAGACAGTGCGCGTAGCGTCAGTGGATTTCCGCCGAACGCTTCA
The DNA here is from genome assembly GCF_015291625.1 of Bradyrhizobium sp. CCBAU 53421. Classification (NCBI taxonomy): domain Bacteria; kingdom Pseudomonadati; phylum Pseudomonadota; class Alphaproteobacteria; order Hyphomicrobiales; family Nitrobacteraceae; genus Bradyrhizobium; species Bradyrhizobium sp. CCBAU 53421. The sequence continues at coordinate 5,811,105 of NZ_CP030047.1, forward strand.
GGGCTTCCTTCAGCTTCTCGAGCGAGAAGTCCTTGGAGCGCGCGATGTCCAGGATCGGGGTCTCGCGGCGGCCGCACAACTCGGCAGCCTCGGGCAGCTTGGCCGCGACATCATAGGGGATCACGATCGCGCCGTGGCTGTCGGCGTGGATCAGGTCGTCGGAGCGCACCGTCATGCCGGCAACGCGGACCTCGCCGCCAAAACTTTCGGCATGCACCCAGGCATGCGACGGGCCGATCGAGCCGGCCAGCGCCTGGAAGCCCGGCGCCCATTGCGGAATGTCGCGGATCGAGCCGTCGGTGATGACGCCGAGGCAGCCCAGCGCCTTGTGCACGGCGCTCTGCACCTCACCCCAGAACGCACCGTAGCCGACGTCGGGACCGTCGATGTCCTGGATGACGGAGATGCGCGGACCGAAGCCGGTGCCGACATATTCGTAATAGTCGATGCGGCGCTTCGATTGCTCCTCGGCCGAGAGGCCGGACTTCAGCACCGAGCGGATCGCGACCGTGCGCGCATAGCCGACGATCGGCGGCAAGGTCGGGAACGGGCAGACCAGCGGCTTCACGGTGTAGCCGATCAGACGGCGCTCCGGCGCCACGATCTCCATCGCGTTGCAGATCGTCGGCGTATCATAGCGCGCCAACGCCTCGAGGACGGAAGCAGGCAGCGGGGCGGAAGCGGATGTCGTCACGGCGTTTCTCTCCTGATTTTTGGTGTCAGATCATGATGCGTTTCCACGGAAACGCATCATGATCTCATTTCCTTGTTTGAGCATGATCTTGCCGGAAAACCGGTCTCCACTTTTCCGGATCATGCTCGAGCGGGCCGTCTCAGCCTATAGCCGAGATCGCAGGCGAACCCAACCGAGCCACGCTCATGGCTGATATTTGGGAGAGGAGGACGCACGCAGCTCCATCACCGTCACCCTGAGGTGGCCGCTTCTTCAGCGGCCCTCGAAGGGTCGACGGCCCCGCTGGTGGCCGTCCATCCTTCGAGACGCGCTACGCGCTCCTCAGGATGACGGGGCCGGCAGGTGTGTCAGTGCAGATGCGTCGGACGATCGTCGCGGTCCGTGTCAGTGCCCTGCGGCGTGTAGGGAGCCGCAGGCGACGCCGCCACCGGCGCACTCGCACCCTGCGTCTGCGCCGCGAGCTGGCGCTCCTGGTCGCGATAGGACTTCCAGCCCCAGGGCAGGCTGATCAAATAGGCGACCGAGCCCGCCGACAGGATGTGCCAGGGATAGCCGATCAGCAGCGCGACGAAGAACACCACGGCAACGAACACCGGCAGCACCATCTCCGGCGGCACGCGCATCTTCACGGTCTTGCCGGAGAACACCGGCAGTCGCGACACCATCAGGAAGGCGATCAAGAGCGTGTAGAACGCCGTCAGCGTCGCCGGCGGCATCGGCACGCCGAGGAAGGCGAGATAGATCGGCAGCAGCACAGTGATCGCACCGGCCGGCGCCGGCACGCCGGTGAAATAGTTGGCGGCGAAGGCCGGCTTGTTGGGGTCGTCGATCGAGGCGTTGAAGCGCGCTAGCCGCAGGCCGCCCGAGATCGCGAACACCATCGCGGCGATCCAGCCGCCATTGTTCAGCTCATGCAGCTGCCAGAAGTACAGGATCAGGCCCGGCGCGACGCCGAAATTGACGAAATCGGCGAGGCTGTCGAGCTCGGCGCCGAATTTCGACTGGCCCTTGATCATGCGGGCGACGCGGCCATCGATGCCGTCGAGGATCGCGGCGAACACGATGGCGGCGACCGCAAGCTCCATCCGCCCTTCCGTCGATAGCCGGATCGCGGTGAGGCCGGCGCAGATCGCCAGCAGCGTGATCATGTTCGGCACCAGCATCCGCACCGGGATCGGGCGGAACCGGCGGCGGCGCAACTCGCTGGAATTGGGATCGAATGGCATCATGGTTCTGCAATATAGCAAGCATGGCCCGGCTCCGCCATTGCGACGGGAACCGGCTGATCAAGCTGGCGGAACAGAGTTAATCGGCGCGGTAGGTGCGGCCCGGATCGGCGTTGCGGAAATCCGCCAGGATGGTCTCGCCGGCGACCGCGGTCTGCCCCTCGGAGACCAGGGCCTTGGTGCCTTCGGGCAGGTAAACGTCGAGCCGCGAGCCGAACCGGATCAGGCCGAAGCGTTCGCCGGCGCCGATCGACTGGCCCTCCTTGACGAAGCAGACGATGCGGCGCGCCACGAGGCCGGCGATCTGGACCACGCCGATGCGGCCGTTGGCGCTCGAGATCACTAGCGAGTTGCGCTCATTGTCCTCGCTCGCCTTGTCGAGCTCGGCATTGATGAAGGCGCCGGGCCGGTAGGCGATGCGGTCGATGCGGCCTGCCACCGGGCTGCGGTTCACGTGGCAGTTGAACACGCTCATGAACACCGAGACCCGCGGCAGCGGCTTGTCGCCGAGACCGAGTTCGGCCGGGGGCAGCGCCTGCACCACCATGGAGACGCGCCCATCGGCCGGCGACACCACAATGCCGTCGCGCAATGGCGTCACGCGGACGGGATCGCGGAAGAACAGCGCACACCAGACCGTGAGCAGCGTCCCGATCCAGCCCAGCGGGGTCCAGATCCAGAACAGGATCAGGCTCGCCAGAGCGAAGCCGCCAATGAAGGGATAGCCCTCCGGGTGGATCGGCGGGATCTGCGCGCGGATGGAATTGGCGATCGACATCAGAGCTCGCTTGCGTTTCCCCACCCCGTTTGGCGGGAGAGGCCCTAAATCGACTATTCCGCGGCGGTCGGCAAGGGCTTCTCGCCGCCAACCGGGGCGGAATCCTCCGACGATTCAGTGACTGCCGGCGGCAGCCGATTCGGCGCGGAGCCATCGTCGCCGACCTGGGCGAGCCGTTCGCGGGCCTCCTCAGCTTCGCGCTGCCGGTTCCACATGCTGGCATAGAGGCCGTCGGCCGCCAAAAGCCGCGCGTGGGTGCCGCGCTCGGCGATCCGGCCCTGATCCAGCACGATGATCTCGTCGGCGCCGACGATGGTCGACAGCCGGTGCGCGATCACCAGCGAGGTGCGGTTGCGCGAAACCCGCTCCAGCGCGCCCTGAATCTCGTGCTCGGTGTGGCTGTCGAGCGCGGAGGTCGCCTCGTCCAGCACCAGGATCGGCGGCGCCTTCAACACCGTGCGCGCGATCGCGACACGCTGCTTCTCGCCGCCCGAGAGTTTCAGGCCGCGTTCGCCGACCTGGGTCTCGTAACCCTGCGGCGACATCCGGATGAAGCCGTCGATCTGCGCCAGCCGCGCCGCCTCCTCCACCTCGTCGTCGCCGGCATCCCAGCGGCCATAGCGGATGTTGTAACGGATGGTGTCGTTGAACAGCACGGTGTCCTGCGGCACCATGCCGATCGCCGAGCGCAGCGAGGCCTGGGTCACGGTCTTGATGTCCTGGCCGTCGATCAGGATGCGGCCGCTCGATACATCATAGAGCCGGAACAACAGCCGCGAGATCGTCGACTTGCCGGCACCGGACGGACCGACGATCGCGACCGTCTTGCCGGCCGGCACCTCGAAGCTCAGGCCCTTGAGGATCTGCCGGTCCGCCTCATAGGCGAAGCGGACGTCCTCGAAGCGCACGCTACCGGACGACACCACGAGCGGCTTGGCGCCCGGCACGTCCTTCACCTCGGGATCGCGCGCCAGCACGTCGAACATCTTCTCGATGTCGATGATCGCCTGCTTGATCTCGCGGTAGACCATGCCCATGAAGTTCAGCGGCTGGTAGAGCTGGATCATCATCGAATTGATCAGCACGAAATCGCCGATGGTGTGGGTGCCGTTGCGGATACCGAACGCGCACATCAGCATGGTCGCGGTCAGCCCCGCGGTGAAGATGATCGCCTGCCCGGTATTGAGCACGGCGAGCGAGGTATAGGTCTTCACGCTGGCCTGCTCGTAGCGCTCCATCGAGCGATCGTAGCGCCGCGCCTCGCGCTCCTCGGCGCCGAAATACTTCACTGTCTCGTAGTTGAGCAGCGAGTCGATTGCCTTGGTGTTCGCCTCGGTGTCGGAATCGTTCATCTTGCGGCGGATCTCGATCCGCCACTCGGTCGCGATGTAGGTGTAGTACATGAACACGACGACCGTGATCAGCACCGCGAGCACGTAGCGCCAGTCGAACTGCCACAGCAGCACCGCCGCCAGCAGCGTGACCTCCACGATGGTCGGGATCAGCTGCAGGATCACCATCCGCACGATGGTCTCGATGCCGGAGCGGCCGCGCTCCAGCACGCGGGTCAGGCCGCCGGTCTTGCGCTCGAGGTGGAAACGCAGCGACAGCTCGTGCATGTGCACGAAGGTGATGTAGGCGAGCCGCCGCACCGCGTGCATTGCGACGCGGGCGAAGATGCCGTCGCGCCACTGCGTCAGCACCGCCATGATGATGCGCACCGCGCCGTAGCTGATCGTCATCAGCACCGGCGAGGCGATCAGCCAGACCACCCAGTTCGAGGTCGCGACCGGCGCCGATCCCGTGCCGTTCAGCGCATCGATCGCCCATTTGAAGGTGAACGGAACCGACAGCGTCGCGAGCTTGGCGAACAGCAGCAGCACCACCGACCAGATCACGCGCATCTTCAGATCAGCGCGATCGCCGGGCCAGATGTGGGGCCAGAGATGTACGAGGGTGCCGAGCAGCGTCCCCTTCTCGGCCGCCGGCGTCGTGGCCGTCGGCTGACCGGCAGCGGTCACAGTCTGTTGCGGTGGCACCATCAGGAGCCCGCTCTCGCCGTCATGGCGCGGCGGTCCGCTGCCACATCTTGTCCACGATTTGCCATTGTGCCCGTCATATAGATCGTTTGAACGCGGCGTACAGGCTTATGACGAAAATTGTTCCCGATTCGCGGGAATTTACGGGATTTTATGGCCCTCAATCCCCATATGCGAGTCTTGACCCTGTTTACGCTGCAGTGCCACAAGGATCGTATGAACCAAATCAAGACTGTCTGTGTTTATTGCGGCTCCGGCCCCGGTAACAATCCCCGCTTCGTTGAAGCTGCCATCGCACTCGGCAAGGCCTTTGCCGACAACAACGTGCGCCTGGTCTATGGCGGCGGCTCGATCGGCCTGATGGGCGCGGTCGCGAAATCCACCCTCGATCATGGCGGCTCCGTCACCGGCATCATTCCGGAATTCCTGCGGGCGCGCGAGAATGCGCTGACCTCGATTCAGGAAATGATCGTCACCCCCGACATGCATGAGCGCAAGCGGCTGATGTTCGAGCGCTCCGATGCGTTCGTGGCACTGCCCGGCGGCATCGGCACGCTGGAGGAACTGGTCGAGCAATTGACCTGGCAGCAGCTCGGCCGTCACTCCAAGCCGATCCTGCTCGCCAACATCGACAACTTCTGGGAGCCCCTGCTCTCGCTGTTGAACCATATGTGCACGACCGAGTTCATCCGCCCGACGCTGCCGATCAACGTACTGATGGCCGACCGCGTCGACGACATCCTGCCGCGGCTGCGTTCCGCAGTGGCCGGCAAGCCGGCGGCCGCGAAGGAGCTCGCCCCCGAAGTGGCGCGGCGGCTCTGACCATCCGAGCGCGAATTCGATCCGTCATGCTGAGGAGGCCGCGCAGCGGCCGTCTCGAAGCATGCACGGCCCGGCTGGTGGCCGTTCGCCCTTCGAGGCTCGCTCCGCTCGCACCTCAGGACGACGGGGTGAGATGAGTGCTCGTCACAGCCCAAATCATGCACTCGGAAACGTCACGGCCTCGATGCGGTTGCCGTCGGGATCGAGGACGAAGGCGGCGTAGTAGCGCACGCGGTCGTGCGGGCGCAGGCCCGGGGGACCATCGGAGAGACCGCCTGACGCCAGCGCGGCGGCGTGGAAGGCATCGACCTCGGCGGTGGTTTTCGCGCGCAGGCAGATATGGCTGCCGCTCTCATGCGCGACATGCGCCATCGTGGCGCGCAGATTGATCCAGAACTCGGGATAGGCCTTGCCGAAACCGATCGTCGCCGGCCGCGTGACGAGACGGCTCAGGCCGAGCGCGGCCAGCGTCGGTTCATAGAACCGCGCCGCGCGCTCGAGATCGCGGACGCCGACGGAGACGTGGTCGATCATGGGCCTCCCCTTCCCGGTTGTCATTCCGGGATGGTCCGCAGGACCAGACCCGGAATCTCGAGATTCCGGGTTCGATGCTTCGCATCGCCCCGGAATGACGGATCAATCACTCACGGCTGCGCGCCCGACTTCACCAACTTGTAAAACACCGAATCCATCAGCGCCTGGAACGAGGCGTCGATGATGTTGGGCGAGACGCCGACCGTGGTCCAGCTCTCGCCGGTCTCGTCCTCGCTTTCGATCAGCACGCGCGTGACCGCCTCGGTGCCGCCATTGAGGATACGCACGCGGTAGTCGATCAGCTTCAGGCCATCGATGTATTTCTGGTACTTGCCGAGGTCCTTGCGCAGCGCCACGTCGAGCGCGTTGACCGGACCGTTGCCTTCGGCGGCCGAGATCAGCCGCTCGCCGTCGACGTCGACCTTCACCACCGCGAGCGCCACCGTGACACGCTGGCCGTTGGCGTTGTAGCGCTGCTCGACATTGACGTCGAACTGCTCGACCTTGAAATATTCCGGCACCTTGCCGAGCGTGCGGCGCGCCAAGAGGTCGAACGACGCATTGGCGGATTCATAGGCAAAGCCTGCGGCCTCGCGCTCCTTCAACTCCTCGACCAGCCGCGTCAGCCGCGGGTCGCTCTTGTCATAGGCGATGCCGGCGCGGTCGAGCTCGGCCATCACGTTGGAACGGCCGGCCTGATCGGAGACCAGCACCTTGCGATGGTTGCCGACGGAATCCGGCAGCACGTGCTCATAAGTCTGCGGATCCTTCATCACGGCCGAGGCATGGATGCCGGTTTTGGTGACGAAGGCGCTCTCGCCGACATAAGCGGCATGCCGGTTCGGCGCGCGGTTCAGCATGTCGTCGAGCGTGCGCGACACCTTCACCAGCGTCGCCAGCTTCTCCGTGGTGACGCCGATCTCGAATTTTTCGGCAAATTCCCGCTTCAGCTTGAGGGTCGGGATCAGCGAGCAGAGATTGGCGTTGCCGCAGCGCTCGCCGAGGCCGTTGAGCGTGCCCTGGATCTGCCGCGCGCCGGCGCGCACCGCAGCCAGCGAATTGGCCACCGCCTGCTCGGTGTCGTTATGGGCGTGGATGCCGACATGGGCGCCGGGCACCTGCTTGACGACATCGGCGACGATGGTCTCGATCTCATGCGGCATGGTGCCGCCATTGGTGTCGCACAGCACCACCCAGCGCGCGCCGGCCTCATGGGCGGCTTTGGCGCAGGCGAGCGCGTAGTCGCGGTTCTCCTTGTAGCCGTCGAAGAAATGCTCGCAGTCGACCATCACCTCGCGGCCGAGCGCCTTGGCGGCCGCGACGCTGTCGCGGATCGAGGCGAGGTTCTCCTCGTTGGTGGTCTCGAGCGCGACGCGGACCTGATAGGCGGAGGACTTTGCGACGAAGCAGATCGCGTCCGCTTTGGCCTCGAGGATGCCGGCGAGCCCCGGATCGTTCGAGGCCGAGCGGCCCGGCCGCCGCGTCATCCCGAACGCGGTGAAGCGCGCATGGTCGAACGCCGGCTTTTTGCTGAAGAATTCGGTGTCGGTCGGATTGGCGCCGGGATAACCGCCCTCGACATAGTCGATGCCGAGCGCGTCGAGCATGCCCGCGATCACCTGCTTGTCCTGCAACGTGAAGTCGACGCCATTGGTCTGTGCGCCGTCGCGCAGCGTGGTGTCGAACAGATAGAGGCGCTCGCGGCTCATGCGTGGCCTCCAGGCGTCGCAACGCCGTCGAGCTGCTTCTGCATCGTGGTGTTGGCGAGCCATTCGTCGCCGATAGTGACCGAATTGCGCTGCTGCGCGGCGTAGCCGCGCTTGCGGAAGAATTCGAGCGCGGTGTCGCTGGCATCGACCTTAAGGATCTTGGTGCCGCGGGCACTCGCGATCTTCTCCAGCGCATCGCACAGCGCGGCGCCGACGCCCTGCCCCACGGCGCTCGGATGCACATAGAGCATGTCGATGTGATCGGCTCCCTTCAGCGAGGCGAAACCGACCGGCGCGCCCTGCAAGGTCGCGATCAGCGTGAGCTGCCCGGCGAGCTTCTTGCCGAAGGCCTCCTCGTCATCGGCGGCCATCGCCCATGCTTCCTGCTGCGCCTCGCTGTAATCGTCGCCGGTCAGGTCCATGATCGACGCCGCGAAGATCGCCGCCAGCAGCGGCGCATCGTCGGGAAGATACGGGCGCAATGCGGGTGCGGATCGGCTCATCGCGCAACCTCCCAGGTCGTGATCGGCTTTCCTTCGGCATCCTTGCCGTCCTTGATCGCCACGCCCATCGCGGCGAGCTGATCGCGGATCCGGTCGGATTCCTTGAAGTCCTTCCTCGCACGCGCCGCGGTGCGCTCGGCGATCAGCGCCTCGACGGCGGCGACATCGACGCCGCTGGCCTGCTCCTTGCGGCCCTTCCACGATGCCGCGCTCTCCGACAGGAAGCCGAGCAGCCGCAGCGAACCGGCAAACTCCTTGCGGGCGGCTTCACTGCTCGCGGCAGCGTTGCGCAAGCCGTGCAGCACGGCCATCGCCTGCGCGGTGTTGAGGTCGTCGTAGAGCGCCTCGACCATCGACGGCGACGGCGCGCCGGACTCGGCGTCGGCCGCGACCGCATACCAGTCGTCGAGCGTCCTTGCAGCTTCTTCCGCACTCTTCAGCGTCCAGTCGAGCGGCGAACGGTAATGCGTCCGCAGCATGCTGAGCCGCAGCACCTCACCCGGCCAATCGGCCAGGAGATCGCGGATCGTGAAGAAGTTGCCGAGCGACTTCGACATCTTCTCGCTCTCGATCTGCAGAAAGCCGTTGTGCATCCAGACATTGGCCATGCGGTCGGTGTGGAACGCGCAGCAGGTCTGCGCGAGCTCGTTCTCATGGTGCGGGAACACCAGGTCGATGCCGCCGCCATGGATGTCGAACTTTTCGCCGAGATGCTTCCAGGCCATCGCCGAGCACTCGATATGCCAGCCGGGCCGCCCTTCCACCGCAATGCCTGCGGGCGACGGCCAGGACGGCTCACCCGGCTTCGACGGCTTCCACAGCACGAAGTCGGTGTTGTCGCGCTTGTAGGGCGCGACATCGACGCGGGCGCCCGCGATCATCTCGTCGAGCGAGCGCTTCGACAGCGCGCCGTAGCGCGGCAGCACCGAATTGGCCGCGTTCATCGCCTGCGGCGAGAACAGCACGTGATCCTCGGCGACATAGGCAAAGCCGCCGCCGACCAGCTTCTCGATGATCGCGCGCATCTCCGGGATGTGCTCTGTGGCGCGCGGCTGCACGGTCGGGGCTAAGCAGCCGAGCGCCGTGACGTCGTCCTGGTACTGCTGATAGGTCTGCTCGGTGACCTTGCGGATCGCCTCATTCAGGGGGACGCCGGGATAGTCCCGCGCGGCGCGGACGTTGATCTTGTCGTCGACGTCGGTGATGTTGCGAACGTACTTCACGTGGCCCGCGCCATAGCGATGGCGCAGCACGCGAAACAGCACGTCGAAGACAATAGCCGCCCGGCCGTTGCCAATATGGGCGAAGTCGTAGACCGTCGGTCCGCAGGCATACATGCCGACATTGTCGGCATCGAGCGGCACGAAGGGCCGCTTCTCCCGGGTCAACGTATCGTAGAGGCGCAAATCCATGGGTACCGTTCCCTTGCGGCCGGGCGGTCCAATGCTCTCATGTGTTGAGAAAAGACGGCCTCAGCCAGCGAATCGCTAGCTCATAATCTCGCGGCAAATGCTGCAGATGGCGAGGTGGCCGTTCATGGTTCCTCCTGTCTCACGGCCCCTTTATTGCGTCAAGGGGCTGTTTTCGGGTGTTTTGCTGCCCGCCCTGCACCGAATTCACGCCAACGCCTTCATGGTTAATCATTATTAAGGAATTGGGCGTATCCGGACGCCAGCGGATCCCCCGCCATTTTGACCGGTGCACCATGCGGCCCATTTCAGCATTGATTGCCTGCACGTTCGTCCTTGTCCCGCCCGTCCTGGTCTCTTCGGCCGCCCTGGCCGACAGCCGCGTTTTCATCGTCGCCAATCAGGCCGACGGCTACGGCATCGACCAGTGCCTGGCGCGCGGCGACCGCTGCGGCGCATCCGCCGCCCGCGCCTATTGCCGGTCACGCGATTTCGCGCAGGCCACCAATTACCGCCGCGTCGATCCCGACGAGATCACCGGCGCGGTTCCGCACGCCACGGGCGAGACATGCCGCGGCAGTAGCTGCGGCGAATACGTCGCCATCACCTGCCAGCGCTGAGCCAAGCCGCTGGACGAACGGGGTTATTGCCACACCGGCGCCCCGGAAACGACGTGACGCTGCCCCGAGAAACGGCTATTGCAGCGGCCTTGCCCGCGCGCTTTGGCGTTGATCGCCGCGCGGCGTCGTTTTAATGGCCGGATATGCCCGATAGCTCTCGTTCTCGCTTCTTCCGCTGGCTCCTGACTTGCGCCGTGTTGGCCGGCATCGCCGTGCCCGCCACACATGCCCTCGCGCAGGTGCCTCCGGGCCCGCCCGGGCCGGCGCCCCAGGGCGCGCCGCCCAATCCGCAGGCCAATCCGATGTGCGTGCGGCTCGAAGGCCAGCTGGCGGCGATCGATCGCGGCGGCGGCTCTGGCGATCCGGCCAAGGACGAGCAGATCCGCCGCTATCAGGATGCGGCAACAAGGCAGCAGGGCGAGCTCGATCGCGTGACCGCGCAGGCCCGGCGCATGGGCTGCGACAGCTCCGGCTTCTTCTCGCTGTTCAACAACAACTCGGCGCAGTGCGGACCGGTCAACAACCAGATCCAGCAGATGCGCGCCAATCTCGACCAGATGACCGCCAATCTCGAGCGGCTGCGCACCGGCGGGCTCGGCGGCGCCGACCGCGAGAACCAGCGCCGCTCGGTCTTGACCGCACTGGCGCAGAACAATTGCGGCCCGCAATACGCGGCAGCCGCCGCGCGCGGCCCCGGCAATTTCATCGAGAACCTGTTCGGCGGCGGCGGTGGTGCCAATCCCAACAATCCGCTGCCCCCGCCCGACGCGCAATATGGCGGGCAGTCCGGCACCTTCCGCACCGTCTGCGTCCGCACCTGCGACGGCGCCTATTTCCCGATCTCGTTCGCGACCACGCAGGCGCGCTTTGCCGCCGACGAGCAGATCTGCAAGGCGCAGTGCCCGGCGGCGGAGGCCAGCCTGTTCGCCTACCGCAATCCCGGCGAGGACATCAACCAGGCGGTCTCGATCAGCGGCCAGTCCTACTCGTCGCTGCCGAACGCCTTCAAGTACCGCACCGAATTCAATCCGTCCTGCTCCTGCAAGGCGGCCGGCCAGAGCTGGGCGGAGGCGCTGAAGGCCGTCGACGACCAGGCGTCCGCCGCGCAGCAGGGCGACATCATCGTCACCGAGGAGAGCGCACGGAAGATGCAGCAGCGCGCGCAGACCAAGGCTGCCACCGGCAAGAAGGGTGCGCCTGCGGCAGCTGCCCAGCCGCAGCAGCCCGCCGCCGCTGACGCCACCACCGCGCCGGCCGCGCCCGCAAGCGACGGCCAGATCCGCACGGTCGGCCCGACCTTCATTCCGAAGAAGCAGTAGGGTTCACCCCTCGAACGCTTCCGCCGACGCGCGCGAGGTGCGCGTCACCAGCGTCTCGTCCGGCTCCGGCAGCGCCTTGCCAAAGTCGCGGAAGCGGTTGGTGATGGGATAGCGGCGGTCGCGGCCGAAATTCTTCCGCGTCACCTTCACCCCCGGCGCGGCCTGCCGCCGCTTGTATTCGGCGATGTTGAGCAGGCGATCGACGCGGGTCACCACATCGCGGTCGAAGCCGGCCTCGATGATGGTCGCAAGCGGTTCCTCGCGCTCCACCAGCCGTTCGAGGATCGCATCCAGCACCTCATAGGGCGGCAGCGAATCCTGGTCGGTCTGGTTCTCGCGCAGCTCCGCGGTCGGCGGCCGGATGATGATGTTGACCGGGATCACCTCGCCCGACGGCCCGAGCGCGCCGTCCGGCTTCCATTCATTGCGCAGGCTCGACAGGCGGAACACCTCGGTCTTATAGATGTCCTTGATCGGGTTGAAGCCGCCGTTCATGTCGCCGTACAGCGTGGCGTAACCGACCGACATTTCCGACTTGTTGCCTGTGGTCACCACCATGGCGCCGGTCTTGTTGGAGATCGCCATCAGCAGCGTGCCGCGGGCGCGCGCCTGCAAATTCTCCTCGGTGATGTCGCGCTCCAGCCCCTTGAACACCGGTGCCAGAATTGTCTCGAACCCGTTGACGGCATCCGCGATCGGCAGGATCTCGTAGCGGATGCCGAGTGCGGCGGCGAGCTTGGCGGCATCGTCGAGCGACACTTGCGCGGTGTAGCGGAACGGCAGCATCACGCCGCGCACCTTGTCGGCGCCGAGCGCATCGACCGCGATCGCGGCGCACAGCGCCGAGTCGATGCCGCCGGAGACGCCGAGCAGCACGCCGGGAAAACCGTTCTTGCGGACGTAGTCGCGCAGGCCGAGCACACAGGCCGCGTAATCCGCCTTGTCGCCCTCGAGCTGCGCCGTGATCGGCCCGTTGCAGCGCCAGCCATCCGCGGTCTTGCGCCAGACGAGCGTCGTGATGTTCTCCTCGAACGCCGGCAGCTGCGCCGCGACCGAGAGATCGGCATTCAGCGCGAACGAGGCGCCGTCGAAGATCAGCTCGTCCTGGCCGCCAATTTCATTCAAATAGACCAGCGGCAGCCCGCTCTCGGTGACGCGCGCCACCACGATCGAGAGCCGAAGGTCGGCCTTGTCGCGGGCATAGGGCGAGCCGTTCGGCACGATCAGGATCTCGGCGCCGGTCTCGGCCAGGCACTCGACGACGTTCTCGTACTCCTCGGATTCCTCGAGCCAGATGTCCTCGCAGATCGGCACGCCGATGCGCACGCCGCGCACCGTCACCGGGCCCGAGGCCGGGCCGCGCGCGAACAGCCGCTTCTCGTCGAACACGCCGTAGTTCGGCAGGTTGGCCTTGAACCGCAGCGCGGCGATGCGACCGTCGTCGAGCAGCGCGCAGGCATTGTAGAGCTTGCCGTCCTCGACCCAGGGCGTGCCGATCAGCATCGCCGGGCCGCCATCCTTGGTCTCGCGCGCCAATTCCTCGACCGCGGCGCGGCAGGCCGACTGGAACGCCGGCTTGAGCACCAGATCCTCCGGCGGATAGCCGGCGATGAACAGCTCCGACAGCACCACGAGATCGGCCCCGTCGGCCTTGGCTTTCTCGCGCGCCGCACGCGCTTTCGCGGCGTTACCGGTGACGTCACCGACCGTCGGATTGAGTTGCGCCAGGGTGATCTTGATCTGTTGTTCGCTCATACCGTTATGTTGTCCCGCACAATGGCAAACTTCAATGGTCGTCCGATCATGGTGCGCTTGCAGAAATCGCACCGGGACGACAGGCGCCCGTCAGGGCGCAAGCTCCGCCCTCACCTCGCCAAGCAGCGCCATGCCGCCCAACCGGCCCAATTCGTCCGAACATTTCGCGCTCTTGCCATAGCAGCCGAATGCAACCGTGACCCGTTCGGAAAGAGGTCCGATCGACGGCAGCCCCGTGGTGCCGAAGGTGGTCATGCAGGGCACGACGCGGCGTTCCTCGAATTTGAAGTCGCGGATCCGGTCAAGGATCTGACTTTGCAGCCGATCGGCCACGTCGACCGATCCGCCCGACCGGAACCAGTCCTTGATCTCGGCCTCGCCGTCGAGCCGATGGTCGACGGGATCGCCGCCGAGCTTCAGCCAGCTCTGGCCGTCCGGATATGGGATCGGTGGCAGAATGTAGGGATTGTCGCCCTTGGGACCGAGACAGCGCATCGACGGCATACCGGCCAGCCGTTGCACCTCCGACGCATCCAGCCGGAACAGCGCCACCGTGCGCCCATAGACGGTCAAGCCCAGCGATCGGCCGAGCAGTGGTTGGGTGTGCCCGCCGGCCGCAACCAGCACACGCTCGGCCTCGACATCGCCCGATCGCGTCCGGATCGTCACACCGGAGCCGCTTTCCGAAATTCCCAGCGCAGGCTCGTCAATGATCCGCGCGCCGGCGCGCTCCGCCGCGATGGTCTGCGCCCGGACCAGGCGGCGCGGTGAGATGTAGCCGGCATTGCCCGGCTCGAAATAGCCAAGCATTCCCACTGTTGATTTCAGGAACGGAAATCGCTCCGCGAGCGCGGCATCCTGATAGGCCTCACACGCGATCGCCTCGTCGGCGCAGACCTTGCCGACCGAGGCGACGTCGGTGGTTTCGCGATCGCCGATGTGGAGCGCACCGGCTTCGCGGTAGAACTCGACACCGCTTTCCGTGGCAATCTCGCCATAGCGCGCAATCGCGGCGCGGTTCATCTGGCGCCAGAATACGTGCGGATCGTAGGTCCGCGTGATGCGGCCCTCGTCATAGTGACTGCCGAACACGCCCTCATGGCGCGCGAAATCGGCCGGCTCGTCGGGCCCGATCAGCGCGACGTCGTGGCCCATTTTGCTCAGGTGGCGCGCGGCGGCCGACCCGATCAGACCGCGTCCGACAACCGCAAGCTTGATCGGCTTGCTGCCACCCATATTCAGAACGCGCCCATCCGTTCGGCGAGGGCGAACAGCCAGAACAGCCCGGCCATCACGAGCGCGACGCCGACGGCGGCGGAGCCCATGTCCTTGACCCGGCCGATCTGCGGGTCGTGATCCATGGTCAGGCGGTCGGCGAGCTTCTCGATCGCGGTGTTGAGCAGCTCGATCACCAGCACCAGCACCACGGTCGCGACCAGCTCGACCCGGCGCATCACGGTGGCGCCGATCAGCCAGGCCAGCGGCAGCGACAGCACCAGTGCCACCACCTCCTCGCGAATCGCCTGCTCCGAGCGAATGGCAAACGCCAGCCCGTTGCGCGAGTTGATGGTGGCTCGCCAGAACCTCAGCAAGTCACTGCCCTCAAGTCACGGCCCCCAAATCACTGCACCAAGTCACCTGCCCCAAATCACAGCCCTGCAGCGGCCGGCATCGGTTTGACCTTGCCGGCGCGCTCCTGCTTCAGCAGCTCGGCGATCAGGAAGGCCATGTCGATCGACTGTTCGGCGTTGAGGCGGGGATCGCAAACCGTGTGGTAGCGGTCGTTGAGATCCTCGTCGGTGATGGCGCGGGCGCCGCCGATGCACTCGGTGACGTCCTGCCCGGTCATCTCCAGATGCACGCCGCCGGCATGGGTGCCTTCGGCGGCATTGATCTGGAAGAACGACTTCACCTCAGCCAGCACGCGGTCGAACGGCCGCGTCTTGTAGCCCGTGGTCGAGGTGATGGTGTTGCCGTGCATCGGATCGCACGACCACACCACCTTGCGCCCTTCCCGCTGCACGGCGCGGATCAGGCCCGGCAGATGCTCGCCGACCTTGTCGGCGCCGAAGCGGTTGATCAGCGTCAGGCGTCCCGGCTCGTTGTCGGGGCTGAGCACGTCGATCAACTTCAAGAGCTCGTCCGGCTTCAGCGACGGGCCGCATTTCAGGCCGATCGGGTTCTTGATACCGCGGAAATATTCGACATGGCCGTGATCGAGCTGGCGGGTGCGGTCGCCGATCCAGATCATGTGGCCCGAGGTCGCGTACCAGTCGCCGGTGGTGGAATCGACCCGCGTCATCGCCTGCTCGTAGCCGAGCAGCAGCGCCTCGTGGCTGGTGTAGAAATCGGTGGCGCGCAGCTCGGGATGGCTCTCGAGGTCGAGGCCGCAGGCGCGCATGAAGTTCAGCGCATCCGAGATCCGGTCGGCCAGCTCCTTGTAGCGGCGGGACTGCGGCGAATCCTTCAGGAAGCCGAGCATCCACTGATGCACGCTGCCGAGATTGGCGAAGCCGCCGGTCGCGAACGCGCGCAGCAGGTTCAGCGTCGCGGCGGATTGGCGATAAGCCATCAGCTGGCGCTGCGGATCCGGGATGCGCGCTTCCGGCGTGAAAGCGATGTCGTTGACGATGTCGCCGCGATAGCTCGGCAGCTCGACATCACCCTGCTTCTCGGTCGGCGACGAGCGCGGTTTGGCGAACTGGCCTGCGATGCGGCCGACCTTCACCACCGGCAGCGCGCCGGCATAGGTCATGACCACGGCCATCTGCAGCAGCACGCGGAAGAAGTCGCGGATATTGTTGGCGCCGTGCTCGGCAAAGCTCTCGGCGCAGTCGCCGCCCTGCAGCAGGAAGGCCTCGCCGTTGGCAACCCGCCCCAGCGCCTTCTTCAGGTTGCGCGCCTCGCCCGCGAACACCAGCGGCGGAAAGGTCGCGAGCTGGGCCTCGACATCGGCCAATGCCTTGGCATCGGGATAATCGGGCACCTGCAGCACCTTCTTGGCGCGCCAGCTATCGGGTGTCCACCGCTCGGACATGAGGTCAACTCCTGAGCAAAAACCGCGACTTAATCGACGGGAAAGGTCGGCTTATACACAGCCGCCCGCTCCCCCGCTAGAAGGATTCCTGCAATCCCGTCAAACTCTTGCAGGAAAATGCGAATTCGCATTTGCTGGACCATACCATGAATGCCAGCCAAATTGCCGTGGCCCAGGCCACGCCGGACGACGTTTTTAGCGACGACATCGTCGTGCCGGCCGCGGACGGCTATCCGCTTGCCGCGACGCTGTTCCTGCCGCGCGGCAGGAAGCGCCACGCCGTCCTGATCAAC
Organism: Bradyrhizobium sp. CCBAU 53421; assembly: GCF_015291625.1. NCBI lineage: Bacteria > Pseudomonadati > Pseudomonadota > Alphaproteobacteria > Hyphomicrobiales > Nitrobacteraceae > Bradyrhizobium > Bradyrhizobium sp. CCBAU 53421. The sequence continues at coordinate 5,827,843 of NZ_CP030047.1, forward strand.
TCGGCGACCGCCGTGCCCCGCAAGGTCTATCGCGGCTTCGCCGGCTACCTCGCCCGCCGCGGCTCGGCGGTGCTGACCTACGACTACCGCGGCACCGGCGACAGCCGGCCGATGGCGGCGACCGGCCTCAACAAGCCGAAGTCGCTGGCCGGCTTCAAGGCCACGATGGCCGACTGGGCCGCGCTCGACACCACCGCGGCCGTGAGCTGGATGCGCTATCGCTATCGCGACCTGCCGTTCGCCTATGTCGGGCACTCCTTCGGCGGCCAGGCGCTTGGGCTCCTCGCCAACAACGCCGAGATCCCGCGCGCGCTGCTGGTCGCCTCGCAGGCCGCCACCTGGAAGCTGATGGCTTCGCCCGAGCGCTACCGCGTCGTCGCCTTCATGAACGGCATCGGCCTGCCGCTGGCGCGTACGCTCGGCTATGTGCCCGGCTGGGCCGGCCTCGGCATGGACCTGCCGCGCGGCGTGTTCGAGCAATGGCGCGGCTGGGTGATGCGCGAGCGCTACCTGCTCGACGACACGACGCTTGCGGCGCGCGAGAATTTTCCGAAGTTCAAGGGCAAGCTCCGCGCGCTTGCCATCACCGACGACACCTGGGCGACGCGGCCGGCGGTCGAATTGCTGTGCTCCGCCTTCACCTCGATCACCCCGGAGATCATCTCGATCCGGCCCGCCGATGCCGGCGCGAAAGCGATCGGCCATTTCGGCTTCTTCCGCAGCGAACACCGCGACGCCCTCTGGCGCGGCGCCGCGGAATGGCTCGAGGCGGAAGGGTAAACGCACTCGGCCGCCTCCGTCGTCCTGGCGAAAGCCAGGACCCATGACCACCGAATTTGCTTGTGAACAGGAACGCGGTCCCAGCGTCGCGCCACAACGAACACGTGGGGTTATGGGTCCCCTGAGTTCACAAACGAAGTGCAACACTTCCGACAGGAGGTGTTGCCATGGGGCGGAGTTACAAGCAGCTCTCGTTGGAAGATCGATGCGAGATTGCCCGGCTTTCGGCCAATGGCCACTCGGTCCGGCAAATCGCGGCAGCTTTGGATCGCCCGCCATCAACGATCTCTCGAGAGATGAACCGCAATCGCGGCGTTCAGGTTGGCTACAAGCCAAGCTACGCCCAGCAACAGACGCCGGCACGGCGCTGGAAGGGCTCTCGCCTCGAACGAGAGGCCGAACTGCGCCGCACCGTCCTGGCGGGCCTCGGCCGCGGCTGGTCGCCCGAGCAGGTTGCCGGCCGGCTGGCCCGCCAGCACCGGCGCAAGGTGATCTCTCACGAGAGCATCTATCGCTTCATCTATGCCCAGATCGCCCGCACCTCGGACTTCAGTTGGCGGAACTATCTGCCCCGTCGCAAGGCCAAGCGCGGTCGTCGCGGCAAGCGAGGGGGCAGTCCCGCAAGCTTCATCGCGGGCCGTGTTTCGCTGGATCAGCGCCCGATCGAGGTCGCCGATCGCAAGACCCCGGGCCATTGGGAGGCCGACCTCATGATGTTCTCCAAGTACGGCCAGCAGATCCTGGCCGTGCATGAGCGCACCTCCCGTATCCTGCTCGGCGACCGCCTCGACAGCAAACTCGCGTCCGGGGTCGCCAGCCATCTCGTGCGCCTGTTCGCGGCCCTGCCGCAGCCGATGCGCCGCACCGTGACCTTCGACAACGGCACCGAGTTCGCATCGCACCTTTCCTTGCAAAGCCTCTTGATCCAGACGTTCTTCTGCGATCCCCACTCGCCCTGGCAAAAAGGCGGCATCGAGAATGCCATCGGCCGGATGCGCCGCTTCACCCCGCGCAAAACTGACCTCGAAACCCTCCCAACCCGACGCCTCCGCCAGGCCTTCGGCGCCTACAACAACACCCCGCGCAAGTGCCCTGACTTCAGGACCCCCGCTGAGGCCTTTGCTGCTCAAGTGTTGCACTTCGAGTGTGAATCCACCTCCTGGCTTTCGCCAGGACGACGCCGAGTGTGTGGCGCAGTTGTGAGGCACGCTGCGCGTCTCAAATTCAGTCGTCGTCCCGGCGCAGGCCGGGACCCATACGCCGCGGCGGATATTGTTGACGGGACTCGTCGTTCTAGCGTTGCAAAACAATGGGCAATTGTGGTTATGGGTCCCGGCCCCCGTGCGCAATTGCGCACTAGGACCGATCGACATTCAGGATTCCCAAGCGGTTTGATCGCTGATTCATAGAGTTCCGTGATTCGAGACACGGAGCAGATGGTGGCGGCGAAACGATATGAGCTGACGGAGGCGCAATGGGCGAGGGTTGCGCCACTGCTGCCGGGGAAAGCTGGCGACCCGGGACGGACGGCTGCGGACAATCGACTGTTCGTCAACGGATGTTTGTGGGTCTTGCGATCGGGCGCACACTGGAGCGACCTGCCGGAACGGTACGGCAAGTGGAAAACGGTGCATCAGCGCTTCAGCCGCTGGTGCCATGCCGGCGTCTGGGAGCGCGTGTTCGCTGCTCTGACCGCCGATCGCGACAACCAGTATCTGATGATCGACAGCACCATCGTTCGCGCCCACCAGCAGGCGACGAGCGGAAAAGGGGGGCCAAAGATCAGGCGCTGGGGCGTTCCCGAGGCGGACTGACCACCAAGATCCACATGCTGGCTGATGCGCTCGGCCGTCCGCTCCGCTTCATCGTCACGGCTGGGCAAGTTAATGACATCACCCAGGCGCCCGCACTGCTCCACGGCCAGAGCGGCGATGCCGTGCTCGCCGACAAGGCCTATGACAGCAACGCCTTGCGTGCGATCATCGCGGAAATCGGCGCAACGGCGGTGATCCCGTCAAACCGCACCCGCAAGATCATCATTCCGCACGACGCCGACGCCTACAAACAGCGCAACCGCATCGAGCGCTGCTTTTGCCAGCTCAAACACTTCCGACGCTTGGCAACCCGTTATGACAGGCGATCTGGCAACTTTACTGGCTTCATCCATCTCGCAGCCGCAATGATCTGGATGCAATGAATGTCGATCGGCCCTAGGCCGGGACGACACCGAATATGTGGCCTGGCCGGTCAGTCATACGTTCGCATTCTCGCGACATGATCTGGTCGGTCTTGCGGGTTGTTCGGCCGCGTGCGGTGCAAAGCCGCAGTAGAAGCGAAACCCATCAACCCGGATTAGCGGTCAAAATGATGGGTATCGCTTCGCTCCAACCGTCCTACCGATCTCACACCGCCTTCCGCGGCGCCGCCGTCGCCTTATCCCCCGTGTTCGGCGTGCCCGTCGGCTCGATCAGCAGCAGATGCACCTCTTCGCGTGCGACGGGGCGGTGCTCGACGCCCTTGGGCACAATGTACATCTGGCCGGGGTGCAGCGTGACGGTGCGGTCGCGCAGCTCGATGTCGAGCACGCCTTTCAGCACGAGGAAGAAGTCGTCGGTGTCGTCGTGTTTGTGCCAGACGAACTCGCCCTGCACCTTCACCACCATGACGTCGCAGGCGTTGAATTGCGCGACGGTGCGCGGCGACCAGTGATCGCTGAATGTCGAGAGTTTCTCGGAAAGATCGATCGCGTCGCGCATCATGCCTCCGGGTCCGGACCAGCTTGCCGGGCTCGTTAGCTCAGCCGCGCGATATGCTCAATGCACGCCCCTCAACTTCGCCGGATACGGTGTCGGCCCGTCCTGCCCGTTGATATCGCAATGCGCCTCGCCGTTGGCCGCCTTGCGCGCCAGCAATTCCCGCTCGGCCTTGTACCAGAGTTGATCCATCTGCCCGGGCGGTTCGCCGGCGTCCTTCCACAATTCGTAGGCGCGGGTCCGAATCTCCTGCTCGGTTGGGCCTCTCATGGGCGGCTCCCTCAATTTGAGACATCAAACTGTTTGAGAGTGGAACTGCCAGCATAGCGCATGGTTCCAAGGCGCGCGAGATGGCCGCGGCACTGATCACGCGGCCCCTGTGCACAAACGCCGTTGCGCGGGCCATTCGGCGGAAAAAGCGGATTGGATTTGCACGCGCGGTGAACGGTCTCGAGGAAAAATCCCCGGTGGATATGCAGGTCAACAAGGGTGCCCTAATCGCCGGCACCAAGCGCGGACGCCGACCATGCGCCGGTCTTGCGGAGGCCAGCTACCCCTTCAGAGGTATGAAACCTTTGCCCGCTTCCGCAGACTTAAACTCATCAGGATTTTGCCACGACCTTCCTGGGGCTAGAGACAGCGCCGCTCGCATGTATTTTAAGCGGGCGGCGTTGCGCTGTCGGGCAGGGCTCGTTCTCCGCTTCCCATCGCCAGGAGAGCACCAGGACGGCAGCACCGGCCTGCGGGCTACCGCTACTCCGCCGCCTGGCGCACGTGGCGCGCGGATGGCGTCCGCATCGTCACCAGCTCTTCGGAGGCGGTCGGATGCAGCGCGACGGTGGCGTCGAAATCGGCCTTGGTCGCCTTCATCTTCACCGCGATCGCGATCGCTTGCGTGATCTCGGCGGCGCAATCGCCGACGATGTGGCAGCCGAGCACGCGGTCGCTCGAACCGTCGACCACGAGCTTCATCAGCACGCGGGTGTCGCGGCCGGACATCGTCGCCTTGATCGGGCGGAAATCGGTCTTGTAGATGTCGACGTGGCTATACTGCGCCCGCGCCTCTTCTTCCGTCAGGCCGACGGTGCCGACCTCCGGCTGCGAGAACACCGCGGTCGGGATCGTGGCGTGGTCGACCTGGACCGGGCGCTTGCCGAAACACGGTGTCGGCGAAGGCATGGCCCTCGCGGATCGCGACCGGGGTCAGGTTGGTGCGATGGGTGACGTCGCCGATCGCGTAGATGTTGTCGACCGAGGTCTTCGACCAGCCGTCGACCTGGATGCCGCCATTGGCGGGATTGATGGCGACGCCGGCGGTCTCCAGCCCGAGATTGGCGACGTTGGGATGCCGGCCGATCGCGAACATCACCTGGTCGGAGGCGATGCTGGAGCCGCTCGACAGATGTGTGGTGTAGTCGCGGCCGTGCTTGTCGACCTTCGCCACCGTGGAGCCGGTGATGATGGTGATGCCGCGCTTCTCCATCTCGGCGCGGACATGCTTGCGCACGTCCTCGTCGAAGCCGCGCAGGATGTTGTCGCCGCGATAGACCACTGACACGTCGGAGCCGTAGCCGGCGAAGATGCCGGCGAATTCTAGCGCGATGTAGCCGCCGCCCTGGATCACGATCCGCTTCGGCAGCTCCTTGAGGTGAAACGCCTCGTTGGAGGAGATCACGTGCTCGATGCCGGGCACGACGGGGCCGTGATTGGGCGCGCCGCCGGTCGCGATCAGGATGTACTTCGCGGTCACCTTCTCGCCGGTAGCGAGGCGCAGCGTATGCGCGTCCTCGAGCACCGCCCGGGTCTTCACGATCTTCGCGCCCGATTTCTCGACATTGGTGGTGTAGGCGCCCTCGAGCCGGGCGATCTCCTTGTCCTTGTTGGCGACGAGCGTCGCCCAGTCGAACGAGACCTGGCCGATGCTCCAGCCGAAGCCGGCCGCGTCCTCGATCTCCTGGTGGACGTGGCTGCCGATCACGAACAGCTTCTTCGGCACGCAGCCGCGGATCACGCAGGTGCCGCCCATCCGGTACTCTTCGGCCACCATGACCTTGGCGCCATAATTGGCGGCGATGCGGGCGGCACGAACGCCGCCCGAACCACCACCGATGACAAACAGGTCGACGTCAAACTCGGCCATGGCAACCCTCTTTCTTCCTGCTCCCTCGCCCCGCTCTTGCGGGGGGAGGGTTGGGGTGAGGGCATCTCCGCGAGTCAGACCAGCGGAGAGTCCCCCTCACCCGGCACTACGTGCCGACCCCTCCCCGCAAGCGGGGCGAGGTAAGAAGCGCGTCAGATATCCTTGCCGCGCTTCTTCATCTCGGCCTTGAACTGGCCGTTGACGATCACGCCGAACTGCTGCGCCCACTGTTGCATATATTGCAGCGATCCGTTGATTGCCGTGGGCTCCGCGGTCAAAAGTTTCTGACCGAGCGGCGTCTTGTAGAACGTCACGAGATCCTTCAGCTCCTGCTCGGTGAACTCGGCGGCGTAGATCTGCGCCATGCCTTCGCCGATCTCCTTCTCGCCGCCCGCGAACTGCTTGGCGACGACCAGCGCCACCTCGTCGAGGTCCTTCTGGTAGTTCAGATACTGCTGCAGCAGACCGGTCTTGGTCTTCTCGATGATTCCCGGAACGGCGCCGGAATACATCACCGCCACGTTCTTCATGGTCAGGATTTCCTTGGCGTACCCGATCGCCGCGGGGGTCGACTGCTTGACCTTGGGCATCGGCGGCAGCTGTTGCTGCGCCATCGCCGGTGCGGCCGCGAGCGCGAGGCCGGCCGCCAGAGCCGCCGCCGACAAAAGTCCCGAAAAACGCTTCATTCCAAGTCTCCTTGCTTGCGGCGCTATCGCCGTTCAACAACCCGAATTCCCTGTGCGCCGGCCAGCACGGCGACGCTGCCGAGCCCGATGAACAGGCCGTGTTCGACCACGCCCGGAATCACGCTGAGCAAACCGGCAAGACGCGGCGGGTCGCCGATCCGGCCGAGATGCGCATCGACGATCCAGTGGCCGCCATCGGTGACAAAAACGTGACCGTCCTTGCCCTTGCGGACGATCATCTGGCCGGACACGCCGGCCTGTGCGAACGCCCGCGCCATCGCGGCCTGGGTCGCGGCGAGCCCGAACGGGATCACCTCGACCGGCAGCGGGAAGCGGCCGAGCACGTCGACCCATTTGCTGTCGTCGGCGATCACGATCATGCGGTCGCTGGCCGCCGCCACGATCTTCTCGCGCAGCAGCGCGCCGCCGCCGCCCTTGATCAGATTGAGCGCTGGGTCGATCTCGTCGGCGCCGTCGATGGTGAGGTCGAGATGATCGATGTCGTCCAGCGTGGTCAGCGGAATGCCGCAGCGGATCGCGTCCGCCCGGGTCGCCTCCGAGGTCGGCACGCCGATCACCTTCATGCCTGACCGGACCTTCTCGCCGAGCAGCTCGACGAAGTGCTTGGCGGTCGATCCGGTGCCGAGCCCGAGCTTCATGCCGTCGCGCACCTCTTCGAGCGCGCGCGCCGCCGCCTGGCGTTTCAGTGCGTCCATGTCCACGGCCGATAGCCCCTCGGTTGTCCGTTACGGGCGCGCCATCGGGCGGCCCGGCGGGCGCATATCTAGCCTCGATTCACTGGCAGGAATAGCGCCATCCGGGCCCGTCTTTAGGCCGAAACGGCATCCATCGCGGCCAAAATCGCCGCAAAACGGTCCTCGACCTCGGCCCGCATCCCCGGGTGGGTGAAAACATAGAGCCGGTCGTCGTGAATCGCGCTCACTACGCGGGCCGCGACCGCGGCCGGATCGAGACCGGCCTCGAGGCGCCGCGCGATCTCGGCGACGAGCGCGGCTGCCGGGCTGTCAGGCGCAAGCTGGCGGGCCGGGCCGTACTGCGCCGGGCGGTTGCGCCCGCTCTCGCCGATCCGGGTCCGCACATAGCTCGGACAGAGCACGCTGACGCCGATCCCGAGCGGCTTCAGTTGCGCCGAAAGCCCTTCGGACAGGCTGACGACGGCGAATTTGGACGCCGAATACGGGCTGACGCCGAGCCCGGCATTCATGCCGGCCATCGACGCTGTGTTGACGATATGGCCGCCCTCGCCATGGCCGCGGATGTGCGGCAGGAAGCTCCTGACGCCGTGCACGACGCCCATCAGGTTGACGTCGATCACCCAGCGCCAGTCGTCGACGGAGATCGGGTCGATGCCGCCACCACCGGCGACACCGGCATTGTTGCAGACGACATGGACTTTGCCGAAGGCGCTGAACGATGTCTCTGCCGCGCGGTCGACGCTTGCGGGATCGGCGACGTCGCAGACCACGCCATGGACATCGGCGCCGCCGGCCCGTAGCCCATCGACGGCCTTGTCGAGCGCGCCGGTTTCAATGTCGGCGAGCATCACCTTCATGCCTTCCCGCGCGAACGCGGTTGCCATGGCAAGGCCAATTCCGCTGGCCGCACCGGTGACAAACGCGGCTTTTCCGGCAAGTTCCCGCATCCGAGCCTCCCTTTTTTGCACCACGCTAGCATCTTCGCTTGCATCGCGCCGCGCTGCCCTGATAGCCAGAAACAGATGTCCGCCTCTTCTCCCCCCATCATCGTGTTCGATCTCGACGGCACGCTGGTCGACACCGCGCCTGACCTGATCAGCGCGCTGAATTTTGTGCTCGACCGCGAAGGCCTGCGGCCGGTTCCGCTGTCGGCGGCCCGCAGCATGATCGGCGCCGGCGCGCGCAAGCTGCTTGAGCGCGGGCTCGAGGTGGACGGACGCGTGGTCAGCCTCGCCGACCTCGATCGCCTGACCGCGGATTTCATCGACTATTACGCCGAGCACATCGCCGACGGGTCGCGCCCGTTCGACGGGCTCGAGCCCGCGCTCGACCGGCTTGCGGCCAAGGGCCATCTCCTTGCGGTCTGCACCAACAAGCTGGAGTGGCTGTCGAAGCTGCTGCTCGACCGGCTCGGATTGACCCCGCGCTTTGCCGCGATCTGCGGCCAGGACACGTTCGGGGTCGCGAAACCCGATCCGGCGTTCCTGCGCGAGACGGTCGCGCGCGCAGGCGGAAAGCTGCCCGGGGCCATCATGGTCGGCGATGCCGGTCCCGATGTCGGGGTCGCCCGGCGCGCCAGCGTCCCGGTGATCGGGGTCGATTTCGGCTATACTGACGTCCCGATGACCGAGCTGAAGCCGGACCGGCTGATCAGCCATATGCGCGATCTGCCGGACGCCGTCGCCAGCCTCGGCGCCGCATAAGTTTTCCGTAACACGCTGATATCACTTGGCAATATTTTGCCATGCGAATTTGCCATTAACCATCCTTTAACGAACAGGCCTCCTCCTGTTGCGCCTCTGTTCCGACGCACCTATGGTCGGGCCGGGGATTGTGGCTGATTGCCGCAGTAGAGTGTGGATCATGCGTCGTATCATCGTGATTGCGGCCGCCGGGCTGAGCCTGGCCGGCTGCTCCTCCTTCTCATTGGATTCGTTCAAGTCGGCACCGCCGCCAATGCAGGTGCAGCTGGATTCTGCACCGCAAGGCGCTGACGCCGTGACCTCGATTGGACCGGGTTGCAAGACGCCCTGCACGGTGTCGATCCCGGCGCCGGAGGCCAACTTCACCGTCACTTTCAACATGCCGAAGTTCCAGCCGGCGACGGTGCCGGTGACCGTGACCCGCTCGCCGGGCGACTTCACGAGCCCGGCCACCACCACGCTCGATCCGAGCCCGGTGTTCGCCGAGCTGCAACCCGCCGGCCCGCCGCCGCGCGCGCACAAGGCGATGCGGCCGAAGAAGAAGAAGCCGAAGCCGGCTGCCGCTGCGGCTCCCGCCGCCGCGCCGGACGCGGCGTTCCCTGCTCCCGCTGCGGCACCGCCGCCGGCGGCCGCAGCGCCAACGCGCTAGCACGCAGGATTGCGCACTGCACAAGAGCCCGGCCCAAAGCCGGGTTTTTGGTTTTGGTGGAGACACATCGGCGATTGCGATCATGCATCGCGCGATCTGTCTCACCTATCGCGCACAATCAGCTTTGCATGTTGCGGATCATCCTTACGGACGCATTGTGACGGCGCGCCAACATGCATAGATTGCGCGTGCTGGGTCCGTCACGGTCCGGCACTGAAGGGAACGCCTTGGTTCGAAGGCTCTGGTTGAAGGCTCTGGTTGAAGGCTTGGGTTGAATGAACGGATCCACGCAGGCGCATTCCGACACGCTGTTCCGTCCGATGACCGATCCGTTCGGCCGGACGATCCGTTACCTGCGCGTCTCCGTCACCGACCGCTGCGACCTGCGCTGCTTCTACTGCATGTCGGAAGACATGACCTTCCTGCCGAAGGCCGATCTCCTGACGCTGGAGGAACTCGACCGCCTGTGCTCGGCCTTCGTAGCCAAGGGCGTGCGCAAGATCCGCCTCACCGGCGGCGAGCCGCTGGTCCGCCGCAATGTGATGAGCCTGGTGCGTTCGCTGTCGCGCCACCTTTCGACCGGCGCACTCGACGAATTGACGCTGACCACCAACGGTTCGCAGCTCGCGCGCTTCGCACAGGAGCTGGCCGATTGCGGCGTGCGCCGGGTCAACGTCTCGCTCGACACGCTCGACCCCGTAAAATTCCGGGCCATCACCCGCTGGGGCGACATCGACAAGGTGCTGTCGGGCATCGAGGCGGCACGATCGGCGGGGCTTGCGGTCAAGATCAACGCGGTCGCGCTGAAGAACATGAACGAGGACGAGATTCCCGCGCTGATGCAATGGGCGCATGCCAAGGGCATGGGCCTGACCTTGATCGAGGTGATGCCGATGGGCGACATCGGCGAGGGCCGCATCGATCAGTACGTTCCGCTATCGCTGCTGCGCGCGCGGCTCGAAAAGCACTACACGCTGACCGATCTCGCCGACGACACCGGCGGCCCTGCCCGCTATGTCCGGGTCGCCGAGACCGGCGGCAAGCTCGGCTTCATCACGCCGATGACCCACAATTTCTGCGAATCCTGCAACCGGGTGCGGATCACCTGCACCGGCACGCTGCACACCTGCCTCGGCCATGAGGACGCTTCCGACCTGCGCCGGCCGCTGCGCGCCTCCGCCGACAACGACCTGCTGGCGGCGGCCATCGACCGGGCCATCGGGCTGAAGCCGAAGGGGCACGACTTCATCATCGACCGCCGCCACAACCGCCCGAGCGTCAGCCGCCACATGAGCGTGACCGGCGGCTAGTATAGCCCACTGCCGACGCCTGCTCCGTCTCCCGATTACCAAGGCGGGACAACGATTTGCCGTGGCGTCAATTTGCCCATTTTCCGATTGACGGCGTTCCACGGCGCTGATTTGGTGCCCCGGCTTTCACGCTCGCCAGGCCGGATAGGCCGCTGCCCCCAGTCGGCATCTGCCGACGATCCGGCAGCCAAGAGCAGCTAACAACGGCGGAAGCGGATTTTCGGGGGAGGACGATCGCTTGCAACTGCTCCTGAAGGTGAGCCGTGGCTCCGTGCGCATGCGCGCGGCGGCCAGATGATGCTTGAGAAGATATTCGGCGCGCGACTGGCGCGGCCGCGGAGATCGTGATGCGCCCAATGTTGGCACTGAGTCAGGCCATCGACCGACTCAACGAGAAGATCGGCACCATCTGCAATCTGCTCGTGCTGATCGCCTGCCTGGTCAGCGCCGGCAATGCCATGATCCGCTACGCGTTCAGCTACTCCTCGAACGGCTGGCTCGAGGCGCAGTGGTACATGTTCGCGATCCTCGTGATGTTCGGCGCCTCCTACACCTTCAAGCGCAACGAGCATGTCCGCGTCGAGATCCTCTATCTGATGCTGTCCGAACGCGGCCAGCTCTGGCTCGACATGATCGGCACATTGTTCTTCCTGATCCCGGCCTGCCTGCTGCTCGCCTATTTGTCCTGGCCGTTCTTCCACCAGGCCTATGCGGTCGGCGAGATGAGCGGCAATGCCGGCGGCCTCTTACGCTGGCCGATCAAGTTCGTTATCCCGTCCGGCTTCGTGATGCTTGCGTTGCAAGGCGTCTCCGAGGTGATCAAGCGGATCGCCGCGCTGCAGGGCTATGTGACCATCGACGCGAAGTATGAGAGGCCGACGCAATGATCACGCTGGAGATGATGCCGCCGCTGATGTTCGGCGGCCTGATCATTGCAATGCTGATCGGCTATCCGGTGGCGTTCACGCTCGCCGCGGTCGGCCTGTCGTTCGGGTTCCTCTCGATCTATCTCGGCTTCTTCGACCTCAACTTCCTGCAGGCGATCCCGGGCCGCATCTTCGGCAGCGTGCTGTCCAACGAGCTGCTGCTCGCGATCCCGTTCTTCACCTTCATGGGCGCGATATTGGAGCGATGCGGGCTCGCCGAGGACATGCTGGATTCGATGGGCCAGCTGTTCGGCCCGATCCGCGGCGGCCTCGGCTATTCCGTGATCATCGTCGGCTTCATCCTCGGCGCCATCACCGGCACGGTGGCGGCGCAGGTGATCGCGATGGCGCTGATCTCGATGCCGGTGATGATCCGCTACGGCTACAACATCCGCTACATCACGGGCGTGCTTGCCGCCTCCGGCACCATCACGCAGCTTGTCCCTCCCTCTCTCGTCCTGATCGTGCTCGCCGACCAGCTCGGCAAGTCGGTCGGCGACATGTATCTCGGCGCCTGGGGCCCGTCGGTGTTCCAGATCCTGCTGTTCGCCGGCTACACCTTCCTGCTTGGCATCTTCAAGCCGAGCCATGTGCCTGCGGTGCCGATCGAGGCGCGCACGCTGACCGGCTGGGCGCTGTGGAAGAAGTGCCTGCTCGGCATCATCCCCTCCGCGGTGTTGATCTTCGTCGTGCTCGGCACCATGATGATGGGCCTTGCGACCCCGACGGAAGCCGGCGCCATGGGCGCGGTCGGCGCCATCGTGCTCGCCGCGATCCACCACAAGGATTTCAGCGCGACCGGCCGCAAGGTGCTCATCATCGGCGTGATCGCCGGCGGCATCGGCACCATCATCGCGATGCTCTACAGCGAGAACCTGATCTTCAGGCTCGCGTTTGCGATCACCTATCTCGCGGTGGTCTGGATCTGCCTCGAAGCGGTCAAGATCCCGGACCTGCGCGACCTGATCAAGCAGGGCTACGAGACCACCATGCGCATCACCTGCATGGTCACCTTCATCCTGATCGGGTCGACCTGCTTCTCGGTGGTGTTCCTCGGCGTGTCCGGCGGCACCTGGCTGGAGCACCATCTGACCTCGCTGCCCGGCGGCGTCTGGGGCTTCCTGATCTTCATCAACATCTTCATCTTCTTCCTGGCGTTCTTCCTCGATTTCTTCGAGATCGCCTTCATCATCCTGCCGATGATCGCGCCGATCGCGCAGAAGGTGCTGGCGCCGGTGGTCGGCCCCGACGCCGCGCTGATCTGGTTCGGCGTGATGCTCTGCGTCAACATGCAGACCTCGTTCCTTCATCCGCCGTTCGGCTTCGCGCTGTTCTACCTGCGCGGTGTGGCGCCAAAGGAAGTGAAGAGCTCCGACATCTACTGGGGCGCGATGCCCTGGATCGGGTTGCAGGCGATCATGGTGGCGCTGGTGATCGCGTTCCCGGTCGTCGTCACCGGACTGCTCGACAAGCCGCTCGACGTCGACCTCAACAAGGTCAAGATCGAGGTGCCGCAGATCGAGCTGCCGCCGCTCGATTTCGGGCAACCCAAGCAGTAGCCGGCGTCAGCGCACTCGGCACGCCTGAAGCATTTTCGGTTCTGATTGCATCAGGACCAAAGCTCGAGGTGCGCCACGGCTGTTGACGGCAGCGGCAAGGCCTGTGAAGACGCGGGGTACGGATCGTCCTCCAACTCACAGATCGCCGCCCATGCCCCAGAAGCGTCCCGCCCGCTCGTTCGTTCGCCCGCTGATCATATCGTTTGGTTTGGCGCTTGCCGCAGCTGTCGCGCACGCGGCACCGGCGGCCGACATTCGCGCACTGGCACAACAGGAGCAGCAGCCGCTGCTCGACACCCTTCGCGACCTCGTGCAGATCGAATCCGGCAGCAAGGATATCGACGGCCTCAACCAGATCGCCGCGCGCATCGCCGGCCAGCTCAAAGAGCTCGGCGGCACAGTGGATATCCTGCAGACCACCGACATCTACCGGCTGGACGACACGCCCGAGAAGATCGGCCCGGCCGTGCAGGCCGTCTTCAAGGGCACCGGCAGCGCGAAGATCATGCTGATCGCGCACATGGACACGGTGTATCTCAAGGGCATGCTGAAGGACCAACCCTTCCGCGTCGATGGCGACAAGGCCTACGGCCTCGGCATCGCCGACGACAAGCAGGGCATCGCCACCATCCTCCACAGCGTGGCGCTGCTGCAGAAGCTGAACTTCAAGGATTACGGCACGCTCACGGTGCTGATCAACGGCGACGAGGAGATCTCTTCGCCCGGCTGGCGCAGCACCATCACCCGCGTCGCCTCAGAGCAGGATGCCGTGTTCTCGTTCGAAGGCAGCGACGCCAGCGGTACGCTCCGCCTCGCCACCAGCGGCATCGGTTCGGCTTATCTCACTGTGCACGGCAAGTCGTCGCATGCGGGCGCGAGGCCCGAAGGCGGCGTGAATGCGCTCTATGAGCTGTCGCACCAGGTGCTGCAGATGAAGGACCTGTCGAAGCTCGAGCAGGGCCTGAAGCTGAACTGGACGGTTTCCAAGTCCGGCACCAACCGCAACGTGATCCCCGCCGAAGCCACCGCCCAGGCCGATGCGCGTGCGCTCAAGGTGTCCGACTTCGACGAACTCGAGACGGCGCTGCAGGACAAGATCAAGAACCGTCTGCTGCCCGACTCCAAGGTGGAGGTGAAGTTCGAGGTACGCCGCCCGCCACTCGAAGCCAGCGACGCCGCGCGCCGCGTGGCCGGCCACGGCAAGACGATCTATCAGGAACTCGGCATGCCGCTGAACGTCGCCGAGCGGGCCACCGGCGGCGGCACCGACGCCGCGTTTGCCGCCCTCAAGACCAAGGGAGCCGTGGTTGAAGGCATGGGCCTCTCCGGCTTCGGCGCGCACTCCAACGATGCCGAGTATGTGCAGATCAACAGCATAGTGCCGCGGCTGTATCTGACCACGCGCATGATCATGGACCTGTCCGACGGCAAGGTGAAGTAAGCCGGCCGGCCCGCGGAACGACAGGTGCCACGGGCGGCCTCTCAGGCCGTCGCCGGCTCCGTCTTGGCGAGGCGGAAGCTCAGCGTGAACTGGGCTCCGCCGGACGGCAGGTTCTCGACCTTGATCGTCGCGTCGTGATCGTCGACGACGCCGCGGACGATCGAGAGCCCGAGCCCTGCCCCGTCGGTGCGGTGGCGCTGGCGATCGCCTCGCCAGAAGCGCTGGAACACCAGGCCCTGCTCGGCGGGCGCAATCCCGGGCCCGCAGTCGCGCACCTGCACCGAACCGTCCTCATGCACCTCGACATCGACCGAGGTCGCGTCTGCCGTGTACTTGATGGCGTTCTCCGCCAGATTGAAGATCGCGCGCTGCAGCATCTCGGCATTGCCCTTGACCCGCACCGGACCGTCGGTGCCGCGCAGCGCGATGTCCTTCCGCTGCGCCAGTGCGTACGGCGCGATCGAGCCGACCACCTCGGCGCACACCGCGCGAAGATCCGCGGTCTCGCCGGGGTCGAGCACCAGCGTGTCGAGCTCGGCGATCTCGAGCAGCTGGCTGACGATACGGCTCATGCTCTCGATGTCGGCATGCAGCTCCCTGGTCCCCTTCGCGACATCGAGCGTCTCGATCCGCGTCCTCAGGATCGCGAGCGGAGTGCGCAGCTGATGCGCGGCATCGGCGGTGAACTGGCGTTGCACGTGAAACCCCTCCTCCAGACGATCGAAGGCCTGGTTGACGGCGGTCACCAGCGGCAGGATCTCGCTCGGAATCCCGTCCGTGGGGAGGCGGATGTCGGTCCTGGCCGGCCCGATGCTCCTGGCCTCCTCCGAAGCCTGCAGCAGTGGAATCACGGCGCGGCGGAAGATCAGGATGTCGGTCGCCAGCAGGATCAGCAGGATCGGGATGGTGATCCAGCCAACCCGCCGGAAGAAATTGGAGACGATGTCATCGATGATGACGTCGCGATGCGACAGGTCCTCGGCGACCTGGATGCGCAGCGTCTGGCCGCCGACAAGCTGGGTGACGCTGGCGCCGGAAATCCGGTCGGCCAAGGCCGGCAGTCGCGGCGCTCCACGATGCGACGAGAACAGCAGATTGTCGTCCGCATCGTAGATGTCGTAGCGGTAGCGGCCATAAGCGTCGGAATAGAGCCCCTTCAGGCTGTCTGGCAGGTTGAGCTGCACCTTGCCCGCCGAATCGACCGCGAGGTTCTGGCCGAGATCGGCGGCCTGATCGCGCATCGCCTCGCGATGCAGCTGGTTGATCTCCGAATTCAACAGCCACAGCAGCAGCAGCGGTAGGAAGATCGCAGCGACCGCGACCGCCACGATGTGCAGGAACACGATCCGCGAGGTCAGCGACGTGAAGCGGAACACCGCTATTTCTCCTCCGCCATCAGATAGCCGACGCCCCGAATAGTGTGGATGATGACCTTGGCGCGGTGCTCGCTGAGCAGCTTGCGCAGCCGCGACACGTAAACCTCGACCGCATTCGAGGCGACCTCGCCCGACAGACCGAAGATGTGATCCTCGACATTCTTCTTCGGCACAACCCGCCCCTGGCGCCGCAGCAGGATCTCCAGCACCGACGTCTCACGCGCGGAAAAGACATGCGGCGCGCCGTCGACGAACACCTGCTTGCTCTCGGTGTCGTAGACGAGATTGGCGAGCTTCAGCGACGAGCCGAGCAGCTGGCCGGGCCGGCGCAGGATGGCTTCGAGCCGCGCCACCAGCTCTTCCAGCGCGAACGGCTTCGCCAGATAATCGTCCGCGCCGCTGCGCAGCCCGCTGACCCGATCCTGCAGACCGTTGCGCGCGGTCAGCACCAGGACCGGCAACGGGTCGTTCCTGCGACGAAGCTCCGACAGCACCGACAGGCCATCACCGTCGGGCAGACTGAGGTCGAGGATCATGGCGGCATAGCTGACGCTGCGCAGCGCATCGCGCGCTTCGGCAACGCTGTTGACGATATCGGACTCGTATCCCGCCGCCATCAGCCCGCTGGCGAGCAGTCTCGATAGCTCCGCATTGTCCTCGACGATCAGAAGGCGCATCGCAGCAATCCTGTTCTCATTCGATCGGTCTTCCGATTGCACACCCTGTTGCGATGCGCCAGCCAGGCAACAATTCCGCAACAGATCCCGGTTGAGCAATTCGATGTGCCAACGATCCGCATTCGAGCACAATGCCCGATTGCCGCTCACAGCGCTATGATTTGGCTGTGCGCGGCCGCTCCCATTCACCCGCAAGATAGATAAACCGGCTCCCGCCGCAATCAAATTCGCGCGCCGCGCGTGCCCTCGAAGAGGGCAAATGTAAGGCTGGCGTCAGCTAGCCCTGATAATCGTTCATCCGTTCTCACCGGGAGATCGGACGACGGCCAGCCATGCGGCAAGACCTCGTCTCTCGCGCGAGGCTTTCATGCAGTATTGGCGGCGGGCGATGTCATTTCGAATGAAGTATATGGGCTTTGCGGCGATGCCGGTGCTGGCGGCGCTTCTCGCCGGCGCGTGGCTCACGACCCGCGCCGATGGCGTCGTGAATGCCAAGGCGGCCCAGGAGAGCGCGCCGCAGGACGTCAATGTCGAGCAGCAATACGTCGCGCTGAGCGACAAGCAGGCCGCCTCCGTGAAGCTGATGGCCGTGGAGCAACGTTCGTTCCGGACCCTGAAGAACGCGGTCGGCTCGATCGACTTCAACCAGAACATGCTGGTGCAGGCGTTCACCTCAAATCCCGGCAGGATCGTCGACACGCCGCTCAATGTCGGTGACGAGGTTGCGAAGGGCGACCGGCTGTTCACGATCGACAGCCCCGATCTGCTGCAGGCCGAGTCGTCGCTGCTCGCCGCGGCCGGCGTGCTCGAACTGCAGACCAGGACGCTGGCGCGGGTCCGGCAGCTCTTGAAGACCGGCGGCGGCGCGCAGAAGGACGTCGACCAGGCGACGTCGGATCAGCAGACCGCCGAGGGCAACTACAAGGCCGGGCGCGACGCAGTGCGCATCTTCGGCAAGACCGACGCCGAGATCGACCGCATCGTCGCCGACCGCAAGGTCGATTCGATCCTGGTGGTGCCGAGCCCGATCTCGGGCCGGATCATCGCGCGCAATGCCGCGCCGGGTCTCTTCGTGCAGCCCGGCAATGCCCCGGCGCCCTATTCGCTGGCCGACATCTCGACGATGTGGATGGTCGCCAATGTGATCGAGACCGATGCGCCGTCCTACCGGATCGGCCAGCCGGTCGAGGTGCGGGTGCCGGCCTATCCGAACGAGGTGTTTCGCGGCCGCGTGACGACGCTTGGACTCAACATCGATCCGAACTCGCACCGCCAGCTGGTGCGTTCGGTGATCGACGATCCCCAGCACAAGCTGCGCGCTGGCATGCTGGCGAGCTTCACCATCGAGACCGAGCCGCCAAAACTGTCGGTCAGCGTGCCCCTGGACGCCATCGTGCGCGAGGGCGACGGAACGATGACGGTTTGGGTCACGACCGACGGCCGCAAGTTCGACCGCCGCACGGTGACAACAGGCATGGAGCAGGATGGCTGGCGGCAGATCCTCAGCGGCCTCGGCGCCGGCGAGAAGGTCGCCTCCACCGGCGCGATCTTCCTCAGCAACAAGTTCGCCAATGCGGCGACCGGCTAGCCCGCGCCAACGCGCCCCGTCCGCTCAAGAGTAAGTGCAGCACCTTGATCAAGAGCCTCCTCCAATTCGGTCTGACCCGAAGCGCCGTCATCGTGCTCGGCCTCGCCGTGTTCTGCGCCGCCGGATTCGCCGCGTTCACCAAGCTGAACATCGAGGCCTATCCGAACCCGGCGCCGGTCATCCTCGAAATCACGGCGCAGGCCGCCGGCCTTTCCGCCGAGGAGATGGAGAAGTACTATACGATCCCGATGGAGGTCGGGCTGTACTCGACGCCGGGCGTGGTCAACATCCGCTCGACCTCGTTCTACGGCCTGTCGTTCGTGCGGGTCACCTTCAGATACGGCGTCGACTATTACTTCGCGCTGTCGCAGGCCACCAACAACCTCACGCAGAACGTCCAGCTTCCCGGCAATCAGATCCCGCAGATCCAGCAGTCCAGCCTAGTCGGCGAGATCTACCGCTACCAGCTGGTCGGTCCGCCGAATTTCGGTCTGACCAATCTCCGGACGTTGCAGGATTACGTCGTCGCCCGGCGGCTGATGACGATACCGGGCGTCGTGCAGATCAACTCCTGGGGCGGCACCACCAAGCAGTTCAACGTCGACGCCGACCTTGCCAGGCTCGAAGCCTACAACATCACCGTGCCGCAACTGATCAGCGCGCTCGGCAACGCGAACATCAACGTCGGCGGCCGCGAAATCGCGATCGGCCAGCAATCCGTCAACATTCGCGGCATCGGCCTGATCAACTCCGGCGGCGATGACGATATCACCAAGGGCTACAGGGTCCGGGACATCGAGAACGTCGTCCTGACCCAATCCAACGGACTGCCGATCCAGATCAAGGACGTCGCGAAGGTCTCGGTCGGCTATGTGCCGCGGCTCGGCATCGCCGGCAAGGACAGGAACGACGACGTCGCCGCGGCGATCGTCGTGATGGGACGCACCCAGCACACCAACGACATCGTGCCGAAGGTCGAGGAGGAAGTCGCCAAGATCAACAGCGACGGCACCCTGCCGCCCGGCGTCAAGGTGGTCCCCTATTACGACCGCACCTCGCTGGTCAGCGTCACGACCCACACGGTGCTGCACAATCTGATGTTCGGCTGCCTATTGGTGTTCGTGATCCAGTGGGTCTTCCTCGGCGACCTCAGAAGCGCGCTGATCGTCAGCGCCAACATCCCGTTCGCGCTGTTCTTCGCCATCATCATCCTGGTGCTGCAGGGCGAGGACGCCAATCTGCTGTCACTTGGCGCCGTCGATTTCGGAATCATCGTCGATTCCGCCGTCATCATGATGGAGAACATCTTCCGCAACTTCCAGTCCAGCCCCGAGAACCGGCTGCGGGTGCTGCAGAACCTCGCCGAGGGCTACTGGGGCGGCGATCCCACGACGCGAAACGGCCAGCCCGCGCCGGGCTGGACCGAGCGGCTGCGGATGATCTTCGTCAGCGCATTGCAGGTCGACAAGGCGGTGTTCTTCACCGCGGCGATCACCGTCACCGCATTCGTGCCGCTGTTCACCATGCAGGGCGTCGAAGGCCAGATCTTCGGCCCGATGGCGCGAACCTACGGCTACGCGCTCGCCGGCGCGCTGCTCGCGACATTCACGGTGACGCCGGTGCTGGCATCGCTGCTGCTGCCGCGGCATATCGAGGAAACCGAGACGGTCATCGTACGCTCGCTGCGCAAGGCCTACACGCCCGTGCTGCGCTGGTCGCTGACGCATCTGAGGGTCGCGGTCGCAGCCGGCATCGTCTTCCTCGGACTGAGCGGCCTTGCCGCGAGCCGGCTCGGCAGCGAATTCCTGCCCGCGCTCGAGGAAGGCAATTTCTGGATCCGCGCCTCGATGCCGTCGACCATGTCGCTCGACGCAGGCACCGAGCCGACCCGCAAGATGCGCGAGATCCTGCTGCGTCACCCCGAGATCATCACGGTGGTGTCGCAGCATGGCCGTCCCGACAATGGCAGCGACGCCTCGCCGTTCTCGAATGTCGAGCTGTTCGCGCCGATCAAGCCGTTCGACCAGTGGCCGCCCGGCCTGACCAAGGAGAAGCTCACCGAGGAGCTGCAGCGGGAGTTCGACGAGGAGCTGCCCGGCGTCACCTTCAACTTCTCGCAATACATCCAGGACAACGTCGAGGAGGCGCTGTCGGGTGTCAAGGGCGCGAACTCGGTCAAGATCATCGGCCCCAACCTCGCCGTGCTCGAACAGCTCGCGACCAAGGTCTCGCAGGAGATGGCCAAGATCCGCGGCGTCGCTGATCTCGGCATCTTCCATCTGGTCGGGCAGCCCAACCTCAACATCAAGGTCAACCGCGAGAAGACCGCGCGCTACGGTCTCAATACCGGCGACGTGACGACCGTAGTGCAGGCCGCGCTCGGCGGCACCAGTGCGACGACGGTGCTGGAAGGCGACCGGCAGTTCGGCGTGGTGGTGCGGCTCGATCCGAAATTTCGCCAGAGCATCGACGAGGTGCGCGAGATCAAGGTGGCCTACCAGACGCCATCCGGCACCAACGCCTACATCCCGCTGAGCGAGCTTGCCGACATCTCGCTCGATACCGGCGCATCGTTCATCTATCGCGAGCGCAGCCAGCGCTATATCCCGATCAAGTTCAGCGTGCGCGGCCGCGATCTCGGCAGCACGGTGGCGGAAGCGCAGACGCGCGTCGCCGAGGCCGTGCAGCTTCCGGCCGGCTACCGGATGATCTGGTCCGGCGAATTCGACAATCTCGAATCCGCCAAGGCGCGCCTGATGATCGTGGTGCCGGTGACGCTGCTGTTGATCTTCGTGCTGCTCTACAGTCTGTTCAACTCGCTGCGCGACAGCCTGCTGGCGCTGGCCGGCATACCGTTCGCGGTCGGCGGCGGCCTGATCGCGCTGTACCTTGCCGGGCTCGATTTCTCGATCTCGGCCGCGATCGGCTTCATTTCGCTGTTCGGCGTCGCGGTCATGGACGGCATCCTCAACATCACCTATTTCCGCGAATTGCGAGCCTCGGGCATGAGCATCGCGGAGGCGGTGTTCAACGGCGCCGAGCAGCGCATGCGGCCGATGCTGATGACCGCGCTGTCCGCAGGCGTCGGCCTGTTCCCGGCGGCGCTGTCGCATGGCATCGGCAGCCAGGTGCAGCGGCCGCTCGCCACCGTGGTGGTCGGCGGCATGTTCATCGGCCCGCTGCTGCTCCTGATCGTGGCGCCTGCGCTGCGCAAGATCTTCCTGTCGCGCGAGCCTGTCGCCGCTCCCGAAGAGGCGGCAGCCGCGGCACCGCCCGAAGCGGCGCATGAAGGGGGCGCCTGATGTCCGGGATCGTCGCACGGATTGTCGCCACGCTCGTGCTGTGCGGAAGGCGCCCGCTGCGTCCAGTGCTTGGCGCCGCGACCGCCGGGCTGTTGCTGACAAGCTGCGCGGTCGGCCCGAATTTCGTGCCGCCGCCCGCCCCTGACGTCGATCGCTACACGCCGGAAAAGCTTGCTTCCCCCAGCACGAGCCCCGGCGGTCCGAGCGTGCCCAAGCAGCACTTCGTCAGCGGTGAGGACGTATCGCTGCGCTGGTGGACGGCATTTCGGTCTAAGCCACTCGACGAGCTGATCAAGATGTCGGTCGAGCACAACCCGTCTTTGCAGGCGGCGGAAGCATCGATCAGGATTGCGCAATACAACGCGCTGGCCCAGCGCGGGCTGTTCTTCCCGCAGATCGGCGCCAACTACACGCCCTCCCAGCAGCAGATTTCCGGCGCATCGGGTTCGGGCCCCGGTGGCCAATCCCCTTCGGTGTTTTCGCTTCATACCGCGCAGTTGAACGTCAGCTTCGTGCCTGACATCTGGGGCCAGAACGTTCGCGCGGTCGAGAGCCTCGATGCGATCTCCGAGCAGCAGCTGTTCCAGCTGGAAGCGGCCTACCTCACGCTGACGGCCAACGTCGTCACCGCCGCGATCCAGGAGGCATCGCTACGCGGCCAGATTGCGGCGATCCAGCGCGTCGTGAAGATCGAACGCGGCATTCTGGAGATCGTGAAGAACCAGTTCAACGCGGGCGGCGCCGCCCAGGTCGACGTGCTGGCGCAGGAGGCCGCGCTGGCCCAGTCCGAGCAGCTGCTGCCACCGCTCGAAAAGCAGCTCGCGGTTCAGCGCGACCTCCTGACCTCGCTGGCCGGGCAATTCTCGGCGGACGAGATCCTGCAGAAGTTCACGCTCGATCGCCTGGCGCTCCCCGTCAATTTGCCGGTGAGCCTGCCGAGCAAGATGATCGCCCAGCGACCGGACGTCAGGGCCGCGGAGGCGCTGCTGCACTCGGCGAACGCCCAGCTCGGCGTGTCGATCGCGGCGCGGCTGCCCAACGTCACGATCACCGGCAATGCCGGGGCCGCGGCCTTCAGCCTCGCCGAGTTGTTCACGCCGGGAACCAGCTTCTACGTCATCGCCGCGAGCGCAACCCAGCCGCTGTTCGATGGCCTGACGCTCTACCACAAGCAGAAGGCCGCGGAGGCGGCGGTGGATCAGGCAGACGCGCTCTATCGCCAGGCCGTCGTCACGGCAATGCAGAACGTCGCCGACGCCTTGCGGAGCCTGCAGGCCGACGCGCGCGCCTTGCAGGCCGCGGTCAAGGCCGAGCTCGCCGCGAAGGCCAGCCTCGACATCATCCAGAAGCAGCTTGCCCTCGGGCAGGTCAATCAGGTGGTCGTGCTCAATGCGCAGCAAGTCTATCTGACGGCGGCAGTGGTCCGCGTTCAGGCCCAGGCGACGCGCCTGTCGGACAGCGCCGCGCTGTTCATGGCGCTTGGCGGCGGCTGGCCGGCGAACTGCGCATCCGACGACTGGCGCAAATGTGCCCTGGAGAATTTGCCCCCCGCTGCGCCGCAGCGGGTCAGCGAAATCGGGCCGCCTGCCCGCTGACCAGCGCGGCATGAGGCTACTGACTGGAGGAACCGGCGAATGAAGAACATGCTCAGTTTGGCGGCAATTCTGCTTGCGATCTCGGCGGGGTCCGCGGCCGCACAGAGCGCGGTCGGCGGTCCGAAGAAGCAAAGCAATGTCGGCGGACCCACCGTGCAGCAGAACCCGGTGGTTCGCCCGACGCAGGGTGCCGGAGCAACGCCTCCAGCATCGCCGCCAAGGCAAGCGCCAAAGCAATCACCGAGGAAATAGCGACACGCTCGCGCGATCGAATTGGCTTTCGCGATTCACGCTGATCGGCTCGATGAGAACCACATGAAAAACACGACGCGCCTGCTTCTCATCGCCGTAGCCGGTGTCATGATGGCATCGGAGGCCTGCGCGGCGCCGGTTCAGGTGATGCGGCTGTCGCCGCAGCATCCCGCAAGTGTCGTTCGGGTACGGCTCGCATGTGACCAGAACTGCCATTGCTGGCAGACGCGCTATCAGCAGCGAAGCTATCGCCGGAAGATCGACGATCAGGAGCGTCAGGACCCGAATTCTTGCCCAGGCGGCGGGCACTATAACGGCCATTGCCGCAGCGGGCCGGCCACAGGGCTCGGCTTCGAAAGCCGCCTTCCCGTGCGCTCATTGCCGTTTCCGTTTTGATCGACGGAGCCTGGTTGCCCTTCCGGGCCGACGCGATCAGCGCGCGCGGCTACCAGATGACGACCGCGCAGACCAGCGCCAGCGGCACCGCGGCGCCGCCGATGACGACCCACCTGCGCATGTCAGCCGGATCTCTGGAATATCTGAAGATCTGGACCGCGACGAAGAGGCAGACCGCGGCGCCCAGGATGATGCGAAACAAATCCGATGGCGTCTCGTAGGCGGACCAGATGGTTTCGTTTTGCGGGCTTGCGACGCGAGCGGTTATGACCACCACAAGGGTCAGAAACAACGTCCGCAGGATAAGACCGAGGAAACGCATTTGGCGCCCTGATTCATGCTCCTGGGTAACGCTAGCATGAATCGTGCCGAAAGGCATTCATTTGGCTGGCCCCTCGCGGGCTCCAGACAACAATCCCGGAGCCTTGCCCCGGGATTGTTGGTTGCGCTGACGGTCAGTGCCGTCAAACCTGAGAGTGGCGCGCCATGAAGTTGTCATAGCCGACTTCGGCGACCTGGAACCATTGATAGCCGTTGTTGGAGAACGACGTCAGCGATTCATACACCTTCTTGAAGTTGGCATTGGTCGCCGAAACTTCGCTGTGCAGTTCCTTGGCGGCCTTGAAGGAGGCTTCCATCACCGGCGCTGGGAACGGATGCAGCTTGGTGCCGGCGGCAAGCAGCTTTTTCAGCGCGATCGGGTTGGCCTGATCGTAGCGCGCCATCATCCAGTTGTTGGCGAGATGGCCGGCCTGCTCCAGCACGTTCTGATAGAACTTCGGCAGCGCATTCCACTTGTCGAGATTGACAATCGCAAGCAGCATCGGGCCGCCTTCCCACCAGCCTGGGAAGTAGTAGTGCGGCGCGACCTTGTAGAAGCCGAGTTTCTCGTCGTCATAGGGACCAACCCACTCCGCGCCATCGATCGTGCCCTTCTCCAGCGCGGGATAGATGTCGCCGCCCGCGAGCTGCTGCGGTACGCAACCAAGCTTCTGCATCACGCGCCCGGCGAAGCCGCCGATGCGGAATTTCAGGCCCTTGAGATCGTCGACGCTGTTGATCTCCTTGCGGAACCAGCCACCCATCTGGCAGCCGGTATTGCCGGCAAGCAGCGAGGTGACGTTGTAGCTCTTGTAGAACTCGTTGAGCAGCTCCTTGCCGCCGCCGAGCATGTACCATGCCTGATTGAGCCGCGAGTTCGGGCCGAACGGCACCGACGAGCCGAAGGTGAAGGTCGGATCCTTGCCGAAGTAGTAATAGGACGCGGTGTGGCCCATCTCGACGGTTGCGCTTTGCACGGCGTCGAGCACCTGCAGGCCGGGCACGATCTCACCGGCGGCAAAGGTCTGGATCTGGAACTTGTTGTCAGTGGCTTCACCCACCGCCTTGGCCATCAGCTCGGCGCCGCCATGCAGCGTGTCGAGCGACTTCGGCCAGCTCGTCGTCATGCGCCATTTGAGCTCCGGCATCGACTGCGCGATCGCGGGAGCTGCGACCGTTGCCGCGCCTGCGACGCCGAGGCCCGTGACCTTGATGAAATCTCTGCGCTTCATGTCAATCCTCCCCTGTATGATTGTGTTGTCCGAGCGTCGACTGCTTGCGATCGTCGCGCTGCTTTTCTTTGCCATCATGACCGGTGACCGATCATGCGCCGCCTTCGTGCCGAGGCTTCGGGCGCGAGCATGGAACATCCCCTCTCCGAACGCCAGACGCAAAAAACCCGGCCTCCTTGCGGAGGCCGGGCTACTTAAGTCGAAGCTTCGTTCTCTTCTCGCGAACGCTCGAAGCGCCGTTAGCCGCGGGTGCGCGAGCGGATCATGAAGCTGTCGAAGGTGTACTCGGCGACCTGCCACCACAGATACTGGTCGGAGCGGTACGCCTGCATGGCGTCGATCGACTTCTTGAAGTCGGCATTCTTGGCCGAGATTTCAGCCCACAGCTCGTTGGTCGCCTTGAGGCAGGCCTCGAGCACTTCGTTGGTGAACGGACGCAGCTGCGTGCCGCCGGCCACCAGCCGCTTCAGCGCCGAGGGATTCTGCATGTCGTAGCGTGCGGCCATCCAGGTGTTGGCATTGGCGGTCGCGTTGGTCAGGATCGCCTGGTAGTTCTTCGGCAGCGCGTTCCACTTTTCGAGGTTGCAGTAGGCGTGCACGGTCGGGCCGCCTTCCCAGAAGCCCGGATAGTAGTAGTACTTGGCGACCTTCTGGAAGCCGAGCTTCTCATCGTCATAGGGACCGACCCACTCGGCGGCGTCGATGGTGCCCTTTTCCAGCGCCGGATAGATGTCGCCGCCGGCGAGCTGCTGCGGCACCACGCCGACCTTCTGCAGCACCTGACCGGCGATGCCGCCGATCCGGAATTTGAGGCCGGAGAGATCGGCGACCGTCTTGATCTCCTTGCGGAACCAGCCGCCCATCTGGGTGCCGGTGTTGCCGCACGGGAAGCCGATCACGCCGAACTTCTTGAAGAACTCGTTGCCGAGCGCCTCGCCGCCGCCCTGGTACCACCAGGAGTTCTGCATGCGGGCATTGAGGCCGAACGGCACCGACGCGTAGATCGCAAAGGTCGGGTCCTTGCCGACATAGTAATAGGACACGGTGTGGCACATCTCGACCGTGCCGTTGGAGGTCGCGTCCAGCGCCTGCAGGCCCGGGACGATCTCACCCGCCGCGAACACCTGGATCTGGAACTTGTTGTCGGTCATTTCGGCGACATACTTCGCCACCTGATCGGCACCGCCGTAGATGGTGTCCAGCGACTTCGGGAAGCTCGAGGTCAGGCGCCACTTGATTTCAGGCGAGGACTGCGCGATCGCCGGCGCGGCAACCGCCGTCGCGGCAGCACCGGCCGCAGACACTTTCAAAAAATCACGACGCTTCATCGTAAGGCTTCTCCTTGAGGGGCGTTTCCCGGTGACCGCAAGCAATTCTCCGGCGGGACGCTTGCAAAAAGGCCAGCCGAGGCGCTCTGGGTCGGCCCTTTAACACGGAAGGCGGCCTCACGGAAACGCGACAATGGCATGACCGCACCAATTAAACGAAAGTCTGATGACGCGGGAGATCTGCTGGAAAACGCAGCCTCCTGCCGCTGCCGGGACCGCCTGCAGGGGCTCGCTGGCTTGTCGTCCATCGCGCGGTAAATCGCCGCGTACGGGCCGCCGCCCGGTCGGCGCTCAACCACCGGGCCGCCGTGGCCATCAGCGCCGCGTCGCCTCTCGCGCCTTCTTGGCTTTGTCGGCCAGATGCCGCCCGCGCCGGATCCAGCTTTGCGCAGTCGTCTTGCTCACACCATACGTTTTGGCGATCGCGGTGGCGGCCTCGCCGATCGAGTCGGATTTCTTCGCAAGGTTGAACGCCATCCGGGAGGCCTCTTCGCGCTTCTCCCGCGTCAGATGCTTGCGGCG
This sequence comes from Bradyrhizobium sp. CCBAU 53421, assembly GCF_015291625.1. Lineage (NCBI taxonomy): Bacteria > Pseudomonadati > Pseudomonadota > Alphaproteobacteria > Hyphomicrobiales > Nitrobacteraceae > Bradyrhizobium > Bradyrhizobium sp. CCBAU 53421. The sequence goes on from NZ_CP030047.1 coordinate 5,855,095, forward strand.
TTCCTTGCTTCCTTCGCGCGATGCTGCCATGTCGCCGGTCGCCTCACGGCCCCTTCCCGCATTTCGGCTACCCGTGCCCGCCTTCAAGCGACGGAACGGTGGTACGATTCGGCCAGTGCCGGACAAACATACAGGCCGGACGCGATTCAGCAATCGTCCAGCGGCGACAGGCCTGTGAAGAAAGGCCACCGGGAGCCGGCCCTCGAGGGCCGTCGGCCATCGCGCCGGCTCAGGCGGCGGCGATCACGCCTTGCAGCTGCTCGCGAACCTTGCTGCCGATCGCGCGGTAGATCGCCGCGTGCGGGCCATCCGGCTCGCTCTCGACCACCGGGTTGCCGGCATCGGAGGCGGTGCGGATGGCGATGTGCAGGGGGATCTCGCCGAGGAACGGCACCCCGAGCTTCTCGGCCTCGTGGCGGGCGCCGCCATGGCCGAAGATGTCCGAGCGCGTGCCGCAATGCGGGCACTGGAAATAGCTCATGTTCTCGACGATGCCGAGCACCGGCACATTGACCTTCTTGAACATCGCCAGCCCGCGCCGGGCATCGATCAGCGAGAGGTCCTGCGGCGTCGAGATGATGACGGCGCCCTTGAGCGGGACGTTCTGCGCCAGCGTGAGCTGCGCATCGCCGGTGCCGGGCGGCATATCGACGACCAGCACGTCGAGCGTGCCCCAGGCGACGTCGCGCAGCATCTGGGTGATCGCCGACATCACCATCGGCCCGCGCCAGATCATCGCGGTGTCTTCCTCGACCAAAAAGCCGATCGACATGATCGACAGGCCGAAGCGCTGCAGCGGGACCATCTTCTTGTCGTCGTTGAGCTGCGGCTTCTCGCGGATGCCGGTCAGCCGCGGCACCGACGGTCCGTAGATGTCGGCGTCGAGCAGCCCGACGCGCAGGCCGATGTCGCGCAGACCGAGCGCGAGGTTGAGTGCCGTGGTCGACTTGCCGACCCCGCCCTTGCCGGAGGCAACCGCGATGACGGCGGAGATGCCGGGGATCTCGGCCTGGCGGGCCATCGGCGATTGCGCACCGGGCGGGTGCGGATGACGGTGCGCGGACGCAGGCTGGACACCGCCGGCCGGCCGCGGCGTCGGCGCCGCAGCACCCGCCTTGCGCTCCGCGGTCAGCGCGATCATCGCGACGCTGACGCCGGGAATGGCGCGCACGGCGTTCTCGGCCTGCGCACGCACGCTCTCCCAGGCGCGGGCTTCGGCGGCATCGACGTTGATCGAGAAAAAGACCTTGCCGTCGGTGACCGTGATCGCCGACAGCACGTTGGCGTTGGTCAAGGCGGTGCCGCGAGGCGACATCACCTTGGCAAGACAATCGAGAACCTGTTGCTGCGTCACGCTCACCGCGCATCTCCCGGCCGTTTTAGTCGGCATGATCTTGTTCGGAAAACCGCTTCGCACTTTTCCGGATCATGCCCCAAGAGAGCACCCATAGAGCGTTGCAGCGCAAAAGGCTACCTCGCTCCGACGTCGTCCCGCCGCTCGGCCGGAGCAGCCGCGCCGCCTTCCTTGGCGGCCTCGTAGTTCAGCTCGATCATGACCCCGTTGGGGTCGTTGACGAAGATCTGCCAGAGGTCGCCGCCGGGAACCTGGCGCGAGTCGAATTCCATGCCCTTGGACTGCAGCCGCTGCCGCATCCCGTCAAAGCCCTGGCTGGCAAAGGCGACGTGATGGACGACGCCCGAGTCAGGCTTTTGTGCCTCGTCGGTCGCGGAAATATCGACCAGATGCACGACCGCCTTGCCCTCGCTGTACATCCACGCACCGGGGAACGCGAAGTTCGGCCGCGCGCCCTTTTCCAGGCCCAGAATGTCCTCGTAGAACCGCACCGTGGCGGCGAGATTCCGGGTCCGGATATTGAAATGATCGAGCACACCGACGCTCATGCCCATGCGAGACACTCCCTTTTTTGTGAGGTTCTTTTGGTGGGCCGATCCTAGCACAAAACCGGGGTCTGCCATCCAACGAAGCCGTTGCCCTCCGCTGCGCAGGGGGTATGGTGCGGCTCCTTCCATGGACGAAAATGCCCTGCCCGCCGCGACGTTTTCCGGCGGTCTCAAGGGGCGGTCACCACGGCAAATCACAAGGTATCAGACATGGCTAAAGTCGCTTTCCTCGGTCTCGGCGTAATGGGTTTCCCGATGGCGGGACACCTCGTGAAAAAGGGCGGCCATGAGGTCACCGTTTACAACCGGACCGCGGCGAAGGCGAAGGAATGGGCCGACAAGTTCGGCGGCAAGACCGCACCGACCCCGAAGGCCGCCGCCGAAGGCCAGGATTTCGTGATGTGCTGCGTCGGCAACGACAACGACCTGCGCGCCGTCACCATCGGCCCCGACGGCGCCTTCGCCGGCATGAAGAAGGGCGCGACCTTCGTCGACCACACCACCGCCTCCGCCGAAGTCGCCCGCGAGCTCGATGCCGCCGCCACCAAGGCCGGCTTCAAATTCGTCGATGCGCCGGTGTCCGGCGGCCAGGCCGGCGCCGAGAACGGCGTGCTGACGGTGATGTGCGGCGGCAGCGAAGCCGCCTATGCCGGCGCCGAGCCGATCATCTCCGGTGCCTATGCGCGGATGTGCAAGCTGCTCGGACCGGCAGGCGCCGGCCAGCTGACCAAGATGGTCAACCAGATCTGCATCGCAGGCCTCGTGCAGGGCCTGTCCGAGGGCATCCACTTCGCCAAGAAGAGTGGCCTCGACGTCACCGCCGTGATCGAGACCATCTCCAAGGGCGCGGCGCAGTCCTGGCAGATGGAGAACCGCTACAAGACCATGAACGAGGGCAAGTACGATTTCGGCTTCGCGGTCGAATGGATGCGCAAGGACCTCTCGATCGCGCTGGCGGAAGCCCGCCGCAACGGCGCGACGCTGCCGGCGACCGCGCTTGTCGACCAGTTCTATGCCGAGGTCGAGAAGATGGGTGGCAAGCGCTGGGATACGTCGAGCCTGCTGGCGCGGTTGCAGAGGTAACTCATCAACCTCCCCCTTGCGAGACAGGGCTATCGCAGATGGCACTCGCGGCTTCTGTGACAGCCTGTCTCCGCATGGGCGCACTGCCAAAATATCGAAAACAACCCCATGCAAAGTAACCGGCAGCTGCCGGCGTTCGACACGACGACTTGACACGTCGGGCAACTCAGCGGCACAATTCCATTATTCCGAAATCGTGCCGGGAATTGCGGTGACAGTGCACTTGACTTAATCGAGGTTGACTGTGCTTCTGCTGGCAGAATGAGAGTCCGTTAAGTGCACCGTAGTTCCCCAGCGGTAAGCCGGAGGGGGCCTTCTGACAGGTGAGAGCAGGACTCACATCAGTTGGGATACTTGTTGGGCTCGCGCTTCTCACGGCGCGGGCCACCGCCGCTGAGCCGGGCGCCTGGTGGCCCCGACGGCCTGTTGCGGGATAGGCCTGTCTGCAAGACGCAACACTATCCGATCAGATGGACCCATTCAGTGCCCGAACGGTTCGACCAGGATCCATTCGAGAACAGCGTGCTGTGGTCGCGCGCCTATCTCGAATACCGCGCGGGCCGACGAGCCAGTGCCCCGCGATGGGTCTCGGACGGGATGCGCTGAAAAGGTTAATTTAACCTCCGGTTAACGCCTTTCTTTAGCTCTTTAAGGTAACGCTTAATGAATTGGCGTCACAGATAGACAATGCAAAAAGCCCGCGCGGTTCGTGGGCAGGACTTGTGTTGTTGATGAGTAATCCCGCAGAAAAGCCTGAAGTTGTAGCGCTTCCGGCAGGACCTCAAGTGGCAGCGCCGGTGAACAGCCGGCGCGTCGCTGCGCAGCGGGTGCGCGAGGCACGGGATCGGTTAACGTCGTCAAGTGGAACCCGCCCGGCATTCGACGCCGAACTGCTGCGCCAATACGCCCAGACCCGGATCTCGGCCTCCTACGTCGTGATGCTGCTCGTGGTGGCAACCGGCGTCCTGTTTGGCCTCTGGATGAAGCCGATCGTGGCGGGCGCCTGGACGGTCGGCATCCTCGGTGTCCATCTCGCGATCATCCGCAGCTGCTACCGCTTCCTCGCCGAGCCGACCTCGGTCGCGGTGACCCGCAAATGGCGGACTCGCTTCGTGCTGCTCGACCTGCTCTACGGCCTGTGCTGGACCGCGATCCTGATCCACCCCGCCGGACGCGATCTCTCCTCCAACACGCTGATGATGTTCCTGATGCTGCTGGTGATCGCGGTCTCCAGCATGCTGGCGGCGAGCCTGCCGATCGCAGCACTCGCGGCGACCGTTCCGGTGACGGTCGGGATCGCGCTCGACCTCGTGCTCAACGGTGCGTTCGACAATTACGTGCTGGCGCTGCTCGCGCTTGCCGCCGAGGGCTATTTCGCGCTGCTGGCGCATCGCCTGCATTCGACCACGCTGGCGACGCTGGAAGCCCGCGCCGAAAAGGACGCGCTGATCGGCGAGCTGGAACAGGCCAAGGCGATCTCCGACGAGGCGCGGCACCGCGCCGAATCCGCCAACGTCGCCAAGTCGCGCTTCCTGGCCCAGATGAGCCACGAGCTGCGCACGCCGCTCAACGCCATCCTCGGCTTCTCCGAGGTGATGAAGAGCGAGATCTTCGGCGCGCACGCGGTGCCGGTCTACAAGGAATATTCCGCCGACATCCATAATTCCGGCGTGCACCTGCTCAACCTCATCAACGAGATCCTCGATCTGTCGCGCATCGAGGCCGGCCGTTACGAGCTGAACGAAGAGGCCGTCGCGCTGGTGCATGTCGTCGCCGACTGCCACCATCTCCTGAAGCTGCGCGCCTCCAGCCGCGGCATCACCATCCACGAGGTGTTCGAGCACGGCATGCCGAGGATCTGGGGCGACGAGCGCGCCATCCGCCAGGTCGTGCTCAACCTGCTCTCCAACTCGATCAAGTTCACCCCGCAGGGCGGCGAGATCTGGCTGAAGGTCGGTTGGACCGCATCGGGCGGGCAATATCTGAGCGTCAAGGACACCGGAAGCGGCATCGCCGAGGACGAGATCCCGGTCGTGCTGGCCTCGTTCGGCCAGGGCTCCAACTCGATCAAGTCGGCGGAACAGGGCGCGGGCCTTGGCCTGCCGATCGCGAAGAGCCTGATCGACATGCATGGCGGCACCTTCACGCTGAAATCGAAGCTGCGCATCGGCACCGAGGTGATCGTGACCTTGCCGCCGGAGCGGGTGATGAGCGCGCTGGCGCCGATGACGGAAGAGGCGCCGCCGATGCAGCCGCCTGAGCCCGCCGAGCCCGCGATGGGCGCCGACCGGAAACGCGTGCGTCGCAAGTCGATCATGAGTGCCGGCACCGGATTGTAGAGCATGTCGCGGAAGATCGTGACGCGGAATTCGCTACCAACGAACGCAAGGCGTTCGCGCCAGGACCATGCTCACGACAAAAGGCCGGGGCGTGATGGTGCATCCCGATTCGACCGGCTTGCACTGGCGGGTGAAACGGTTCAACAGTTGAAGCATGAGCTCAGAAACGCCGTGTATCGCAGTCTGCATGATGGACCCCAGGACGAAGCTCTGCTTCGGCTGTGGTCGCACGCTTCCGGAGATCGCGCGCTGGCACAAGATGGACCGCGCGGAGCGGCTGTCCGTGATGGCGACGCTGCCGGCGCGGATGGCCGAGGCTGGGCTCGAGCGCATGGAGCCGCGTCCGAAGCGCGCGTGACCACCGCCGCGACCGGAGTCGCACCGTGACCCGTATCCTCCTCGTCATCCTGCTCTTGATGGCAACCGCCGGCGCGGTTGTCGCCTATGGCGATCCCGATCAGATCGCGCTCGCCAGACAGAACCTGACCCAGCTCTTCGGTCGCAGCATCGCCGCGCCGGCCTCCGCCCCTGCCCCGGCGGTGCAGATTGCGCGCAGCCAGGGCGGTGAATTCGCGTTCCGCGCCAAGATCAACGGCGTCAGCGCACCGATGGTGATCGACACCGGCGCGACCTCGGTCGTACTGACCTGGGAAACCGCCAAGGCGATCGGGCTCCCGACCGACATGCTCGAATACAATGTCGACCTGGAGACCGCCGGCGGTCACACCAAGGCGGCGCGGCTCGTGCTCGATCGTCTAGCGGTCGGCAAGCTGGTCGAGAAATCGGTGCCGGCGCTGGTGGTGCAGCGTGGTCAGATGAAGACCAACCTGCTCGGCATGAGCTTCCTCGACCGGCTGGAAAGCTGGGGCGTCCGCTCCGACACGCTGAGCCTGACCGGTTACCCCGACGTCACCGGCAGCATCAACGCCTCCAGCCGTCACCGTCGCCCGCGCACGGTCGTCGACTAGGCTGCGCCAACCATCAACGCAACGAAAGCCAGGAGCGGCTTGATGCCGTCTCCTCTGCTTGCATGCCCGACGCGTGCACGATGCGGATCAATTTCCGCAGTGAAACGACGCAACGCACCGAGCGCATGAATAATCTGCAGTCGTACTGTCGAAAAGCTATGATTGTAGCGCGCACGAAAAGTGGCTCTACTGAGCTTCGCTTTGTGCTCCGGCATGTCGGAGCGCTACAAGTCTGATAGCGACGCGGTCAGAGACAAGTATTTCCAATCTCGCACGCCGCGCGGAAAAGAAATTTCCGAGATCAAGACAAAGACAGCATCAAGCTACTGTTTGGCCAGGCGGGGCAACCATGAATGTTCGATCCGGTTTTCTGGACTCCATTGGCAACACTCCGTTGATCAGGCTGCGCGCGGCATCGCAGATCACCGGCTGCAACATTTACGGCAAGGCCGAATTCCTTAATCCGGGCGGCTCGATCAAGGATCGTGCGGCGCTCGCCATCATCGACGATGCCGAGCAGCGCGGCCGGCTCGAGCCGGGCGGCGTCATCGTGGAAGGCACGGCCGGTAACGTCGGCATCGGCATTGCGCTCGTGGCCAATGCGCGCGGCTATCGATCCGTGATCGTGATGCCCGATACGCAAAGTCAGGAAAAGCAGGACATGCTGCGGCTGTGCGGCGCCGATCTGCGCCTGATGCCCGCCGTGCCATCTTCCCATCCGGACCACTATGCGCGCTATTCCGGCCGCCTCGCCGAGGAGCTCGGCGCGTTCTGGGCCGATCAGTTCGACAACGTCGCCAACCGCGACGGCCACTACCGCACGACCGGCCCCGAGATCTGGCAACAGACGGATGGCAAGGTCGATGGCTTCACCTGCGCCGTCGGCAGCGGCGGGACGCTGGGTGGCATTGCGCGCGCCCTCAAGGAGCGAAACCCCGATGTGAAGATTGCGCTCAGCGACCCCATGGGCGCCGCGCTCTACAACTGGTTCACGAAGGGCGAGCTGACGACGGAGGGTGAGTCGATCACGGAAGGCATCGGCCAGGTGCGTGTGACGAAGAACCTCGAGGGCACCCCAATCGACATGGCCTACCGGATCACCGATGAGGAGGCGCTACCCGTCCTGTTCGACCTGGTCGCCCATGAGGGCTTGGTGCTGGGCGGATCCAGCGCGATCAACGTTGTCGGAGCCATGCGGCTTGCACGCGACCTTGGTCCGGGCAAGACCATCGTCACCATCCTTGCGGACGGTGGCCAGCGCTACCAGTCCAAACTCTTCAATCCGGACTTCCTCCGCAAGAAGAACCTCCCGCTCCCGCCCTGGATGACGTGATCGGGAACCAACCTCGCGCAATCGCTGCGCAACGCCACCACCCGCCGCTAGCGGTCGTCGTCGTGGATCGACGACGGATGCCGGCACAGCGGCGTGACGCGGATCTCCATGAACGGAAACAGCGGCAGGCCGGACAGGATGTCGTGCAATTCCTGCGCACCCGACACGTCGAAGATGCTGACATTGGCGTAGCGCCCGGCCACCCGCCACAGATGGCGCCAGGCTCCCGTGCGCTGCAGCTCCATGGCGCGCGCGCGTTCGGCGTGCTTCAGCGCATCGACCTTCTCGGCCGGGAGATCGTGCGGAATCCGCACGTCCATTTCGACGTGAAACAGCATGGTGGTCAACTCTCCCTGCAAGCGACGAAGCGCGGTACGAAAATGGACTGGAGCCGCTGCGCGATTGCGGCGGCTCCAGTACTCCGTCTACCAGATCGTCAGCCCTGTCGTCAGCCTTGTCATCAGCCTTGTCATCAGCCTTGCACCAGGCCGCGGCTGACGAGGTTGATGTCGTCGGGATTGACGAGGTCCTTCGCCGTCCAGCCGGAGACGTCGTAGTCGCTCATGCAGTTGCGCACGAAGTCCTGCATGGCACCGAGGTCGCCGGTGGCGCTCGCGGCCATCAGCGTCTCGACCCGCAGGTTCTCATAATTGCCCGCGTAGTTGCGCTCGTAGAGCTCGTGGCGGCCGCCGAACTCGGAGCCGACCGCGTCCCACAGCAGCTTGAGCAGCTTGATCCGGTCGATCGCGGCATAGCCGTTGGAGCCGCGCACGAAGCGGTCGAGATAAGGCCGGATCGCCTCGCTCTCGAGGTCGGCCGAGCTCGACGGCAGATAGATCAGGCCGCTTGCGACATGGCGCTCGATCAATTCCTTGATCCGCGGATAGGCCATCGGTGCGAACACGCGATAGGCCAGCCCGTAATTCAGATTGGGCAGATTGTAACCATCGGTCCCCTGCCAGGCGATCGGCGATTTCACCATCGCATCGGCAATGCCGTGGAACAGATTGCGCCAGGCGATCACCTCACCCACCGCCGTCTGCACGCCGCGGAAATCCTTCGATCCGGTCGCCTCGACAGCCATCGAGAACAGGCCGGCAATGAAGTCGAGCTTGACGGCAAGCCGCGTCACGCCGTGCAGCGTGAAGCGCGGGATGAAGCCCGACGCCGGGAAGAACTGGTTGATCTTGTCGACGTCGCCATAGATGAAGACGTTCTCCCAGGGCACGAGCACCTTGTCGAACACGAGGATCGAGTCGTTCTCATCGAAGCGGCTGGACAGCGGATAGTCGAACGGCGAGCCGGTCGCAGCCGCGGTGAATTCGTATGACGAACGGGCAATCAGCTTGATGCCCTTGGCATCCATCGGCGCCGTGAAGATCAGCGCGAACGACTTGTCCTTGATCGGAATGCCGTAATGGGCGATGAAATTGTAGTGCGTCAGCGCCGAGCCGGTGGCAACCACCTTGGCGCCCGAGACGATCAGGCCGGCGTCGGTCTCCTTCTCGACGTGCATGAAGACGTCGCGCACCTCCTCGATGGCACGATCGCGATCGATCGGCGGATTGACGATGGCGTGATTCCAGAAGTCGAGCCGCTCCTGGGTCCGGGCATACCACTTCTTCGCGTTGCCGGCGTATTCGCCGTAGAAGCCCGAGTTCGCGCCGAGGGTGCCGAGGAACGCCGCCTTGTAGTCGGGCGAGCGGCCCATCCAGCCATACGCGACCTTCTGCAATTCGGCGATCGCGTCGCGGCCCCTGACGAGATCGTCTGCCGTCTTCGAGCCGAGGAAGAACGGATGGGTCAGCTGTCCCGAGCCGGTGTCGGTCAGGACGCCGATCTGATCCTTCTTCTCATGAAAGCGGTCGTACCAGCGCGCCACCATCCGCGCCGAATTGCGAAAGGCGGGATGCGCGGTGACGTTCTTGACGCGCTCGCCGTAGATGTAGATCTCGCGGCCGTCCTGGATGCTGTCCAGGAATTCGGCGCCGGTGTAGACGCTGGTGGTGGACGCAGGCAAATCGGCCCGCAGGGCAGCTGCTGTAGTCATGGGTTTCTCCTCCGCTTGTGTCGTTGGACCGGCGGGCGTTGCCGGCCCGGACCATCCCGTCACGCTCTTGGTCGGCGTGACATCGGAGGAAAAGCTACGCGCTCAGCCTGAGCGGACGAAAGGTATCACACCATACCGCGCGGACCGTCGCCGCTCGGGCTATGACTCAGGTGGCACGGACCGGACGGCAAACGATCGTCAGGCCGACGCAATGCCGCAGCTGACGCAGTAATCGCACAGCACGGCAAAGGGAGCGAACCGTGGACAAGAATCCGGGCAAGGGTTTTGACAGCGCTGCTGTCGCTTTCCATCGCGACGGGGAATTGGCCCTCGCGGCCTGCGTCGTGACCATCGGCGCGTTCGACGGCGTCCATCGCGGCCACCAGGAACTGCTCCGGCAGACCATTGCGGCAGCGCGACGCCGCGGCGTTCCGGCCGTGGTCTATACCTTCGATCCGCCGCCAAAGGTGTATTTCGGCCAGGCCGAGGCGTTGATACCGCTGCGCGAAAAGCTCCAGCGCATCGCAACATTCGCGCCTGACCACGTCGTGGTCGCCGATTTCAACCAGATCTACGCCCGCCGCGGCGCGGCCCAGTTCCTCACCGAATTGCAGCTCCTGCAACCGCGCGAAGTGATCGTCGGCGAGGATTTCCGCTTCGGGTCCTGCAAGGGCGGCACCGCGCAGCTGCTGCGGCAGCATTTCAACACGCGGATCCTGCCTCCGGTGCGCTGCGGCAATGGCGAGATCGTCTCCAGCAGCCGGATCCGCGCGCTTCGGCGATCCGGCCTTGCGGCCGCAGCATCAGCGCTGGAAAACTGGCGAGACATCGTGACCGCGCCACCTGTCAATCGATCCAGCCTGATCCAACTCGAGGTCATCAGCCCATGACCGCCATCGATCCGCGCGAGCTGCGCAATGCCTGCGGCCAGTTCGGCACCGGCGTCACCATCATCACCACCCATTGCGGGGGACGCGACCACGGCATGACGGCCAATGCCTTCATGTCTGTCTCGCTCGATCCGCCGCTGGTCGCGATCTCGATCGCGAAAAGCGCGAAGATGCTTTGCAACATCCAGGACACCGGCCGCTTCGCGGTCAGCGTGCTCGCCGAGGGCATGGAGGATCTGGCCTGGCATTTTGCAGGCAAGCCCAAGCTCGACCTCCGCGACGTCTTCGAGCGCCGCAACGAGCTGCCCGTCATCGCCAACGCGGCGGCGTATTTCGTGACCGATCTTGCCGATGAGGTCGTGGCCGGCGACCACACCATTTTTCTCGGCCGCGTCCGCGAGATGGCGCTGGAGCCCGGCAAGAAGCCGCTGCTGTTCTGCCGCGGCCGCTTCGGCGGCCTTGCCGATCCGCACCCGGCGCCCGCGATGCTGGAGAATGCCGCTTACGAATTTGTCTGGTGAAACCGCCAACCTAAATTCCCGAAAACGGGGATGCAAGTTTGATCCAAACTGCAAGAAAAGGAGGAAACGACCATGCTGAACGTCAACAAGGACACCATCACCGACCACGTGATCGCCGCGCTCTCGAGCGACATTCCGGATCGCAACCGTCAGATCATGACGAGCCTGATCCGCCACATGCACGCGTTCTGCAAGGAGGTCGACCTGACCTTCGCCGAATGGTTTGCGGCTTGCGAATTCCTGCGCCGCGCCGGCGACATCTCGGACGAGAAGCGCAACGAGTTCATCCTGATCGCCGACATCCTCGGCGTCGAGGTGCTGGTCGACATGCTCGACCACCGCGTCACCGACGGTGAGAGCGAATCCACCGTGCTCGGGCCGTTCTACCGGGAGAACCCGCCAGTGCTTCCCAAGGGCGCTTCCATCATCAAGAAGACGTTCGACAACGCGCAGACCGTCAAGGTCTCGGGCCGCATCAGCGACACCGCGGGCCGGCCGATCGAGGGCGTCACCATCGACGTCTGGGAAGACGCGCCGAACGGGCTCTATGACCTGCAAGACCCCGAGCAGCCGGCGTATAATCTGCGCGGCCGGTTCACCACCGATGCCAATGGCGAATATGCCTTCGTGGCGCTGCGTCCCGAGCCCTACCCGATCCCCTATGACGGCGCCGGCGGCGAGCTGCTGAAGTACATGGGTCACCATCCCTGGCGCCCGGGCCACATCCACTTCATGCTCTCGAAGGACGGCTATCAGTCGCTGATCTCGCAGATCTACGATTCCGAAACCAAGTATCTCGACAACGACTCGGTGTTCGCCGTGAAGCAGAGCTTGATCGGCAAGTTCGCCAAGGCACCGGCCGGCGCCGACACCGATCTCGTTCTCGATTTCGATTTCAAGCTCAAGAAGGCAGCGGTCGAGCGCCTCGTCGCGGCCGAATAATACGCACCATGCCCTGCCAGGCGCGCAAAGCCTGGCAGGGTTCACCTGGAACTGACCTGCGAGGACAAATGAGCCGTGCCGTGATCGAAATCGCCGAGCCCGTGGAGCAAGTGCGGAGTGTCGCGAGAGACACTGCAATCCGCAGCATCCGCGCCACCATCGTCGAGGCGCCGACCCGCCGGCGGCACAAGCTCTCGAACACCGAAGTCACGCATCAGGGCTACGTGCTGGTGCGCGTCCTGCTGGATAACGGCATAACCGGAATCGGCGAAGCCTCGACGCTCGGTGGACCGCGCTGGGCCGAGGAGAGCGTGGAATCGATCAAGGCTGCGGTCACGAACTATCTGGCGCCGGCGCTGCTCGGACAGCCTGCCCTCGCCTTCGAAGCCAATGCCTTGCGCATGAGCAAGGCCGCGACCCGCAATTTCGCGGCCAAGGGCGCGATCGAATCCGCCCTGCTCGACGCCGCCGGCAAGACGCTCGGCCTCCCGGCCAGCGCCTTGCTCGGCGGCGCGGTGCGCCAGCGCATGGAGGTGATCTGGGCGCTGGCCTCGGGCGACAGCGGCCAGGAGCTCGAGGAAGCCAAGGAGAAGCTGCGCCGCCGCGAGCACCGCCAGTTCAAGATCAAGTTCGGCTTCAACCGCCCGCAGGCCGATCTGAAGCGGCTGCAGACGTTGCGCACAGGGCTCGGCGACGACGTCCGCCTGATCGTCGATGTCAACCAGGCCTGGACCGAGGCCGAATGCATCCGCTTCATGCCCGCGCTGGAGGAGCTGGACGTCGCGCTGGTCGAACAGCCGGTGTCGGCGCTGCAGCTGGACACCATGGCGCGTGTCGCGGCGCGCACATCCATCCCGTTGCTTGTCGACGAAGCGGCCTTCACCAAGGAGGAGATCGCCCGCGTCGCCACGATGGGGTGCGGCAGCGTCTATTCGCTGAAGCTCGTGAAGAGCGGCGGCCTGTTTGAAATGAAGCGAGCCGCCGCAGTCGCCGGTGCGCACGGCCTCGAGCTCTATGGCGGCTGCCTGCTGGAGAGCAGCATCGGCGCGGCCGCGCACCTCGCCGCATTCGCCACCCTGCCGAGGCTCGAATGGGGCACCGAACATTTCGGCCCGCGAATCCTCGTGGAGGACCTCGTCGTCAACCCGATCAGATTCGACGAGTTCGAGATCTGCCTGCCCGACGGCCCAGGTCTCGGCGTCGAGATCGACGAGGACAAGATCCGCGCCTTCACCCGGAAGGACTAGCAGACGGCGTCGTTCCCGCGGACAATTGACAATCCCGGGACCCACGCCCAGTCTTTGCGCTGCAACCATCTCGATCGTGCGCCGATGACCACGCGATATCAAATCCGGCCAGCCGTCCCGGCCGCTTCCCCGGAAGCGCGCAAACAAGCGTCCGGTCGATCGTGACCGATCGCGACGACGTCATGGACCTCAGGCGACTGGTCTACTTCGTCGCCGTCGCCGAGGAATTGCATTTCGGCCGTGCCGCATCGCGGCTCGCGATCGCCCAGCCGCCGCTCAGCCGGCAGATTGCGCAGCTGGAGAGCGATCTCGGGGTCATGCTGATCGACCGGAGCCGGAGCCAGATCCGGCTGACCCAGGCCGGCAACGTTCTGCTGGAACGTGCACGCGACGTGCTGGAGCGGCTCGACCGGACGCACCGCGAGATCAAGCGGATCGGAGAGGGCTTTTCGGGGCACCTGCGCGTCGCCTTCGTCGGATCGGCAACCTATGGCGTGCTGCCCAACGTGATCAAGGCGTTTCGCTCGGCCTATCCCGACGTCGAGCTCGCGCTGTCGGCGATGAACAACGCCGAGCAGAAGCGCGCGGTGATCCAGCGCGAGATCGATATCGCGGTCGCCCGGCCCTCGCTCGACGACGAGGAATTGAAGTCGGAGCCGCTGCTGCAGGAGCCGCTGATCCTCGCGCTGTCCGACACCTCGCCGCTGCTCGAACAGCAGGTCACGCTTCTGTCGGCGCTCAAGGCCGAGACATTCATCCTCTATCCGCGCAAGCCGCGCCCGAGCTTCGCCGACCACATCCTCAATATCTGCCTCGAAGAAGGCTTCATTCCGAAATCGCAGGTGCTGGCGCAGGATTATCAGACCGCGATCAGCCTGGTGTCGGTTGGCGTCGGCATCGCGCTGGTGCCGAAATCAGTCTCGCAGGCGGAACGCCCCGGCGTCGCCTATCGCGCCTATGAGGGACACAACCCGGGCACCGCGCTGTCGCTGAACTACCGGCGCGACAACCGGATGCCGCATTTGTTCAATTTCCTGAAGGTCGCGCAGGACGTCACGCGGCGGCAGCGCAAGCAATAACCCGCTATCAGGCCGCGACCGACGCCAGCGGGCGATCGTCAACGCGTGCGACCGCATCGCGCAGCACGTCGATCCCGGCGCCCGGCCGCACGCCGTTCTCCGCAAGGTGCCTGCGGAACGCGCGCGCACCGGGGACGCCGTGGAAGGCGCCGACGAAGTGGCGCGTGATCGAATGCAGCCGCGTGCCCTCGGCCAGTTGCCGCTCGATATAGGGCAGCATCGCCGCGAACACGTCCTTCATCGTGGCGTACGGCTGCGTTTCACCGAACAGCTCGGAATCGACTGTGAGCAGCCGCCACGGCTCCTGATAGGCCGCCCGCCCCAACATCACGCCGTCGACACGCGTCAGATGCTGCTTCGCTTCGGCGAGGCTCGTGATCCCGCCGTTGATGATGATGGGCACGTCCGGCAGCGCCGCCTTGAGGCGATAGACCCGATCATAGTCGAGCGGCGGGATGTCACGGTTCTCCTTCGGCGACAATCCGTTGAGCCAGGCCTTGCGCGCATGCACCACGAGCACATCCGCGCCGGCGGCAATCACGCCGCGCGCCAGCGTATCAAGCGCGACCTCCGGATCCTGGTCGTCGATGCCGATCCGGCACTTCACGGTGACGGGAATCTTCACCGCGCGCTTCATCGCCGCAACGCCTTCGGCGACCAGCGCGGGCTCCGCCATCAGGCAGGCGCCGAAGCGGCCGTCCTTCACCCGATCGGAAGGACAGCCGACATTGAGATTGATCTCGTCATAGCGGCAATCCTCGCCGATCTGCGCAGCGGTCGCGAGATCGCGCGGATCGGAACCGCCGAGTTGCAACGCCACCGGATGCTCGCTGGCATCGAAGCCGAGCAGCCGCGCCCGATCGCCGTGGATCACCGCGCCCGTCGTCAGCATCTCCGTATAAAGCCGCGCCCGCCGCGACATCAGGCGATGGAAGACCCGGCAATGCCGGTCAGTCCAGTCCATCATCGGGGCCACGGAAAAGCGATAGTCTTGCGATTCCAATGATTTACTCTATTGTCTCAATGGGGTGGAACAAGAACGCGTGCCTCCCAAACTAGCCAAAATTGCACACGCTTGTAACCGCTTTGACCTGTCGGTGCACACATAGCGCACACGATTTGGGGAGTGCACACGACCGTTGCCACCGCCAAGAGCGCGGCAAACAGAATGACGCGCATTGCTGGAAACGAACGCATCGAAGCCCGCCATTAGAAATTATCGGCCAATGCAGAAAATTTACATGCGAGCGACATGACGTAAACAAAGAAATCGCGGCCAGCGAATAGCGGAGGTTGCAATCGCATCCGTCAGCGCGTGGAAACCAGGTGGTCAATGACCAGGCGACGGCGGAGCGCGAGGCGCTCCGCACTCAATCGCGTCAGCAGCCTCAGAGAGCTCTTCAACGCCGTAGTGACGGATGAAAATGCCAGGTATGACCCTCACCACGACGGCTCGCCGGACAGTTACGCGTCGACTGTGCACGTCCAGAATGCGCTCGGGCCCTGGGTCGATCAAAACCTGGAGCGCCAATATTGCCATTGCAGCCGAGCGGATCAGCCCTAAACTGGTGCTTCCCCGGCATGCGTTTCCGACGGGTAGTACGGCGGAGTAGGAACTATGCCCAAACCGCAAAGCTTCCCAATCGAGAAGATCTACGTTCCCGTGAAAAGGAAGAAGGAAATCAAGCCTCAAGTCGTCGAGGAGATCGCCGGGAGTATTCTGGAAATCGGACAACAAGCTCCCATTCTCGTCAGGCCCGACGAAGACCGCTTCGTTCTGGTCGAGGGGCTTCAGCGGCTCGAAGCTTGCAAGGCGCTCGGAGAGACGACGATTGTCGGTATCGTGGTCTCGGCAGAGCTTGCTCAGCAAAGAACACTGTTGCCCGAGGGACCCGAAGCAGATGCAGTACGCGACAACATGGCGCGGCTGAAAAAGCTGCGTCTTGAGAAGGAAGCTGCAGAGACATCGATTGGCAACTTGAGCAAGACGGAACCGGAGCGAACCCGTTCGGCAAGGAGTGCGCGTGACAATCCAGGGACCGCGCCAAGCCGGGCCTCAGGACCTACACCGAAAAAGACGCTGTCAGAATGGATCACGCAGCAAAAGCGCGACGGCGGCCGTTATTAACCGCCCCGGTCCTGCATCCAAACGTCATCTTTCCGACCATGGATTTTTCTTGATCTCTCGTGCACACGCCGGGCCTTCGCCACGGCAATGAACATCGCTCTGGCGTTACCATTCGAATCGCGTGCCGACCCCGACGGATGTCGAGCCCTTCGCATCCACATCCGACTCGACGCGGATGTGGCGCGTCACGTCGACATTGGCCGACACTCCTGACTGGCTGGCGCTGGCGCCCGTCCGCACCCCTACGCTTAACCTGTCGCCGATCGCGCGCGAGGCGCCGACCATCGGACCACCCGCCCCGGCGCCCACGTCCAGATTGTCGACCCCAAGCGAGCGACGCATACGGTCCACCGTTCCCTCGCCACCGCTTGCGAACTGAGCTGCGGCCCCTGCGAGCTGCACGGCCTGCGAGGTCGTCAGGCTGCCCGAAGCTTTCTGAAAGAGAATGCGCGACAGGATCTCGTCCTGTGGCAACTCGGGCTGCGAGTGGAAGGCGAACACCGGCGCGGCCGCCGGGCCCGAGATTGCGACCTGCGCGGTGATGTCAGAAGCCTGTATCTCCGCAGCAAAATCGAGCTCAGGCGCGAGATCTCCGTTGAAGGAGAGATTGCCTTTGGTGAAGGTCAACGTCTTTCCGAGCACCGCCAGCTTGCCCTGATAGAGCGAGAAGGCGCCCTTCGGCACCGGCGCGTTGCTCGTGCCGCCGACACGCACGGAGCCGCCGAGCTCCGCAGCAACGCCGCGACCATGGATGAAGACGTGGTTCGGCGCCGAGACCGTCACGTCGAGCGAGGCGTTGAAGAGCGCCGACCGCCCCTTGCTGCCTTTCGGCGTCTCGGCCTTGCGTGCAGCCGCAAGGCGTGCCGCGGCCTGGCCCGAGGCGTTCACATGGGTGATGCCATCGATCGGCTTGAGCGTCGTAGGTAAGCGGTCCGGAATATCGACATTGACGCGGATCAAGTCGATGCGACCGGCGATCCGCGGATCGCGCGCCAGGGCGCCTGTGACATCGAGAGCGAGATTGGCCTGAGCGGTTGCCAGCGCGCTGGACGCAAGCGTCGCCCGCTGGCCACGAATCGACACCGTGCCTGGAAAGCCTGCATCGGGGGCGACCCGCACCTGGCCGGAGCCGGACAACGTGCCGCCGTTGGGCGTCACCGCGGCCAAGCGCTCCACGACAATCCGCTCGCCGTCGGCGGTGATCTTCGCCTCGATGCCATCGAGCCGCGTGCCGAGCATGCTGTCGCGGAAGGTCCCTCCACTCATGGTGGCAACACCGCCGATCTGGGGCTTGGCGCGCGTGCCGCCGACACGGGCATCGAGCACGACGCTGCCGGAGACCGTGCGGCCGGAGGCGGAGAGCATCGCGTTGGCGACGGCGGCATCGAGGCGGCCCTTCGCGGTCAGCGCGATCGGACCCCCAGCGTCGAGCGGCAGCGTGCCCGACGCCGTGATCGTGCCGGCTTTTCCCGCGGCAATTGTGGTGTTCAGGCTCGCACGGCTTCCATCGAGCCGTCCGTCCGCAGCGACGTCGATCGGCGGCAGGCCGGCGCTCCTAGTCTGCGGCGCCGTCAGCTGCTTGACGGCCACCTTGTATTGCCCGACCGGCGCGGCCGCGGAGCCGGCGATCGTGGCTGAGGCGTCAAGCGTCCCGGCGAGCCCCAGACCAGGCATCGCGACATCGGCCTCACCGAGCGGGATCGCGCTTGCCACCGCCTTGAGGTCGAGCGTCTTGCCGGCCTTGCCGTCGGCCGTGAAGCGGCCACTTCCAATGCCGAGCACCAGGTGCTCGATCAGTACCGTTCCATCATCGAGCGTAAAGCCCGCGGCGCCCTGCAGCGCGATCGCCTTGGCGCCGCGCCGCGCAGTGAAGCGATTGAGATCAAACCGCTTCCGCTCCCTGGACGTCAACGCACCCGCGGCATCGAGGTCGAAACCCGCAGCCTTGGCGGAAAGGCCGATCGTGGTCGCATCGACATTGCCTCTGGCCGTCAGCGCGATGCTCGAGACGGTTTGACCGCCGAACTCGGCATCGTTGACCCTGACATCGGCATTGAGCACCGGATGGCTGTAGAGATCGGCGCCATCGGCGTGCAGATCGAAACTACGGATGGCCGTACCGGTGGCCCGAATTCCGGCGCCCTTGCCGACGAGCCGAACCGACTGCCGACCGTCATCGGCCGAAGCGGCAAGGTCGAGCGAGGCCGAACCGGCGAGTTCAGTGAGAACGAGCGGCGAGAGGTCGGCGAGCGCCCCGGCCGCGACGCCAATCTGCCCACGTGCGAAGCTCTGCGCGTCGACTGTCCCTGCCCCCTTCAGGGATACCGAGCCGATCGCAATGTCGAGGGTCTTTGCATTCCATCCGGCAAAGCCGGGAGCTGTGCTATCGTTACCTTCCGACGATCGGCGGCTCACCTGAACAAGCCCGCGCGCCGGCTTGCCGTCGACGGAGCCGTTGAGCCTGGCGTCGACGGCGCAGAGCCCGTTGATGTCGTTGATCGTCGCGGCGAGTTCCAGATGCGGAATCGGGCGCCGCATCGCCGTGGCGCGATCCACCGAAGCGACGAACGAAATGCCGGGATGCGCAAGCCCGCCGGTCAGGCCGACATCGAGAGCTCCCGCGCCGGTGAGGCGCGCATCGGCCGCCGATAGATCTGGCAGGTCCATATGCGCTGACAGGTCGCTCGAGTCGCGCATCACCGTTCCCTTGACGCGAGCCGCGACATGGGCTCCGTCGAGAGACGCGCTGCGGACTGTAAAGCTGTCGTCGCCATCGGCCGAGAGATCGGCGGTGATTGCGAGCCGCGGCCCCACGAGCCCATCGAGCGCCGCAAGTCCCGTCGCGAGCTTTACGCCGGTACCTGACGTTTTGATATCAAGGCTGCCGCGCTGGAGGTTCCCATCGAGATCGAGGCCAAGCGCCACCGAACCCTTGAGCTTCAGCCCCGCGAGGCCGGCGAAGGAGCCGAGGTCGGGCACCGTTGCGGTGGCACGGCCATGCAGGCGATCGGCGCTGACATCACCTGCATAGGTGGCCTGAACCGTGGATGTGCCGATCTCGAATCGCTCGATCCTGACATGGCCGCCCAGGTCGGTGTCGCCGTGCAGCACAAGCGATGCAGTGTCGCCGATCGCGGCCGCCAAACCCGCGTCGCGTGGCGCAATGCCGGAGGCGCGCAGCTTCGCGTCAAGCACGATACGCGTTGCGGGATCGCTGGCTTCGGCACGAGGGACGGCTGTGATGGAAGCATCAAGCGTCTCGACGTCTCCGTCCGGCAGATGAGCCCCCGACAGCGCGAGCTTGACTGATGCCGTGGGCGCCTTGATCGGGCCGCTGACCCGGCTGTCGAAAACGAGGCTACGGATCGAGCCGTGGTCGGTTTCGGTCACGTCGCCGTTGCTCGGCAGGGCGCGGATGGACGCCGCGAAATCCACCACCCTGTCGGCCCCGAGCAGGCCTTTCGCGTCGAGCCGCGCGAGATGGCTCGTGAGCGTCAGCCCATCCAGGGCGACGCTGCCGTCGTCACCAATACGCGTTGTGCTGTCGAGATTGGTTTCACCTGCAAAGACCGGCGCGGCAATCGCCGGGAATAGCGGCCCGAGATGGCTGACGAGGCGCGTTGCCAACACCCGGCCCGCCCCGTTTCGGTCCAGCGTAATCGTGCCGGTCGCATCGATCGTGGGGCCGGCTTGCAACTTCAGAGCACCACGAAAGCTGTCGAGCGTGCCCTGACCACCTAGCGCGAATGTGACTGGCGGCTCGCCTGGCAGATGGCCGAGCTTCGACATGAGTCCGTGGGCTGGCTCGTCAAGCCTGACGTCGAGGTTGAGCGCATTTCCCTGCGGCACGTAGGCGAGAGCGGCCTTGAAGCGGCCCGGGAAATCCCTGCGGATCGCGTCGAGATTGAAGACGAGTCCTTCCGACGGCGAGCCGAGCTCGGTATTGCCGGTCGCCGCGACGCTCAGGGCTTCACCCAGAATGGATTGTCCCAGCGTCATGGCTCGCAGGTCGAAAGCCTTCACCTGCACCTTCACCGGAAGGTCCGGCAGGATCGGCTGGTCGGACTCGGCGACAGGCTGGTCGGACGACAGCGGCTTTCGCTTGATTTCAAGCGTGCCGATCTCGAGACGCTCGATCTCCAGTCGTCCCAGCAGCAGTGCAGTGCGTCGCCAGACGAGCCGTGCCTTGTCAAGCGTCAGCCAGACTCCGTCCTTGTCGGTGATGCTGACGTCGCGGACCGTGGCATCCGAGGACAGCACGCCATCGACGGCGCCGATATGAACCTGGGTTGCCGGGGTTGAGAGCGCTCGCGAGACGAGGCTGGCCAACACGTCCTGCTGGTTCTCCCCGCCTCGGACCGCCATTCCGTAAAGCACGACGCCGAGCACCGCGACAGCGACGAGGCCGAAGGCCGCGACGACGGAACCGACGATGAGCGGTCGTCGGATGCGCATCAGAAAGCTTGCCCAATGCTGACATAGATCGCGTAACGGCTGTCGCCGGGGCGAGGGTTCAGCGGTGTCGCAACATCGAGGCGAATCGGACCGACCGGCGTGAGATAGCGCAAGCCAAGTCCCGCCCCGTAGCCGACATAGTCGTCGAAGCCTGGCAGGGACGATCGGGAGGCGGTGCCAAAGTCGAAGAACGGCACGAGGCCGATGGTGGGCGTGATCCTCACCCGCACTTCGGCGGAGCCCTCGATCAGGCTGCGACCGCCGGTGATTTGACCGAACATCATCGGCGAAATGGTGTTGAAGCCGTAACCGCGCACGGATCCGCCGCCGCCGGCGAAGAAGCGATGCGCATCCGGAATCTCGGCAAGCGGCGCGCCCGCAAGCGAGCCAGCGGCCAACCGGCCCGCCAGAACGTAGTCCGCCTGCTCGTCGAGCGCATAGTAGGCCGATCCCGCGACCCGCGCTTCGAACAGATCGATCGTGGAACCCATCAGCTTCGGATACGCATTGACGGTCGCCGCGAGGCGGACACCACGCGTGGGGTCGAGCGGATTGTCTGTCGTGTCGTACCGCCCGGTTGCGGTGAGGCCGATCAGCGTCGCATCGACCCGCCCCAACACGTCCTGCGATTTTGATTGCTCGACCTGAAGACCGGCCTGCAGCGATGCCGCCTCCGAAAAGCGATGGATCACGCCGAACGTGCCGCGCACCGTATCGTCGGTGTACCCCCCGAGGTCGTTGTTGCCGACACGCTCGCGGAACGCAGTGGCCTCGATCAAAAGATCGTTGGCCGTGCCGAACAGACCCGGCTTGATGAACGTGCCGGTAAATCGTGCGCCGAAATCCGAGGCGCGGAGATTATTGAAGCCGGTGAAGGACGTGCCGTCGATCCGTTGCAGGAGCGAAGCGGACGCTTCGAGCCTCAGGCGCTCGCCGCCGCCGAATATGTTCCGATCCTCGTAATAGCCTGCAATGCCGGGACCATCGACGGTGGAATATTTTGCCGAGAGGCCCACCGCGTGCCGCGGCCTTTCCGTCAAATCGATGAAGACCGGCAGATTGCCATTGGCATCGAGCTTGTCGGCCTCGCGGACGCGAACTCCCCCGATGGCCGGGATCTTTGCGATCGAGGTTTTCGCCAAGGCGAGCCGCTCTGGCGAATAGGGCTCGCCTTCTCTCAGATAGACATGCGTGGCCACCACTCGCGGATCGACGTCTCCGCCCGAGACCGTGACGGCGCCGATACCGGCCTTGGGGCCCGCATCGACCCGCAGCCGAAGGTCCATCGCGGCGGCCGCATGATCGACGGTGGCCTTGACGTCGGCGATCTTCGCAAGCGGATGTCCGTTACTGCGGAACCAGTCAACAAGCTTCACCTGCGCGGCGCGCAGGTCGGCCGAGATCGCCGGCTCGCCGGACCGCAGCGCAAAGGCGCGGCGCGGCAACCCATGCGGCGCCTGGTCGCGCGGGTAGTCCACATCGACGGTGCGCAGCTTGAACAACGGGCCGAGACGCGCAATGACCTTGATGGGAACGACCGCCCGATTGCGAAAGCTATCGGCCCGGCGCGCCGCGGCGGCGAGCCCCACCTCGTCGGGAGACACTGGAACTCCGTCCACCGTGAGATCGATCTGGGCGTTGTAGCGGCCAAGCCCCCAGAGGGCGTCGAGCAGCGGATTGATATCGGCCTGAAGGCGGCGCACGAGACCTTCGCCGTCCGGCGGCGGTTCCTGTCGAAGGCGATAGGTGCCGGAGGCATCGCGCAACATCTGCTCGGCATCGCTCTCGTCCTTGCCATCCGGCGTCTTGGCTTCGATCTCCAGCCGATAGGACAGTGTCGTGGCGCTGACCGGCGGCGGATCGTCGGAACCGAACAGGCCAAAGAAATCCAGCGCGTGAGCCTGTTCGCACAGCGAGCAACCGACCACGGCGACGCAAGCCGAACGCAGAATGCGGCGCGTCGCCGCGATGAAATGCCTTCGCCTCGCCCGCCCCGGCAAAGGTGGCAGACGTCGTCGCACCACGATCTGCTTGATTGTTCCGCTCCGCGCTCGCCTGTTGACACAACCCGAGCCTTTGCAACTCAGATCCGGCGATCCCCTGTCTCCGCGTTCAACAGGCACCACACGCGAAATTGATAGCCATCATGATGGACAATGTAGGGCATTGCCGAAATTGCCTTCGTAGTCCTCAATTGATTGAGCAAAGACCACGACGTTCAAGAAAGCTCCGCGATTCAAATGCACTCCACGAAACATTTTTCTTCACGCTGTGTGCCGCATCCGTTGAGCACCGCGCACGCGTCCTGCGATTGTGGCGTTTGAACGGCATTCCGTACCGAGTTCCCGCTTGCGGCGGAGCATCTACGTCGGAACACGATCGAGAAACTTCAAAGATCGGCGATGCTGGGTACTGACTTTTCGCTGCACAAAGCTGCGCGTCTGCACCAAGCCGCTGGAAATCATCGGCGGGCGTCGGTTGCCATCGAGGTTTCGCCCCCTCACACAGTTCGTTCTTCAGCTCGGCACAATACCGGTAGCAACGGCAATGAATCGTTGGCTTCGTTCAGCTCGTCGTTGCCGCACTTCGCTCGAAGGGTTTGTTTTCTGCGATGAACCTTGCCGCCAGCACGAGAGCGCCCATCGAGAACTCCTTGCCATGCGCGGCGATCATCCGCTCGGAAAGCTCGGCCAGCTCCTTGAAGTACTGATCTTTGCTGTCGGCTTCATTTAGCGATCGAGTAGACGTCATGGTTTCCCTCCTAATGACGCGGAAGACTTTCGCTCCGGCGCGGACCCGCTATTTGAAAATGTGGGAGGGAAACGTAATGATCGCCGCCTCCCCGTTGTCCGAGCCGAATGCAAGATGCTGGCCATCGGCCGACCATCGAAGTGCGTGGACAGCGCCCCCGCCAGGTGGCTTGACGACCAGTTCGTCCGATACCCCGATCTTGGCGACAACCACCATGCCGTCCCCGTAACCTGCCGCGATGAGCCGACCCCCGGCGTGCATATCCACCGTCTCGACGAGTACGAGCCTGGCACGGCCTGTCGCAATGCTGGCCGGCCGCTCGCTGTCGTCCCTGAGACTGGAAATGTCCCACGCGATTATTCGATAAGCTCCGCTCGTGACGAGGACACGGGAGTCCGCGCTCCACGCCAGGGATGAAGTGCTCCCAGGATAGCTGGAAATCCGGACGATCCGGGCATCGGCAAGGCGGATCAAAACGACGCCTGCCCCCAAGATGGATGCGGCCAACCAGCTTCCATCAGGACTCCACGCCAAATTGGAGATTGGGCCGAGCTCGAATGAAGCCACCGGCTCTGGTCGTGCCCCGAAGGCACGAACAAGCAGGCAATCGTCGACTCCCATCGCAAAGCGCCGACCGTCCCTTGATACAGCCAGTGCCGATGCATTCCCGCCAGCGCGCTCCTGGAGCCAGCCAACTTCGCCATTGGGATCGTAAAATACGACCGATCCGCCGGAAGCGGCCAGAATGCCCCCGGCCTGCACCGGGGCGACGAGATCGATTGCGGACCCATGATCCGCTATCAGATGCGTGACGCCGGGTGGCGACACGCCAAGCAGCCGGCCGCGCTCATTTGCGACAAAGCCCGACGGCCCGATCGAGGCGAGATGAAGCGGCGCGTCGCTGATGACCACCTTCGTCAATGGGGGCACCGGTTTCCGCCGCGGCGAGATTGTGGCGCGGCCTCCGTCCAGCGCGATACGACAGCGATCCTCCGGCGGGTCGGTATCGGTCAACGGAGCGATTGCCAGCGCGCCATCGGTGAGCGCAAATGCGACTCCGTCTCCGGCGAAGGCCGTACCGGTGACGGGCGCTCCCACCATCCAGTGCCGTCCGAGCAAATCATAAAGCGCTGCAGTCTCTGCTTCCATCGTGTCCATCGAACGTCTCACCTGCCGGCGGCAATCCGCCTGTCAAGATCTTCAAGGCGTCGTTCCAGTACGGCGCATTGAGCGTCGCATGCTGCCATCCCGGCAGTTGCGTTTTTCAGGCGCGAGCGTGCTTCATCAAGCGCCTCGGCGAGCGCATGCGAGGCGCCTGTCGTGGCAATCTCACGCTCAATCTCCTGAATCTCGAACTCCGCCCCACCGCCAAGCTGAAGGTTCAGAAGATTGCGCGATTGAACGGCCGATATCTCCTGAACGACGGCCAATCGTTCCTTCAGCACTTCGATCAGGATCGGAGGATCGTCGCTCATGCGTCCGCCTCGATCTGAGTCAGGATCCGCTGCAGGCCTCCGACACCGGATACAAAGCGTTGCTGCGCGTCATTGATGTGAGATTGCAGGGAGTCCCACAGATCGACCCTTAGCAACCGCGCCGGATCGCCGGCCATCGTCTCGATGGCCTGAAGGCCGAACTGGTGCCGTAAGCCGATTCCCTTCAAGACGAATTCCGAAAGCTCGCGTGCATGCGTTTCGACGAAGGGACGCAATAACGGATGCGCGCCGTAACTGATGTCGCGCTTTGCAAGTTCGACCTCGATGAACGCGATGAAATGCCTAACCAGCAGATTCTGGCTTTCGCCGAGCAGTTGCACCACGAAAGTGACGTCGCGGTCTGCGCGCGCAAGGATCTGCGATGCGATTGCCGCAGCCCTGGTCGTCCCCTCCCCGCCGCTCTGCTCTTCCCAGATAGCCGCCATGCCTCATCCCGCCTTCAGGTCCGGGAACGGTATTGGTGCAATTTTCGATACAGTGTGGCGCGCGAAAGCCCGAGCTTCTCGGCAGCGGCGGCAATGTTACCACCAGCATTCGCGACCGCCCTCTCGATGGCACGCCGTTCCACTTCGTCGAAACGCGCAATCTCGTCGCCTTCCGATCCCGTTGCGCTATGCGCCGCCTGCACGGACACCGAGGAAGGTTCAGCCGACGCCGCTTCCGCGAAATCCTCCGGCAAATCTCTGGGAGCGACGATGCCGGTGATCGTCATCAGCACGAGGTTCTCGACCAGATTGCGCAGTTCGCGAACATTCCCCGGCCAGCTATAGCGCCGCAGCAACTCCATCGTCGTTGCCTCGAAATGTAGCGGTTGGGTGCTGTAGGTCTCGGCAAATTGCCTGTTGAAATGATCGATCAAAATATCGATATCGCCCAGCCGCTCACGAAGTGGCGGGATGGTGAACTTGACGACACCGATCCGGAAGTACAGGTCCTTGCGAAAACGTCCCTCCGCCACTTCCTGCTTCAGATTCCGATTGGTCGACGCTACGAGTCGGACGTCCACAGGTCGCGCCTTGCTGTCACCAAGCCTGTACACCGCGCGCTCCTCCAGCACACGGAGCAGGTAAGGCTGCAAGTCCATCGGCATCTCGCCGATCTCGTCAAGGCTGAGCACGCCGCCATTGGCGAACTCAAACCGCCCGGGCCTGCCCTCGCGCGTAGCGCCGGTATAAGCGCCCGGCGCATGCCCGAACAATTCGCCGCCGAGAAGCTCCTTGGAGACTGCACCGCAATTGAAGGCAATGAACGGCTCCTTGCCCGTATTCTGACTTGCGGCGTGAACCAGACGGGCGAAGAGTTCCTTGCCGACGCCAGTCTCACCCTCGAGCAGGATTGCCGTTCGTCCAAGTGCCGCCCGCTCAATCTTTTCGATCGTTTGCACCAACGCGTCACTGCATCCAACGATCGCTTCCTTGGCCGAGACAAGTGCGGCGCGGGCTGCTGGCGACATCTGGGACCGGGCAAGACTGGCGCGTGGCTTCGCCACGAGCACAAGCATCGCCCCCTTCACCACGCCGTCGACCACCAACGGCTCGATCCGCTGCTCGCGCAGTTCCTCGGGCAGCCCTTTGGCGAGGTCTCTCGCCAGAAAGCCCTCGTCACTTGGGAGAAGCCGCTGGCCGATGCTCAAGTCGTGCGACTGCGCAATCCGGTGCCAGCGCACGGATGCCATGTCGTTGTGGTGAATGACGCGGCCGAACCGGTCGAGAATGACGACCCCGTCAGCACTGTTCATTCCCGGCATTCGGGAAATGCTCGCCTCGAGAAGCCGCATTCTCTCGATGCGGACCTTTTCCGAGAGCGCCAGTTCGATGTGATGGGCCGCGACCACCGCCAAGGCCACATTGTGCCGGTGAAAGATTGCCTGAGGTCCGGAAAAGTCTACGATGCCGATGATGCTGCCGTCTATCGGACTACGAATGGGGCTACCGACACAAGTCCATGCCTTGATACCCTCGGAGAAATGCTCGGCCGCATGGACATGAACCGGCTTTCCCGTGACCAGCGCCGTGCCAATGCCATTGGTGCCGGTGACCGCTTCACCCCAGGCCGCGCCGGCTTCCAGGCGAATATCGTGCCCTGCGTCAATGGTCCGCCGATCGCCCCCGACCTCCAGCACGACGCCGTTCCTGTCGGTGATGACGACCATCGTCGCGGCATCACCAAGCACCTCGGCAATGCGGCGGAAGGTCTCGGCGCTCGAACCAAGCAGGTCATCGTTCTTCAAACGCAGTTCATAGAGATCGTCCGGCGAGGCGAGGAGATTACTGCCCTTACCACGAGCATCGACCCCGGACTTGACACTGCGTTGCCATGACTCTTCGATGAGGCCGCGCACCGGAGCGTTTTCGCGCCTCAGGTCTCCGAAGGTCAGGAAATTTTCCCATGCCTTGTTGGTTTCGCCCTCATCGTATGGCCGCCCCTGCTCCGCGTCCGAAGGTTTGTAGCCTTCCAGGGAAAACGGCGGCTTGGCCATGAGCGTTTCCGTCAGCATTGGAGCACCATACGTCCGTTGGCAAACAGCAACCCGATCGGCAAACACGAACTGAGCCGGATCCCAGCAGGGCCGTTCTCCCTGCAGGCTCCGCTCACGCAGATCATTCGACGCTTCTGGCGATCGCGTCCAGGCCGAGGCGGCCTGAGATGATCTGTTCCAAGTGGGCTTCCGACGTCTCGTCGGGCACACTCACTCCCTCAAGGTCGGCCAGGACCTTGTGCAATTCGTCGTCCAGCGGCTCGAAGATCCCGTTCTCCCGTGTCGCCAGAGCGAAGTATCGCGATTGGCCGTTGCCGCGCAGTTCGCCGACAAAATCGAGCTGCCGCCCCGATGCGAGATCGGCGATCACGACGCGACCGTTATGGCTGATCCGCACATAAGGCTCGACCTCTTTTGGGCGAGCCGGCGGCGTGGACCAGAGCTTGCCCGACGGCTGGGGCTGCGGAGGCGGCGTCGGGTTGCGCAATTGCTGCCAACGCCCGAGTGTCAGATGATTGGCGAGCGCGTTGATCGTCGTGCGGTTCTTCTGAAGGAAGTCTTTGGCCGCCACCTCTTCCCGGTGCGGACCGTCGCGCTTGGAGATGATGTAGACCATGTGCCTTTTCCTCCCGCCCGGCTGATCGGATGAGCCTGGAGGCTTGTTACACTGCCTCCTTCGGCTCATGCCGGGACTTTCAAGATTGTAACTCGTTCCGGATCGTTGTCACGGTGCAATCAATCACGCGATCGCGAACGTCACGCCGTCGCCACCATCTGGCGCGTCACCCCCGCCTTGAAGACGTAACCGGACAGTGCGGCCCCCAGGCACGGCGCCACAAAATAGAGCCACACCTGTGACAGCGCATCGGAGCCAGCAAACAATGCGGGCCCCAGCGAGCGCGCCGGATTGACCGATGAGCCCGACACGGCAATGCCGGCGAGATGGATCGCGACCAACGTCAGACCGATCACCAACCCGGCATAAGCAGACGCCGCTCCGTTTTGCGTCGCACCAAGGATCACCGTCAGAAACAGGAACGTTGCCGACGCTTCGAACACGAACGCGGACAGAACACCGTACTGGCCCCAGCCATTCTGGCCAAAGCCGTTCGCCGCGACGTCGTAGCCTCCGACCTTGCCTTCGGCGATGAGGTACAGCACGGCCGCAGCCGCGATTCCCCCGACGAACTGCGCAACGATATAGCCGGAGAAATCCCGCGGCGACATCCGCCCGGCGACGAGCATCCCGAGGCTGACCGCCGGATTGAGATGAGCACCGGAGATATGTCCGATCGAATAGGCCATTGCCACCACGGACAGGCCGAATGCGAACGCCACGCCCAGCAAGCCGACCTCGGCCCGCATGAAGATCACGGTCGCGCAGCCAAAGAACACCAGCGTGAACGTACCGATGAATTCCGCGACATACTTATGCATAACTCCCCCTCCCTGGTGATGAACTCGATATCGAGATTTCTGTCCGCCTGGTCGCGGCGCACGCCGTCTCCTGAGACGGCTCGGTGGAACGCGGGCCGCGTACGCGTGCCTCAAGCGCGGCCAAGCTTCTCCGCTCCGCCGCCCAATGCCGGCCCCTGTGTCGGATCGATATACTCCGGCACATCGGCAATCAGGGTATTGGTGGTCAGCACCAGCGTGGCGACGGAAGCGGCGTTTCGAAGCGCCGTATAGGTCACCCGGACGGGGTCGACGATGCCGGCCGACACCATGTCGATGAATACGCCGTTGGCGGCATCGAACCCGACGCCCGACCGGGAGCTCTGCAGATCGGCCACGACCTTCTCCGCATCATGGCCGGCATTCCGTGCAATGAAAGCGGCGGGACGCGACAGGGTTTCACGCACCAGCTTGATGCCCTCTCCCAGATCGCCATTGATGTTGCCGAGCGCGCGCGTCACCACCGGCGCGCACTGCGCCAACGCGGTGCCGCCACCGGGCACGATGCCCTCCTCGGCCGCGGCCCGCGCCGCACTGAGCGCATCGTCGATCAACTGGATCGTCCGCTTCTGCTCCACCGGAGTGACGCCGCCTGCCAGGATCACGGCGGTCCCGCCCGACAGCTTCGCCAGCCGCTCCTTGAGCTTGTCCTGTTCGATGTTCGGCGGTGCCAGATCGTGCTGCTTGGCCACCTGCTGGCGCCGCGCCGCGATCGCCGCATCGTCGCCGCCGCCCCGAATGATCACCGTTTCCCGCGCGCTGGCCCGCACCTGCCGTGCGGTGCCGAGATCGTCAAGGCTGGTCTCTTCCAGTCTGCCGCCAAGCTCGCGCGCGATGACCCGGCCACCGGTGATGATGGCGAGATCGTCCATCATTGCCTTGCGCCAATGACCATAATCAGGCGGATTGACCACGAGGATCTTGCCGCGATTGTCATCGCCGAGCAGCGTGACGACCACTTCCGGCGCGATCTCCTCGGCGACGATGACAAGCGGTCGCCCGGTCGCGGCGACCGTCGCACGCACCGCCGCCAGCTCGGCCGGCGTTTTGATCTTCAAGTCGGTCAGGAGGATGTAGGGCTGATCGAGCACCACCTCCATCTTTTCGACATCCGTCACCATGTGATGGGAGATGTAACCGCGATCGAACGACATGCCTTCGACGACTTCGAGCGTCGTACTGGTCGTCAGCCCGTAGTCGGAGCTGATGATGCCATCCTTTCCGACGCGCTGGACTGCCTCCGCAATCAGTCCGCCCAGATGGGCGTCGGTTGACGCAATCGTGGCCACCGCCTCCAGCGTCTTGCGGTCCGAAACCGCAATTGCCGAGCTCTTCAGGGTTTCGACGACAACCTCGACGGCCCGGTCGATCCCTTTGCAGAGATCGACGGCCTTGGCGCCGCGCTCCAGTGCTGCGACGCCTCCCTGGATGAGGCCATTTGCAAGCACCATGGCGGTGGTCGTGCCGTCGCCGGCGACCTCGTTGGTCTGCATCGAGACCTCGCGCACCACCTGCGCACCCATGTTCTCGAAGCGATCAGGCAGCTCGATCTCAGAGGCAATGGTGACGCCATCGCGGGAGACGATGGGCGTGCCGATCGGCCTGTCGACCATCGCGTTCATGCCCTTGGGACCGAGGGTCGATTCGACCGCTGCTGCAAGCTTCTGGACCCCGCGCGCGAGAGCACGGCGGGCTTCGGTATGATGTAGTAATACTTTCGGCATTGGCTTCACTCCCAGGCGGTCGGATCTTGTTGTCTGATTGGGCGGACTTGCTGACCGCTCCGGTTCTTGGCGCTTCCGGGCAGCGCGCTAAGCGCGCTCCCACGCTTCTAGCTTCTCAAGGGTCAGGGGCTGCCGGACGGAGCAGCACATCGGCTGCCGCAGCCCCCGCACGGTGACGGCGTCGGTCCAGGCTTGCCGTCGTCGAATTCGCGATTGCGGACGGCAAGCAGGCCTCTGCACAATGAGCTGTTGAACTCCATATTGATGCGCACTCCCCGCAACCGCTGCAGATAGGACGCCAGTTCGTGCCGTTTGATAGGAGCTCCCTCGTAGGCCACAAACGCACGATCCTCCGGGAGGCAGGCGAGGCCTGCTTCAATCAAAAGCTCGCGATAGCGCGGCTTCTGGCGCGCAACGTCCGGCGAAGCGAACTCGACCTCGTCAAAGCTACGCAGACTCATCCGGCAGATCTCCGGATCCTCATAGCCCAGCCCCCGCAAGGCCAGTATCATGACCTCCTGGCGCCGCTCGAACGCCTTGCGGCGGAACTTATCCCGCAATTCGTCAAGCGAGCCTCCAGGCGCAAACTCCCTGAGTGCATCGGCGAATGACCTGCCTTCGCGGACACCACGGTTGATCTCGTCTGCGACCATATGGTCCCGAAGCCGCGGCCGCGCCTCGCGAACCCACGGCAGCGACGACACCGCCCGACGCATGTCGTCGGCCATGAGGAACGCGAAGTTCGCCGAACACCAGTAGGTCGGCAACCGAAACACGATATCGACATCGCCATCGTCATGGACGGTAACATACTCGACGAATCCGAGATCGGTCACCGACTCGTCGAGTTCGGGGTCTGTGACCAACGCGAGGCGCTGCCACACCTCGCTGGTCCTTCGGTCATGCTTCAAGAGCGGCGCATTCATGTGATGTCATCCCGCCGCGGTCGCGTAAGCACCCTTGGCGAGCTTTGCCTTCTGCGCCTCGACATCCACGCCATAGAGGCGCGCGGCGTTGAGACCGAGGATCTTCTTCTTGGCTTGCGGCGTCAGATCGACACCGTGCTCCTGCTTCAGATCCTCCGGCAGCTCGAAGTTCCAGAACTTCTCGACCAGCCAGCGGGGCGTCCAGATGGCGTAGTCGCTGCCGAACAGAATCTTGTCCTCGCCGACCCAGAACAGCAATTCGCTGATCACTTCGGCGAAATACCGTGGACGTCCGTGAATGAACGGAAGCGCGACCGCCAGGCCGCCATAGACGTTGGTCTCCTGGACGGCAATCCAGCAGAAGTCGTCCAGCCGGGGCAGCCCGCAATGCTCGATGATGAAGTTCAGGCCCTGGAAGTCGGTCGCCGCGTGATCGACGTCGTGAACATCGAACGCATCCTTGTCCAGCGGGATGATGGTCGGCCCCTTGTGGACGTGGATGTTGGTGATACCGAGCTTCTGGCAAAGCTCGAAGCAACGATAAGCGTTCGGATCGGTGAGCTTCCAGCCCCGCGACTCGCCCTTCCATTCGGCGGTGTATAGCTTGACGCCCTTGATGCCGAACGTTTCCTTCATGTAGTGAATATATTCCAGTGCCCGCTCGCCATCACGCGGATCAAACGCGCCGTTGACGATGAAGCGGTCCTTGTGCTTCTTCGCCATCTCGGCGTTGCGGTCGATGGTATTGAAGCCGTTCTTGTAGAATTCCGTGAGATAGGTCGATTGCACGATGGCCATGTCGTCCGGGCCGTCGACGAACAGATCGCGGTACATCTGCTCCGCGCTGTATTTCTCGAATTGCTCCTTGGGCCAGAGCTTGTCCTTTGGACTGAGCGAGCTGTGGTAGGCGTAGAAGCAATCAATGAACTGCTTGCCGTGAATGTTGAGTTGGTTCGCCGGACTGCCGTCCCAGAAGTGGGTGTGACCGTCGATGACGAAGATTTCCTCGCCCGTGGGAGTTATGAACATGATGGTCTCCAGGAATTTGATAAGCTCTGTTCGATCAATCCACGCGTCGTAGCTGCGCGAACACTTTGGAAGCAGCGGGGCCACACCGTTGAGGATGCGGCCCCCAGTCAGGGAGCTTCACTCAATGTATTCGAAGACCTCATCCATGTTTCCGAACAGTGTCACCGTGTTGTCGTCGATGCGCACCATCCGGCCGTAATGGGTCGAGGTATTCACTTCGAATATCTCGGCCGTCATGTCCTTTCCGAGGATGTCGCTGATCTCGTCCATCTTGAAGATCAGCTTGCCCTCGCCGTCGATGCGGATCAGGGCCGGCTGGTAGGTCACGGTCACGTTCGGCTTCTTGCCCATGAATTCAGCGATGGCGCGCGCCTCGACGCTGTCGTTCATGGTGACGCCGCACTGATGGGAAATCGTCTGTTCGAAACGGAGATCTCCCATCTTCTGGAAGATGTTCTGGTTGGTCGCACTTCGTGAAGCAACGGACATTGCAATTTACTCCTTGGGAAGGACGAGACCGAGCTCGCCGAGAATCTTCTTGATGCGCTCGACCGACTGCGCGCGGACGTCGGCGTACTGCACCGGTTTCGAATGTGGCTGCGACCAGATCGGCTGCAGTCCGGCGGCCGCCTTGCTGGCCAGCGCCACGTGCTTGTTCACCCAGCCCTGGAACAGCTTCTTGTTATACGCGGCATGCTGATTGTCGGTCACCAGCAGATGCATCAGGTCGATCGTGTTCGCGAGATTGCGCTCATAGTCGGCCTCGGCCGCCGAAATGACCGCCGGCGTGATGAAATCGCCGTTCGGCGAGCCGACCTGCATCAGGAAGCCGCTGCGGAACAGCTCGCCGACCAGTGGCTCGAACACGATGTTGGTGGCGAAGTACTGCTCCAGATAGTCGGCCGACCCCATGATCGATTCGATCGATTCGCGGGTGCCCTGCCAGCCCTTGTCCTCCAGCCATGCCCGC
This sequence comes from Bradyrhizobium sp. CCBAU 53421, assembly GCF_015291625.1. Lineage (NCBI taxonomy): Bacteria > Pseudomonadati > Pseudomonadota > Alphaproteobacteria > Hyphomicrobiales > Nitrobacteraceae > Bradyrhizobium > Bradyrhizobium sp. CCBAU 53421. The sequence goes on from NZ_CP030047.1 coordinate 5,888,862, forward strand.
TTGCCCGCGGCGTCGTCGAAGCCCGGAATGTCCATTCCGATCTCGGCGAGATAGAGCGTGATGTCCTGGGCCAGACGAAGCTTGTAGGACGAGTTCGTCAGGGTCGCGTTGTTGATCATCTGGGTGTAGCCGTAGCGCTGAGCCTGCATCAGCGACGTGCCGAGCCCGAACTCGGCATGTTTCCACGCGCCGAGATGGTTTTGCAGGATCTTGACCCAGGCCTTGTCGAAGCCCTTCGGCGCGCCGGACTTGCGGCCGTTGGCGATCACCGATTGGACCATGGTCTCGATCTTGGATTGGCGCTGGTAGTGGGTGCGCTCCCACTCCTGGTCGGGCGCACGGAAGGCGTGCCAATTCGAGCTCAGCGCGGCCGTGTTGTCCTTGGTGTAGGCGCCTTTCCCGTTGGGGAAGGAGATGATCCAGTCCTGCAGCAGGTAGCGCTCCGGGTCCGGCTGAACATCTACGGTCACATCCTCATAGTGCGTCGCCCGCTTGCTGCGGGGCTCGAAATACCGGTACTTGCGGCTGTCCGAATCCGGAAACACCGCAGCGCCTGCTGCACCGGATTTCGCTGGAACACTTTGAACGGCAGTCATGGTCGTCTTCCTCCTCCCTTGGTGGGCTCTACAAAAGGCACGGTCGCGATTTGAAACTCTCAGCTGGTGGCTGGTGTGAACTTGTCGAAGAAGATGCGATCCGACTCGACGTCGTTCATCTGCAGCACCGGCACCAGCGCCTCGATCATCGGCGACGGTCCGCACGCATAGACATCGACGTCTTCGCCATATCCCGCGCTGCGAAGGTGCGCTCCGACGGCCTCGTGCACGAAGCCCTTTGCCCCACCCCAGGACGTATCGTCGGCCGCATGCGAGAGTACCGGGACGAAGCTGAACTCCGGATGCCTGGCGGCGAGTTCTGCGAAGCGATCGAGATAGAAGAGATCGTTGCGCGTCCGCGCTCCATAGAAGAAGTGCACCGGCCGTGCTTCGCCGGACTCGATGTGATCGTGCAGGATCGACCACAGCGGCGACATTCCCGATCCGCCGCCGACCAGGACTATGGCTCCGGCCCGGTTTTCTCGCCGGAAGCAGGTCCCGTAGGGTCCGCGGAGTCCGACCGAGGTTCCGACGGCGAGCTCTCCGTCGAGCCGGGAGGAGAAGCGTCCGTTCGGATACTTTTTGATGATGAATGCGAGCTTTTCGCCCTCGATCGGCGAATTTGCCATGGAAAACGAGCGCGTAATCGTCTCTGCCCCCGGAAGCGTGATGTCGACATATTGACCCGCCCAGAACTTCAGAGGTTGCGCGAGCGATATCTCGAGGAGCCGGATGTCGTGGGTCAGCGCGGAGACGCTCGTGACTGTGCCCGTGAAGTCCCTGACCGGGATCGATTTCGACAGCACCTCCTCGTCATAGTTGAGGAGCTCCACTTCGAGATCCGAATAGGCCAGAGTCCGGCACAGCAGGATGTAGTCCTGACCTCGCTCCATCTCGTTGAGGGCGAACGTCGAATATTTCTTGAGCTCTACTTCGCCTCCGGTAAGGACGCATTTGCACGCCGAGCACTGTCCCTCCTTGCAACCATGCGGCAGTGCGATGCCTTGGCGGAAGGCGGCGTCAAGAACGGTCTCGTTCTCCTCGACCTCGAATTCTATGCCTACCGGTTGCAGGCGAACGACATTAGCGGGCGTGCCCATAGGGCCTCCTCAAACCAAGGCTTGCGTATCTTCCGGAGATTGATCGGGAGGGAGCCGGCCGGAGCCGGCCCCTCCGTCACGGTTAGTTGCAGGGATTGATGGTGAATCCCTTGCGATACTCAGCGAGGTGCTTCTCCCGGTCGGCCGGGCTCATCTCCCGCAGCGTGAGCAGCGGGCTCTTCAGGATGTGGCCGCGGACGTCGTTGAGCGTCCACATTTCCTTCTCGTCGAAGCGCAGGTGCGGCTGGGCGACCAGGGTCTTGCCATCTGTGCGCACGAAGCCGAGATCCTTGATGGCGTCGGCGATATCCACGTTGTGGTAGACGCTTTCCCATTCGCGACGGCCGCTGAACCGTCCCATCGCCGGGGTCGGACGCCCCTGGTATTCGCCGGCGAACGCTTCGACGGCCGTCCACCGGTCGAGCTCATGGGCGAACGTGTAGAGCTTGCCGTCGATCTCGCCCGTGACCATGTCCTCGCGGATCAGGCAGGGCACCAGGCACGACCAGCAACGATGCGGATAGACGTAGCCGACATCGCTGTTGAAGAGGATGTTGGTCTGGCCGCGATGCGACAGCTTCTCGTACCATTTCCAGAAGTCGCCGAACTGCGCATACCAGCCGGGATACTTGTGCTCGAACCACTCGAAGTCCTTGTCGGTCTGGGCCTCGATGCGCCAGAAGTTGGCCGACCAGCCAACCGCGAAGAACTGCGCGACCTTGTGGACGTAGTGCTTCTCGGTCAGTCGCTTCCAGGCAGTCTGGACGTCGTCATGATGGATCTTGATGCCGTACTTCTCGAGCGGCAGCATGTAGGTGCGATAATAATCCTCGAAGATCCAGCGGTGCCACATCTCCGCATAGGACTCCTTGGTCTTGTCGCGGTTCGTGGTGCCGTATTCAATGAAGGTTCCGATCGCCGCGTCGACGATTGCGTGGTTCTGCCAGAATGCATAGCGCATGTCGCGCTCCAGCAGCAGGTGGTTCTCCGGCTCCTTCAGCATCGACATCAGCATCGAGTGGCCGTTGCCGATGTGCCGGCTCTCATCCGACTGAACTGACAGGAACACCGTCGGCAATGCATAGTCACCGTTGCGCGCGGCTTCCGACGGCATGGCGACGAACAACGTGTTGGTGAACGCGGTTTCGGCGACCACGGTCAGATACACGTTCGCGGAGGTGATTGCGTCGCCGGTGATGAAGCCTTCACCGAACTGCCTGCCGATCGTGGTGGCGTAGCACTTTCCGAATGCCTCCTCCGTGATATCGAAGCCGGCCGGATCGATGTAGTTCTCCATGTACCACTTCTTGAGATTCATCTGGATCGTCGAGTGACGGAACTCGTCGACCATCTGCATCGTGAAGCCGGTGCGAAGATCTTCACCAGGAGCGAGGCGGCCGACCATCGCCATGGATCGCGCGGCCGAAATTTCCGGAAACGGGATGATCGCCAGGAACAGCTTCATCCACTCGACCCAACGCGGCTCGACGTTGCGGAACATGTCGCCGCGCAGCGCAGCGTCGAGCGCACCGTAAACGCGGTTGTCCTTCTCCTCCTGCATCGGAAAGTAGGAGCGGAGGACCTGCTTCATCGGATCCTTCGGCGCCTTCGCGATCTTGTAGTCCGTGGGAAAGGTCATCGCTTCCTGGACGTAGGAAGGGTTCCATCCGAGATCTGCAATCTTCTTTGCAGCGTCACCGACGGATATGCCGCGCTGGGCGGTGATCTTGTTGAGTGTTAAAGTTCCAGACATCTCGTCTTTCCTCCTGATCGGGTCAGAAACCACATCGATATTCCGCCTGCCTGGACCTTCGCGGACCGGGCAGTGCTTACCCGCGCGTTACGGGCCACCTCGCGGCCGCTTGCACGGCCGGACGCTTGATATCGGCAAGGGTCTCGGGAACGACTGTGGTGCACCGCAGCGATGATCAGGAGCGATCTTCCGCGAACCACGGTCCTTCGATCGCAATGTTTCATCCCACCCATGATGCGCCCTCAGCTAAGCGTCCCCTTCCCTCGTTCTTGTCGCGGCTCACCCCAGACGGAGCAGTCGGCGTTGTTGTGATCAGGAGCTTTGCAATGGGCGTGCCAGCGCGTCTGAACCGCTCGCCAGCTCGCTTTCCGAGGTCTCGACGCGGGCATGGCGTCGACGCAGCCGTTACACTGGCGCGGCTTGCTGCTGGAGGCGATGCAGATTGCGACGGAAATTGCAGAATGAGAATTTCGACAGCGCAGAGGGATCGGGGTGAGCAACAGCGTTTGCGCTGCAAAATCGGAAAGCGAGCCCGGAGCACACTGCATGCAGCGACATTGCTGGACCGTCTGTATCTTGGCGCCAAAACACCGCGCCGAAGCGCTTTCCCTACAAACACGCGCGCATTAGCGGGAGGTCTCCGCAGCCGCGGTGCACTTGGTCTGCCCCGCCCTGGAGATCCAGCGGTCGCAATAAACCGCGTAACAGTCATGACCGCAGAACGAAAGACCGGTGCTGAATTCCTTGAGATAGCTTGCGCCGATTGGCTCACAGCAAAGCATGCAGAGGGCTCTCGGGCGCAGCGTCATGCCATTCACCAGAATGAACCTGACGTGGCGCATCTCAATTCGAAGAAACGATGTCACTGGCGATCGCTCCCCAATTCAGCCCGCTCGGAAGCAACGACGAATCTGCAATCGGCGCCCGGCGCTTCTTTGAAGCAGTCAATGCGTGCTTCGCCGATGCCCGCGCATCGTTCGAGCAACGGCCGTGCCAGATCGCCTGGAACCTCAGACCACCGCTTGAACGAGGTGATCACCGGCGATCCTGGATGACCGGGCCCCTCGACTTGCGATCGTCCGCGACGCAAATTGCGACAAAGACGCAAATTGAGACTCGCGACGAACGGCCTTGATGTTCGTCATCTTCGGCGTTTGCAATGCAACATGAGCGGTCTGTTTACTGACCGCTTCCGGCTGATCTGCAAATGCGCCGTCTCAGGTTGACGGGTCGTGAAATCCACCACGAGCAGATGCTCGCGGTGGACCAATTTCGGGATCAGGGAATCAAAACCGCACGTCCATGAATCTTGCCGGCATTGAGATCATGCAAGGCCTTGTTTGCGTCCGCGAGACGGTACTCGGCGGTCGCCAGTTCAACCAGACCGCGGTCTGCGAGCGCCATCAACTCCGTCAACTCGGCCCAAGTGCCGACGAGATTGCCGATGATGTTCTTCTCGGTAATCACCATGTCGACGGTCGGGATGCGGATGTCCTCACCGTAGCCGACAACGTAGTAGCTGCCCATCGAACGGGTCATCGCCAGCCCCTTGGACGTCGTGCCCTTCTCGCCTACGAAATCGATGACCGCTTCCGCGCCGTTTCCGGCAGTCAGAGCCAGAACGGCAGCCACTTCGTCGCCGTCGGCCTTCACCAGGTGGTCCGCGCCTGACTTTTCGGCCAACTTCAGCGACGCGTCGGACTTGTCGACCACAACAATATCGGCGGCGCACATTGCTTTGAGGCACTGGATCGCGATGTGGCCTAATCCGCCCGCGCCGATAACGACGCAGAATTCGCCCGGCAAAAGATGGCGCGTGGCCTTTTTGACCGCGCGGTAGGCCGTGAGGCCCGCATCCGCGTAAGGCGCCACCTCCTTGGGTGCAAGCGTCCGCGGCAGAGGCACGATATTCCGTTCCGACGTGCAGAGGAATTCTGCATAACCGCCGTTGCAATCCAGACCAGGAAATGTGCCGGGACCATGCATGTCGAAGCCGCGCCGACAGGCCAGACACGTCCCTCCCGTGATCTTCGGATGAACGATGACGGGATCTCCCTTTTTCAGTCCCTCGACTTCCTTGCCGACCTCCTCGATCCAGCCGGCATTTTCGTGTCCCATGATGATCGGAAGAAGCTTGTCGCCGGACGGATCCATGTGCGGCTTCCAGACTCCTTCGATGATATGCAGATCAGTTCTGCATACGCCCGCACCGCCGATTCGGACGATAACGTCAGTTGACTTCGTCAGCCTGGGATCAGGTACGTTTTCTTCGACGACCCAGCGGTCGTTGGACAGCTTCTCGTCATACGCTCTCAATACTTGGGCTCTCATGTTCTCCTCCGTCTGCCCAGCGAACCTTCCGTTCGCCGTCGCGGAGCCGCCTCAGCATTTTTCGTGCCAGCAAAATTGCTATGGCAGCGCGATGCAAGATGCGGGGAACTGTCGCGAAACTTGCCCCGATTGCCCACCGACTGAAGAGAAGAACTTTCGCGTCGAGGGCCTGCGGTTTGCCTCAATGCCGCCCTCGCTGCCGTGCACCGGCTCTCCGTGTGCGGCGAGCATGGCCAGCTTCCACGTCTGCGAGATCCGGCTTCTTGCAGCTCAAGTCTCCAAGTGATCCAGAGCTTCACGAACCCGGCATCACCGTAGAGACGACCAAACACACCTTCCCTCTATCGATTTTTCTTGATCTCCCGATGCACACGTCGCGCACATGCGGCCATCCAACCAGTTGAAAAACTGAACTCTCGCTCCAGTCCATCATATGCAAGTTTGAGCTAGCTCCAGCTATCGAGATCTAACGAGATTGCTTCTTGCCGATCGGAATGCAGCGCTTCGACGCTCCGGGGGAACGGGCTGTCCCTGACGACCCATTTTGTGTTATCTCCCACTGCACTCGACCTCTTTGGGAGGATTGCCATGAGAGCCTTCCTGCTCGCCTGCGTGGCCGCCGTCGCCGTGGCGGGAATAGGCGCCGCGGTCCTTGACCGCGTGCAGGAGCCGGTCGCAGAGGCCTTTGCAACGACGGGCGTGCGGCTTTAGCGATCTCGCCTCCTGGGGCGTTGCTCCTACTCCGCTGCCGTGGCGGCCGGCTTCGAGCGCCCATCATTGGCCGCGGCGCGCGCCTCCTCGTCCTCCAGCCACAGGCTGTGGTGCTCCTTCGCCCAATTAACGTCCACGGTGCCGCTGCCCATCGCCTCGAAGGCGCCTTGCATGCCGATGGTGCCGATGTAGATGTGGGCCAGCATCACCGCGACGAACAGCACCGCCACGATCGAGTGGACGACCTGGGCGATTTGCATTCCTTCGATGCCGGACAGGTAGAACGGGAACATCAGCTCATATCCGGTGATCGCAACCGCGCCGCCGCCGATGACGACGATCCAGTAGACCGCCTTCTGGCCGGCGTTGAAGCGATAGGCCGGCGGATGATCGTGACCCACGATGCCGCCGCCACGCTTGATCCACTCCACATCGGCCTTGTTCGGGATATTGCCGCCAAGCCACATCAGGAAGATCAACACCACTCCGACGGTAAACGGGAAGCTCAGATAGTTATGCGCGTATTTCGCCCATTGCGACCATTCGGAGAATGCTTCGTGGCCGATCAGCGGCAACAGCAGCGGACGGCCGAAGGTGATGTTCAGTCCGGAGATTGCCAGGATGATGAAGCAGGTCGCCGTCATCCAGTGCACGAAGCGCTCGAAGGCGCCAAAGCGCACGATCGTGCGTCCCGACCTCCCGTCCTGGAGCCGAACCATGCCGCGGGTGAGATAGAAGGCGACGAGCGTCACGAGCATGCCGAGGATGGCAATTCCGCCGACCCAGCGCAGGGTGACGTTGCGGAATTCCCGCCACTCGCGACCCGCCGGCTGCTCCAGCACGCCTGACCGCTGATCCGGAATGCTGACGCGTCCCTGGATCCGGTCGAGCTCCTGCAGAAGCTGTTGCTCCTTCACCGCGCTGGCAGTCGGGTTGACCTGCTGGGCCGTGGACGGCTCCGATGCAGTGATCATCAAAGCGAGCGCCCATGCGCCGAGGGCGAGACGGACGTACTTTGCAAGAGACGCCATGAGCTCCTCCGGTATTTGCGCGAACCCGCCTTCAGGATTCGATCGTCTCGCGATAGGCGGTCTTCCAGCCCCAGGCGCCTGAGCCGTAGCCGCGCTTCATCACACGTTCCTTGTAGATCTGGGCAATGATCTCGCCATCGCCGGCGAGCAGCGATTTGGTGGAGCACATCTCGGCGCAGAGCGGCAATTTGCCCTCGGCGAGGCGATTGGCGCCGTACTTCTCGTACTCCTCCTTGCTGCCATCGGCCTCGGGGCCGCCGGCGCAGAACGTGCACTTGTCCATTTTTCCGCGGGAGCCGAAATTGCCGATCTTCGGGTATTGCGGCGCGCCGAATGGACACGCGTAAAAGCAGTAGCCGCAGCCAATGCACAGATCCTTGGAATGAAGTACGACGCCATCGGCGGTGGTGTAGAAGCAGTTCACCGGGCAGACCGCCGCGCAGGGTGCGTCGGTGCAGTGCATGCAGGCCATGGAGATCGATCGCTCGCCGGGCTTGCCGTCGTTGATGGTGACGACGCGGCGCCGGTTGATGCCCCAGGGCACCTCGTGCTCGTTCTTGCAGGCGGTGACGCAGGCATTGCACTCGATGCAGCGGTCGGCGTCGCAGAGGAATTTCATCCGAGCCATGTGCGTTGCTCCTCTAGGCTGCGACGATCTGGCAAAGGGTGACCTTGGTCTCCTGCATATTGGTTGCAGGATCATAGCCGTAGGTCGTGATCGTATTGGCGCTTTCGCCAAGCACGATCGGATCGGTCCCCTTTGGGTAATTGCCGCGAAGGTCCTTGCCTGCGAGCCAGCCGCCGAAGTGGAAGGGCATCCAGGCAACGCCCTTGCCGACCCGTTCGGTCACCAGCGCCTTCATTCTGGCACGCGAGTTGTTTTCAGCGCCGCTGACCCAGACCCAGCCGCCATCCTTGATGCCGCGATCGGCGGCATCGGCGGGGCTGATCTCGATGAACATGTCCTGCTGGAGTTCGGCGAGCCAGGGATTGGTTCGCGTCTCTTCGCCGCCGCCCTCATACTCGACCAGGCGGCCCGAGGAGAGGATGAGCGGGAATTGCTTGGCGATCCCTTTCTCCACCGCGGCCTTCTGCACGGAGAACCCGATGTTGGGCATACGGAACTGCTTGGCGTCCGGCAGCGTCGGATATTTCGCGACCAGATCGACGCGCGGCGTGTAGATCGGCTCGCGGTGAACCGGAATGGGGTCCGGCAGACCGAACGCGTTCATGCGCGCCTTGCCGTTGCCGTAAGGCACGCAGCCATGCATCAGCGCGACGCGCTGAATGCCGCCCGACAGGTCGAGCGACCACGACACCGCGTCGGGAGTCGCCGGATTGATCCTGTTGATCGTGGCCATCTCAGCTTCCGTCAAATCCTTGTCCCAGCCGAGCTTCTTCAGGCTCGCCAGCGTGAATTCCGGATAGCCGTCCTTGATCTCCGAATCCTTCGAATAGGAACCGTCGGCGAGCAGGCTGACCTTCCGCGTCGTGCCGTCGGCCAACTTCTCCTCGCGTTCGATGCCAAAGCGCGGCCGGAACGTGCCGCCGCCGTCCATCACGCCGAGATTTGTATTGTAGAGCAGCGGTGTGCCCGGATGCCGGACCTCCGGCGAGCCCCAGCACGGCCAGGGCAGGCCGTAATAATCGCCGCCGACTTCCGGATCATCCTTCGGCGCCCGCATCGTCAGCATGTCGAACTTCGCCTGGTTCTTCATATGCGCCTTGAGTCGCTCGGGCGACTGCCCGCAATAGCCGGTCGACCAGCTGCCGCGATTCATTTCGCGCAGGATGTCCTCGGCCTCGGGCAGATTATTCTCGACCTTGATGTTCTTGAACATCTTGTCGGCAAAGCCGAACTTCTTTGCCAGCAGATAGGTGATCTCGAGGTCGTCCTTGGATTCGAAGATCGGCTTCACGATCTGCTCGCCCCACTGCAGCGAGCGGTTCGAGGCGACACGGGATCCCTTGCACTCGAATTGGGTGGCGACCGGGAGAATGTAGAGACCGTCCTTGCGTCCGGCCTCCACCGCGAGCGAGGTCCAGGTGGTCGGATGCGGATCAGCGACGACGAGCAGGTCGAGCGCCTTCAGACCCTTCAGGGATTCCGGAATGCGGGTGATGCTGTTAGAGGCGTGCCCCTGCACGAACACCGCCCGCACATTGTCTTTCTGCCCGACCTCGTCTTTCGGCAGCGTCACCGCCTCGAACCAGCGGGTCAGCGGGATGCCGGGCGCTTCCATGATCTGCTTGGAGTCGAAGCGCGACTTCAGGAAGTCATAGTCGACTTCCCAAACGCGCGACCAGTGCTTCCACGCGCCCTCGGCGAGCCCATAGTAGAACGGCAGCGTGACGATATCGAGCCCGACGTCGGTCGCGCCCTGAACGTTGTCATGGCCGCGGAAGATGTTGGCGCCCATGCCCGGTCCGCCGACATTTCCGGTCATCAGGAGCAGGATGCAACTCGCCCGCACATTGGCGGTGCCGACCGTCTTCTGGGTCTGACCCATTGCCCAGATCAGCGTCGACGGCTTTTCGGTCGCGAACATCTTCGCGACACGCTTGAGCTGTTCACCGGGAATGCCGGTCACGCGCTCGACCTCCTCCGGATTCCATTTTTCGACTTCCTTGCGAAGATCGTCGAAACCATAGACGCGCTGCCGAATGAATTCCTTATCCTCCCAGCCGTTCTGCAGGATGTGCCACATCATACCGTAGAGCACCGGAATATCGGTGCCTGGCCGCATGCGGACGTACTCGGTCGCGTGCGCCGCGGTTCGCGTCAGACGCGGGTCGATGACGATGAAGTTGGCCTTCTGAAGTTCCTTGCCCTCAAGCAGATGCTGCAGCGAGACCGGATGCGCCTCGGCCGGATTGCCGCCCATGATCATCTGGGTCTTGGCATTGCGAATGTCGTTGTAGCTGTTGGTCATCGCGCCGTAGCCCCATGTATTGGCCACGCCGGTGACGGTCGTCGAATGGCAGATGCGCGCCTGATGGTCGGTGTTGTTGGTGCCCCAGAACGCGCCAAGCTTGCGGAACAGATAGGATCCCTCGTTGGTCATCTTGGCCGATCCGAGCCAATAGACGGAATCGGGTCCCGACTTCTCGCGGACCTCCAGCAGCTTGTCGCCGATCTCGTTGATCGCGGTCTCCCAGGAGACCCGGGTCCACTGTCCGCCCACGAGCTTCATCGGGTAGCGCAGCCGCCGCTCGCTGTGCACAAGCTCGCGCACCGAGGCGCCCTTGGCACAATGCGATCCGCGATTGATTGGGGAATCCCAGCTCGGCTCCTGGCCGATCCATACGCCGTTCAGCACCTCCGCGGTAACAGTGCATCCAACCGAGCAATGCGTGCAAATGCTCTTGCGCGCCGTCGCTCCCGAGGTGAGCGGCCCCGCGGCGGCAGCTTCCGCCTTGCGGACGCTGCCGATAGGCAGCGTGCTGAGCGCAGCAAGCGCGCCGCCGGCAAGACCGGACCGACGCAGGAAGGTGCGGCGGTCGAGGCCGCCGGTCTGCCCGGACAGGAGGGCCGCGACGGATCCGCGTCGGTCGGCATCGGAACGCGGTGTTCTCCTGATCAGCATGGCCGCCTCCCTCAGCGCGGATAGCGATTGACGCGATAATACGCCTTCACGTGGTCGGTTTCCCGGTAACGCGCCTTGCGCTTCTCAACCTCGGTCTCGCTGTCCGCGTGCGCCGGCGCGATCAAGGGGGTTGCCAGCGTGGCGCCGGCGCCGAGCGTGCCGATGCCGACCTTGCGAAGGAAGTCGCGGCGGCCTGCCGTCATTTTCTTCTCGTCGCTCATTGCACCTCTCCTTGCGCGGGCAGCTGGTCAATTGGCGAACTTGAAGGCCTCGGTCTCAATCTCCAAGAATACGGATCCGAGCGTCCCGACCGCGCGATAGAACCTGGCGCTTTCGGCCTTCGTCATGTCGGCGAACAAACGTCCGATCCAGCGGGATACGTGCTTCTCGAAGAAGGCGCGCTGTGCCGTGAGCGACGCTGGAAAGCGGCCGGCCACAAGGCCCGCCATGATCTCGCATAGCGTCGCCGCATGGTCCTCGGGTTCTGGATTGCCCTCAATCCGCTCGATACCGAGCGCGGCCAGATCGTCACGAAGCCGCGACAGCGGGCGCTCGTTGAGGAACCCGGTGAGATAGTAGGACGCGTAGGGCAGCAGCTCGCTGCGCCCGACGCCGACGAACAGATCAAAATATTCGCGATCGACCTCGGTCGCGACTGCAATCGATGCGGCCTCCGCAAGCGCGGCGTGAGCGCACCCGAGCGGCGTCGCATCGCCGTTCAGCTGCGCGATCTGCTCAAGCAAGGCTTGCGACGGCGCCGACGAGAGCAGAGTGGCAAGCAGTGTGTATTCCTGCACGCGTCCGGCTTCGATCGGATCAAGCGTGTCCGACATCGCAAGCTCGCTATAGAGATCGGGACGAAGGATCTTTCGCGAGACGCCTGTCGCGACTTCAACTGCAATCACGCGTTGCGCCGGCACCCGGTTCCAGTTCGACACCGACGGCTGGGCAATACCGATTTTCCGGGCTAGCTGGGCTACGCCTCCGGCAACATCGATGGCACGTTCAAGGCCCGCATCGCGCACACCGCCCTCCATCCTAGGGGCCAAGCGCTTGATTGCGTTTGCTTAAGAAAGACTAGTCGGGTGCCGGAGGGCGGTCAATCGACGCCCATAGCCTATAGCTATAGCATTTGGTCGCACCCTATCGAGGCAGCGCGCCGCCATGCGTGCGGCGCCGAACCGCGGTCTCTGCGCTCGCGCCCTGCAGTTGCGGTGCAGCACAGTTTGGCGAAGGTGCTGCGGTTGCGGACTTGTCGGGCAACGGGCGATCCGCGTGCGCCCGCACCGGATTTGGTTGCGCCAAATTGTCGATGACAGCAGCAGGCGGTTGGATGGCGTCTTCGACCGTGTCTCCGATCACCTCGGTCGCGTTCTCGGCCGCCTGCACGAGGTCCCCGACAACGCGGCGGACGAGTGCATCAACCTGCGCAGCCGAATAGTCCAGCGGACCGAAGCCGGGCATCGCCGACGGGTCGTTGAAGTCCCAGGCATTTTCCGCCAACCCAATGAAATCGCGAATGGCAGGATCGGCGCTCCAGGCCCGACGCAGCGCCGCGCGGCTCAACTCCAGAGGAATGCCCTTGCGAAGGAAGGCCGAGACGTCGGTCGCAGCATCAATCGAGTCGACGGATGGCAGGCGCGACAAGTCCAGTTCGGCGGGACAAGGCTCCTCCACGTCGGAAGTGGCCACCGCTGGCGTCTTGGCCTCGGCGGGTCCGGGTACAGCATCGCCGTCCCTGGCCGCCTGCTTGCGTCGCGACCAACGCGCCAGAAAGTCGTCTTTGCTCATTCGTGGCCACCGTCGTGGCGACGCTGCGCCAACGCCTCCGGATCGGCGCGGCTCAGCTCGCGCTTGAAGAACTCTTTCTCGACGTGGTGCTTGGCGATGAAATCTTCAATCGCCCGGCGCAGCGCCTCGGGCATCGGTACTGCTTCGACCAGATTGGCGCCAGCCCCCGTGAACGCCTCCCCCTCGGCGGGATCCGCCGTGACCGCAGAAAGGAGGTAGGGCGAGGCCCCCTCGGCAGGGCTCAACACGACCCAGATGCTGGGCGCACCGGAGGCGAGATTGTCGCGGTAGCGATCGGTTTCCGAGCGGTAGAGATCGACCGGCGCGCTGCCGGCATAAAACTGCGTCACGCCATCCTGCTCGCGGATCACCGTCCACGGCGTCATGTCCGGCTCGTCGGGCAGCACGGCGACGCCGCGCCAGACGACGTCGATCCACGGCGAATCCGCCCTGCGGCGCTCGACCACGACGCCGACGGAGATACGAACCAGCGGCTCGGCGACCGGGCTCATGTCACAGCCTCGAGATGCTTGATTGGCAGTCCCGTCAGCAAGTTCTGCGGCTTCATCCGGACGCCCCGATCGGACGTCATTGCAAGGATCAGATAGGCCGGCGCGCGCCCCGCGATGTCAACGATCAGGCCGGGATCCACAAAGCTCAGCCGAAACAGCGCCAGCACGCGCCCCGCGGTGCCGTCGTCGAGGGATTCGCCCTGCCAAAGCCGGTCACCGATGCGGGTCGCCTCGGAATCCAGGCCCACATACCAGGTGAGGTCTGTATTGCGCATTTCCGTCAACGGCTCGATTGCCACATCGGTCCCGAGCAGATGCGAGATCCAGCGCCGCATCACGTCGGCCAGCGAGGCCTGCCCCCGCCCTCCGCCGGTCAGATCAAGCGCCATATCGAACTGGTCACTGCGCTGCCAATAGCTGTCGGCGTTTTCCTCGCTGAGAACGTCGAGTTGGGTGTCGCTGGTCGCGCCCAGCATGGACATCAGCGAGAGCACCGGCGTCGGGCTGCGCCCGCCAAGGATTTCCTCGTCGCCCAGGAGCAGCAAATACTCGTGCGGCAAGATCCGTTGCGGCCGAAAGAACAGCTCGGCGGCGCGCAGCTGAAACGGATCCTCGCAGCGATCAAGCGCATTGCGCAGGATCACATGCACCAGCTGGTTCATGAACAGCGGCGGCAGATTGACCGAACCTGAGCGAACCGTCGCGAGATAAGCGGCCTCCAGCGTCGGATGACGCAGCAGGACGTCGCGAAATGCCAGCACGAACTGCCAATTTTCCCGCGCATCGGCATCGCCGATCGCGGCCACCTCCTTGTCCCCGACGGTAAGGCGCGGATCGGCCAGCAATTGCCGGTGCAAGCGACGCTCGACCGCGCAGGCGTCATCCGGCGGCATCAGCTCGGGGCGCGCGAAATAGGCCTTCAGATACTCATCCGTGACAACGAGCCCGCCGCTCGCGTTGCGATCGAGCAGATGATGGCCGCAGGCGATCCAGAAATCCTTCATCGCCAAATCTTTCATCGCCGCGGCTCCCTGCTCATGTCGGCAAGATCGAGATCACCTTCGGGCTCGACGTCATCCTCCACTTCCATGAACGAGAACGCCTTGCCGTGCCCCTGCCCCTCGCGCAGCCGCAAGCTTCGGAAGGACTCGCGAACCTCGCCATCGCGCACCACGCGATGGACGGCAATCAGCGTGCTGATCGGACGGGCACAGAGCGATTGCGCAAAGGCAACTTCCTCTTCCGCCGCCACAAGCGCAGTCGCAAGATCCGGCGCACCGAACCGTTCGACCAGCCGCTGTGCCACGAGCTCCACCAGCGCGCGGCGATCGTCCGGGGTTGCGGGAACGATCTGCACCAGCGTCGACCAGCCCCAGGATTGCACGCCGAGAAAACCGCTGCGGAACGCGGAACGGTCCTTACCGTCCAGTTGCGCCAAATCCCGGTCAAGGAAGCGGAACGCCCCCGACACCGCCCATTCGCCCGGCTCCGCGGGCACGTCGAAGACGAACGTATCGGACGGATCGAGCGCAATGGTGCGCAAGAGCTTCACCGGCGCGGCCCTCCGAGCTTTGGATCGAGCCACGAGGACGATCGCAGGCATTTCCTCAAATCGCGCCGCTCGGTCCCATCTGCTCCAAGCCGGCGCACCAGAAGATCGCCGTTGTCGGCGATCGTGCGAGAGATCTGCGGTTCGTCCGTCAGCCGGCCGAGGAATTCGCGTGCGACGGCGTCGAAACCATCGACTTGCCAGGTCTCGGTCGTGAGCATCAGGTGCCGCGCGAAGCTTTCCGTGATGTGAACCGCGCCGGCCTCGCCGAAACCCTCCTGGTCGAGCGCCGAAGCAATTGGATGGACGCCCGCCTCCGCATCGGTCATCGCAACCGTCCGGATCATGGCGCCGAACACCAACCAGCGCGGCGGCTCATCCTCCTGCGCGGACGATGGCCAGCCAAGCCGGCCGCCGCCGACGAGCCCGCCGTCGACACGAACGGCATCCGGCCAGTCTATAGTGACCTGCTTGTTCGGCGGCGCGTAGGCGCGCAATGCGTCGGTCAATGCCAGCATCGCCGCATAGAAGGCGCGGCGCGCGGTGCGCAAGGGCTCGCCGGGTTCGAGCACGACCGCGAACTCGGCAAGATCGAATCGCCCCACATAAGTCAGCGTACCTGCCCCACTCTCTTCCGCGATTTCGATCGCACGGGCGAAGGCGTCGCGGCTCTCGCGCAGCCTCACCAGCCTGAACGGCGGAGGCAGGTCAACGGGCTCCAAGATCGATGAGCGCGTGCGGACGGTCGGCGACAGACGGACCTCCAGCTTCCATTTCTTCCCATGTGATAATAGCTTATCCGAGCAAAGGGATCGGCGCGAGTCCGCTCCCCGTCCCCCGACGGCGTTGGGAGGTGAATAGCTGCGTATGCCGGATTCGCCGAAGACGATCCTGATCTGCTCGTGCGAAGACACGATGCATCTCGACACCGCTACGATCAAGCGAGGATGCCGCAACAGCGAGGTTGCCGAATTCCGACACCTCTGCCGGGCCGAACTGGATCGGTTTCGCGATGCGGCGAAGGTTGCGGGACCGATGATCGTCGGCTGCACCCAGGAGGCGCCGCTGTTCGCCGATGCGATCGAGGGCCGCCCGGAACCGATGGAGTTCGTCAACATCCGGGAGACCGCAGGATGGTCCCTGGAAGGGCGGCAGGCGGGACCGAAAATGGCAGGGCTGCTCGCTGCAGCGTCCGAGCCGATGCCGGCCTACCCGTTTGTCACCTTGTCAAGCGAGGGCGTGATCCTGATCTATGGCCGCGACGACGTCGCGGTTGAAGCTGGCAGGCTGCTGGCAGATCACCTCGACGTGACGGTCATGATCACGGGGCAGGCGCAGATTGCACCGCCGGCGACGACGTCGTTCCCGATCGTCAGGGGAACTGTTCGCAACGCCAAGGGACATCTGGGCGTCTTCGAGCTTTTGATCGACGACTATGCTGCGCCTCGTCCCTCCTCGCGCGACACGCTGCTGTTCGAGACTCCGAGCAACGGCCTGACGTCGCGCTGCGACCTTATCCTGGATCTTTCCGGCGGGATGCCGCTTTTTCCCGCGCATGACTTGCGCGAAGGTTATCTCCGCGCCGACCCGGGCGATCCGTCCGCGATGCTGCGCGCGGTTCTCAGGGCTCGCGATCTCGTCGGCAGCTTCGACAAGCCGCAATACGTCAATTTCACAGCAGAGCTCTGCGTGCATTCGCGGTCGAAGCTAACGGGGTGCCATCGCTGCCTCGACCTCTGTCCGACCGGGGCGATCACACCGGATGGCGATCACGTCAGGATCAATGCGGAGGTCTGCGCCGGATGCGGCCAATGCGCCGCGGCCTGTCCGACCGGTGCGGCAACCTATGCCCTGCCGCCGGCCGACGCGCTGTTGCACAAGTTGCGCGCGATGCTTTTGTCCTATCACGCAGCCGGTGGCGCCAATGCCGTCGTCCTGTTCCATGATGGCCAGCACGGCAACGCGTTGATCGATGCGCTCGCCCGCCATGGCGACGGGCTTCCGGCCAGCGTGCTGCCGCTCGCGGTGAACGAGGTGACGCAGGTTGGACTCGAGGCCGTCGTCGCCTCCTTCGCCTATGGTGCGGCCGGGATACGCTTTCTGCTTCGCGCAAAGCCGCGGCATGACGTCGCCGGCCTGTTCAAGACGATCGCGATGGCCGACGCAATTATCTCCGGACTTGGGTTCGAAGGACCTAGGTTCGAAGGACACAGGGTCGACGCAATCGAAACCGACGATCCGGACGCACTCGGCAAGGCGCTCTGGTCGATCGAGCCGGCGCCGACCGTCGCGCATCCTGCGACGTTCCGGTCGGTCGGCAAGCGGCGCGAATTGCTTCGCCTCGCGCTTCACGAGTTGCACCGCCGCGCGCCTGCGCCGGTCGACGTCATTGCGCTGCCTGAAGGCGCGCCACTTGGCGCGATCAGCGTCAATGTGGAGGGATGCACCTTATGCCTGTCGTGCGTGTCGGCCTGCCCGACCGGTGCGCTGCGTGACGATCCCGAACGCCCGGTGCTCAAATTCGTCGAAGATGCCTGCGTGCAATGCGGATTGTGCCAGAGCACCTGCCCTGAAAAGGTGATCACGCTCATACCGCAAATCGACTTCCGTGCCGCCAGGGCCCCGGCGACGATCATCAAGGAGGAAGATCCGGCGCTTTGCATCCGCTGCAACAAGCCGTTTGGCGTGAAGAGCACGATTGAGAAGATCGCGGCGAAGCTCGAGGGCCGGCACTGGATGTATCCCACCGGGGACAAGCGGCTCGATACGGTACGAATGTGCGCGGATTGCCGCGTGATCACCATGAGCGAGCAGCAGTTCGACCCGTTTTCCGGCGTGCCACAACGCGCGGCGCCCCGCACGACCGACGATTATCTGCGCGAACGCGAAACCAAGAACTAGAACCAATTCGATTGTGGGGAGCAGCCCGCTTTAGGAAGGTGCACCATGTCTCATCTCATCAAAGCTCATTTTGCATTCATCGCCGTTGGGGTTGCCCTTGGCGCAGCGATGACCGCGGCGCCCGTAGAAGCCGCGCGCCTGTCGAACGCCGACAAGGTCGCCCTGAAGCAGGCGATTGTTGCCTGCAAGGCGGAGGCCAAGGGCAAGAAGGTCAAATGGCTCGCGCGCCGGAAATACGTGAACAATTGCGTCACCGAGGCCCTGAAGGAGCACCCAAACGTCGACGTCGTTAGACTGATCAAGGAGTATCCGAACATAACGGCCCTCCCGGTAGAGAAATGGCCCGGCTTCTAGCAATTTAACGCCGCGCAACGGGCCGCTACCGTGGCCCTGATGTCGCACGCCCCAGGAAACCCGTGAGTGCCTTGCGGTCCTCAACCGACCCGATCCGCTGCTCCGGCATTTTTGTGCCCGGCGTATAGGTATTCGGGCCGAGCTCGAACAGTCTTGCCACCGTTTCAGGAGTCCAGATGATATCCAGCTTCGTCAGCGCGTCGGAGAAGCGATATCCCGGCAGCGACGCAATCCTGCGACCATACAGGCCGTCGAGGGTGGGGCCGGCGCGCGGCGGCTCCCGCGCGGACAGCGTGTGACACGCAACACACGCCTTGAACACCTCCGCGCCACGATC
This sequence comes from Bradyrhizobium sp. CCBAU 53421, assembly GCF_015291625.1. NCBI lineage: Bacteria > Pseudomonadati > Pseudomonadota > Alphaproteobacteria > Hyphomicrobiales > Nitrobacteraceae > Bradyrhizobium > Bradyrhizobium sp. CCBAU 53421. The sequence goes on from NZ_CP030047.1 coordinate 5,907,415, forward strand.
TCCCGCATAGGAAGCCAGCGGATCGCCCTGCACAGCCTGCGGCGACGAGCCGACGGGATCGCCCGTCCGCGCGTTCCAGCGCCGGATCCCGCCGTCCGCGCCACCTGTCAGCAGCGTTGCATTGTCGGGCAGGAATGCCACCGACCAAATCGGCGCTCCCTGAACGGCCAGCGATTGCACGATGCTCCGCGCCTTCCGGTCAATAACGGAAACCCCTCCACCAATTGCCGTCACCGCGATCAACGTACCGTCGGAGGAAATCGCCAACGCGACGATCGGAGTCGACCCGACCTGAACTTCACCGGTCTCACGACCATCCGATGTCAGAAGCCGCATTTTCCCATCGCCTCCGCCCGTAATGATCTCGCCGTCGGGCGCGACTGCCACGGCATTGAGAGGCGACGGAAGCAGGACGACATCCGGCACTCCCGCCACCATCGGCCAAATCCTCAACTCGCGATCGTAGCCGACGCTGACCAGCGATTGCCCATCCGCAGAGAAGGCGACTCCGTTGACGTTCTGCGTGTGTCCTTTCAGCATCTGCGGCACGCCGCCTGTGAGTGACCAGACACCTACCATATGATCCCACGACGCTGAGGCGAGTCTGGTTCCGTCCGGCGAGACGGCGAGCGAGACGATTGGCGCGTGATGGCCCTCGAAAACCTGATCCGGCTGGTCCCGGCCGGATGTCCAGATCGCGATCCGCGCGTCGGCGCCGGCTGTCGCCATGCGGCCATCCCTGAGGAAGACAACCGCATTCACCGCATCAGAGTGAAAGCGAAGGACCTGTTCCGCGGATTCGATCTTGAGCGACCATCGAACTGCCGATGTATCGAAGCTGCCTGACAGCGCACTGTCGCCGTCACTCGAGATCGCGATCGCGCGCACGGGGCCGCCATGACCCGCGAGTTGTCCTCGCGCCGGCGTTGAATCAAATGCCCACAGGGCAGCAACGACATACAAATTTGAGAGCCAGTTCATCGGCGGCTCGCGGGTCGGCTCCGGCAGGTTTCCGTTGCCTTGCGAGATAGTTTGCGCGCGCTTGGCCGGGTCAACAACTGGAGCCGTTGCTGGGTTTCCATGCTGCGCCGCGGGAGGGGAGCCCCTCCGCTACTCAATGCCGCAATGGCGTCTTGTCGGCTTGAACCGAGCGTCACCGGCTCCTATCCTGAACCTGAAGCGTCAGGGATGACGGCATGCAAATACGATCTAAAACGTATCTGCATTTCATTTCGCTGTGGCGATCGCTCCGCAATTCGATTCCGCCGCTCCACGGCGATGCGCCTCGTCAAGCGTCACCATCGCTCGTTTACGTCGCGGTCGTGCTGACGTTTCTCCTAGCGATCCTGGAGGTCGATCTTCATCGAGGCGAATTGGAATCGCTTGGTCTCCTCGCAAACCGCGACCCTCCTCCAGCAGCCTTCTTGGGCCCCTAGGCGTTCGTCGCCCGCTCAGGCTTCATTCTGAAGCGCTCCTTGAGCGTGATCCCGACTGCGATCCGCTTCGCCTGACAAGCGGCCCGTTCAGCGCGTCGTCTCTCTTGGGAAGACCAGGGACCGGTCGTCAAAATCCTCGGCTGGCAAGGTGGCTGCACTGCGGGCGCCTTGCGGTTCTTGCAGTATCGAACTGCTTGCGATCCCGGCCTGCCCGACCGTCGGGACCGAGTGTGAGCGCGGGACACCGAGCAACACGGTAACGAACGCGAAAACCACGACGGCCGCTACCACCAGACCTTTCATGCGAAATCTCCGTTCGGTTGGAGCTGTCCCCGAAGAAGTTTGCAGTGATCTGATTAGTGCTGACCGCAGCATCACGATGTGAACCGCCTCACATGCCCTGGAAATTTTCGGGTGAGCGCGTGAAAACCGCGGCTTCGATCTGCTCATTGAGTGATTCGTCTTTGACCGCATCACGTCCAAGTTCGAGAAGAGGTCGGTCCTTCCAGTTTCGCCCGCTCGGCGGCAAGCCGGGATGCCAGGTCGTCCAGCATGGTCCGGCAGTCGTCTGCCCTACCTGCCGCGGACCTTTGCCACACCCGAGGCGCGGCAAGTACGGCACTCACTCTGCCGCTTCACTGGCGAAACCAGCAGGCGCTGGCTTGGTCGATTGTGACGCACGTCACAGCGACCCTCGCTTGGAGTTCGTATCTTTCCCACACCGGTCGCAATGGAGCCGCCGGCAACAGAGGGAAGGCAGATGAAGATGACGAGCATTCGTGAACTGTCGGCCGACGAACTGGGAGTAGTTTCGGGAGGCAAGCCGACCAGCCCGGTCAGTGTTCCTGCAAATGCGTTCGACAAGCTGCTGGCGGCGATCGACAAGAATCTTGCGACGGTGAAGCAGCTGCAGCCCGGCGGTTACCTTCCGCCCGGCTAAGGCAACGAGGCACATTGTGGCCCCAACGCCCATGGCTGTAGTGGTTACGTTTCGGTTCGGTTCTCTAGAGGGCCGATACCGACGTAACCACCCGTGCCCTCCTCCGCGGCTTGTGCCCTAGCGTTGGAGTATTGCTGCGTGTCGGCGGACAATCTTCGGAAAGCCATCGAGAAGATCGGCGACTCCGCTACGTCCGAAAGGAATTGGATTTACTCGACAAATTTCACGAATGACCAAACCTGACTGTCGAATCTGCTTCGGCCCGGGAATGATACTGCTCGGCGTCGGAACGTTCTTTGCACAAGCTCTGACGACCGGACTCGTCAGTCGGGCCGCCGCAACAATGTCAGGACTCTCGGGCCTGATCTTTCGAACGACTCTCAAGACAAGAAGCTATTGCTCCGCCTGATGCACCAACAGCTCGGCAATTCGATCATCGGCCCGGCGGAGCCTCCGACAAAGCTCGCGGCTGATATTCTGCATCACCAGGACATACGCGCGGATGTCTGCCTTGCAATACATGTAGAGGTTCCGAGCCGTGAGCTCATACAGGATGGTTGGGCTTTGCGCGGCGACGGAGGCCGATCGATTTTGCATTTCGATGAGGGTCATTTCGCCAAAAAAATCACCGGGTTCAAGACTTGCCATCCGAATTGGGCGTCCCGAATGCCCAAGCTTGCTCACTACGAGGTCGCCGGAGTGAACAACAAACATTGAACGCCCCGGCTCTCCCTCTGCTACGATCGTCGCGCCGACGTCGAAGCGGCGCTCGACGAGCATTGAGATCAGAAGATCGAGGCTTGCATCTGACAGCCCTCCGAAAAAAGGCGTCGCGAGCAGGAAGGCTTTCAATTCGGGAGAGCTGGCAGCCATCGCGCCACTATACTGCCGCTCCCGGCGGCAGCAAGCCTAAGGTCCGAACGACTACAGCGTCCGCCCGTTCGGATAAATCGGAAACCCTCGGATAGCCAGCGCTATCGCGCTGAGCTGCTTCGCCGTCCGGCTCATGCGCGACTTCAGAGCCGGCGTTGTTGGCAGTGCCGGCTCTGACATCCAGCCCCCCGTTGATTAGGCCGGAAACGGCCCGAACGGACCACCCGTAGGGAAGGTCGGTCGGGTGCCGCCGGTCGGAAGCCATGGACCACGCCCGATAGTCGGAGAGACATAGATGACCCCTCCATGACCGTCGGAAACCGGAATTCCGAAGCAACCGCCGGTCACGGACTCAAATTCCTCATCGGACAGCGGACGGACCGTCTGATGCTCATTCTGGTATGCACTCATCATCAACTCCATCTGTCTAGGGTGAACGGATGATCCTTGCCATCCAGGTGCAGCTTGCCGCATCGACGAACAGCTCGCTGTGACCTTGATCACGCAGCCCGCACGGGCGATGCAAACCCGCACTTTCAACGGTATCGTCGATGCTGTTGCCGATTGAGGTACAGCGGTGAACGATCGACTTGCCGCACTACCACTGAAAAACAATGCGAGGTCCTCGCTTCTGAGACCTCGCATCCATTGATCCCTTTCCGCTAGCCCAAGGCACGAGCCAGGCTTGAGCTAGCTCCGAATGGGTCCTCCCGACGAGGTGGGAATGTGAAGTTGGCCCAAAAGCCAATTTATGAAATCGGAAACAGCCGAGCCGCCGGTTCCGCCATTACTGCGGCTTCCACCGCACACGGACTCGAGCTCCTCTCCAGTCAACTCACGAATTTTCTGCATGGTATGCTCCTCTCATCTGTTGGGCTTCTGCCTGCTGAGCTCATGCCCGCCGCCAAAGCGAAACCCGTGATGCGGGCGCGCCCAGGTCTCGCTTTGGTCGAACGGGATGCTCAGAAGATCTGGCTGATGCAGTACCCGATCCCGCCGAGGAGACCGCCGCCAATGGCACCGGGTACGGCGCCGATGCCGCCAACCGCCGCGCCACCCATGCCGCCCGTCACTCCTCCGCCCAACAGCGACTTGGCGAAATCTCCCCAGCTCCACTTGCCGCCGGCCACCGCGTCGAGTTCGTCGATGGAAAGCTCGCGGGTGTCTGCATTGTCGTTCACGTTACGCGTCATCTCAGTCCTCCTTGCTATGTTCATGGTGCGGGACCATCCCGTGACCAGTGCGCAGCATGTCTCTGCTGCCCGGAGGCTTCCGTGAGGATTGTCACTTCAGCTGAACCCCACTGCAATCAAGCCGGCTGTTCTGGGCCGCGCGGGCTCCAGGGGGCGAAACAAACGTCGCGCGTCGAAACCCGGCCCGTCATCGCGCACAATCCCGCCTCGTGATGCAGATCACGCCCGATCTGAATGGCAGATCTATTGTGCTGCGCGGAGTTCACGAAGGGACGGTCCGTCCCGAACATTTGGCGGAAAACACGAAGGAGCGCGCACATGAGGGACCACGGACCCGCCGGCAGATCCCGCTTTCGGCGTCAGCAAACGCGCGACGCGTTACAGGCGCTCGCGAATGGAATTCAGGATTCCGGTCGTCGTGTCGATGACCCTCAACGCCTCCTGCGCCTTTCCAAACCCGACCGGATTCTTGTTGCATTGCTCGGACAACTGAACCAGCCGCCTTCTCTCGCCGGTCAGAATGACGTTGGTTTTATCGACCGCAAACTTGACGACACCTCGCAACGGATTGTCGTCACCGACGTCGGTCAAATCCTTCTCCATCGTGATCAGATATTCGTAACTGGCGAGTTCGTCGGAAATCTGCAGCAGCTCACGGATCGTGGAGTTGACGCACACGATGTCCCCGTTCGGCACGTCCGAGCGCTTAGCGGTCTCAACGAGATCGGACATCAGATTCGCAAACAACGGCCTCAGGCTTTCCGCCTGCTTGAGGTCGCTCTCGGAAAGGATCCCGGCCCGTGACACGGAAGACCATAGCAAGCCCAGCGCTACACTCGTGACGAGCATGGCCCGCTGCGCGTGCGCTGCAAACAACCGCTTTCTCTTTCCGCTCGGCGTGCCCATTCAAGGCCTGCCGCCGGTTTTCGCGCCGGCCATTGTTGTGACCTCCTCTGATCTATGCGAAGATGCCGGCATATTCATTCAATCAATTCAGTCCTTTGCGTGCTGATATGTCCACCTCGGAAACGCTCGGACAACCGGAGAATAGGAGTGCGACCTCCGAGCCGCAACGGGCATTTCGGGCGACGGCGATCGATCGCGCGGCCTCTCCCGAGCAGCTTGATCAGCTCGTGGTCATCACCAAGCCTGCCGACTGGATTGTCACGGCCGTCGTCCTCGTTGCCGTGCTGGCCACGGTCGTGTGGAGCATTTTCGGGCGCGTGCCGACCCGCGTCTCCGGCGAAGGGATCCTGATCAGCAACGGTGGCAAGGTGGTCGACGCGGTGTCGGCCGCTGCAGGCCGGCTGCAGTCCGTTGCGGTCACGGTGGGCGACCACGTCGACCTTGGTCAGCCGATCGCCCAGATCGTTCAGACCGACATTGAACAGAAGCACAAGGCGGCGGTTGAGGTATTCCGCGAGCGCCAGCGCGAATATACCGACCTCAAGTCGAAGGTCGCGGCCGAGCTCGCCGCCAAGAGCCAGAATTTCGAGAAGCTCGAAGCCGCCCTCGAACAGGTCATCAAGGCGACGGGTCAGCGCGTCGACTATCTCGCAGTTGACGTCAAGAACCTCGAAGGTTTGCTCGCGAAGGGCTACACGACACGACGCAATCTGGAGGACCGGCGGCAAGAACTGAGCGATGCGCAGCAACGCCGCCTCGACGCGCAGAACGAGATTCTCAAGCTCAAGGCGCAGAAGACCGACCTGGAGACACAGCGCGAACGCGACGTTCAGCAATCCGAATTCACCCTGAACGAAGCGCGCCGGCAGGTGAATGCAGCCGCGGAGCAGTTGAGCCAAAACACACAGGTCCTCAGTCCGATGGAAGGCCGTGTCCTCGAAGTGAAGATCTCTCCCGGCTCGGTACTCTCGGTCGGGATGCCCGTGGTCCAGATCGAAAGCGAAGGCAGCAAGCTCCAGGCCATCGTCTATATCCCGGCTGAACATGGCAAGCAGATCAAGCCGGGGATGCAGGTTCATCTCGAGCCTAGCATGGTCAAGCGCGAAGAGTTTGGCATGATGCTGGGCACGGTCTTGAGAGTCTCTGACTTCCCGATGACGCCTCAGGGCATCAGCGCGGCGCTGCACAATGAAAGCCTGGTGTCCCGCTTCTCCCACAACGGCGCGCCATATGCCGCTGAGGTAGCTCTTCAGGAGGATGACTCCACCGCGACGGGCTATCGCTGGGCCGTGGGCAATGGGCCCGCCACTCATTTGACGAGCGGAACCCTGGCGCGCGCGGAAATCACAACTCGGCGGCAACGGCCGCTCGATCTGGTGATCCCCTTGATCAGGCACCTCACGGGAATTGATGGATAAGCCCCCTCCAACGTCGGCAAACGCGCGGCGCGGTCGCCTATCGGGACTGCTGCGCAAGCAGGTGAAGCGGACCCCTGTCGTCCTGCAGATGGAGGCGGTCGAATGCGGCGCTGCGGCGCTCGCGATCATTCTCGCCTATCACGGCGCCTGGATTCCCCTGGAGCAGCTCCGCATTGCCTGCGGCGTATCGCGCGACGGAAGCAAGGCCAGCAATATTGTCAGGGCGGCGCGGCGCTATGGCCTGGTTGCAAGAGGGTACAGTGTCGAGCCGCCCGCGCTGACCACGCTTCCGACACCCTGCATCATCCACTGGAACTTCAATCATTTTGTGGTCCTGGAGGGTATCAAGGCCCGGTACGCCTATATCAACGATCCTGCGAGCGGCCGCAGACGCATCAGCTTGGCCGAGCTCGATCTTGCCTTCACCGGAGTGGTGCTGGTCTTCGAGCGCGGTGAAGAGTTCAAAATGGTCGGCAGCAAGCCCAACGGGATCGCGCTGCTGTTGCAAGAATTGCGTCATTCAAGAGCGGCGGTTGTCCTGCTGGTGATCGTGAGTATCGTGCTCGTCGTTCCCAATATCCTTGCCGCAGGCTTTTCCAAGATTTTTGTCGACGACATTCTGATCCAGCACAACAATCGCTGGCTCATGCCGCTCCTGATCGGAATGGCGCTGACGGCGGCCTGTCGCGCGGTGATGGTCGCGGTTCGTCAGTCCGTGTTGTTACGGTTGCAGGCCAAGCTCTCTGTCGTCATGACCAGCCGCTTCCTTTGGCGTGTGATGGCACTGCCGCTGGAATTCTTTACCCAGCGCCATGCCGGGGACGTTGCAAGCCGCGTCGCATCAAACGAGCAGGTCGCACGCCTGTTGTCCGGCGGAATCACGATGAACGCGCTCAGCTTGACGTCGGTGTTGCTGTTTGCCGGCGCGATGGCGGTCTATGACGTCAGCCTGACGGTGCTGTGCGTCGCGATCGCCTTGCTGAACGTTCTGCTGCTTCGCCTGGTTGGGGCGCGACGCCAGGAGTTCAGCTACCGGCTCGCGGTTGAACGGGGCAAGCTTCTGGGCGCCACGGTGGGCCTGGTGCGCACCATCGAAACCATCAAGGCGAGCGGCCTCGAGGATGATGCATTTGGCAAATGGGCGGGCCTTCAGGCCAACAATCTGAACGCCGAACAGAGGCTCGGTGCGTCGGCCATCGTCTTGGACATGATGCCGACGCTACTCTCCGGGTTGATGGTCGCCGCGATCCTGGGGCTCGGTGGTTTGAGGGTTATCGAAGGCTCGCTGACGCTTGGCAGCCTGGTTGCCTTCCAATCCCTCGCAGCGAACTTCTCGGAACCATTCGAGAATCTCGTCAACTATTTCGGCGGCCTGCAGACCATCAAGGGAGCGCTCGAGCGGCTCGAGGATATTCGCAAATACCCGCTCCGGCCCACGCCACTCGGCAACGTCATCGATAACGTTCCACCAAAGCTTGCCGGCAGGGTCGAGCTTCGCAACATCAGCTTCGGCTATTCGGTTCTGGAACCCCCGCTGCTGGCCGACCTGTCGCTGGCGATCCCTGCGGGATCGCGCGTGGCGCTCGTCGGTGTCTCCGGCAGTGGAAAATCGACGCTAGGTAAACTGATCTGCGGGCTGTACGAGCCATGGGCGGGAGAAATTCGCTTCGATCAATGGAAACTGGCGGACCTTCCATCCCAGGAGTTCGCAAATTCCATCTCCTATGTGGACCAGGACATCTTTCTGTTCGAGGGGACCGCGCGCGACAATCTGACCCTTTGGGATTCGACGGTGGATGAGCGCGACTTGATCGCCGCCGCGCGGGATGCGTTGATCCATCACGACCTGGCCACGCGTCCAGGGAATTACGACTGCCACGTCAATGAGGGCGGTGGCAATTTCAGCGGGGGGCAACGCCAGCGTATCGAGATCGCTCGCGCGTTGGTCTGCAATCCGTCGATTCTCGTCTTGGACGAAGCAATGGCCGCCCTCGATCCGATCACGGAAAAGGCCATCGACGACAACCTGCGACGCCGAGGCTGCACCTGCATCATCATCGCACATCGCCTGAGCACGGTGCGTGATTGCGACGAAATCGTCGTGCTGGAGCATGGGCGGATCGTGGAACGCGGCACCCACGAACAACTTGTCGCGCGCCAGGGCGCCTATGCAAGGCTCGTGACAAGCGAATGAGTAACCCCGACACCAGGAATGAGGTTGTCACCGCGAGGCCAATTGCGGCCCCCGCCCCTCGCCGCGCGGCGATCGATCCGCGGCATCCCATTCTCCTCGACGAGCGCGACCGGGCACTGGAGGTGAGCGCCGGTCATGTCGATATCTTCGCCGTGGAGACGGACGGCGTCCGACATCATCTGCTTCGATGTGAAATTGGCGAAGTGATACTGGACCTGCACACTGCTTTTGAAAGGTCAGCGATTGAGCTGCAGATCATAGCAGTCGGGGGCCCTGACGCGGAGATCATCACAGTCCCGCGAAACGAGATCGCCACCGATCGCATGTCCGGCTGGATCGCCCGGCTGTCGACGCTCGCGGCCGACTCGGCCCGATGGGGCAACGCTTCCGAACTGATCGGCGGCGAAACGAGTGAACTGCGCCCAGGTGAGCGTTGCCGCGGCCCAAAGCGAAGCATCGTGTGGGCCCGCATCGAAGCAGGAGGCGTGAAGATATTGGATCTCGACCTCGAGCTCGAGGCGGGAGGTCCCTTCATTCCGCTCACAGCCGAGGTCTGGCTGGAAGCCGGCGAAAGTGGCGCCATGATCATGGCGGAGCCGACGGCGCCTGAATTGCCTCTGGTCTGGTCGGCCCTCGACCGCTTCCATGTCGCGATTGCCGCCAGTCTGGAGCGGCGGCTTCGACATGAAAGGTCGTCTGAACGGCAGCAACTCGCCCGGCGAGCCGAACTGATCCGTGCGCGGACGCTGGATGCCCTCGAGCGTCTGTCCGAAGTTGTCACCGCACCAACCGGTCGGGCGCAGGTCGAGCTGGATGCCAGCGATCCCCTGCTCGCCAGTTGCCGCCTCGTTGCAGACGCATCGGGAAGCTCCATCATTCATGCGAGCCGAACGCATCCCGCAGGCCAGAGTTTCAGCGACATTCTGCAGGTCGCGCGTGCATCGCGGTTACGAATTCGCCGCGTCCAGCTGCGCGACCGCTGGTGGAACTCCGATGCCGGCCCCCTGCTGGGGTGGCATGGGCCCGAAAGCGACCCGGTCGCTCTGATCCGTGACCGGCGCGGCGGTTACAAGATGATCAATCCGAAGCGGGGATGGCGGCAGTCGGTCAGTAGCTCGATTGCAAACGCTCTCGCACCGGAAGCCGTCAGCTTCTACAAAGCCCTGCCTGCGCACCCGCTTCGCTATCGTGATCTGCTGTCATTCGCGGCCGAAGGCCTGTCCGCCAGCATGGTCCGCATGGCCCTCGCGATCATTGCCATCGGGTTGCTGTCGCTGATACCGCCGCTGCTGACGAATCTGCTGGTCAATTCCGTGATCCCCCGCACGGAGATCGACCAGCTCGTCGTTTGCGCGGCAGCGCTCTCTGTCACCGCGATCGCGATAGCCGGACTGCAGGGAATGCAGGGACTGGTCGCGCTCAGGCTCGAAGGCCTCCTCGATTACAAGCTCCAGGCAGCCCTCATCGATCGACTGCTCAGGTTACCGGCGTCGCTGTTTCGCAACTATACGACCGGGGATCTGGTCGACCGTTCGATGGGTATTGAGGCGATGCGCCAGATCGTTACCGGACGGACCTTACGCGGCTTCACATCGGCCCTGTTCGGAATGTTCAGTATTGGGCTGATGCTCTACTATGACCTCAGGCTCGGCAGCATCGCGCTCCTGCTGATCGCGCTCCGGGCGACCGCAATCGTCGTGACCAGCGCCGTGCGAATCCACTACGAAAGCAAGCACTTTAATCTGCAAGGCAAGGTCAGCGGTTTTGTGCTGCAACTGATCGCCGGCGTCAGCAAGCTTCGCGTGGCGAACGCCGCAAGTCGCGCACTGGCGCGATGGTCGGGACAATTCGCCGTTCAGAAGCGCTACTTCATCGCCTCGCAGCTAGCGGCCAACGTTCTGGTCGTGTTCGAGACGGCCTTCCCCCTTCTAGCCGCGTTGATCATTTTTGCGGTCGCCTCGCGCACCAACAGTCAGCTCCTGGCCAATCTCGGCGCCTTTCTCGGTTTCCTCTCCGCGTTCGGACAGACCACGGCAGCGATCGGCAACTTTGCCTCGAGCATGAGCGAATCGCTGGTGGTCATCCCCCATCTCACCAGGATGAAGCCGATTCTCTCCACTGCCCCCGAGATCGCCGAAGATCGGCGGCCCGCAGGCGAGCTGATAGGCGAGATCGAGTTTTCCGGCGTCACCTTCCGTTATATCGAGGGTGGACCTACGGTTCTTGATGACATTACCTTGCGTGTTTCGAGGGGAGAGTATGTGGCAATTGTCGGCCCTTCGGGCAGCGGAAAATCATCGCTGTTGCGATTGCTGCTGGATTTCGAACGACCGGAGGCCGGGACGATCTTCTATGACGGCAAGGCGCTGAACACGCTTGAGACCAACGACGTGCGCCGCCAGCTTGGCGTTGTACTGCAAGACACCAAGCTGGCAACGGGCAGTCTATACGAAAACATTTGCGGCGGCGTCGACCTGACGCTGGACAAAGCCTGGGAGGCCGCGCGGCTCGCGGCGCTCGATGCCGATATTCGGCAAATGCCGATGGGTATGCACACGCTCGTTGCGGAAGGCATCAATACGCTCTCGGGTGGACAGCGCCAGAGGGTCCTCATCGCACGCGCGCTGGCACGTTCGCCACGCATCCTGCTTTTTGACGAAGCAACGAGCGCGCTCGACAACCAGACCCAGGCGATCGTCGGAGCCTCGCTGGAGCGGCTGAATGTCACGCGGATTGTTATTGCTCATCGGCTGAGCACAATCCGCCACGCGGATAGAATCGTGATGCTGGTCGGTGGCAAGATCGTGCAATCGGGAAGCTATGACGAGCTCACGAGTGGAACCGGCCCATTTGCAGAGTTCGCGCGGAGACAGCTTGTGGTCTAGCCAATTGGCCGATCGGCCTGCTTATCACACCGTGGTCGCAAGAGGCGACCAACTCACAGGTTCTGTGCACGCCGGCTGTGGGGAAGGATGACGCGCGGCAACTTGCTGCGCAACCGCCTCGCAGCAAGTCATTGATTCACCAAACAGCGTCGTGCATCGCCGATCGCGTGACATTGCCGATCCCGGCGAAGATCAGAAGGGCCAAATTGATTTGACGATGCCTTCCAGAGCGCCGATGACCTGCTTGATTCCGCGAACCAGGCCGTGACCCCGTTATCCGTGCCGGTGCCATTGCCGTCACCGTCCGCACCACCGACCACACGATCGAGGGCTTCCATCGACATTTCATGGTCGAACTTGTTCATAGCCATTCTCCCGTTTTCGGGAGGGACCATCCCCTCAAGCCGTGACCACACGCATACGGGGTCATCCGGCTAGCCGCCGTGGTCAACGTCACGCATGGTTTGCGCCGCGGCAGGAGTTTTTCATTCCTGAGTTCGACGATCATATTTATTTTAAGTATAAATCATCTGCGCCGACCAGCGGATCGCCAAGACGCTGTTGGAAAACCGCGGCGATCGCCGTTCGGCGCAACACGCTGCGAATTCCATGCATCGGCAAGCGGGCTCGCGGCTCCTTGAACGAGCCTTGAATTTACTTTTGGCACGAACTATCTTTTCGACGACATCGAGGTCGGCGCCTTCAGCGGGGCCCGGATGCCGCAGGAGGTTGATTTGGCAGTCGCGAAGGAGTCCCCACCTGTTTCGCCCAAGAGCGGGGCTGATCAGGAGGCCGAGTACCGGGCTCAGACACGGCTTTGGCTTCGGCTGCTTGCCTGCACGACCCTGATCGAGGGCGAGCTGCGGCGCCGCTTCCGCGAGGAATTCGACTTCACGATGCCGCGCTTCGACGTTCTGGCCCAGCTTGACCGCGAGCCCAGTGGATTGGTGCTGGGTGAGCTGCCGAAACGCCTGATGGTTTCGGCCGGAAACCTTACCCCTATCGTTGATCGTCTGGTCGAAGACGGCTACATCACCCGCACGCCCTCCACGCTGGATCGGCGCGTGCAGATCGTGTGCATGACCGTCGAGGGCCGCAAGGCGTTCAGGCGCATGGCCAAGAGCCATGGCTCATGGCTGGCCGAGCTGCTGGCGGGATTCCCGGCCGACCGGCTCGATGGATTGACGGGTGAGCTCGACGAGCTCAAGGGCGCCGTCAGGGACGCGATGCAGAAGCCATAGCTGACGTCGGCATCGCACTGCCCCGTTCCATTGTCTTGCCGGTGTTTGCCCGCACATCGCGCTCCGGCGCAATCCCGCCGCTCAATCAGGGCAGCAGCTTGTACTTCCCGTCCTCGATCTGAACCAGGACCCGCGCGCGCGCGTCGACGCCGTGCCTGTCCGCTGGTGTGTAAGTGTAGACGCCCTGCGTCCCCGCCAGTTCCTTGGTGGTGAACAGCGCCTGGCGCAGCGCGGTGCGGAATTCCGGCGTGCCCGGCTTGGCGCCGGTCGCCATTGCGCGCTTGGCCGCATCGGCCAGCACCAGCCAGCCGTCGAAGGAATAAGATGAGAACGAGTCGGTCGGCGCCTCGCCATTCGCCTTCTCGAACGCCGCGCGGAAATCCAAGGCAACCTTCTGGATCGGGTTGCTGGCCGGAAGCTGCTCGGCCGCGGTCACCGGCCCGGTCGGACAGATGATTCCGTTGGCGGCCTTGCCGGCGAGCCGCAGGAAATCGGCACTGATCAGTCCGTGGTTGCCGTAGAGCGGTCCCTTGTATCCACGCTCGGACAAGGCGATCACCGGCAGCGCGCCCGGCGTTCCGGTGCCGCCGAGCATGATGGCATCGGGACGGGCCGCCAACGCGCGCAGCACCTGGGCGGTCACCGACGAATCCGATCGGGCGTATCGTTCGTTGGCGATGACCTTGATGTCGGCCGCCTTGGCGCTTTGCGACAGCGAGTCGTACATGAGGTCGCCGAAGGCATCCGAGAAGCCGATGAACGCGACGGTCTTCAACCCTCGCGCCTTCATATGGTCGACGATGCCCTGAACCAGCAACGGCGTCGGTTGCGGCGTCTGCACCACCCAGGGCCCGCCATCGCCGGGCGGCACCGCCGCGATCGGCGACACCGCGATCATCGGCGTTTTCATCTCGATTGCGGCCGTCGCCATTGCCAGCGTCTGCGGCGCGCCCGACGTGCCGATCAGAATGTCCACCTTCTCCTGCTCGACCAGCTTGCGCGCGTTGCGCGCCGACGCGGTAGGATCGGAGCCGTCGTCGAGCTGAATGACGCGGAGCTTTTCACCGCCGACTTCACCGACATAGGCCTCGCCGGCCGCAAGTCCCTTTGCGTTCGGAATCCCGATCGACGATACCGGCCCGCTGAGGCCGGTGACGAATCCGACGAGGATGTCCGCCTGCCCGACCTGCGGAACGGCGACAAGCAGCGCGGCAGAAGCCAGCACGGTTTTCAGCGAGATCATGGCACCTGTCTTTCTTGATTTGCGTTTCTTCTGTCGGGCAAGCGCCATCGCTCGCTTCAGTTCGCCGAAACCAACGCGATCACGCGCAGCGGGCTGCCGGAGCCGTTCTGGATCTTCAGGGGTGAAGCCACGATGACCGCTCCGGTAGCAGGAAGCTGATCGAGATTGCAGAGACACTGGAGGCCATACCGGCCGGCGCCGTGCAGGAAGTGATGCGCCGGATAAGGCGGCTCGAAATGTCCCGCCTGCCCCGCGTCGGTGCCGATCGTCTCGGTGCCGAAGCCGATGATGCCGCGCTGCTCCACCAGCCATTTCATGACGGCCACGTTCGGGCCCGGCGTGTGCGCCCCATCATCCCTGAGGTTCGCGTAATCGCGCCAGCCCTTCTTTGACCAGTCGGTACGCAGCAGAACCCAGTTGCGTTCGGGAATCCGACCGTGCTTCGCCTCCCAGGCTTCGACCAGCGGAACGGTCAGCAGGAAATCCGGGTCTTGCGCGGCCCCGGCAGAACAGTCGATCACGCACGCTGGAGCGATCATGTCCTTGGCAGGCATCGTGTCGACGGAATTGTTCGGCAGGTCCTTGCCGGTGAACCAGTGAATCGGCGCGTCGAAATGCGTGCCGGTGTGCTCGCCGAACGTCACGTTGTTCCAGTACCAGGCCGGACCGCGGCCGTCATAGCGCGAAATCTCCTGGATCCGGACCGGAGCTGCCTGGCCAAACTCTGGCGGCAGCACGATGACCGGAAAATCCGGACTGAGCGTAAAGGTCAGGTCGACGACGCGCACCGCGCCGGACGAGACCGCAGCTGCGAGCTCCAGGAGATTCTTGCTTTGCATCGTCACGTCCTCCCGCTTGGTTGAATCCTGATCCTATTTGTCGAGCTCGCGCTCGAGCGCTTTCGGATTGGCGGCAAGACGCTGCCTGATTTCCTCGGCGACGTCCCCGACATACATCTCCTCGAGACCGCCGCGGAGCCCGGACACGATCGCCTGCGCAACCGCGCGCGGCGCGACCTTGGGCGGCGGCACGGTCTGGAACCACTCGGTGTCGACCGGCCCCGTGAACAGGTTCAGCACCTTGACGCCGCCGGGCCGCAGTTCCGCGCGAAGACAATGCGACAGCGACAGGCAGGCGGCCTGCGATGCCGAATAGGCGCCGAAAGCAGGCCAGTTCGCCAGCGCATACACCGACAGGATATTCATCCAGGCGGCACTGTTGTTGATGCCATCAGCTCCCCGCATCCGCATTGCGGGACCGAAGGCCTGCGCGAGGTTGATGAAGCCGAGATAGGCCTGGTCGACCTCGTCCCGCGCAATGCTCGTGCCCCTGCGGTCGAGCAGGCCGCCGGGCCGCACATATTCGGTCGTGTTGACGAGGATATCGACCTTGCCAGCGATGTCGGCCGCAAGGTCGGTCGCCGACTTTTCGTCGGACGCGTCGAGCGTCACGACCTCGATCCCTTGCTGACCGCGCAACTGCTGCTCGCCGGCAAACGGCCGCCACGGTTCGGCAATGCCGACGAACACCGTCTTCGCGCCCGCGGCCATCAGCGATGCAACGGCCTCCTGGCCGATCACGCTGCGGCCGTTGGTCACGAGCACCCGCCGGAATTTCGGATCGGCCGTCATTTCCCGCCACTGCCGGTCGTCTGCCATGTTGGGAGTCTCCTCCTCGGGTCGGGCAAAGGCCACCGCCTGACCGCTCTTGTCGAGCTGAAACGACATGACGACGGGCGTGCCCTCGACGCAGTCGGCATGCAGATGCGCCAGCATCGTCGGACCGCAGTCCATCTTGACGAGACCAATGCGCCAGGGCGCCCGCTCGCGGAAATAGACGTCGCTCGGCACCCGCGCCGTCGTCTCGGCCAGCAGCACACCGCGGCGCGGCGCATCGACGAACGCGAGAGCCGCCGACAGGCAGGCGGGGCATGCCTCGCGCGCCGGATAGGCGACGGCGCCGCAGGCCTCGCAGCGCTGCAGCATGAACCGTCCCTCGGCGGCGGCGCGCGTGAACCCATGCGATGTCCTGCTGCGCGGCCGCGGCGGTGACGCCGGCAGCCGCGTCCGCAGCAGCGGGTTCTTGCGCCGGGGCGGCTCAATCGGATCGATCATCGCGCGGGCCCCGCAAAGATCGCGGCGCCCGAGGCGAGGCCGCGGTCGTAGTTGATCATGCCGAAGCCCGAGGCCAGACCGAGCTTTGCATCCTTCACCTGGGTGGGACCGGCTTCTCCCAGGACCTGCCGCAATCCTTCGACCAGCCCGAGATAGGCGCCGGCCGCGCCGGCCTGCCCGGCCGAGAGCTGACCGCCCGAGGTGTTGTGCGGGAAGTCGCCGTCAACCGTCAGATCGTGCTGGCGCACGAAGACCGCGCCCTCGCCCTTGTTGCAGAAGCCGAGATCCTCGAACTGCATCATCGTGATGACCGGATAATCATCATAGGTCTGCACGATATCGAGATCGTCGGGCTTCACGCCGGCCATCGCGTAGAGCTCACCGACATCCATCGCCCAGCCGCCGCGCACCTGCATCGGATCGTCGGCGAAAGCGTTGTGCCGCTCGATCGTCGACAGCAATCGCGCAGCCGGCAGGCCAAGCGAAGCCGCAGTCTCGTCCCGCATCACAAGCAAGGCCTCGGCACCGGCGCACGGCATCACGCAATCGAACAGATGGATGGGATCGGAAATGGGACGAGCCGCCAGATATTGCTCGAGCGTCAGCGGCGTCTTCATCAGCGCATGCGGGTTGCGCAGCGCGTTGGCGCGCTGGGCGACCGCGATCCTGCCGACGTCCTCGCGCGTGACGCCGTACGTCCGCATATAGTTGCGCGCGATCAGCGCGAAGCTCGCATTGGCGCCGCCGGCGCCATATGGGTAGACCGCGTCCTGGTTGAAGCGCGAGAAGTTCTCGAGCGTCAGGCGGAAGGAATCGACGTGGTTGGTATCGCCGGCGACGCAAGCAACGATGTCGGCATCGTGTGCCTGCACCGCGCGCGCCGCCTTCCGCAAAGCCGCGATAGCGCTGGCGCCGCCGAGCGGGATGGTGTCCAGCCATCTGACGCACAGTCCGAAATGCTGCGTCAGTCCGATCCCGCTGTCGGTCCCCATGGTGAAGCTGGAGACGCACAAGCCGTCGATATCGGAGGCCTTGATCCCGGCCTTCGCGACCAGCGCGCTCAGCGCACGGCCGATCCACCATTGCGCGCTCTCGATGGAATAGCGCGCATAGGGGATCGTGACAGGAGCCGCCATCACGATGCCGTCATACGGTGTGCGCAGCGAATTTGTCACCAGCCGCCTGCCTCGCCTGCTCGCCTCAGATCAATGTCAGCTTCACATCGATATTGCCACGAATAGCATTCGAACAGTGTCACCTTCTCGGGTCTCGTCACGTCTGCCTCTCCAGAACTGATCGGCCGTTCGGCACTAACGCTTGTTGCGCGCCAACATCGCCCGGAAATCGTCACGGGCCAGTGCGCTGGCACGCTTGAAGCTCGGCCCGCGGCTCGGCTCGGTGCCATTGAGCTGCCTGAGCTGCACCCACATCTCGGCGCTCTTCAGCGCTACCGCCGCGCAGTTTACGACCGGCGCGTGCCCGACCTTCAGGCCGTGCTCACGCCCGATCAGCAGGCCCGGCAGCACGCCGGCGGGGATCACCACGTCGGCGCCGCGCTGCACCAGCGGCAGGGCACAGGCCAGGAAATCCTCGATCATCCGGGCGTGGGCGGCCTGATCGCCCGCGAACGCATCTGCGAAATCCTCCGGCCTGCAGCCGAGGCCGGTGACGTGGGCGACGCGATCACCGAGGCCGTAACGTTCAGCCTGCTCGTAGTGCCAGACCTCGAAGACCGGATCGAGCGTCACGAGACCGAGGCGTCGGCCGAGTTGCGAGGCCGCGAGCAGTGTCGCCTCGCCGGTCCCGATCACGGGAATGTCGAGCGCCGAGCGAAGCTCGTAGAGCCCCGGATCCTGGAAGTGGCCCATCACGAAGGCGTCGAACCCGCCCTCTTCGGCCGCGAGGCCGTTGTCGATCGCCTGAACCGCGCAGCGCAATTCGGCGAGCCGGCCGAACTCCCGATCCGGCGGCGAAATGCCCTCGACGTGAACCGTCGTGCCGGGCGCGGCGATCGTGTTGAGGTACTCCGACAGCCGCGCCATATAGGGCGCATTCACGCTCGCATCGACGAAACTCTGCCAGAAGATGCGCATCGCCCTTCTCCTCAAACGGTGACGGGAGCATCGGCCGTCGGCTGCCGACGGAGATATTTCAACCATAAACTAAATGACGCGTCAAATGCGCGCGGCGAGGCCAGCCGGAGGGCCTTTGCGATCACGGCGATGAGGCCCATTTTGTGGGACAAAGAGGTGAAGGATTTGGCGCGCTCTGACGGAATTGTATGCAACAACATTTTTTTCTGACAGCCCCGCGACACGTGTTGACGGCGCCACGGAGAATACTTTAGGCTTTAAGTAATCATCCGCCGGCCGCTGCCGGTCAACATGACGATGATGTTGCAGGGCACCGATTTTGAGAAACTCAATCGCGTGGACGATCGTCGGGCCTGAATGGCCGGCAGCAGCATCGCCGGTCGCGCATCGCTGCTGCGGCATTCGTCTCCTTTTGCTTCAACACGTGGTCGCCGGTTGCAACCGGCCCGCCCCCTATTTCAGCCGCATGCCGCACCATGGCGGCTGACGCCCGGCCCAGCGAACTTTCTTCTCGCCGCGCCCGGCGTCTGGCGCTGCAGCAATGCCTTCAGTCGGTTCGTTCACAGCTCGGGCTCCCTGCCCGGCTGCCAGACATTCGTATCCAGCATCATTGGAGGACCACGCAGATGCGGCAGAAGACTTTGGGCCTACTCGCACTTGTCGCCGGCGTCTTCGCAGCATCGGCTGCGCAAGCCGACATCACGATCGGCTTTGTCACCTCGCTGAGCGGCAACGGCGCGTCGATCGGCATCCCCTACGGGCGCGGCATCAATGCCGCCTATGAATACAAGAAGACGATCAACGGCGAGACCATCCGCCTGATCCAGCTCGACGACGGCTCCGATCCATCGGCCGCGACGCGCAACGCGCGCAAGCTCGTGGAAGAAGAGAAGGTCGATTTGCTGATCGGCACCGCGACGACCCCCTCGACCATCGCCATGGCGGCCGTCGCCAGCGAATTGAAGGTGCCGATGATCTCGATCTCGCCGGTCGGCAAGCTTCCGGACTCGCCGGAGCAATGGGTCGTCGCCGTGCCGCAACCGGCTTCGCTTTTGGTGAAGATCGTCGCGGACCGGATGAAGCGCGACGGCATGAAGAACATCGGCTATATCGGCTTCTCCGATGCGTGGGGCGACCTCGTCTATAACGGAGCCAAGGCCGCCGAGCCCACCGACGACATCAAGGTGCAGACCAACGAGCGCTATGCCCGCACCGATACCTCGGTGACCGCGCAGATCCTCAAGGTCATGGCTGCACGTCCCGACGCGGTGTTGATCGGCGGCTCCGGCACGCAGGGCGCGCTGCCTCTCATCACGCTCTCCGAGCGCGGCTTCAAGGGCAATACCTACGGCACCGTGGCGCTGGTCAATCCGGACTTCGTCACCGTCGGTGGCAAGGCCGCCGAGGGCATTCAGGTCTCCGCCGGCCCGGTGATCGTGGCCGAGCAACTTCCGGACGAGCACTTCGCCAAGAAGATCGCGCTCGATTTCCGCGCGGTCTACCAGAAGACCCACAACATTCCGACCACCGACGGGTTCTCCGCCTACTCTTTCGATGCCTGGCTGATCTTTGCCAACGCCGCCGAGCGGGCGCTCAAGACCGCGAAGCCCGGCACGACGGAGTTCCGCACGGCGCTGCGCGACGCCATCCTCAGCACCAAGGAGCTGCCCGGCGTGCATGCCGTCTACAACTTCAAGCCCGGTGCGGTGACCGGCGTCGACGAGCGCGCGCTGGTGGTGGTCCGCCTGACCGGCGGCGCCTGGAAGTACGCGCCATAAGCGGAAGATGGCCGGCGATCAGAACGGGGGAACGGCGTCTCAATGACGAGCGACATCGCGGCCATCCTTGCGATCGACGGGATCGCCACCGGCGCGGTCTACGCGCTGGTTGCGATCGGAACCGTGCTCATCTTCACGGTGACGCGGGTCATCTTCATTCCCTTCGGCGACATCGCCGCCTTCACCGCGCTGACGCTTGCGGCGGTCGATGCCAAGCGCTTTCCGGGGACCGGCGCGCTGGTCGTGGCGCTGGCGTGCCTTGCAACCCTGATCGAGCTCATTTCGCTCCTTCGGAGCGGCGAAATTCGCCTGCTGCCGCGCGCGCTCCTCTTCTATCTCGTCCTCCCTTTGGCAGTGGTCGGCATCGCCTGGCTCGCCATGCGCATGGATCCGCCGCTCGCGGTCCGCCTAGTGCTCGCGCTGATGCTGATCACGCCGATCGCCCCTCTGCTGGACCGGATCGTCTTCCGCCCGATTGCCGACGGCACAGTGCTGCTGCTGCTGACGGTCTCCGTGGCGCTGCATTTCGCCCTCGTCGGTCTTGGCCTGCTGTTCTTCGGCCCCGAAGGCGTTCGCACCGAACCGCTGACGTCGTTCTCGACGGAGTTCGCCGGCGTCCTGATCTCAGGCCAGACCATGCTGATCGTGATCGCCGCACTCGTCTTCAGCGGCCTCCTCTATCTCTTCTTCGACTTCACGCTGGTCGGCAAATCGCTCCGCGCCACCGCAGTGAACCGAACCGGCTCGCGGCTGATGGGAATCCGGCCGGCACGCGCCGGCACCATCGCCTACCTGCTGGGCTCGCTGATGGCCGGCGTCTCCGGCATCCTGATCGCGCCGGTGAATACCGTGTTCTACGATTCCGGCTTCCTGATCGGATTGAAGGCGTTCGTCGGCGCGATCGTCGGCGGCATGACCAGCTATCCCGGCGCCGCGATCGGCGCGGTCGGGGTCGGCATCCTCGAAAGCTTCGCATCGTTCCAGAGCAGCGCGCTGAAAGACGTGATCGTGTTCTCGCTGCTGATCCCTGTCCTGATCTGGCGATCCCTCGCCTCGCTGCATTCCGAGGAGGAGATCGAGGAATGACGCGGCTTCATGTCCAGCTCGCGGCAGTAGCGGCACTGGCGTGCCTCGCACTCGCGCCGCTCGTCCTCAGCCCATTCAGCGTCACGCTGATGAACTATATCGGCATCTATTCGCTCGTCGCCATCGGCCTTGCGCTCCTCACCGGCGTCGGCGGCATCGTGTCGTTCGGACAAGCCGCATTCGTCGGCATCGCGGCCTATGCGACGGCGTGGGTCTCTGCCCTGAACGGGCAATCGCCCTGGCTCGGCCTGCTGTTCGGGGTGGCGCTGACCTGCGGCGTCGCGGCGATCCTCGGCGTCGTCACCCTGCGCCTGCAGGGCCATTTCCTCTCGCTCTCGACCGTCGCGTGGGGCCTTGCGATCGGCTTCCTGTTCGGCAACGTCGAGGGGCTCGGCCGCTTCAACGGCATCTCGTCCATCCCGCCGATCAGTCTCGGCTCGTTCGCGCTCGTCTCCAGCGCACAGATCTATTACCTGATTTGGGGCATCGTCGCCCTGGTGCTGTTGCTCGGCTACAATCTGCTGGACTCGCGGCTCGGCCGCGCCATGCGCGCACTACGCGGCGGCAATACGCTGGTCGAGAGCCTCGGCATCAACGCCTTCCGGATCAAGCTCGTGACCTTCGTGATCGCGGCGTTCCTGGCCTCGCTCTCCGGATGGCTCTACGCGCATATGAGCCGCTTCATCAGCCCGGGTCCGTTCGATGCCAGCATGGGCATCGAATATCTGATGATGACGATGGTCGGCGGCGCCGGCAGCCTGCTCGGCGGTGTCGTCGGCGCCGCCATCGTCACTTTGCTCAAGAACAGCGTGCAGGATTATCTGCCGCTGATCGCCAAGGGCGCATCCGGACAGCTCGAGATCGTCGCCTTCTCCGCGCTGTTCATCCTGTTCCTGCAATGGGCGCGCCAGGGCATCGTTCCATCCATTGCGCGCTATCTGCCGAAGACCAGACGCGAGCGGCCGCAGCCGGCGCCGCCGCTGCCGCGCCGTCCGCAGCCGCTACCTGGCGAGCTTCTGCTGAAGGTCGACGGCGCCGAGCGGAGGTTCGGCGGCCTCGTCGCGGTCAACAATGTCAGCTTCGAGGTGAGATCCGGCGAGATCGTTGCGGTCATCGGCCCGAACGGCGCCGGCAAGAGCACGATGTTCAACTGCCTGACCGGCGCGCTGCGGGTCAACAAGGGCGAGATCGTGTTTGCGGGACGGCTGATCACGCGCGATCCGCAATCCCGCATCGCCAAGGCCGGCGTCGCGAGGACCTTCCAGCATGTGAAGCTGCGGCCGCGCATGAGCCTGCTGGAGAACGTCATGCTCGGCACCTACAGCCGGACCCGCACCGGCCTGTTCGCCGGCGCCTTTCGCCTCAACCGGCGCGAGGAAGCCAGCGCCCGGCACGAGGCGCTGCTGCAGCTCGAGCGCGTCGGGCTCGGCGACAAGCCGTTCGAGCTCGCGGGCAATCTTCCGCTCGGCAACCAGCGCATCCTGGAGATCGCACGCGCGCTCGCCGCCGATCCCGCGCTGCTGGTGCTGGACGAGCCGGCGGCGGGCCTGCGCCGCCAGGAAAAGCTGAGATTGGCGGAGCTGCTCCGCGCGCTGCGGGCGGATCACCTGACCATCCTGATCGTCGAGCACGACATGGAGTTCGTGATGTCGCTGGTCGACCGCATCGTGGTGCTCGATTTCGGCTCCAAGCTCTGCGAGGGCGTCCCGAGCGCGATCCGCAGCGACGAGCGGGTGCAAGAGGCTTATCTCGGGGGCGTCGCATGAGCGCGATGTTCTCGATGACCGATGTTACCGTCTGCTACGACAACGTCGAGGCCGTGCGCAACGTCTCGCTGTCGGTCGACGAGGGACAGATCGTCACCGTGATCGGCCCGAACGGCGCCGGCAAGACCACGCTGCTGATGGCCGCCATCGGGCTGCTCGGATCGCGCGGCCGCATGGCATTCCGCGGCAGCGATCTCCGTAAGATGTCCGTCGAGGATCGCGTCGAGCGCAGGCTCTGCCTGGTTCCGGAGAAGCGCGAGCTGTTCTCCGACATGTCGGTCGCCGACAACCTCCTGCTCGGCTCCTACAGCCAGCGCGACCGCTCTGGCGTCCGGAAGACGCTGGACGAGGTCTATGATCGTTTTCCGCGGCTGCGGGAGCGGCAACGCCAGGCCGCCGGCACGCTGTCCGGCGGCGAGCGCCAGATGCTCGCGCTGGGGCGCGCGCTGATGGCCAAGCCCGTGCTGCTGATGCTGGATGAGCCCAGCCTCGGCCTTGCGCCGCTGATCGTGCGCGAGATCTTCCGCACCATCGCATCCCTGCGCGACCTCGGCGTGTCGATCCTGCTGGTCGAGCAGAACGCCCGTGCCGCGCTCGAGACCGCCGACTATGGCTACGTCCTGGAGACCGGCGAGATCGTGCAGTCCGGCCCTGCCAAGGATCTGATCCACGATCCCGGGCTGATCACGGCCTATCTCGGCGGACACTGAGACCAGTTTGGGGCGGTCCCGGCGAGCCGCACATCAAAAACATCGAAAACGACCCCATGCACAGTAGCCGGTCACAGCAATATCAATGGCTTGTAGACCCGGCGCAGAGCGTGCTGATTTTACGCATGCTGATTTGCAGAACCCGCTTGCTCCGTCGGGCAACTCAGGCGCACAATGCCATCATCGCGGCGTTCCGCCCTTGCCCGTCTCCTTCGCCGGGACGAACCTCGTCAGCATCGGAAAATGCTTGTTACCGCCCGCGAACGGCGGAAACCGGACGAAGTCCGCGCGCATGCGCTTGATCACGTCGGAGCTCAACGCGAGCGCAAGGGCTTGCGGGCTGTCGAACATCAGTCTGTTGCGCTGCATGTACTCGACCCGCGGCGACGGCATCCGGTCGACCCAATCGATGCGCGTGTAAATCTCGATCTGGCGGACGCCGGGGAAGCTCCGCATGATCGAGGGATGATGCTCCAGATAATGCAAATTCCAGGCGTTCATGTCGTCGGCCGGCCCGGGATAATGCACGAGGTAGCTGCACGGCGTGACCGTGCCGTTGGCATGTGTGGCGTCGTCGACCGGAAAGACCCGCGTCACCATCGCCTGATGCGTCACGTCCAATCCGGCAAGGCCCGGCAGTCCGCGACCGGCCGCAAGAGCTGCGAGCTCGCCACCGCGATCCACCGCCGCCTCGCACGCAAACAGGTCCGGAAAACGCAGCTGGAGCGCAAATACCGGCCCGGCTCCGTCGTCCCTGTAGGGATGATCGACCGATTGCTCCAGCGGCGTGAACAGCAGGCCCTCGGCCATCCCCGGAACTGACGCCACGATGGCGGCCGCAGCCGCAAGATCGTCCGCATGAATTCGCCGCCCGCCTTTCGGATCGGAGAACGTCATGAACAGCGAGATCATGATGCCGCCGCCTCCGCGCCGGTTTGCAGATGCGACATGAGAGCCGCACGAACGTCATCGGGCCATGGAATCGCGCGATGATCGACCAGCGACGTCGCGGCGAGGATCTGCCGCGCACGCCAGCGCACGCCATCGGCACCCGTCACGACGTGCGCCAGATCGAGCGAGGCGCGGCCGACCTTGACGATGCGCAGGCCGAACGTCAGGCGGTCGCTGAACTTCGACGGCCGCGAAAAGTCGCAAGCCAGATGCACGGTCGGCGTGCCGATCTTGCGGACCGTGATCAGCTGCGGCCAAGGAAACCCGATCGTGGTCCAGAACTCCTCGACCACGCCATTGAGAATGTTCAGGTAGGACGGGAAATAGGCGATCCCCGAGGGATCGCAGTCGCCGAACCTCAGCTCGCGATCGAACGAGAACGACGTCATCAGATCGCAACGACGGGATGCCGGATGACGCCGACACCATCGACGCCGGCCTCGACCACGTCGCCGGGCCACAGCCATTCCTGCGGGCTCATGCCGGCGCCTACGCCTTCGGGCGTTCCGGTCGCGATGATGTCGCCCGGCTCGAGCGTCATGCCGGACGAGATGTCGGCGATCAGGGCCGGAATGTCGAAGATCATGTATTTGGTGTTGGAGTCCTGCTTCATGACGCCGTTCTTGGTCAGCCAGAGCCTCAGATCATGCGGATCGGGAATCTCGTCCGCAGTCACGATGCAGGGGCCGAACGGCGCGTAGGTGTCCATGCCCTTGGAGAAGATCCACTGCCCGGCGCGGCGATTGTCGCGCGCGGAAATGTCGATCATCACGGAATAGCCGAACACGTGATCCATCGCCTTCTCGACCGGGATTCGCGTCGCGGTCTTGCCGATGATGACGGCGAGCTCGACCTCCCAGTCGAGCTGCTGGGTCATGCTGGCATTGTGCTGGATCGCGGCGCCCGGCCCGATCACGGCGGTCGGCGGCTTGGAGAACACCACCGGCTGTTTCGGCAGATCCTTGTCGGTGTCGAGGCTCTTGGCGGACTCCGCGACATGCGCGCGATAGTTCAGCCCGATGCCGAAGATGTTCTTGCGCGGGCGCGGGATCGGTGCCTGCAGCCTGACGTCCTCGAGCGGAACGGCGGCGCCGACCGGCAGCGCCCCGTTGGCGCTGTCCAGGCATTTCTTCAACGCCGGCAGCAAGGTTATGGCGTTATCGATCAGCGACAGCATATCGCCTGGCCAGACGTGTCCGCGTGACGCACCGAGGCGCTCGACATCGACAACCAATCCATTGACGACGATCCCGAGGCGGGCACCGCTGGAGCCAGAAGTGTAGGTGACGAGACGCATGCAAGCTGATCCGGTTATTCGGGTTGCTGGAAAATATCAGGCCGCGACCGGCTGATGGCCGGCATTGTCGCCATAGGCTTCTTCCCGGTAGAGACCGAGCCCTTCGATGACGGGCAGATCGTTGAAGCAGAACAGGCAGGCATCCTCGCTCTCGGATGCGTTGCCGTGCTCATGCCAGGCCCAGGAGGGTACGCAGAAGATGTCGCGCTCCTGCCACTCGAACCGCTTGCCGCCGATCACGGAGTAGCCGCGCCCCTTGGCGACCTGGTAGACGAAGCTTCCGGTGTGGCGGTGCGACCTGGTCTTCTCGCCCGGCCGCAGCATCTGCATGCTGGCGCCGATGGTCTGCATCACATGGCCGCCGGTGATCGGATTGACGTAGTTCATGAGGATGCCGTCATAGGGCGATCCGTCGGTGGCGGCGGCATATTTCCGCAACGACTCGTAGGTCGGCTCCCACTCATATTTGAACATCGGTGAATAGCCGTTCGACCATCGCGAGCCCGCCGGCCGGAGACCGGGATTGCCCCAGGTCTTGGTCATGTCGTCGACGGGATAGCCCGACTCCTCCTGCTGGACCTTCGGGTGCACGACGAAGAAATTGGCCTCCAGCGCGTTGACGAGCGGAATATCGAGCCCGTCCTGCCAGATGCACACAGAGCCGTTCGCCTCGACGCCATGCTCGTGCCAGGTGCCGTTCGGCGTCAGCACGAAATCCCGCGCGCCGAGTGTCATCTTGTGGCCATCGACGATGGTGTAGGCGCCCTCGCCTTCCATGATGAAGCGCAGGGCGGAGGCCGAATGCGCATGGGCGGAGGCCACTTCGCCCGGGTGCATCACCTGCAAGCCCGAATAGAGCCAGCCGACCGCGGCCGACACGTCACGACGACCGGGATTGTTGAGATAGATCACCCGCCGTCCCGCCTTCTCCGGCGAGACCAGCTCCACCGAGCGCAGCACGTGCTCACGCAGATCGCTGTAGCGCCACAGCACCGGAATGGACGCCGACTGCGGCTGCCACGGCTCGATCTTGTTGGCGACCGTCCACAGCGCGCCGGCCTCGAACTTCTCGAGGTCCTTGTAGTAGGCCTTGAGCTCCGGGGTATCCTCGACATTGGCCCGGCCGATGACGTTCTCGCCCATCCTGTCCTCCAAGTCTTATCTCAGTCTCATGCAGTCTTGTCGCCACGCCCACAACTGTCGTCCTGGCGAAAGCCAGGACGACGATGAGGATGGCTGTCGATTCAGGTTGCCACACCGCGCGGTGTCATCACCCGCGAAAGCGGGTGATCCAGTATTCCAGAGACGGCTGTGCTTGAGCCGAGAGGCCGCGGCGTACTGGATCGCCCGGTCCATGTGCACAATTGCGCACAGGCCGGGCGATGACAGTTGTGGGTGCCTTGCATACCGGCGTCGTCCTGGCTTTCGCCAGGACGACGGTGCGGATGGCTGTCGATTCAGGTTGCCACACCGCGCGGTGTCATCACCCGCGAAAGCGGGTGATCCAGTATTCCAGAGACGACTGTGCTTGAGCCGAGAGGCCGCGGCGTACTGGATCGCCCGGTCGAGCCGGGCGATGACAGCTGTGGGTGCCTTGCGTACCATCGTCGTCTTGGCGAAAGGCAGGACGACGGTGATGATGAGGGATCGCGCTTCGAGTCCCATCATTCCGTCCTGCCTGGAATTGAGACGAAGCTCGCCTGCTCCGCGGCATCGGTCGCCGGGCGTTCGTCGTCCGCAAGGCCGAGCGGTGCCTGCGGACGGCGATTGACCCGCAGATCGAAGATATCGAACCGGTTGTAATGCCCGACGATGTCGTGCATCTGCTTCGGCTGAATGCAGCGTTCGAGGTCGATATCGGCATAGACGATGCCTTCATCGTCGATCAGCGGCGCGCCGACGAGACGGCCGTCCGGTCCGATCACGCCGGAGAATGCGCTCGACTTCCGCTGCAGGCGCGCCCGCGCG
This sequence comes from Bradyrhizobium sp. CCBAU 53421, assembly GCF_015291625.1. Classification (NCBI taxonomy): domain Bacteria; kingdom Pseudomonadati; phylum Pseudomonadota; class Alphaproteobacteria; order Hyphomicrobiales; family Nitrobacteraceae; genus Bradyrhizobium; species Bradyrhizobium sp. CCBAU 53421. Next base: position 5,935,507 of record NZ_CP030047.1, read on the forward strand.
TCGGGAACGACGGTCTGCATCGCCGCAATGATCTCCTCCGACACGGTCGAGCACGAAACGATCGTGAAGATCTTTCCCTCGAAGGAATGGGCGATGGCACGTAACTTGATCGCCTCCGCCATGTCGTAATCCGGCGGCGCGACGGGCAGCGAGATGTAGCTTGCGACGTGAACCAGCTCGCCCTGCCCGAGCAGCGCGAAGCGCGCGAGCGTGTTGGTGTTCTCGCCGCAGGCGAGCCCGCCGAGGCGCCCGATCTCGGTGTCATAGACGCGCAGGCTCGACCCGTCGCCGCCGGTCCAGGTCAACTTCTCCGCCCAGGTCGGCACCAGCTTGCGGTGCTTGCCGAGCAGCGTCCCGTCCGGGCCGATGAACACCAGCGTGTTGTAGATCGCGCCGAGCGACACCGGGCTGCGCTCGTTGACGCCAAGCACGACGTAGCAGGCGCTATCGCGCGCCGCCTTGCGGACGATGTCGATCTCGGGACCCGGCACCAGCACCGATGCCTTGACGAGCTTTTCGAACCAGGCGCTTCCGGTGACGGGATCGGTGATCCAGTTCCAATAGGGATAGCCGGGCACGAAGACTTCGGGGAACGCGACCAGCCGCGCGCCGTTCGCCGCCGCCTCACGCACCAGTGAGGCCGCCTTGTCGGCGGTCGCGGTCGCGTCGAGATAGACAGGAGAAGCCTGGACGGCGGCGGCTCGAAAGCGCGGCAGCTTCAGCATTGGCCCTACCCTGTCGCCGGCTCATAATCGCCGCCTGGAGCAAAGCCCATGGCGTGGCGCAGCGTTTGACTTACTTTACATGTAAACGTATGCTATAGCATATTTCTGGAGGGTGCAATGGCTGAACGGTCTTTTGCGCGTGAGGTCGAGGATCTCCGGCTCGGCGACGGCGACACCTTCCGCGGCGAAGGCATCCTCGCCATCACCAAGGCACTCCTGCAATCCGGCGTCGCCTATGTCGGCGGCTATCAGGGCTCGCCGATCTCGCACCTGATGGACGTGCTGGCCGACGCCAAGGATGTGCTCGACGATCTCGGCGTCGTGTTCCAGAGCTCCGCCAATGAAGCGGCAGCGGCGGCGATGCTGTCGGCCTCCGTGATGTATCCGCTGCGCGGCGCGGTGGCGTGGAAGTCGACGGTCGGCACCAATGTCGCCTCCGACGCGCTCGCCAATCTCGCCTCCGGCGGCGTCACCGGCGGCACCATGATCATCGTCGGCGAGGATTACGGCGAAGGCTCCTCGATCATGCAGGAGCGCACCCACGCCTTTGCGATGAAATCGCAGATCTGGCTGCTCGATCCGCGGCCCGACCATGAGTGCATCGTCAATCTGATCGAGAAGGGTTTTGAACTCTCGGAAGTCTCCAACACCCCCGTCATGCTGGAAGTGCGCGTCCGCGCCTGTCACATGCACGGCAGCTTTGCCTGCAAGGACAATGTCAGGCCGGCGCACACCATCAAGGACGCCCTGAACAACCCGAAGCGCGACGTCGGCCGCATCGTGCTGCCGCCGGCGGCCTATGAGCACGAGCAGGAGAAGATCAGGACGCGAATGCCTGCGGCGATCAACTTCATCCGGGACAACAGGTTGAACGAATGGATGGGGCCGAAGCAGGGCAAGGTCGGCATCATCATGCAGGGCGGCATGTACAATAACGTCATCCGCGCGCTGCAATATCTCGGGCTGTCGGATGCCTATGGCAACACCCAGATCCCGCTCTATGTCATGAACGTCACCTACCCCGTGATCGACACCGAGGTCGCCGAGTTCTGCCTCGACAAGGACGCCATCCTGATCGTCGAGGAAGGCCAGCCGGAATATCTGGAGCAGGCGATCAACACGGTGCTGCGGCGCCGGGATATCCAGGCGCGGGTCCACGGCAAGGACGTGCTGCCGATGGGCGGCGACTACACCGCGCAGGTGCTGCTCGGCGGCGTGCGCGAGTTCATCGAAAAGACCGAGCCGCGGCTGCTCGGCAACCGGCCGCCGGCGCCGGACGCAAGCGCCGTGCTCAGCCGTCCCGAGATCGAGAAGCTGAAGCACGCGGTGCCGGCGCGGCCGCCCGGGCTTTGCACCGGCTGTCCGGAGCGCCCGATCTTCGCCGCCATGAAGCTCGTCGAGAGCGAGCTCGGCGAGCACCACGTCTCCGCCGACATCGGCTGTCACCTGTTCTCGATCCTGCCGCCCTTCAACATCGGCGCGACGACGATGGGTTTTGGTCTCGGCCCGGCCTCGACCTCAGCCTTCAACGTCAAGGCCGACAAGCGCTCGATCGCGGTGATGGGTGACGGCGGCTTCTGGCACAACGGGCTGACCAGCGGCATCGGCAACGCCGTCTTCAACAAGCACGACGGCGTGTTCGTCATCGTCGACAATTACTACACCTCGGCGACCGGCGGTCAGGACATCCTGTCGTCGCGCGCGATCAGCAAGCGGCGAAACACCAACAACTCGATCGTGCAGGCCGTGAAGGGCATCGGCGGGCAATGGGTCCGGCAGATCGACCGCACCTACGATGTCGGGAAGATGCGCGACACGTTGAAGGAGGCGCTGACGACCACGGAGCAAGGCCCCAAGGTCATCGTCGCCTCCTCCGAATGCATGTTGAACAAGCAGCGCCGTGTGAAGCCGCAGATCAGCAAGGCGATCAAGGACGGCGTTCGCACCGTGAAGGAACGCTTCGGCGTCGATGAGGACGTCTGCACCGGCGACCACGCCTGCATCCGCCTCTCCGGCTGCCCGTCGCTCTCGGTCAAGCAGCTCGACGATCCCCTGCGCGACGATCCCGTCGCGGCGATCGACAATTCCTGCGTCGGCTGCGGCAATTGCGGCGAGGTGGCGGATGCCGCCGTGCTGTGTCCCTCGTTCTATCGCGCCGACGTCATTCACAATCCGACCGGCTGGGACAGGTTCAAGTCGAAGGTCGCCATGGCCGTGATCGGCTGGCTGCAACGGCGGCGTGATCGCCGGCGTCCGGCGCTCGAGGCTTTGGCATGAGAGCTTGGGCATGAGAGCTTTGGCATGAGAGACGAAACGGTCCAGCTGGCACTCCCTGCCGCGGGTGACGCGACCGAGCGGCCGATCTCGATCGCGATCGTCGCGATGGGTGGTCAGGGCGGCGGCGTCCTCACCGACTGGATCGTCCAGCTCGCCGAGAACCATGGCTGGGTCGCACAGTCGACCTCGGTGCCCGGCGTCGCCCAGCGCACCGGCGCCACGATCTACTACATCGAGGCGATGCCGCCGCTCGACGGCCGCAAGCCGATCCTGTCGCTGATGCCGACGCCGGGCGACGTCGACGTGGTGATGGCGGCGGAGTTCATGGAAGCCGGCCGCTCGATCCTGCGCGGCCTGGTGACACCGGACCGCACCACGCTGATCGCATCCAATCACCGGACGTTCGCAATCGGCGAGAAGATCGCGCCGGGCAACGGCATCGCCGACGGGGGCGCGGTGACCGGTGCCATCGGAATTGCCGCCAAGACCGAGATCATCTTCGACATGAACGCGCTGGCGATCGCCAAGGGAAGCGTCATCTCGGCCGCGATGTTCGGCGCACTGGCGGGCGCCGGCGTGCTCAGCTTCAGCCGCGAGAGCTATCTCGACGTCATCCGCGCCGGCGACAAGGGCGCGCAGGCCAGCGTCCGCGCGTTCGAGGCGGCGTTCGACCGGGCGCAGTCGAAATCGCCGGACCCGGCGACGCCGTCGCAACCGGAGGCGGCAGGCACCGCCCCCGCTCCGGCTGCACTGGATCCGCGTCTTGCCGGCCTCGCCGCGCGACTGACGCAGGAGCTGCCGGAGACCGTGCATGCCATCGGCCGCGCCGGGCTGAAGAAGGTGGTTGATTTCCAGGACGTCGCCTATGGCGGCGAATATCTCGACATCCTCGGCAAGCTCAACGCCGCCGATCGCAGCGCCAGTGGCGCCGAACGAAACTTTGCCTTCACCCAGGCCGCCGCAAAATATCTCGCCAATGCCATGACCTATGATGACGTTATTCGCGTTGCCGACCTCAAGACCAGATCCGGCCGCCGCGCGCGGATCGAGGGCGAGCTCGAATTGTCCGAGGGCCAGGTGCTGCAGACCACCGAGTTCATGCATCCCCGCATGGAAGAGGTGATGGGCATGCTCCCGGTGGGCTTTGGCCGCTGGCTTGAAGCCAGGCCGCGCCTGCTCGGCTGGCTCGATCGCCGCGTCAACAGAGGACGCCGGATACGAACCTACTCGCTGCCCTGGTTCCTCGCACTCTATACGGTCGGCGGACTTCGCGGCATGCGTCGCCGCTCGCTGCGTCACGCGATCGAGACGGCTCATCGGGACGAATGGCTCAAGGCCGCGACAGAAGCAGTACGATCGAACTATCGGCTGGGCGTCGAGATCCTGCAATGCCGGCGCCTTGTCAAAGGCTATTCCGACACTCACAGCCGCGGCCTGTCGAAATTCGACAAGACGCTGGCTGCGATCAAGCTGGTCGCCCAGCGCGACGATGCCGCCGACTGGGCGCGCCGGCTGCGCGAAGCCGCGCTGAAGGACAGCGCGGGCAACGAGCTCGACGGCGTGATCCAGACCATCAAGAGTTTTGCATGATGCCGGCCGCGCTCAAGGAAAGCACCGTTCCCCCGTTCGGGCAGATCGAAACCCGGCTTTGGCTGCAACTGCTGTCGCTGCATGGAGAACTCTTTGCGTCGCTGAATTCGATGCTGAGCTCGGAATTCGGCTTGTCGCTGGCCAAGTTCGACGTGCTGGCTCAGCTCGACCGTTACCGGGACGGACTGGCGCTCGGGCAGCTGTCGCAGAACCTGAAAGTGTCCGGCGGCAACGTCTCGGGCCTGGTGCAGCGCCTGCTGGCCGACGACCTCATCAGCAAGGAGATGTCGAGCGAGGACCGCCGGTCGTTCATCGTGCGCCTGACGCCAAAGGGCGAAGCACTGTTCAGGAAGGCCGCCGACGTGCACAAGAGGCACCTCAGCGAACGGCTTGAAACGATCCCCGCCCGGGAGCTGGAGACCGCACTGTCGGTGTTGCGGTCGCTCTCCTCGAAACTCGGCAGCGAAAGCAAGAAGCAAGGTCGCAGGAAGTAATGGCCAAAGACTCCAGGAGCAAATGGAAATCCGGTCCGCCGCGGACGCGGGACCAGCTGCAAAGCTATATTCCCTATCTCTTCAACCGGCTCGCCAATCGCTGGAACCTGGATCAGAACCGCGATCTCAGCGAGCACAACATCAACAACGTCGTGTTCCGGACCTTGTCGGTGCTGTTCATCTACAAGACCCTGACCGTCAACGAGATCGCCGTTCTCGCCGTCACCGAGCAGTCGACCGCGAGCCGCATGGTCGAGTCGATGGTGTCATCGGGTCTCGTCAAGCGCGAGATCGCGGAAGAAGACCAGCGCCGCCGCGTCGTCGGATTGACGGCGGACGGCGAAGCGCTACTGCGCAAGATCTGGCCGATCATGGAGAACAATTACGACCGGCTGACCGTCGGCATCGATCCCGACGAGATCGAGGTGTGCGCCCGCGTGCTGGCCAAGATGGTCGAGAACATCCGCCAGAACCAGATCTGATCGCCGCGATCATGGACTGAGGCCGGCAAGGCTGGTGCCGCCGCAGACGTAGAGCACCTGTCCGGTCACGAAGTCCGAGCGCTCGTCGAGGAAGAAACCGATCGCGTGCGCCACGTCCTCGCGTGTGCCGAGCCGCCCGACCGGAACGTTGCGCGCCATCTTCTCCTGCTGCTCGGACCCCTTCGGGACGATGCCCCAGAAATTGTCGGTCAGGATCGGGCCCGGTGCGACCACGTTCACCGTGATGCCGCTCGACGCCAGCTCCAGCGCCCATGTCCGCGCCATGCCGTGCACGCCGGCCTTGGTCGCGGAATAGGCCGAGCGCGTCGCCGCGCCCATCGCGGCGCGCGAGCTCACGAACACGATCCGGCCGAACCGCCGCGACCGCATTCCTTCCATCGCTGCCTGGGTCAGCAGCATCGGTGCGCCCAAGTGCAGCTGCGCCAGCGTCAGGATGTCTTCCGGCTTCGCATCGGCCAGCAAATTCGGCAGGATGATTCCGGCATTGTGCACGAGGCAATCGACCGCATGATCCCGGCAGATCTCCTCGGCAATGGCCCTTGTCTCCGCGATGTCGGTCAGGTCCGCGCGATAGGCGGTGAGCAGGTCGTGCGTCCAGCCCGGCTTCTCGAGCCCGACCGAGACGACCCGCTGTCCCTCGCCGACGAGCTTCTTCGCCAACGCCTCGCCGATGCCGGAATTGCCTCCGGTGATGAGTGTGGTGCGGGTCTGGCTCATGATCACTCCTGCCGCCGCTTGAGGTCGCGACAATCGAAGAACGCGCCGTCGCGCATCAGCTGCGCGACGAAGTCCTTCAGTCCGCCGCGCTGGATCTTCTCGGTCGCGGTCAGCGGCAGTTTTTCGACGAAGCAGATCCAGCCTGGCGCCTTGTAATAGGCCATCTGCTCAAGACTCCAGCGCACGATGTCCTCGGCGAGCGCGCGGTCCGCCCCCGGCGTCTCGGCGATGATGACCGCCGCGACCTCGTCGCCGCGCAGCTGATCGGGCGTTGCCGCGACCGCGGCCTGCCGGATCGCGCCATGGCGGTTGAGGACGGATTCGACCTCGACCGCGGCGATGTTCTCGCCGGAGCGGCGAATCACGTTCTTCTTGCGATCGACAAAATGAAGGTCGCCATCGGCATCGCGCGACACGATATCGCCGGTATGGAGCCATCCGTCCTTCCAGGCCTCGGCAGTCGCTTCAGGGTTCTTCAGGTACTCGCTGAAGAAGCCGAAGCGGGGATCATCCCCTGCCCGCCGCACCAACAGCTCGCCCGGCGTTCCCACCGGCGCATCGTTGCCGCCATCGCCAATGATCCGAACCTCGACCTCGGGTGCCGGACGGCCGAAACAGCTGGTGCCGATCTTGCGCGGCTCGACATTGGCGGCGATCACGCCGCCGCTTCCGGTCTCGGTCATCGCCCAGGCCTCGAGCAGCGGAAAGCCGAAGCGCTGCTCGAACGGCGCGTGCAGCAGCCTGTCGACGCCGGCGCCGAAGCCGAACCGCACGGTGTGCGCGCGGTCTTCTTCCGTCGGCGGCGCGCCCATCAGCATCGAGGGCATGACGCCGAGATAATGCAGGCAGGTCGCCCGGCTGTCGCGCACCGATTGCCACCAGCTGCGCGGATGGAAGCGATCGAGCATCGTCAGGCTGCCGCCGACCGACAGCATCGCCATCAGCGACACCGCCATCGCGTTCATGTGAAACAGCGGCAGCGGCGTGATCATGCGCTCGCCGTCTTTCCGGAGATCGATCAACCCGCCGACGTCGCGATACCAGTCTCCGGAATACAGGAAGTAGGTGTTGGTCAGCACGCAGCCCTTGGGCTGGCCTGTCGTCCCCGAGGTGTAGAGCAGCGCGCATTCGCTGGCGCCGTCGCCGGGGTTCGCCGGCCGCGTGCCGCCGAACGGGGCTGGAATCTCGTCGTTCTCGGTCACCACGGGAATCGGCCGGCCGGCCTGCCGCGCCGCGGTCTCGACCTCGTCGCGTCGCTTGGCGAGCACGAACGCGGCATTCATCTCGGAATGCGCGATGATGTATTCGAGCTCGCTGACCCGCAAGTCCGGGTTGATCGGCACCACGGACACACCGAGCGCGTTCAGCGCGAACCACAGCTCGACGAACACCGGCCTGTTCTGCAGCAGCAGCCCGACCCGATGGCCACGGCCGTAACCGCGGTCTGCGAATGCCGTGCGCCAGCGCTCGACGCGTTCGCGCATGGCACGGTACGAGATCTCCCCGGCCGCGATGCCGTAGATGTCGGCCGTCTCGGGCAGCACATTGAGAAAGCCGGCTTCGCCCCGGTCGAGGGCAGTCTCGCGGAAGCGGGCGTAGACGGTGGTCGCTGTGGTCAAGGCGCACTCACATGAAGAGCTGGATATTGCCGAACGGCGCGTCGAAATTCACGAGATCGATGCGCTTGAGCTTGATCTTGAGGTCGTCGCCGATTTGAACCAGATCGTGCGACGCCCATCCCGAAAAGCGTTCCAGCGTGTCGCCGCGCGTCTCGGTGTAGATAAAGGAGGTCCGCGCCTTGAATGCGCCGGCTGCCGGATCGCAGGCCAGGATCTGCGGCGCCTGAAGCAAATGATGGCAGCGGCTCTTCGGCTTCTGGCTGAAGGTGCGTTCGCCGGCCAGCCGCTCGATGCGCACTTTCATCAAGAGCAGATCCTCGTACATCAGCGACGGCTGGAGCACCGGATCCTGCTGCTGCCATTCCAGCGGCATCCAGTAGCGCCCTTCGGGGTGGAACAGGTCGAGCCACGCCTGCCATTGCATCGTGTCGAGCAGATCGGCTTCCCGATAGACGAAATCGGTGATGGTCTTTTCGCTGATCATTCCGCGGCCTCGCCGGGCTGGTCCATGTCCTGATCCATGTCCATGGTCATGTATTTGGCCCAGGCATGAAACTGGTTGCGCATCTGGCGCTCCGACGTGCCGTTGATGACCGCGGTGACGTCATGCTCTTCGTTGCTCTCGTAGAGCCGGCGCAGGTTGACCCACTGATTGCCGTTCGTCTTCAGACCTTCCTGGGCCCGCTCATACATTTCGAGATCGTCGTGCCCGACGATCGAGGTCGGCGCGTTGATGAAGCGATTGTACATCAGCGCCCGCTCGTAGAGCTTGTCGGGCGCGCCGACCAGACGATAGACCCAGCTTTCGACCAGCGTCCGGTCGACCGCGATCGGGATGAAATTGCGCAGGATCTGCACCGCGCCCTTCACCATGATGTTCGGGAAATAGACCGTGTTGTGCCGGACTTCTCCCAGTATCTCGTGAGCCCGCTTCTCGCCATAGGCTGCGACCATCCGGCCAAGATAGCCCTCGACGTCCGAATAGTTCGAGTGGATGGAATTGGCGACGCCGGTGTGGCCATGGCCGTTCGGCCAGATCCGGATGCCGCTCTGCTCGTAGAACTCGTACGGGCTCATGAAGGGACCATAGAGCTGCACCGCCATCGGCGTCTCCTTGGAGTCGCCCTGTTCGCGTTGCCAGACCTTGATGGCGGTGCCGGCCGAGCTCTCGTGCGCCACCATGGGATGGCAGGTGTCGGTCTGGTTCTCGACCAGCATCTTCCAGTTGCAGGTGTGCATGTAGCGGATCGGCGCGGCCTCGACGGCGAGCTTCCCCTCGGGCGAGCGGTCGGCCATGTTGTCGATGGTCGAGAGGCTTTCGCCGAAATAGTCCTCGAAGCCGACGCCGGTTTCGCTGAGGCGCGCGAAGATGAAATCGCGGTAGACGACGACATTCCTGATCCGCGACAGCCCGTCGCTCGCCTGGGTGTCGGTGAATCCGGTGCCCTCGTAGCCCTTCTTCAGCGGGATCGCGAGCAGCGAGCCGTCGGTCTTGAACGACCAGGCGTGATAGGGGCAGCGGAAGAACTTTCCGGTATTGCCGCACGGCTCGGAGGCGATCTTGACGCCCTTGTGCGGACAGCGGTTGTAGAACAGGTGGATCGAGCCGTCGCTATGGCGGCTCGCCACCACCGGCTGCCGGCCGATATTGGCGGTGATGAAATCGCCTGGTTTCGACAACTGGCTGGCATGCCCGACATAGATCCAGCTGTTGGGAAACAGATGCTGCATCTCGAGCTCGAAGATCTCGGGATCGACATAGACGTCGCGATGCACCTCCGCGTCGCGCACAAGGGCGCCGATCGCGCGGGGATTCTTTCCGTATTTCGCCATGGCGCCTCTTGCCTCCTCTCAGAGATCCAACACCAGCCGGTCCGACTTCGCACGCGACACGCAGATCTGCATGACCTTGTTGGACGCCCTCTCGTCGTCGCTGAGAATGACGTCACGATGATCGGGCACGCCGGCGATCACGCCGCACTGACAGATGCCGCAATCACCGCGCTGGCAGTCATAGAGCACATCGAGCCCCGCCGCTTCCAGCGCCTGGATGATGCTCTGATCGGTCGCGACCGTGATGACCTGCCCGGTCGATCTGAGCTCGACCTCGAACGGCTGGTTCGGGGAGCCGGCCGGCTCTGCCTTGAACAGCTCGAAATGGATGCGGTCCGCCGGGATGCCCCTGGCGAGCGCCCCGGCCTTCACCGCGTCGATCATGCCGGCAGGCCCGCAGACATAGACGTGGGCGCCCGCGGGCGCCGCGCCAAGCGCCGCCGCGATATCGAGGCGGGACTCATCGCTGTCGTAGTGAACCGTCAAACCTTCCGAACAGATTGCCTGCAACTGCGGCAGGAACGCCAGCAGCCCGGGCATTCGTCCGGCATAGTGCAGGCGAAACGGCGTGCCCTGCGCCTTCAGCACCGCCGCCATCGACAGGATCGGCGTGACGCCGATGCCGCCGGCAAACAGCACCGCCGGCGCGGCACCGGCATGAAGGCCGAAATTGTTGACCGGCGCGGTCGCGCTGACGACGTCGCCGACCTGAAGGGCGTGCATGAACTGCGAGCCCCCGGCTGACGCCTCCTCGCGCAGCACCCCCAACGCCACGGCGCCCTCGGGCAGATCCGGCAACGCCATCAGGGAATACGGCCGGTCGCCTCCGCCCGGCAGCAGCACGCGAACATGCGCACCCGCTTGCCATTCCGGCACGGCACCGCCCTCCACGCCGAACACGACGCTGCGAATGACCGATGTCTCCGCAACGATCGACTGCACCTTGAGCTTGAGCGGATGCGCGTCCATTCGGGCATCTCATATTATATGAATTTGCATATTTTTATACATGTAATAATTGCCTGTCAATCGTGAGTCTGGGCGGTTGCGGATCCCGATCCTGCCGCCACGGCGCGCGGCTTGAAAAGCCGATCCGCGACCGGCGCCACGCCAGCGGCCGAGCATTGCCACCGCCATCGTCAACCCGAGCGAATTAGAGATCATCGAGGCCGAGGCGTGCGCCGCCTTTTTTCGCCGAGTGCATCGCCGGCAAGACGCCTCGCAACATCGCGATAGACCTTGCGTGCCGACGCCTCGCGGCACGTCGTGGACGGCCGCCGGCCTTGTGGTCTGGAGAATGAAAAAGGGCCATCAACGTGGAGGCCGGAGTCAATCACACCTCAAATCATCTTAAACCGGGCAGCCTGAAACCTGCTGCTCAGAAGAATTACTTAGAAAGACCCTAGGGACACCTTGAACGGAAGCCGTATTTTCCTTCCTTATCCGTGAACCCGGCCACCAACTCGCTTAGGTTGGCAGAGCCCTGTTTTCGCACCAGGGTCCAATCTCGGAGGTCGCCACATGATGCAAAACCACATCTGGTACGTCTCCTTCGTTGATCAACGCGACGCTCCACCCGATAGGCATGCGCGAAGGACAGCGACCTTCAAATCCGAACAGGAAGCAAAGCAGTTCACCAGGACGCTGGCGCAGGACCGGAGAGTCAAGAGCCTGTCGGCCGGAACAATCAACCCGCATCAGCCAAAACGGGTCGTCGGATCGAGAGAAATCGGCCAGTGGCTCGGCAACATTTAGGACCCCATGCCGCGGACGCCGCCTCGGATATCAAGGCCGAGCAATCGGCCAGACGCCCGCCGGATCTGAAGCCAAATCGTAGGCAGTGCGATCGTCGTCAATTACGGAAACCCAGCCGTCGGTCTAGATTTGTCAATCTTGTGCAGCAGGCTCACGACATCGACGCGACCACGTCCAGCATCACTTCCGTCGCGCCGCCGGCAATGGAGAGCACGCGGGCGTCGCGCGCTATCCGCTCGATCGGGCTCTCCCGCATGACGCCCATGGCGCCGTGGAACTGCACGCACGCATACGCCACCTCGTTGACGAGTTCGCCACAGATAGCCTTCAACATCGAGATCTCGCGCATGCAGTCGTCGTCCGCTGTCATGCGCCAAGCGGTGGCATACAGAAACGAGCGATTTGCTTCCACCTTCGCAGAAAGCATCGCAAGACGTTGACGGATCGCCTGCATGTCCCAAAGGACGCCCCCGAATGCGCGGCGCGTCTTCACGTAAGTGAGGGTCATATCGATCGCCGCCTCGGCCATCCCTATCGCCATGGCGGCGAGAATAAGGCGCTCGTTCTGCAAGTTGCGCATGATGGAGTAGAAGCCTTGTCCCTCCGCGCCGAGCACGTTCTCGGCAGGAATGCGGCAACCGTCGAAGACAAGTTCGGCCGTATCGGAAGAGCGCCAGCCGAGCTTGTCCAGTTCGCGAGCCACGCCGAAGCCTGGCGTGCCCTTCTCGACGAGGAACATCGTGATCCCGTTGCTCCCTGCCGCAGGATCAGTCTTGGCCGCAACACAGTAGAGATCTGCGCAGACGCCGTTAGTGATGTATAGTTTCGTACCATCGAGCACGTAGGAGTCGCCGTCTCTGCGCGCGCGCGTGCGGATAGCCTTCACGTCCGAGCCCGCATCCGGCTCCGTGATGGCGATCGCGGTGATCACTTCGCCGCTCACAATACCAGGCATCCATCGATCGCGTTGGGATTTGGTCCCGTCGTGGAAGATATAGCTGGAAGCCATCTCGGCGTGGACCAGCATTGCATCTGCGGCGCCGCCATAGGTGGAGCGCCCGAGTTCCTCTGCGAAGACCGTCGATGCGACCGCGTCCATCTCGGCGCCACCGTACTCGGCCGGATAGCGGATGCCGAAGAAGCCAAGTTCGCCCATGCGACGCAGAACCGAACGCGGAACGCTCCCCTCCTCTTCCCAGCGATCTGCACAGGGCTTGATTTCCTCCTCGACAAAGCGGCGGACCTGGTCCCGTAAGAGCTCATATTCCGCCGCAGCCCAAGGCAGCTCCGCCCCTTCTGACGCCGCCCAAGCATTGTCCATCATTCTCATCCGCTCCGCTATGAGTTCAACACTCAAGATCCAGATCGTGTCGGCGCCCTTGAGACAATTGCGGCCCCTTCCGATAGACTAAAGTTCGATTTCCTCTCGCGGTCCGCCCGAGAGCGAAGCAGTTTTGGAATCGGCCACCCAGCGCATCCCGTCGATCACTTCCGCCAGTTCGGCCACGGTCGGCCGCTCGAACAGGTTGCGAAGCTGCACGTCGACGCCGAAGACCTTTCGCATGCGCGCCACCGCTCTCACGACCAGGAGCGACTCCCCGCCCAGGTCGAAGAAGTTGTCGTGACGTCCGATCGACTTGAGCTTGAGGAGATTGCACCACAAGGCAGCCAAGGTCTTCTCGGTCTCTGTCGACGGGGCGGCGAACTCGTGTGCCGGCTGAATGCTGCCCGCCGTCGGCTCGGGAAGCGAGGCTCGGTCGATCTTGCCGTTGGACGTGAGCGGCATCCGTTCGAGGCAGACGTAGTGCGCCGGAATCATGGACTCCAGGAGTTCTTCGGCGAGGTGGGCGCGTAGCTCCGCCACGCTCAGAGGTTTCGAGGAGACATAGTATGCGACGAGCCGCGTGATAGCGCCTTCTTCAGCATTTCCGAGCGGAATGGGAATGGCCACGACCGCGCATTCCTGAACGTGGGGCTGCTTGAGAAGCCGCGCTTCGATCTCGCCCAGCTCGACACGCGTGCCACCAACCTTCACCTGATGATCGGCGCGGCCGAGAAATTCCAAGCGCCCTTCCGAGTTCCAGCGGGCCAGATCGCCCGTCTTGTACAGCCGCAGCCTCGAAAAGCCATCTCGGGGATCCGTCGCCGTGCGGAACCGCTCCTCGGTCAGGTCGGGGCGATTGAAATAACCTCTCGCAAGCCCATCGCCTGCGATGAACATCTCACCGACGACATTGGGGCCGGTCGGCTGATATTCCTTGCTGAGGACGTAAATTCCCGCATTAGCGGCCGGAACGCCAATCGGCACCGATGCGGATTGATCTTGATCTACGTCAAATCGATGAATCATGCAGCCTACCGTGGCTTCGGTTGGTCCATACTCGTTGTAGATCTCGATAGGATGGAGGATGGCTTTCGTGATGTCGCGAGCCAGTTCGGTCTTGAAGTCCTCGCCGCCCACAATGAACTTACGCAGTCTCGTGGCCTCAAGATTGCGGTCGCGGATCATCGCGAGATGCGCCGGTGTCAGTTTGATGATATCGACGGCATTGTCGTCGACCACCTTGAGCACGACCATGTTCTTCACCCCCGGATCACCAAGATAGACCACGATCCGGCCGCCCGTGATGAGTGGCGCGAAGAGCGTCGTGACGGTCAGGTCGAAGGCAAGCGATGAGAAAAGTGGCCAAGCGAGAGGCTGGCCGGAACTGTACACCCGCGCGGCCCACCAGATGTAATTCACGAGGCTGCGGTGCTCGATCTCGACGCCCTTGGGGGTGCCGGTCGAGCCCGAAGTGAAGATGATGTAGGCGACGCCGTCCGGCTTGGCGGCGGACGGTCGCGCCGAAGTCGGCTGATTCAGAATCGAGCCGAAATCGGCATCGAGCACGAAAATGTCGGCAAGGTCCGGCGGGATGACGGATTGCAGACGCGCCTGAGTGATCGCCACCGGCAAGTGCCCACCGGTCCCGTTGGAAATGTCTTTCAGGATTGTCGCAATGCGCCCTTTCGGCGTCGCCGCATCAATCGGCACATAGGCTGCGCCGGTTTTGAGAACGCCCAGGATCGCGACAACGACTTCGATGGAGTGTTCCATGAAGACAACGATGATCCGACCCGGGCCCACGCCCTTTGAGCCCAGATGCGCGGCCATCTGGTTGGAACGCTCGTCGAGTTGCCGATACGTCAGCATTGCATCGCCAAAGCGGATCGCTTCAGCATCTGGACTGAGCATCACCTGATCGGCGAAAAGATCGATGATTGTCCTTTCCGAGGGGTAGCGCGCCGCCGTGGCGTTGTACTCAACGACGAGCGCCTGATGATCGGCATTTTTCAGCGGCGGCAGCGCCACGCTCTCTGCTACGATAGGTAGGACTTCATTCATCGAATGCGCTCCCGTCCGGGACGTTAGAAAAATTGGATCGTGTCAATCTCTGAGCTTCTGGGTCGCCTGGAGATAGAGTTCTGCGATGGCAGGTGCGTCAGGCTCTTCCAGCATGGAGACTTCGTCGCAGTCCTCGGGGCCGAAATAGAATTCGGCATCGGGCGCCACGAGCCGCCATCGATGAGGTGCTGCGCCCGATCGCAGCCAGGCCTTGTTCGGAAGGAATATACACACGCGGCCCGAGTACGGACTCGGAGTGTACCGCCGAAATGCCGCCATCGCCGTGGATTTGAGCAGAGCTCTGCTGACCAGCACCGGATCTGTCGTCACAGGTTCCTTGCGGCCGAGGGTCATGAAGGCGCGCTCGCGAAGGCGACTGACGAGATATCGGAGACGAGCGCCAAATGTCGGTAACTTCGCCATCGATCTCCGGACCGATCGGATCGTCCCCCAGGCCGTGAAGTACAGCAGACGCAGCAATTCCTGATGGGTAGCGGGGTGAAGAGGACCAAAGAGAGCGACGCATGGAACGTCCGCTCCTCGTCTTGTGAGGATTTTGGCCAGTTCGAAGGCTGTTGGACCGCCGGAGCAGTATCCAGCGATGATGTACGGACCGACCGGTTGAACCTGAACGATCTGGCCAGCGAAGTACTCGGCGATATCCTCGACCCGGTCCATCGGCTCGCTCTGCCCGTCGAAGCCAGGCGGTTGAAGTGCGTAGAACGGTTGATCGGCGCCCAGGTGCTTCGACAGGTCCGAGAATGAAAAAGGTGCTCCGACATGACCTGGCACGGCGAAAATGGGTGTGCGTGTCCCTCGCGACTGCAGGGGAATGATTGCAGGCTGTTGCGTGGCCGCGGCGGTGGCCATGTTCAGAAAGGCGATGATCTCACCCTTTCTCCCCTGCAATTGATCGCGAAGCTCCGCCGTCATTGCGCCGGCCGGTGCGCTGCACCGGAGCCGATCGCCCTCGACCCAGACCTTGATGTCCTTGACCGCGAGGTCTGCGAGCAGTTCCGAAAACTGCGTCACCTGCGCTTGCATAGGCTATTCCCGTGTTCTCGACTGCGACCGCGAGGTATCTCAAACAAGCGCGGCTCGGAATGAACTTGCGTGCCTTCTAACAGACCGGCTGACCTCTCCGCTCTCCTCGCGAGTGGTTACTCGCGAATGATTACATCGCGGTAGCTTCAGTCCGGACGACCATTCATTTCCGAATAACGACGCTCCCGAGATACCCCGTTTTAGGTACGAAACTTCGGGCAACCCAATCCTTGTCATCCGAAGAGCTGAGGTACCCCAAGCCGCATCCCAGGCCCTTGGAAATAGCCTCCAGCCGGGTCCAACGCCGGAAGAAGCCTTCCACCCGCTCGTCCGGACCGAGGGCAGCATAAGACTCGTAGTCGGAGGCGGAAAAGCACAGCGCGGCGATCTCGTCCGCTTCGGGCACGGGGAGGATCGCCTCGATGTCCACTCCGACCTCTTGCCCGGTCGAGAGGGCGACCACTGCCATGTCCCCGGATCGAGAGACGCTGAAGCGCAAATCGCGAGAAGGCATGCGGTGTGAGAGCCGGGGCTTGCCCAGCTTTCCATATTCCAGTTCGACATCGGACGGCGAGATTCCGAGCCTGCAAGCGAGGATCTGGCGCAGCTGTCCACGGGAAACAATAAAGCGGCGGCGATCCCGCTCCGACTTCAACCCATCAGCGCGCCTACGTTCCGCTTCGTTGAGGAAGGCGCCTATCGCACGAATGATGTCGTGCTTCACGTCGAGCATGCATGCGAGAACCTCCAAGCAATCATCCTCGAGAACCGGCACCATGATCCCGGCCCTCAGCTCAACTGCTTTATCAAGGAGGCTCGAAAAGGACGCTGCTGGCTCGACAAGAGTCTGACTGACGTCGCATTCGGCGAACTGCAATAATCGAGGCCCCGAGCAAGCCAAGGCAACATCAAAATTCTGGCTCGAAGCCAACGCGCCAAAACCATCGCCCCCACCCGCGCCAGAAAGTCGGGTAAGGTCGAGCTCAGGCCAGTCAAGCGTCATACCTGGATTCCGATCGCAGGAGCGCTCGTGCGCACCGCAGCATTCTTTCTGGAGCAGCAGCTCCCGTTCACGCGGATTTCTTCGATTGAACAAGCACGTAAGCGCGAAAACAAGCGGTCACGATGGCTATTTAGATGTAAGGACGGCTACATCAAAAGACTTAGGCCCCTGACGTTCGTACGCTTTGGCTTCCTGCCTAATTGCCGCGCTGACGGAGTTCGCGCGTTGCCTCAATGAATGTCTGTCTTGGGCTAGTCACTGCGGAAAGACTCTATCGATCTCGACATGGCCCATTTGGGGCATGCCCGGGACAAAGCGTGCCCGCGAGGGAGCAGTTGCGATGCGATGGACATTGAATGGCGCCATCGACAGTCGAGCGCGAACCAATGCGGCGAAACGATACTTCCCGTCCCCGCTCATCCAATACCTGCGCACTCGAGCGCCAGGTCGGTTGATATCGTACTAGGCAAAAAGCTTGCGTGCTAATCGGGAGGCAAGCCGCTTTGCCCTGCGTATGAGACCGCGAGCGTAGCAAGAGCTGTCCTGTTGCCGATCTCGAGCTTGCGAAAGATGTGGTGGAGATGCACCTTGATGGTGCCGTCAGTTACCTTCAAACGACGGCCGATCTCCTTGTTTGACAATCCTTCCGATACAAGACGCATGATCTGACGCTCCCGGTCCGTCAGCACGGCAAGATGCTTCTCCAAAATCGCGGACTGCCCCGAAGAGATAGCGACCTCGCTCGAAGGCGCAGGCAGCATCCTGTGGCCGTCCGCGACTTGCCGCAATGTCTGGAGAAGAGTTTCGGGCTCCTCGTCATTCAGGATAACGCCAAAGGCGCCCACTTCTGCCAACACGGTGAGGTCACGATCCTCGACGGAGGTTGCGAGGAACACGAGTCGAACAGCAGGAGTCCGGGAATTTGCGATATCGAGCAATGCCTGCCCAAAAATGTCAGGCATCGATATGTCCAAAATGGCGATATCGGGCACGAGAGCGCGAATTGCTTTGAAGCAGCTCGCACTATCGCTGCATCGAGCAGCAACCCTGAAATCACGTTCTGTTTCCAGCAGACAGTTCAGACCCAGTAAAACAACGGGATATCTGCTAGCAATAACCACACGACTGAAATGCATTTCCGGCCAATCCTCAGTCCCTCCGGTTCAAATCGGCACCCCAATATCTCCCCCAAGCTACTTCAATTTGAGGCATTCAAGTAAAATTTGTCATCGCAGCCCGGCCGAATTCCGGCAATTTTACAATCTTAAACTGCATCATAGCATCGACGCCGCCCTAAGCGAGCGCTGCTCGACAGGTTTCCGGAGATCCCGCCCGTCAAAACACGGCGGTGATATTACGGGCGACATCCCAAGGAATGTCTATAACCAACGGTATATAGGGATATTGGGGATTAGCATCTAATGTCAGTAAATCTTTAGACGCATGCTCAGGGCTTTTTTTGCCCCGAATTTCTGTCCAAGCGACCGGAATCTGAAGGAGCAATTTTCAATGCGTCGCTGTTTTGGCTTGGCAAGCCATCCAAGAAACGAGTCGGATTAAACCGATGAGCCTGTTTCATATTTTGTAGCGTCCAGGAGAGTTCCATGAGACGACAATATTCTTTTTCCATTGTGCTTGGTGGTGAAAACAGTCTTCGGAAAGAAGGTCTCGCCAGAATTCTAAATTCCGAAAATTTTCAAGTCTTTCCTTCAATGTCCGATGCAGACGATTTGCCTGGCAAGGCCAATGTCGGAAGCGCTTCAGTCTGTCCGGCACTGTTCCTGGTTGTTCACAGTGGCGATGATTTCGGCCCTACAATCGAGCAGATCGAGTGTTTCAAGCGCCATCACGCGGATGGACGCATTGCTGTCGTTGCAGATCACTATCGACTGAGCGAGTTGACTGCTGCGATCCGAGCTGGCGTCACCGGCTATTTCATCGACGTGATGAACTGCGATGCGTTCATCAAGTCCATCGAGCTCGTCATGATGGGCGGAACGGTATTTCCGACCGACTTCCTGACGTCCGCTCTTGATATCGAAAAGCGTGACGCGGACGGTGTCCCTCCACGCTTTGATGATAGTCATGCCATGGCGAACGCGGATAGTAGGCTCGCGCAGCAGCTTTCGCCGCGAGAAATCTCTATCCTCCAGTGCCTGATCGAAGGCGATTCCAACAAGTGCATCGCACGCAAGATCGATATCGCGGAAGCTACGGTGAAGGTTCACATCAAGGCGATCCTCCGCAAGATTCGTGTTCAGAACAGAACACAGGCGGCGATCTGGGGGCTGAACCATCGACCTGCAGCTCGGCCATCAAGCGGGACAGCGTACTCGGCCGCTGACGCAACCGAACGCCTCCTCCCACCGAAGAGAGAACTTCCCAAAATGGCGAGGACAGGCCGGCCCGCGCCACTCGGTGCAATCGACCATGCGGTAAACTACTTCGAAGTGCCTCTCACAACCGGCCACGCCCGCAAGGATATCGGTTCGAAGGCCGAGGGGGCAATCCGACTGCGGAAATAGCCGAAATTGGTTCGGCCACCCATCGGGAAGCTTTCGGCCGGATATCTCGAGCTGGAGTCCGCGCCAACATCGATGGATGCGGCACCCATCGATGTGGCGATCGGCACCATTGGTGCCGGCCGCCTTGGTGTTGGCGCAAACGCTTGACGCGGGCGTTGCCGGGGCAGCTACAAATACCCGGTGATCGTGCGCGCGTCGTCTTGATTTCAGTCAATCTCCGCGGGCTGGAGTCGCAGTCGCGATCCCAGATTTCGCGGGCAGACGCGAAATGGAAGTGGAATCAGAATGATCCTGCTGACCGGAGGCGCCGGCTATATCGGGTCACATATCGCGGTCGCCCTACTCGACTCCGGGCTAGATGTCGTTGCGGTCGACAATCTCTGCAACAGCAATCGCGCATCCCTCGATCGGGTACAGGCCATCTGCGGACGATCGCTGATATTCCGGCACATCGATATCTGCGATGAGGATGCGATTTACGAGATCCTGCGCGCTCACGGCGTGACCGCGGTAATTCACCTCGCCGGGCTGAAGGCGGTCGGCGAGTCCAGCAGTCAACCCATGACGTACTACGAGAACAACGTCGTGGGGACGATGCGGCTCGTGTCGGCCATGTCGCGTGCCAACGTGAAAACGCTGGTCTTTAGCTCATCCGCAACGGTTTATGGCACACCCTCATATCTGCCGCTGGACGAGAAACACCCCGTAGAACCAATCAATCCGTACGGCCGCACAAAGTATTTCATCGAGGAGATTCTAAAGGATCTCCATGGGTCCGACGGCAATTGGCGGATTGCCATCCTGCGCTACTTCAATCCGGTTGGCGCGCACGAAAGCGGGCTCATCGGAGAAGACCCTCTCGGCGTACCCAACAATTTGTTGCCACTTGTGGCGCAGGTAGCCGTCGGGCGACGCGAGAAGCTGCAGATCTGGGGAAATGACTACGATACTCGAGATGGCACCGGTGTCCGCGATTTCATTCATGTCGTCGATCTTGCATCCGGACATCTGAGCGCCTTGAGCGAGCTAAGACAGCCCGGCGTTCTGACGGTCAATCTCGGAACGGGAAGCGGCAGCAGCGTCCTGGAGGTGGTCAAGACGTTCGAGACGGTGAGTGGCCGGCCAGTCCCGTATGTGATTGACCAACGCAGGGCGGGTGACGTCGCAACCTGCTACGCGGATCCGACGCTCGCCAGAAATCTCTTGGGCTGGACCTCAACGCGGTCACTCACACAGATGTGCACAGATCATTGGCGCTGGCAGAAGCAGAACCCGAATGGCTATCGCGGCAGCTAGAGCCTGCGAGAAGCGCCGATTCACTGCCAGCCATGATCCGAGACAGCGGTTCGGTCGGATATCGGCAGGACTGCCCTAACCTGCTCCAGCCGCGGTACAGCGGGCCGGAAGGCCGTACCTTGCTTGAGGAAACGTCGTGGTCGGTCCCGTCGAGGGACTGGCTGATCGTGCCCTTACGGAGGCAGCCAATGGCCACAAACAACGTTTCCGGGGAATTGTCCGTCCGGTGACAAAAACGAGCCAGCGACCGCCGCAGGCGCGGCTATGCCATGTCCACCTAATTCGGTGAGGCATCCACGCCATGAGGCGCGGGCCCCAACCGTGATGCGCGTCACAACCGACGATGAGGTGTAGGTTCTCCGTATGAGCGAAATCAGTCCGGCGTGCCTCGCGCAGCAGGTCGTGCGCGCGTCGAGGCCAAATGGCTCATTTTGAATTCCGGCGTGTTTCGATGAGCTCGCAAACGACGCTGCACGACCAGGCTGCGCCGGTGAAGCGGTTGATGACTATTGCAGTGCTGAGGCCTGAACTCGACACTGAATAGACGCCGCCGCTCAGAAGCCCCGCGATTACGATCGCGAGTGCGATGATAGCCAGCCGATCCACAGTCCTCTCCAGGGATGCTCCAGGTCAACAGCGAGGTTTGACCGCTTTCGGGAAGTTTTGCTGACCTAATATGCGGTACTCATTTTGGTAATCGAAGATCCGCACTGAAGGACGCCGAACAACGAGGCAGGACGGCTCGGAAAAGCGCTTCACGCGCCGCGGGTCGCCGGACCGCGCGTGCCGGGACGAGCACCGGCTCAGGCGCAGCTACCTTTGTGGCATTGCGAGTGAACAGAACAGCCGCAATCGACCTGGTGGCTCGTAGAGCGAAAGCAAGGAGAAGGGCCGAAACCACACGGATGCCGCGGATGCCAAGAAGGGCGTTCGCAGGCTGATGGAGCCTGCTCTCGAACATTCGACCGATCTGCACGAGGTGCCAACGTAGGAGAACCGGGCCTGGCGCGGATGAACCGCGCGGCCCGGCAGTCCCTTAGCTCTGAGGCTTGGTCAGGAACGAGTTCTGTGTCCAGGCAGGGCCACTCATGGCTACGGCGATCATACCGCCATTGGCCCCACCCGAGCTACCCGCCAGATACTGGTTCAGCAGCGCATAGCTGTTGCTCTGCGGAGACGCGGCGGCCGTGCCTTGATCTCCCCACCAATCGGTCGTCTGCGGCGCGCCGGTTGCCAGCGTGCCGGTGTCAAATCCGAAACGCGAATAATCCAGGCTTGGCAGGCTAGCGGCGCTTGCGCCGGCCGCTGGCGCCGACCAACCGGACGCCGATGTCGGCGCCAGGCCCATCGCTCCCATGGCGCCCAGGACGCTGGGGTCGGCCGTCGTAGCAGCTGCCGCCGGGGCGGCTATCGCGGCCGCCGGCGAAGTGGTGTCCTGTGCTACAGCCGGCGTGACAATGGTGGTCGGGCTGGTGACAGTCGTTGGCGTGGTGGTCGTGGTTGGCTGTGTCGGAGTTGACGGCGACGTGACGGTCGCCGACGATCCCGTCAACAGTGTCATGTTTCGGTAATCGACGGCGACGGTCTCGGGCGCCGTCGATCGATAGACCCCGTATTCCCAATTGGTGGCCTGCCCATAGCCCAGGGGGCCGCTGTAATTCACGACCTGTGTCCCGTTGATCGAGACCTTCAGATACCCGCCGCCGGTGTTCGAAACGTCGGCCTGTATCTGAATGTTGTTGTACACACCCGTCTGGATCGGATTGGGGTCAGTCCAGAGCGTGAGCATCTGCACATTGCCGGCCCCGTTGCTCGGATCCTGACCCGGCTGGACATATCTGGCGACAACCTGCAGATGATCGCCGACAAGCTGGATCGCAAATGGCGGCGAGGTGCCGACGCCGCTCGCATTATCATCATTGTGCATCTGTCCGACGATGAACCAGCCATCTGCGGTATTCGTAAATGACCCGTTGGGGCCATTTGCCTCCACCATGAACTGATAGTTCAAGTTGAGCGGAGTGCCGCCGGGAATGTTGGTCGCGCCTGAAACCTCGGAGCGGTCGACAGACGAGTCGTCGTACCAGGCATGATCACCCTGCTGGACTTCGAAGCGCAGGGTTTGCGAGTCGGGATTGGTCAGGCTGTAACTCGTGCTCGCATCCTGCACTCCGTAGACGTCGCCCCCGATCGAAAACCTCGTCATCGGTGTGGAAGAAAATGATGTGATTGTCCCGGTCGTATCCAATTCAGGCCTCCGTGGGTCGCAGAGATTGTTCTCTTTTGACGCTTACAAGGGAATTCCACTGCCGCGCATCACGAAGGCGCGCGACATACCACGCGCTCGCAACGCCTTGCGCCACGAGCAGATTTCCAATGTATCGCGGTGACCGCCAACACATTCTGTTGCAGCGGGATTGCCCCCCGACTGCTAAGACTTGATTTGGTTAATTAGGGAGTATGGCAAAAAAAATGAACTAGCATGGCGACAATGAGAAGCGACGGCCCATGCCTGGTTGCTGCCAAAATTCTGCGAACAGCCGGAAGGGGCGAGCATTTCCCGCGGTGGCCGGTGCCAGCACTGAAGCAAGTTAGCCGGGGCCGAAGATCATATACAGCAACATCGTGCCTACAACGGCCGTCCAGCCAATCGAAGCGGCAACGGCCCACACCTGTATCGGCATTGGACGGTCCTTGCAATTCAATGAAGTAAAAGGAAGAGGCCGCTGGCGCTGGACAGCGACCTCTTGGACCCGCTCTCAAATGAACGTCTTGGAAATAAAAACGCCGCCGAAGGTCCGCCATTATTAGACGACGAATTGGCAACGACGTGAAGTCCAGCACGCCCGATACCCAGCGAAACTATTGAGACGTTGCGAGATCGACACACCATCTGCAACGAACTCCATCGCTCGACGCACGTAGACCAGGCAGGCGCAAGTGACGGCCAAGTCTCGGCATGAAAACGACAACTCCCTGCCCGCCGGGCCATAGGGCACGCTCGAGCACCGGAGCCTGTCGGGGAGCGAATCTCGACTTCCTTCCTGAGCCTTCTGCAGAATCTGCCCCTTGCCGAGCAATTCGCAATTTGTCCCATTTGGCGCCCTCTTCGCGCCGCCTTGGCGTCTCAGAATACCTCCCGGGGACTTTTACGCGCGGTTAAGGCTTGGAATCGTACGTTCCGGGTGGACCTGACGAGGGAAAGCGCATGGGACAATTTCGCCAACGCGTGGTGCAGAGGGATACTCTCGAAACACGGCTCGCGGAGCGAGCTAGAGAGCTACGGAACGAGGCCGCGGCTCTCGCCCCCTGTGCCGCCAAGGAAGCGCTGATCAAGCTCGCCCGATACGCAGAGACAACCGCACACCTGAGCCGAAGGCCGTCCTCGCCGGAACCAGTGCCCAATTGAATGACGGAAACCAATCCGAGGGCTGCATAGCCAGGCCGCCTCATTTGGCGGCCTTCTTCATTTCGTTCCGACCGGTAGTCTACGCCGAGGCTTCATAACCTGCGTTGGTCGCGTCCACCTCAGGCTCTGACTTGGCATGACTGCTTTTGCCGAGACGCGTAGCGCTGTCGCATTCGTGACGTCGCCGCCGGCAGATTCGATCACGACTTCACGACAGGCACTCGCGGTTGCCTCGTTTCATTCAGGAACGAACGCGACACCAACCCATGTGCCCCCTCGCCAAACGCGTTGCACGAGCAAGCCTTGCTCGGTGGAAAGATGAGCGTGAAGTGGTCGGGAGGAGGTGATGGCGGATCATCCACCTTGAGCGCCGCGCCGCTCTCTGTGATGTCGCCGACGATACAGCACGGTGAAAGCCGGCTTACGCAGTGGCGCACTTTTGTTGCGCTCCTGATGGGCGGGCTACCGCCGCTCCGCCGAAAAGAAACAGCCCCGATCTGGGCGATAGACCGGGGCCGTTACCGAGGCGAGGGCTTGGAGCCTGAACTCACCCCGTCGGGGTTACACAGGGTATTGTTGTTCCAATGATGGTGCACCAATGGCCTAATCCGCTCCCGCGGGTGGCCTTACTTGGACAGCACGAGTCCGTATTTCAGCCGACGCGTTGGGGTCGTTGAAGGCGCGGCAATGCAGGGGCACCTCACTTGGCGGCCTCTTCATTGCCGCCGGCCCCCGCAGGCGTCGCCAAGGTCAAACGCGCCCCAAGGTGGAGCGGGCAGCGACCTCCGTCGCGGGGGAGTGTAGCTCAGGAGAACTGGGCTATGGGGCTTCGGAGGTTGTAGCGGTCAACCTCGACCAATGACGCTAGGTCCGTCTCTTGGATTTCGTCACCAGGAATCGCGATTGTTGCAGCGCGCTAATACCTTTGAGCCAAGAGGCGACGGGCTGTAGTTAGGACTAGTTCAGAATGGCAATTTGCCGCAGGCATTTGCCGATTTACCGTGTCCCCAGTCGTGCGGATTGGCGGACAACCACACCCCGACCAAACATATCGTGCGATAAGGGGTCGCCGCTCCGGCCTAGGGAGCGACGGTCCCGCCCAATTGCAGAGCGATCAGCTCACTCGAAAACAGGTGAAATTCGGAATAGCAACGCCACAATCGCGAAAGCAAAATTGAGGCCCGCGTTGACCAATCGAGACGGCACGCTTGAGCGACAAACCATCAAAGGCTTTCTCGGGATTGAGAGCTCCGATGACGGGCTGGCATTTAGAGTTGATGTTGACGCCGATCATGGATCGGCAATTTGGACGATTCCCTACAAGCACGCGATCTGGTTGGCCCAGGCGATACTGGAGATTTCGCCCGTCGCTGTTGGCAGGCAGACTGCCGGCGGCGCTGTGGAAGGGACTAATCTCGTCGGTGAGCGTCTCAACGTGGAGAGAACCCGCGTGCTTGTGAAGGTGCGCTCCGATCATGCTGCGATCTCCGCTCAGGGCGCTTGGTCGTCCGACAAGACACCGGGCACCACAATTCTTATGGTCGACCAGTCGATCGCCGCGGATTTGGTCGAGCAACTCGGCGCGTTCCTGGCCTCGGCTCAGGCTCTCTCTCGACCATCGTAGTCGGTCTCACAATTGCGGAAACAGCGCGCTCGAAGCACGATGGCTGCCAGAGCGTCTCGCGCCGGAGCGCCGGCGGCAGCCGAAAGCTGGCCGGTCACAGCTCCCCTCGGCACAGTCGCGCCGAAGGCACAAGTCGCAGGAGTGGGTAACCAGAAAGGGTCCGCAGATAGGTCGAATTCCAGATATAGTACTGCCATCCGCCCGGCCGAGGCGACGGTCACAGACGCCCAATGGCGTGGCCGCCAGAAGGATACGTGTGTGACCAGGCCCGCCCGATCATGGGATTATGCGCGATCATTGCAGCAGGATCCTTGTTCTCTCATCAAAGCGCGCTTGCGGCCCCCTGGCGTTGAACAAGAATGAGCATGCCCGATGCCGTCACCGATGTGAGCCTGGAGGCCTTGAAGAGCATTGCCTGGCTTGAGACTGCGTGGAAGGAGCTCGAAGCTCGGGCCGCCCACTCGTTCTTCTTGTCTTGGCTCTGGATCGGCACTTGGCTACGGCATATTCCGGATGGCACGCAACCGCACGTCCTCGTAGCACGGTCGTCAGGCAAGATCGTCGGGTTGGCGATCATTGGCCGGCGGAGAGCCTGGAGTCTTGGGCCGCATGCGCGGGCACGTTGGCTGCTCAATGAATCGGGAGATGCCCGTTTCGACCGGCTGTTCATCGAGTGCAACAGCATTCTTGCCGAGCAACCGGACACCATTATCCCGGCAGGTCTCGACGCGCTGACGTCCCATTTGCGCCGGTCGGACCAGCTGGTACTTTCCGGAATTGATACGGACCTCGAGTTGGCCGCTTGCCGCGCGGCGGGCCAGGCTGGGCTCGTTAGCGAGGAGAAACACGCCGATACCGCCTTGTGGGTTGATTTCGCGAAAGTCCGTCAGCAAAAGAAGGATTATCGCGCCACACTGGGCCGCAGCACTCGCCAGGCCGTGAGCCGGGCCATGAGGCTGTACGCCGAACGAGGCCCCCTTGAATTCCGGATCATGGAAACGACGACGGAAGCCTTGGCTGCGTTCGATCTGCTGAGCGACTTTCATCGGTCGCGATGGGGACGCAAGGGGGCTTTCGCCAATCCGGGCTTCCGTCCGTTCCACGAGGATCTCATCGCGCGCGGAATACCCACAGGAGCGGTCCGCATCTCACGGACGCTGGTTGGCGGCCAGACGATTGGGGTCGTGTACAACTTCGTGCATGACGGCCGAGTCCTGAACTACCAAAGCGGCTTTCTCTATGAAAGCGATGGCCGGCTCAAGCCCGGGCTCGTCAGCCATGTGCTGGCTATCGAGGAGAGCATCGCGCGCGGGGAACGCGGCTACGACTTCCTGGCTGGTGGCGCGGGACACAAGGCCCATCTGGCAAATAGCGAGTATGCCATGAAGTGGATCGCGATCGGCAGAGACGGTCCAGAACGCCACATCGAGGCGAAGCTCCGCGAGGCCAAACGGACGCTACGAACGATCGCCACGAACCTGCCAAAGAAGAAGCTGCGGCTCTTCGGGTCAGCAAATGCAAATTGAGGCCACCCAACTGCTCAAACGTTGTCAATGGCCTCAATATGTACTCCTTTCACCGCCCTTCCAGATGGATCATCCATGCTCGCAAATTGCTGCGACCAGAGAAACGCGGTTGGCGTCGAACACGCGATCGAGGGACCGACCGGGACGGTTAGGCAGGCTGTCGGATTCCTGAAAATGCTGTCAAAGATGGTCCTGTAGAAGTATCCCTCCTTCGAGGTCGGCGTCTGCTTCGGAAAGCGTTTGTCCGCCTCTGCGAGCATCTGCTCCGAGACTTTACCTTCGGCGTGATTCCTCAAGCACTCGATCCAGCTGTACCCCACTCCGTCTGAAAACTGTTCCTTTTGACGCCATAGGATCTCCTGCGGCAACAGGTCGGTAAAAGCTTCCCGCAATATGCCCTTCTCGATCTTCGCACCGGGGCACATTTTTTCGGCAGGGTTTATCGACATCGCGTAGTCCAGGAATTCCTTGTCCAGGAACGGTACACGCGCTTCGACCCCCCAAGCAGCGGTTGCCTTGTTCGCGCGACAGCAGTCGTACCTGCTCAGCGCAAAGAGCTTCCGAACAGTCTCCTCATGGAATTCTTCTGCTGATGGCGCCATGTGGAAGTAGAGATAGCCGCCAAATACCTCGTCAGCGCCTTCTCCAGACAGCACCATCTTGATGCCCATTGCCTTGATCTTGCGCGCCATAAGATACATCGGCGTACCGGCACGAATGGTGGTGACATCGAAGGTTTCCAGGTGCCGGATCACATCGGGCAATGCGTCCAACCCGTCTTGCACGGTGAATACAACTTCATGATGGACCGTGCCGATGTGAGCCGCCACCTTGCGCGCGTACTTCATGTCGGGCGAATTTTCCAAGCCCACGGAGAACGAGTGCAGCCTTGGCCACCAAGCCTCCTCGGTCTCCCCCGACTCGATCCGCTTGAAGCGGTGCCGTGCCGCAAGCGCTGCGATGAGCGAGGAATCGAGCCCACCAGAAATAAGTACCCCGTAAGGTACGTCGCACATCATTTGCTGTTTGACTGCGGTTTCGAGTGAAGTCCGTAGCTCGTGCAACGACGCCTTCTTGGTTGGAAACGCATGCGCCCACTCCGGATCATACCACCGGACAAATTCGCGGGCTTTGCCGCTATAGTAATGTCCCGGCGGAAACTCCTGGATCGTCTCGCACACCGGATCGAGAGCTTTCATTTCGCTGGCGACATATGTTGCGCCGTCCCCGCTCCATCCGATATAAAGCGGCACTATGCCGATGTGGTCCCGGGCGACGAAGAAATCGCCGGTACGTTCATCGAAGAGGGCAAACGCAAAAATGCCGCTCAGCATCTTGCACAGAGCTGGTCCGTACTCGTCGTAGAGATACAGGATAATTTCGCAGTCTGATTTCGTTTTCCAGTCGTGCGGCCGCTTCAGCGCGTCGCGCAGAGCGACATGGTTGTAGATCTCTCCATTCACAGCCAACGCCCGCCCCGCGACAACGTCGAGAAGGGGCTGAGCTCCGTGCTCCACATCGACGATGGAAAGGCGCTCATGCGCGAGCATCGCGCGTTCGCTGGAATAAATGCCACTCCAGTCCGGTCCACGGTGCCTGACCGTCTTCGCCATCTCCAGCGCCAGGCTGCGCGCCGATTCAAACGATTCCCTATATTCGAATATGCCGACGAATCCGCACAAGGTGTTTAGCCCCTCCGATGCCGGCTGATATGCCTCACTACAATCAGCGCTTGCCCTGAACTGAAATGCCCAAGAGTGGCATTGAATTCGCTGGCCGAACAGCGCACCATCCGAAGTAACCAAAATGCGTTGAGAGGCCGTCTGGGGCAGATGCCGTGCTGTGCCCTCAGGCCAACCGGCAGAACCGGTGTGCGACGGACGATGCGGACGGACGCCCTGGTCGAGCGAGACGATCCTTGCGTGACGGTGAGGTTGTCGGCGGCACCCCCTACCGCGGGCCGTCTCCTCATTGAGGGCCCAACTAGGGCATGGACTCGTAACGCGCGATGTTTGGTCCGCACACCACATGCTATAACCGGATATAGAGGTATGCTCCAAGGTCAGTCGACCCAGAACTACCTGCTGCTGCCTACGGCGCACAGCAATATTGCCGCCGTCGAACGGCGGATACGCCATCGCGTCCTGTAGCAGTAGGGAGCGAACCCGCCATCTGAAGCGGATTTAAAACCGACGAGCCCTCTCATCCGCACTTTGACAGCATCTTTTGGAGTATTGCCTCAACCGGCTGCGGCGAAATCCCAAGTTCGACAAGGCCAGGCGACGACACTGTATCGATCTGCATCAGCTCCACCTGATTGCGCGTGAGAATCGGGTTCGGGAGTACTTCGGAAGCCCATGCCAGGGCGTGCCAAACGGCCAGCGGGATCGGGACCAGGATGGGCGCAAGGCCAGCCTGACGCGCGACGATTGCGACCAATTCTTCGTAGGAATAAACGCGAGGGCCGCCACACTCGAAGATCGTCGGTTGCGTCTCGGCTCGCTGGATGATCCGGACAGTCGCCTCAGCCACATCTTCCACGTAGGCTGGCTGCAGTTTCATCGAGCCGCGGCCGAACATCGGATAGATCGGCAGCCGGCGGAGAAGGTTGAGGATTGTCGTAAGAAAGGCATCGTCCGGTCCGAACATGACGGCTGGTCGGATGATATGTGCGCCGGCAAACGTAGCCCTGACCACCAGTTCACCTTCGCCGCGCGCTCGGATGTACCGCGATCGAGACGCGGCATCGGCGCCGATGCCTGACAAGTGAACGAGTCTTTTGACTCCGGCCCGGTGCGCTTGGGCCGCTACCCGTTGGGCGGACTCTACATGAACGGAATGAAACGTCTCACGTCCGTGCTCGACGTAAAGGCTGACGGTGTTGACAGCGGCATAAGCGCCGGCAAGCGCATTTGCGACAGACCGTTCGTCCTGAATATCGGCCCGGACGAACAGAAGTTGGGAATCATGCGGGCCAAACTGACTGCGCCCGCGATCTGGATGCCTTGACGCGATCCGGACGGGAAACTCGTGATCGCGCAGATGCTGAACGATGCGGCGGCCGAGAAAGCCGGTTCCGCCGAATACGGTGACGGTGCGACCGTTCGTTGTCATCCTTTGATCTTGCTCGAGAGACCGCGCCATAGGCCGAGCCGAAGCTGACGTCAGGGCGATGGCCGTCTGTCGGAACAATACCCTCTGGCAGCGACGGTTGGAATGCAGGCCGCTTCGATCCGCTATTGGACGGAAGCCGGAAGTAAAGGTCGAGCGAAGCTGAGTTCGTGCCCGTCGGGGTCAGCTAGGTGGAAAAAGCGCTCACCCCATTCGGCATCGCGGGGCACAGTCGCCGGCTGGTACCCCGCCGCGAGCGCGCGTTCGTAAAGTGCGTCAACATCGGTGACGTAGAAGATGACCCGACCCCACCAGGACCAGCGTCGTTCGGCAGGTTGGTCGATGAGGTTGAGGTAGCTCAAACCTGCTCGAAAGCTGGTGAGCGGTGACCATTCGCCGCCATGCAGGACCTCAAATCCCAGGGCTCGGTAGAATGAGACAGCTCGTGGCATGTCATGGGTGCCCAGCGTGAGCGCGCTGATCCCCTCGATCATGGCCAAAACTCCCCTGTTCTATCTCCCTACGCCATTTGTAGTCGTGGCCCAGAGATTAACCTCTCATGTGTGTCGAACGGCGAGCAAGTCAACGCCGAACGCCCCTTTCCTTGCGTCGCCGCTCTAGACGAGCGGTAGATGCCCAAACTGCTCGAACCGAAAGCGCTGACGCTCTAAACTCTCCATCGCGCCGGCCAAACATCAAGTCCAGGCGCCCACACAACCAATCGATCCCAGTGGCACCCGCGAGAAGGAGCGGAGCATGAAGGGCGATAAAGACGTTATCGAATACCTCAACAAAGCGCTGCGCCACGAGCTCACCGCGGTGAACCAGTACTGGCTGCACTACCGCCTGCTCGACAATTGGGGCTACAAGGTGCTGGCCAAGGCGTGGCGCGAGGAATCGATTGAAGAGATGCAGCATGCAGACAAGCTCATCGAACGCATCATCTTCCTCGATGGATCTCCCAATATGCAGACGCTGGAATCCCTTCATATCGGGAAGACCGTGAAGGCCGTGCTCGATAGCGACTTGCAAGCCGAATTGTCGGCGCGCTCCCTCTACGCTGAAGCTGCGACCCATTGCCATCAGGTCAAAGACTACGTGACACGGGATCTGTTTGAGCAACTCATGCACGATGAGGAAGAGCATATCGATTTTCTGGAAACCCAGATCGAACTCGTCGCGAGGATCGGCCTCGAGCTATATGCCCAGCGTCATATCGGAGAGCTCGACAAGGACTAAAGTACCAACGACTGCTTTTGGCCCATCGCGACATATCGCGCTGCGGCTCCAACTTGGTCGCTATTGGAGCAAAGCGGGGGTAGTCACCAGTCACATGACGCCGCCGGGTTTATAGGTACACGGCCTAATTCAGTCATCTCGTAGATGCGACCTTGGCTCGATCGTTCGCGGACGAGAACGCCTGGTACACCGGTCCGTTCAACGGCGACCCACCCTGTTGCCTTAGGGCCGTACCACATCTGGGCGGCGATGCCCCGACCCGGATTGCGACACGATCGATCCGGGCCTTTCCAACATCCGCTCTTGGACTTGCCTGGCCGCGGCTTCGCTCCGGCGGGACGATGGCCCGCCGGAGCAAAACGACTTCTCACCGTTCCCGCAACGCTTCCTGCTTGTACCTCGCCAGCGGCGAGAGCAGGTAGCTGATGATCCTGCGCGTACCGGTCTTGATCTCGACCGTCACCGCCATGCCCGGGCCGAGCTTGACGAGCTTGTCCTCCACCTGCATGTGCGTCCGGTCGAGCGACACGCGCGCGGCATATTCCAGCTCCTGACCTTTCGGCTCGCTGCTGCTCTGCGTGGCGCCCGACGGGTGGTCATTCGCGCCCTGCATCCTGTCGCGCGTAATGGCATCCGTCGACACGCTGAGCACGTCGCCGTGAAGCAGTCCGTAGCGCGTGAAGTTGAAGGTATCGATCTTGATCTCCGCCGCCTGCCCCGGATGGACGAATCCGATATCGCGGTTGGAGAGCATGGCCTCGATCTCGAGCTGGCTCTCGCTGGGGACCACCACCGCGAGCGCCTGAGCCGGGGTCACTACGCCGCCCACCGTATGAACGGCAAGTTGCTGCACGACCCCGTCGACTGGCGCGGTCAGACGCTGGAGCTTCGTGCGCCGATCCGCCTTGATCACCTCCTGCGCCGCGCTGGCAGCCTTCTGCTCGGCCT
Organism: Bradyrhizobium sp. CCBAU 53421; assembly: GCF_015291625.1. NCBI lineage: Bacteria > Pseudomonadati > Pseudomonadota > Alphaproteobacteria > Hyphomicrobiales > Nitrobacteraceae > Bradyrhizobium > Bradyrhizobium sp. CCBAU 53421. The sequence goes on from NZ_CP030047.1 coordinate 5,968,130, forward strand.
TCGCAAGTGCGTCATAGGTCGCGCGGCGATACTCCGCGGCAGCCTTTTCCTTGGTCTCCTTCAGGAGCGCGATCGCCGCATCGGCTTCGCGCAGCCGGCTCTTCTGCAGCACAAGATCCTGCTGCATGGCGACCAGCTCCTGATACTCGGATAGATAGACGACCTTGGAAGCCAGCGCCTTGTCGACGAGGCCCTTGCGGATATCGACCCTCTCCTGCAGCACGGGAATGGTTGCTTCCAGCTTGGCAACACTCGCCGATGTCGTCTCTCGCTCCGCCTCCTTCTGCCCTTGCTGCCGCTCGATTTCAGAAAGCTTGGCATTCTGCTCGGCGCGCTCGCTGATCAGGAACTGGCGATGCATCTCGATCTCGGCGGCGCTTGCGTTTTGCGGTGCATGGAAAGCGGTGAGCGGATCGGCTGCGAGGGCCGCCCGCAAACGCGCTGCGTCGAGTTCGGCCGCCAGCAGATCGCTCTTCTGGCGCTCCTGGTCGGCTTCCGTCATCGTCGGGTCGAGCTCGATCAGAACGTCCCCGGCCTTCACGCTCTGGCCGTCGCGGACCTTGATGGCACGGACCACACCCGTCTCGAACGGCTGGATCAGCTTGGTGCGGCCGCCGGGCACGATCTTGCCGGTCGCCGTGGCGACGATATCAACACTGCCGAGCGTCGCCCATAGCAGCGCGATGCAGAACATTGCGATGATGCTCGCTCCGATCGCACGCCCGATCGGTGACGGTGGCGATTCGGCGATTTCGAGCGCCGCCGGCAGAAATGCAAGCTCATGCTCCCGGCGCCGAAGTTCGCGTCTCGGAAACGGGACGATGTTGCGACTAGCGGACGTCATGGATACCGGCCTGCAGGTAATGAAGATTGGCGTAACGGCCATTGGTCTGGATCAGCTCATCATGGCTGCCGTCCTCGACGATGCGGCCATGCTCGAGCGTGATGATCCGGTTGGCATTACGTACGGTCGACAATCGGTGAGCGATGACGATCACGGTCCGTCCGGCGGAAATCCGCCTCATGTTCTGCTGGATCGCACGCTCGCTCTCGTAATCCAGCGCGCTGGTCGCCTCGTCGAAAATCAGGATGCGCGGGTCGGTGATCAGCGCACGCGCGATCGCGATACGCTGGCGCTGTCCGCCGGACAGGCTGCTGCCGCGCTCACCCACGACGGTATCGTAACCCTCGGGCAGTTCCAGGATGAAGTCGTGCGCGCCGGCCAGCATTGCCGCCTCGATGACGCGTTCCATCGACATGGTCGGATCGGTCAGTGCGATGTTGTCGCGGATCGTGCAATTGAACAGCACGTTTTCCTGCAACACGACGCCGATCTGGCGCCGCAACCAGCTCAGGTCGACCATTGCGAGATCGACGCCGTCGACCAGTACGCGTCCGCTCTCCGGAACATAGAGACGCTGGATCAGCTTGGTGATGGTGCTCTTGCCCGACCCCGACGAGCCAACGATGCCGATGACCTGGCCGGGCTCGATGCTGAAGGACACGTCGTGCAACACCTCGGGGCCGTCGATGCGATAGCGGAAAGTCGCGTGCTCGAACCTCACTTGGCCGCGGATCGGCGGCAAGGCGGCGCGGGACGGAGTGAAGCTCGGCTCCGGAATGGTGTTGAGGATGTCGCCGAGACGATCGATCGACAGACGGGCCTGGTGGAAGTCCTGCCAGACCTGCGCGAGCCGCAGCACCGGCGTGCTGACGCGCGCGGCCAGCATGTTGAACGCGACGAGTTCGCCGACGGTCAACTCTCCGCCAATCACCAGCCGCGCGCCGAAGTAAAGGGTCGCGGCGATGACCAGCTTGTTGATCATCTGGACTGCCTGGCTCGCCGTGTTGTTCAGGCTGAGCACACGGAAGCTGGCGGCGACATAGCCGGCGAGCTGTTCCTCCCAGCGGCGCTGCATCTGCGGCTCGACCGCCATGGCCTTCAAGGTCTCGACGCCGGTGACGCTTTCGACCAGGAAGGCTTGATTCTCGGAGCCGCGATTGAACTTTTCATCGAGGCGCGCGCGGAATAGCGGCGCGGCTCCCGCCGATATGCCGATGTAGAACGGGAAGGACGCGAGCACGATCCAGGTCAACGTCGTCGAGTAGTAGAACATCACGACAAGGAAGACGACCGTGAAAAGAAGGTCGATGACCAGCGTGAGCGCCGAACTCGTCAGGAACTGGCGGATATTCTCCAGCTCCCGGACGCGCGCCACCGAATCCCCGACGCGGCGAGTCTGGAAATAGGCGATCGGCAGTGCCATCAGGTGGCGAAACAGCCTGGCACCGAGCTCGACATCGATGCGGTTTGTCGTATGCGCGAACAGATAGACGCGCAGCGTCTCGAGAATGGCTTCGAACACAGTCAGCACGACAAGGCCGATGACCAGAACGTCGAGCGTGCTCATGCTTCGATGCACCAGCACCTTGTCGATCACCACCTGGAAGAACAACGGTGAGACGACGGCGAAGATCTGAAGGAAGAACGACGCCGCCAGCACCTCGCTGAGCAGGCGGCGATACTTTTGCATGGCGCCGACGAACCAGGCGATATCGAAGCGTCGCGCGAGATCGGTCAGGCTGGCGCGCCGGGCCATCAGAATGAGGCCGCCATCCCAGATGGCCTCGAGCTGGGCCTGGGTGAGTGTTTCGGGACGCGGAGACAGCGGGCGCTGCACGAGAAGCTTGCCGTCGATGAGCTTGCCGAGAATCAGGAAGCTGCCGTCACGCAGCAGTGCAATTCCCGGCAGCGGCGTGACCGCAAGTCTGTCCCAACTGGTCCGCTGCACCCTTGCCTTGAGCCCGAACTCCTTGGCGCAGCGCAGGATTTCAGTAACGCCGAGTCGCGCCGCGCCGACCCGGTGGTGGATTTGGCCGGGATCGGCAGCGATTCCGTGGCAACGCAGCAAGATCGCGAGCGCAATGAGCCCGGATTCGTCGGCGTCTTCGGGGTCGATGCTCGCGGCCGTGGATCCGGTATCCGCGGCCTCGTTCGCAACATCGCCGGAAGCGGCAAAACGCGCCCGCATGCCGGACGTCTTCGTCAACAAGGTATCGCGGGCCTTTGCCAAGCCGTCGCGGATACGCATCAGGAGACCACCGGCGTAGCGGATCGGGCCGGCACCCAGACCACCTGCGCGAGCGCGGATGTCGGCAATCGCATGACGTGCGCGGTGCGCGAAGCTCTGTGAGCCGGGCGAGATCAAGCCGCCATCCCAGATCGCTTCAAATTCCGCACGCGTCATCCGCCGCGGATGCGACGAGGTCGGGTGCAGCACAAGCGCCACCTGGTCCTCGATTTTTCCTAGAAGCAAAAATCCTCCGTCACGCAGCGACGCGATTCCAGGCAGCTGGATGTCCGCCAGCCGCGGCCAATCCATCGTCGTCGCACGGACTTTGACCCCGAATTCGTGCGCGCAACGAAGCATTGCGCGGATGCCTATCCCATCATCTCCGCAGCGATCGCGGAGCTGATCGGGTTCAGTGTTCACGCCATGAAGGCGCAGGAACAGAGCCAGCGCTCGAAACCCCAGATCTGATGGTACGTGGGCATTTCCGTTCTGGATCGCCATTTCGTTACTCTACTCCTCGCGGCTTCCGGCCGCGTTGGTGTTCCTTTTCATGCACATGGAATTCCAATGACGCCCATCCGAGGATACGCGTCACACGCCTGCTCGCAGCCAAAACGGCGCAAGCAATCATCAAAGCACTAGGGCCTCGAACCGCGAGGAGGTTTCAGCGCGACGGGATACTTGAAATTTGCCCCCCCGACTGGCTGAGCGCGCTGGTTAGCGAGCAAAAATGGCGAAAAAACTTTCGAATTGTGATTTATGCACACACAAGTTGTGCCTGAAAACTGACCAAAACTCGGACGTTTTACGCTCACAACGAAGTATCGAATCGGAAGCCGCACGGCGATATTCCGTCAAACGGCAGCCGTCGGCAATCCTCTGTTGTGGATTGGTTTTCACCGCGTCCCTTGCGGCTGCTGACCGACCATTTGTGCCGCGTGGCGTCCCAAAAATTGGACGGTGCCGCACCCGGGCGCAAAGTGCCCAGGTGCGGCAATACGTTAGTGGTGGGGCTTCGTCAGGAACGCGTTCTGCATCCAGGCGGCGCCGTTCGAAATGGCTGCCGCGATCTGCCCCCCGTCGACCCGACCAGAGCTACCCGCCAGATACTGGTTCAGCAGCGCGAAGCTGTGGCTCGCCTGGGACCCTGTGGCCGTATCGTAATTCGCCAAAGAGGTGGTCTGCGGCACGGTAGCTGCCAGCGTGCTGCTGCCCCACTGAAGGTGATGGTGCAGCCCATGGTCCTGGTTTGTCGTGCTCCCTGAGGTTGCGGACGGCCGAGGATCCGTGACGGTGATGGTCTGTGGCGTCGCCGATGCCACAGCGCCGGTAACCGGGTCGGTCGCGCTCGCGGTCAGGGTGAGAGTCGCGACCGGATGAGCATTGCCCTTGTAGTAGGATGTCAGGGTCAATCCGCTGGCGACCTGCGCAGAGCTCAGCGTGATGTCGCCTCCCCTGAACGTCGTGCCATCGCCGGTCGTGATCGTCTCATACTTCGGCAGGCCTTTGATGTTCAGGCTGACTTTATCGTTGGAATCGGTCGTGGACAGCGTTGTCCCCAGGTCGACCTGACCGCCTCTGCCGGCGACCCAGAGCGAGCTGTCCGCGACGGAGAGCACCGGCTGAGTCACCGTCGGTGTGGTTGGCTGCGTCGGCATGATGGGCGTGTTCGAGATCTGAAGACCGGAGAATGTCTTCACCGCGCCCGAGAGATTGGCGGCAAGCCCCCCGGAATCCGTGATGCTCGCGCCGTTCGCGAGACTGACGCCGGTGATGGCGAGCGCCGAGGTATTCGTGTCAGTCGACGCGACTGTCGTCCGGAACGTGAGCGTATTTGTCCCCGAGCCGCCGACATAGGTGGCACTGGCACCATCATTGAGCGACAGCGTCGGCGTACCGTTGACGGTCACAGCCTCGCTCAAGCCGAGCGTCAACGTGACGACATCGCCGACATGCTCGGTTCCGGTGCCCGGCGAAGCGGACACCTGCGTCACCGTCGGCGCGACGTTCGGCGTGGTCGGCTGCGTCGGTGTGGTCGGCTGCGTCGACGTCGCCGCCGCCCCCGTCAACAGTATCATATTTCGGTAATCGACGGCGACGGTCTCGGGCGCCGTCGACCGATAGACCCCGTACTCCCAATTGGTGGCCTGCCCATAGCCCAGGGGGCCGCTGTAGTTCACGACCTGCGTCCCGTTGATCGAGACCTTCAAATACCCACCGCCGGTGTTCGAAACGTCGGCCTGTATCTGAATGTTGTTGTACACACCCGTCTGGATCGGATTGGGGTCAGTCCAGAGCGTGAGCATCTGCACATTGCCGGCCCCGTTGCTCGGATCCTGACCCGGCTGGACATATCTGGCGACAACCTGCAGATGATCGCCGACAAGCTGGATCGCAAATGGCGGCGAGGTGCCGACGCCGCTCGCGTTATCATCATTGTGCATCTGTCCGACGATGAACCAGCCACTTGCCGTATTCACAAATGACCCGTTGGGGCCATTCGGCTCCACCATGAACTGATAGTTCAAGGCGATTGGAGTGCTGCCGGGAATGTTGGTCGCGCCTGAAACCTCGGAGCGATCAACAGATGAGTCATCGTACCAGGCATGATCACCCTGCTGGACTTCGAAGCGCAGGGTTTGCGAGTCAGGATTGGTCAGGCTGTAGCTCGTGCTCGCATCCTGCACTCCGTAGACGTCGCCACCGATCGAAAACCTCGTCATCGGTGTGGAAGAAAATGATGTGATTGTCCCAGTCGTATCCAATTCAGGCCTCCATGGGTCGAAGAGATGCTTCTCTTTGACGCTTACAAGGGAATTTACGGCCGCAGCGCGAAGGCGCGCGACATACCACGCACTCGCAACGCCTACGCCACGAGCGGATTTCCGATGCATCACAGGATCAACTGCGTGCACATTCCAATGCAGTGCGAATCGCCCATCCCCAACTGCTGGGTCGGCTGGTTAATGAGCGAGTATGGCAAAAAAATTTCTTAAAATGGCGATAGTTTGAAACTGCAAAACCGGCGGCGCCGGCGGCATGTACTTGTCGTTGCAGTCAAATTCCGCGTCATTGCAGTGAGGGAGCAAAAAAGTTCTCCACTGATCAAATCCATCTCGGCAAGCGCCATCGCGAATGCTGCAGGTCGCGTAACAAGCAGCGATCGAGCTCGCAAACACGACGGATAACGGAGCACTCGCGAACCGCGCCCACAGAGACAATCAGCTCGATCAGGCGCCATGGGCAGGTTCTTTTGCGTCGCGGTGATCCATGACGCGCGTCCGCGCCGCACCCGTAGCGGCGCGACCAGCCGCAGACGAGACAAGATGTTCGAGGCCTATCACTCAGACCATGTGCGGCCCGAATTCGGCTGCGCCGCATCCAGCTTGAGCGGTCCGCTCATCGCTGGATGAAATCCAGTTCACTTCTGCTGGCTGAGGCCGCGCCGGAAAAGATCCTCAGTCTCTACGCTGGGTTGAACACGAAACGTCGCGACGGAGCATGATGCGCACCGTCCTCGCGGATAAGTCGAGAGGACATGATGACGCAATCTCCCAGGATTACTCCGCCTTTCCCATTGAGGGTCATCCGTGGCCACAGCAATGTCCGGACACAAAGAGCTGGCAGGGATCATGTGCGGGATTTTTGGCTGGGCACTTCGGGGAAAGCACCGGCAAGATTACGACACTCTTGTCCGCCTCACCAACCTCATGAAGCACAGGGGCCCCGACGGCGCAGGCTGCTGGCAAGGCGACACTGCCGGCGGGTGCCATCAAATCAGCTTGGGGCATAGGCGTCTCGCGATCATCGACCTCGAGGGCGGAGCCCAGCCGATGTGGAGCGCTGATGGCTCGATCGGGCTCGTCTTCAACGGAGAGATCTATAACTACGTTGAATTGCGCGAGGAACTCGTCGCTCTCGGACATGCTTTTCGTACGTCCTCCGATACGGAAGTGCTGATCGAAGCCTACCGGGCTTGGGGACTGGACTCGATCAGGCGTTTCCGTGGCATGTTCGCATTCGGGCTATGGGATGCGAGGACCCAACAGCTTGTCCTGGTGCGCGACCCGTTCGGCAAGAAGCCGCTGTTCATAGCCGAGCACTCAGGTCTTTTGTTCGGCTCGGAAATCGAGCCCCTGCTCAAGTTCCCGGGCATGAATACGCGGATCGACCCGCATGCCGTCGGGCATTATCTCCTCAATCGATATGTCCCCGGTCCCAGGACATTCTTTCAAGCCGTGCGCAAGCTTCCTCCGGGCTGCTACCTGGTATGGCGCGAAGGACGCACCAGCATCGCCCGGTACTTCGTACCGCCGTTGGCAACGGCAGAGCCCGACATCACGGACTTCGGCGAGGCGGTCCGGTTGTTCAAGGCGACATTCGATGACGCAGTGCGCATTCGCATGCGGAGTGACGTTGCGTTTGGAGCCTACCTGTCTGGCGGCATCGATTCGTCTGCGGTCGTGGCCGCTATGGTCCGCCATAGCTCTGAGCGCGTGCGCACCTTCTCAGTTGGCTTTCGTGAAGCCAGCTACTCCGAGCTTGATCACGCCCGCACCATAGCTCGTCAATTCGACACCAATCACGAAGAGATCGTACTCGAGCCGCACGACTTCTTGAAAAGCTGGCCGACCGCAGTGCTGCGTCGCGGCGCCCCTGCGGCCGAACCGGCCGATATACCAGTTATGATGTTGTCGCATATGGCAGCGAGCAAGGTGAAAATGGTCCTTACTGGAGAAGGAGCGGACGAACTGCTGGGCGGCTATCCCAAGCATCGAGCCGAGTTGTGGATCGAACTCTACCAGCGACTCGTTCCGCAGACCATTCATGATCGCATCATATCACCCGCAATGCGTGCACTCCCGTACGATATGCGTCGCGCCAAGATCGTGACCACTGCGGCGGGCGAGCGGGATTGGCCGAGCCGGATGCAACTCTGGTTTGGCGGAGTTTCCCTCAACGATCGGGATCGCCTTGTCGGACGCCCCCTACCTGCAACGCCGCCGGATTCCCATCCGTTCTCGATGGCCGCAGGATCGAATGTCCGACGCATGCTGTTCTTCGATCAGACGTCGTGGCTACCCGACAACCTTCTTGAACGTGCTGACCGAATGATGATGGCAGGTTCAATCGAGGGCAGGATGCCATTCATGGACACCAGTCTCGCCAAGCTTGTGGCGCGGTTTCCGGACAAGTTCCTGGTCGGTCGGAGCGGCGGCAAGTCAGTATTGCGAGCAGCGATGCAGCACACTCTTCCACCGGGGACCCTGACGCGCAAGAAAATCGGATTTCGCGTGCCAATCGAAGAATGGTTTCGCGGCCCTTATCGCGAATTTATCTCCGATTTGTTGGTTTGCGATGGTGCGCGTGTTGCATCCTTCTGCAACAGGGGCGTCTTGAGGGAGTTGGTCAACGAGCATCTCGCCCGCCGTCAAAACCACGAAAAGGTGCTCTGGTCCCTGGCCAACCTGGAGTTGTTCTTGCGAGCCTTCAGGCCGTCGAGCCTGGAGACCCTGGCGAGGCATTCCGTTCGGGAACCGATCTGAACGCTCAAGGCAAACACCGACGATATGGCGAGACCACGCGCAGCGATTTGACCAAGGTTTGGCGCCACACGGGCAAACAACGTGGGCAGCCTCACATGTCCGGTTCGGCGAAACTCCGATCGCACGTCGTGTTGCCGGGAATATAATCGAACCACCGATCAATCGACCATGTCGCTCGTGGTCGCGCCTTGCCATGTCGCGCGCGCTCTCTTGTCGGCCACTTTCCGATAAAGGCTGAGATATGCGTCGCACATCGCATCCAGTGAGAATGCCGTTTCAACGCGCCGACGCCCTGCGGCGCCAAACCGATCAGCGAGTTCAGCGTTGTCGATGAGCTTAAGCACGCGGTCGGTCAAAGCACTGACGTCATGGCTCGGCACAAGAAATCCGGTCTGCCCCTCCAGCACCAACTCAGAAGTGCCTCCATCGTTCGTCGCCACAACTGGCTTACCCAATACCATGCACTCGATTATCGCGTTGGAAATGCCCTCCCCGTGCAAATGACTATTGGTCGTGAGAACGCCAACGGTGAAGAGATTGGCAATGCTCTCTACATCGTTCCGCCGCCCCAAAAGCAATATGCGCTCCGAATGCGCGGGCGGAATGCTGTCGCGGATCCGTCGCAGCGTTTCGCCACTACCGATAGCCAGAAACGTGACATCGTCCCTTAGACGGCAGACTCGGCATGCCATCTGGACAAAGGTTTCATAGTCTTTTCTGGGCGTGAAATTGGCCACCATCCCGACAACGTAGGGTGTCACAATGCCTAGAATGCTGCGAAGTTGGGTCTTATCCTTCAGGTTGGATATCCTGCCAGGGCTGAACCCATTGTAGATGCAGAGACCTTTGCGCGCAGGAATACCATAGGCAGCCAGCCCCGCACGCGAATTGGCAACAACAACGTCCGAAAACGGAATAGTCAGCTTGCCTCTCACATAGCCTTCATTCCAAAGCCTCATATGCGAGGGAGCATCTCGCACGAACCCATTTACGAAGGCCGTACCGCACATTTTCGCTATTGGCGCCGCATAGATGGAGCACATCGAGCCCCACGAGTGAATGACATCTATTCTTAGATCGGCAACCAGGTCGTATAGCCTCTTGAAGAGACGCAGATCCTTCTTGCCCCTCCGATGAAGCTGAATAACCTGCGCATGTTCGCGGTCAATTTCGAGGCAAACCTCGTCCTTGTCCATAACAGCGACGAACGACCTGATGTCGCGGTGAATGGCAAGTCCTTTCAGCAATTCGACGACTTGTCTTTCCTTCCCTCCCGGGCCGAGACGTTCGATAAGGTGCAGTATGCGCATCTCAGCGCCCTCCCGAGTGAACTGATCCAGTCCACCCCGCAGCGCGTCGTTCAGCGCTACATTCAACGTTGTGACCCCAGCAGCATGTGAGCTGCCGATTGAATGCCGCTGATGCGCGCCTCGAATTTAGCTGTCGTATCGAATTGCCCCCCAACGCCGAGACGAGGAAGCGCAAAATGATCTGACTTGAGACCGGACAGTTGCCCATGCCGAGTTGTCACTGCGGTTGAAAAGCCGATCTCCCTTGCGAGGTCCGCTTCCCTGGGGCCGCACGCCTTGGAGTCACCGTAAGGATAAGCGAAGTGCTGAACCGGAAGCTGCAGCAATTGTTCCAGATAGCGGCGGTTATCTGCCATTTCGGCCCGTGCGGAGGCAGTATCGATGCACGATAAGGCGGCATGAGATTCGGTGTGCCCGCCGATTGACGCGAGAGGATGTCGCGCCAGATCTTGAAGCTCGCGCTCATCGAGGAAGTATGCCTCATTTTGGGCCGACAATGACAAACCTGCCTTTCTGAAGGTTGGATCAAGCGTTGCAATCCGGTGATAATCTTGATGAATCCACTCGGTTACCTCGTTCAGACCCGCCATCTTTTCGCGTAGCCGGGGACAATGGAATCGCCTGTCCATCGCCTCGATCGTTACCGTGTCTCCAGAGCGAAACATTTCACGCAAACCCAGCCACCACGCCTGCAACGTCCGTTTTGGTGCGCCGGTGGGAACGTAGATCGTGAACGGAGCGTTGAATCGCTCGAGGATTGGAAGCGCCGTCGTGACATTGTCCCGGTAGCCATCGTCAAAAGTAAGCGCCGCACAGCGGCGGCCCGTCCCGGCATCCGACGCCAATCGCTCGAGAGCTGTCGCCAGGCTTACAATCTCCCTGCCTTCCTGCTGCAGCCAATTGAGCGAATATTCAAAGAGACCGACTGAAGTCCCGGTCATCAATTCCGAGCGGCCATCCTGCTGGACCTCATGGAACATGAGAATAGCCACCGGGCCAGCAAAGATCTTGCGGAAGGCCGGCATCAGACCAGACCAACGGGCAATTCCGATTACGCTGTTCGTGACAAGCTGCTTCACTCTGGCTCACCGTAAGAACAACGACCGCTCGCCTCCGCCGGCCGACGCGACGATCCCGGCGACGACGCTTTTTCCGCGAAGCGCATCGCCGTCATCCACTCCGTAGCAAACGCCTGCCGACCGTTCTTGCCCTGAAGTTCGACAGAACGTCGGTATATACTCCGACGATTCTTTCCACGGTGTGCGCCTGGTCATATCTCGCCATCGCGGCCCGCCCCTGAAACTCGCCGCTCAGCGACCAGTCAAAGGCCTCCCGAAGGCTGCGCGCAATCGTGCCGGCGTCCGGCGGACATATCCACGTCCCCGCGATGCCATTTAGCTGTTCACGGACGTCGCCGACATTGGTCGACACCACCGGAAGATTGCAAGCGAGAGCTTCCTTGATGGAGGTCGGTGACCCCTCATAATCCGAACTAAGAAGCAGGGCGTTCGCCGCGCTGTAATACCAGGGCATCTCCTCGTTCGGCACATTGGTGATCGTCATCAACTGCGCGTCGACGCCCTCCTGCACCAGTCGGTCGAGCGACGCTCTTGCCAGATCGTAGCGCTTCTCAGGGCGTGTCGGATCAAACGGAAACAGGACGACGAATTTATCGTTGGACCAATGCAGCCGTGCTCGCGCCTCGTTGCGGTCGTACGGCTTGAATACGTCGAGGTTGACCCCACAGGGGATCACGGTTCCGGGAATCCACTTCCGCATCTCGTCCGACACGACGATGATGGCATCGGCGAAATGCGACACCAGTCGCGTAGACAGCCTTTCAAGGATATTCCCGAGTACATCAGTCCCGTGCAGCGTGATGACGAGTGGCGCCCGCAACCGAAACATTGCGGGATAGGCCGAAAATCCGTAGTGCGCATGGACGATGTCGTAAGTCGTCGCGCCGGTCATTCGCACGACATCGACGGTGCCCTTCAGATAGTTCAGCTTCGACTGGGACCCGACCATGTTGATGACGTCGACCGTATGGCCGAACCGCCGCAGCTGCTCTACCTGCTGGTAAACGAAGGCCCCGGAGCCTGGCCTCTCCGGGCTCGGATACATGGCGGTGACACAGAGTATCCTCACGATCACTCCCCTGAGGCTTTGGCAGTGCAGCCGGCCCCGTTGAGCTTGCGTCGGGCTTCCGCAGGGACGCCCGTCACGAGCGTGTTGTCAGGCACGTCCTTCGTCACCACCGCGCCGGCGCCGACGATAGCGCCGATACCAATTCTGACACCCGGCAGGAGGTTGGCGCCCACGCCGATCGCCGCGCCGCGCGCGATCGTGGGCCCGAGCATCGGCGAGCCGTCGTAGCCGTTCCGGCCGATCGCGTTGTCGTTCGACGTGCCGACACAGCCCGATATGAACACGTCGTCTTCGATCGTCATATTACCGGCCAGCCAGGTATGATCCTGCACACGGACGCGATCGCCGATACGCGTATTGTAGTTGACCGTAACGTACCGTCCGACAACCGTCTTCGAACCGATCCGCGATTGCTCACGGATCGAGGCGCCATCACCGATCAGGGTCCCCGCGCCGAGCGAGACGTCGTAGAAGATGACCGCATGCGGCCCAATTGAACAATCGGCACCGATATCGATCCATGCTTCAAAATGCGGCGCCCGCGACAACGCGCCGGCACCCTTGGGTACCTTCCCGATATAGGCTCCTGGGAAGATCTCGACATTGTCCGCTATTCTCACGCCACTCTCGATCACGACATGCGGGTGAATGACCACCCTGTTGCCGATCGTGACACCTGACCGCACCACGGCGAACTCAGCGATCGTCACGTCCGCACCGATCGCCTCGGTCTCGACCACGGCCTGTGCACTAATTCGATTCATCGTCACACCTTCCCGCCGCCGGCGTCCATCGCAACGGGCTCCCGCTGCAGTTCATGGTGCCTTTCGCGGCCCACAACCGCAAGCACAGTCGCAGCGACACGGCGCACCTGGTCGCGCGTGAGCTCCGGGAACATCGGCAGCGACAGTGATCGAGCCGCCATCGCTTCGCAGCACGGCAAATCGCCCTGCTTGTAGCCGAGATAGGCGAACGCAGGCTGGAGATGCAGCGGCAACGGATAGTGGATTCCGCTCGCCACGCCGACCTCGTCGAGCCGCTTGCGGATTGCGTCCCGCTCGTTCGCGATGATCACGTACAAATGGTAGACGTGCGTGGATCCCGTTCGAACGAAAGGCGTCTTGATGCCCGAGTGCCTCAACTCCGCGGTGTACCACTCAGCAGCACGCCGCCGATGGTCGTTCCACTCATCGAGGCGTCGGAGCTTGACTTGGAGAACTGCGGCCTGGAGAGCATCGAGCCGGCTGTTGAACCCGACCTCGGCGTGGTTGTAATGCGTGGTTCGACCGTGGTCACGCAACCGTTCGATCCGCTCTGCGATCGCCGCATTGTTGGTGGTGACCGCTCCTCCATCGCCATAAGCCCCGAGGTTCTTCCCCGGATAAAACGAAAAGCAGGCTATGTCACCAAGCGCCCCGGTTCGGATCCCCTGATACTCTGCTCCATGCGCTTGGGCTGCGTCCTCAATCACGAAGAGGCCGCGCCGCCGTGCGATGTCCTTGATCGGGCCCATGTCGGCCGGCTGGCCGAAGAGGTGAACTGCAACGATCGCCTTCGTGCGGCTTGTCAGGGCCCGTTCGATCAGCCTCGGATCGATCGTCTGGGTATCGGGATCGATATCGACGAATACCGGCTGCGCTCCTGTCGCTACGATCGCCGCAGCGGTGGCGATGAACGTATGGGCGGTCGTGATCACCTCGTCACCATGACCAACGCCCAACGCCCGGAGCGCCAGATGAATGGCGTCCGTGCCGCTCGCCACGCCGCGCGCATAGGGCACCCGGCAATAGGCGGCAAAATCTCTTTCGAACGAAGCCAGTGCTTCGCCGCCGATGAACTGCGTGGATTCGAGAACGCCTCGAATTGCCTCGGCGACCTCATCCTTTAGCGTCGCATATTGTGCCTTGAGATCTACGAACGGAATTTTCATTTTCCAGCCTCACCAGGATCCATCTCTATCGCTCGAGACTCTCATCGAGCACCGTGGCCCCGCAGCACCGCGGGAACCGTTAGGACAATCAGCTTCAGGTCGGTCCACAAGGTCCAGTTCATTGCATATTCGACGTCCATCTCGAGCATCGCGTCCGGGCACAGGCGACCACGGCCGCGAACCTGACAAAGTCCGGTGATGCCGGGCTTCACGATATGACGTCTATGATGCCAGTCGCGGAAGTACTCGAGTTCATAGGGGATCGCGGGCCGCGGGCCGACGATGCTCATTTCGCCTCGCAATACGTTGAGGAGTTGCGGCAATTCGTCGATACTGGTTCTCCGCAGCAACCGCCCCACGCGCGTCACGCGAGGATCATCTGTCAGCTTGTATGGGGCATCAGGGTCGTTCGAGAGAACCTCCTTCGCCCAAACCCGGCGAATGGCATCGCGATGGACGTTTTCGTCGGCCTTGTGATGGAGCGTTCGGAACTTGAAGCAATTGAATGGCTTCTCGTCTCGTCCGACCCGGCGCTGGCAAAAGATTGCCGGCCCGGGGCTGTCGAGGCGGATCGCTACCCACACCGCTACAAGGAACGGGGCCAGCAAAAGGATCGCGGTGACGCTGACAGCGATGTCGAACGCCCGCTTAACGACTTCCCGCGGGCTCGCCTTCCATCGCAAGGCTTCATCTAACGACAATTTCGGCAGCCCCCGCCGACGCGTTCCGCCGCAAAAACGCCGGGTGATGTGTTCCGTTGCCACGGTGCTCCTGGTTGAGCCGTAGACATTCCGATGCAGCTTCGAGCGCTTCGACGACGCGCAGGCCATGTGCTGCGTTCGCAACGGGCTGTCCCCCGGTCTTGATTGCGTTGACGAAGTCGATCAACTCGAGCTTCAACGGTTCGCTGCTGGATATCGCGGGGATATGAACATCGCCATGATGATAGGCTGACTGGAAGTCGGCGTAGGAGTCGCCGCTGATCCGCGGCCTGAAACGCTTCTGGTAGACGCGAACCTTCTCGGACGGCTCCACGTCGTCGAACACCAACATCGCATCGCTTCCGACGACCGTGATCTGGCGCACCTTGACGGGATCCAACCATGAAACATGCACATGTGCGGTCGGCCCGCTCTTGAAGCCCAACTTGGCGTAAACGACATCCTCGACATCCGGCAGAACGTGCGCGCAACCCCAAGCGCCGATGTTTTGCGCGACCTCCTCAAGCAGGAAGAAGATGATCGAGAGGTCATGCGGCGCCAAATCCCATAGGACATTGGCATCGGGCCGGTAAAGGCCGAGATTCAAGCGCCGCGAGTCGATGTAGTAGAGCTCGCCGAGAGAGCCGCTCCGAACCATCTGGCGCATGACACCCACCGCCGGATGGTACTCGAACGTGTGCCCGACCATCAGAACGCGCTTCCGTTCTTCGGCGATCGCAATCAGCTCGCGGCAATGCGCGCTCGTCATGGCCAACGGCTTCTCGACAAGCGCGTGCTTTCCGGCCTCGAGCGCTGCCCGCGCCAGCTCGAAGTGCGTCACGGCGGGCGTGGCGATAATCACCCCGTCGATGGAAGAGTTATTCAGGATCGCGTCGAAGTCACGCGAAACAGCGACGGAAGGATACTGCGATTTGACATATTCCAGTCTGTCAGATCGCATGTCGGCGGCCATCGATACCCTTGCGCCGATATCGTGGCCAACGCGGATGTGCTTTGCGCCCCAGTAGCCGCACCCGATGACGGCGAGCGATGGGCCGCCTTTTGCGGTCTCAACCGCGCCGTCGGTCTTGTTCTGGGCATCAACCAAGCCAGGAGCGAATTTGGAATATAATTGTTTCGACATGTTTGCCACGATCACGCCAGAGGAAATGCAAGGGTGAAAATCAGTATCCTCACGAGCACGGTTATCTCGCCATGTTGGCTCCCTGATTGAAGGCCTTAGCGTGCGTTCAGGCAGGATAGCCGGTTGGGCGCGCGCGCCGCTGTAGAACACGGATTATGGCTGACGCCCATCGGGGGTACCCCGCCGTTGGCGCGGTGAGCGCAGGAGCTTCGCACGCAGTGCGATGGCCGGACCCGGTGCGTCAGAGAGCCGCGCACCACATTGTAATCAATCACCTTTTTTGACTTGCAATAGCGGTCGGCACGCCCGGACCGACATCAACCGCCCGCGGTCATCGTCTCGTCACGTCTCCACCAATGTCGCACGTCGGCAATTCGTCTTGCGGCACCCCGCCCCCGAACACGTTTACGCGGAAGCTAGTCCGCCAGCCCAGGCTCACGCCGACTGCAGGATTCACAAATCCCCGACTGCGTGACTCCCAATCCGGTTTCGACAAGCCCGCCGTGCCGCATACCGCGGATTGGTTAGGCCGGGACCACCATTGCGCATCCGTCCACAGTGGAAACTTCGCCATCTTTCGTATAGGACTCCTCAAAAGAAGCGCACAAGCACGAGGTCACGAACAATCTGCAGGAGGCCTGGTGGCCTGACCAACAGATGCGGCACAACCCACGGATGAAACGCCGACGCTATGGCCAAAGGCACTTCGATCGCAGTCCTGCTCCGCGGTAGCGCTCCATCGACCAATGATTGCAGCCTGACGGAAATACTTGACCTCTTTGAAATTCCCTGGACGGCGCTGACAGTTGATGAAGCGCGCGGGGATAAGGTAGCCGCGCTAGCAGCAGGTCGTCAGCAATTCTCCATCCTGACCTCCGCAGCCTGTCTCGCCGAAGTCCTGCAGCGCAGCGAGACCGAGGCGCCTCCGACGTGGTTGGCGAGAGCCACTTCAGTTTTCGTCTATGGATTTCAAGTAACGGATCCCTGCAAGTCCATCCTGCGCCAGATCACCGGAGATCCCGAGGCTGAAATTCGCGGACCCGGTCAGAGCCCAACGACCGTATCAGTCACCGATTCTTTTCCCGAAATGTGCGGTCCAATGTCGGGACTGCAAATCCAACTGGAGCGGGCCGCCAATACCGCGCTCGTCGTCCGCAATAGCAACCTTCAGAGCATCGTCGGAATGCGCGAGGGACACCTGTTCGCGGAGTTCACTTATTCCGGTGTCCGCTTTTTTGCCGACTCTTCACTGGCGATCGTGGACATTCGCGAGCGGACCGCAACTTACTTCGATGTGAAGAAGTGCTTCGCCGGCGCGGTGCCAATCGTGATGTATCTGAAGTGGGCGTTCCGCGACGTTTGCTTGACGAGCGTTGAAACAAGCGCCTGCCTGATCATTGACGATCCACCCTTGTGGCCACGGTACGGTCTCCTCGATTTTGACGACCTACTGCGGCTCGCCGACAAGCTGACATTCGCAACGACCATTGCCTTCATCCCATGGAACTGGAGACGAACAAATCGCGACACCGTCGCGGCCTTTCGGGGAAGCGGCGGGAAATTGTCCATCTGCGTGCACGGCTGCGATCATACACGGGGGGAATTTGCAGCCCGCTCGCTTGAGCTGCTCGACAGAAAGCTGAGAACCGCCAGAATTCGGATGCAGGCGCTTCGCAAGAATACCGCGCTGAACCACGAAAACGTGATGGTTTTCCCGCAAGGGGCATTCTCGCCCGAGGCCGCCTCGGCGCTCAAGCGCAATGGCTTCACCGCGGCCGTGAACACCGAGGTCGCACCAACCGATGGTGCCTTGAACGAAACCACACTCGCCGATCTCTGGAGTGTCGCCATCGTCCGGTATGCAAGCTTCCCAATTTTTACCCGACGATACATCCACCACGGCATCGAAAACTTCGCGTTTGACGGACTCCTGGGCAAGCCGTGCTTCATAGCCGGACACCACGACCTTCTCCGTGGCCGGGGCAGCGAACTGGCGACATTCCTCCGGCTTCTCGCATCCTTGCAGTGGAAACTCTGCTGGCGACCGCTCGAGGACGCCGTTCGCCGCAGCTACGGCGTTCGATCCAACGGCGAAACAATCCTGGTAAAGATGCTTGCCGAGCGGCTTCTCTTCGAGAACGTCGGGGCCACGACGCGACGGATTTGCGTCATGAAGCGCGAACCACAGGTCGCTTCGCTAGAGGGCGTTGAAGTTAACCAAGACCTCATCGCGTACGAATACATCGACGGACATGTTAGAGTGATTGTCGACGTCCCGCCGGGCGGCTCGGCGGATATACGGTTCATCTATCGCGAACAGTTGCATGGTTCACCGGCCTCAGAATCGATCCGATACCGGTTCGGGGTGGCCGTTCGGCGATATCTATCTGAACTGCGTGACAATTGCGGTCACCGGCTGCGTTCTCGCGCGTAGCCGGATACGAACAAGGCGGCGTGATCAATCCTCTTCGATCCCGACACATTGCCTCTGTCAGGACGCTTTGTGCATCGGCGCCTCCCGCTCGCTCCGCCCAACTTGTCGGCTCTCGGCAGCGGCTACCACGCGCCGCCGCGGCGCGGACCGAACCGCGAGTTTCGGGCCAATCCATCATCGAATAGCTCAGCGGTTCTCGAGTTCGATCAACGGATCGGCAATCGCCGTTCCAGTCGGCCTTCCCTTGCCGAAAACCGGAATAGGTAGCCCGAAAAAGTTCAGGCTCCATAAGCCTGAACGAATACAATCGGGCTGCACTTTGGACGACGTTGCGGACGCGTAATGCTTTCTCAGAGTGCCTCCCGAAGACCATTTCTGAATGAAGCGTCGACCTTGAAGACACCCCCCTAAGCAGCCGCCAGTGTTGCCGGCGCAACCTGATGCACGTGATGGATCAAGATGAAAATAGCGGTGTTCGGACTCGGTTACGTAGGCATGACGGCAGCGGCTTGCCTCGCAAGGCAAGGGCACGAAGTCATCGGCGTCGACATCAGCGATGAGAAAGTCGCGATCGTCAACGCGGGTCAATCTCCGATTACGGAACCCGGCCTCGATCAACTCATAGAATCCGCCGTCCGAAAGCGCTTGCTGAGCGCAACCAAGGACGCGAGCGGGCATCTCGACGGCTGCACGTTGGCAATCGTGTGCGTGGGAACGCCCAGCGCGCCGGACGGATCTCACAACATGAGCTTCGTCGCTGAAGTTTCCCATCAGATCGCAGACCTGATCGGTGCCACTCGCACGACAGCCCTAACCGTCGTGTTTCGTTCCACGATGCGGCCCGGCACCATCGAGGATCTGGTTCTCCCGATTTTCGAAAGCGCATTGAACGGCAGGATGGAGTTCGTCGACGTCGTCTATAATCCCGAGTTCCTGCGCGAGTCGGTAGCGATCGAGGACTTCTTCAATCCGCCGAAGATCGTGGTCGGAACAAAGGACGGGGAACGGTGTCCGGTCCTTGACGAGTTGAACGCGGGCATCGCGGCGCCCGTCTTCTACACCACCTATCGCACGGCCGAGATGACGAAGTTCGTCGACAACTCGTTCCACGCAGTGAAGATTGCCTTTGCCAACGAGGTCGGTCGCGTCTGCGACAAGCTCGGCATCAGCGCGGCCACCGTTCACAAGATTTTCGTCTCCGACACCAAGCTCAATGTCTCACCGTACTATCTGAGGCCAGGTGGCGCATTCGGCGGCTCCTGCCTGCCCAAGGACGTTCGCGCGCTCCAATACATCGCAAGCGACGTCGGGGCGCACACCTGGCTCGTGGATTCAGTGCTCAGATCGAACGACGAGCACAAGAATTTCCTGTTTGAGAATTGCTTGAAAGCAGTCCCGCCCGGCGGACGCGTACTTATGCTGGGGCTTGCCTTCAAGGAGAACAGTGACGATCTTCGCGAAAGTCCGAATATCGACCTGGCTCGCAAATTCCTCCGCTTGCACATCGGCCTGTCGATCTACGATCCGCACGTCGAGCCGTCGAAACTGCTGGGGCAGAACCTCGGCTATGCGTTCGCCAATCTGCCCGCCCTCCGCAAGTTGCTGATCGCAAAATCCGCCGCCGAATCGGAGCTATTCGACCTTGTCATCGATACCCGAGGGTGGGCAAAGCAAATGGCGCTGAACGCAAAGCGGGTAATTGATGTCAACACTCTCTCATGACGACACCGTTGCGCGACAATCCGAACAAGCAGGCGTTGGCTTGGTTCGTGGCCGGGTCCTGATCATCGTCGAGAATCTTCCGGTCCCGTTCGACGGTCGGGTGTGGTCGGAGGCGACCACGTTGGCGCGGCATGGCTACGAGGTGTCTGTGATTTGCCCCAAGGGACAGGGCGCAACGGCCCCATTCGAGATGCTCGAGGGAGTAGCAGTCTATCGCCATTGGATGCCTGCGGAAGGTCGCGGGGTGCTGGGTTATGCGATCGAGTACAGCGTGGCGCTGTTCTGGGAATTCCTGCTGAGCGTAAAGGTTCTCGCGACACGCGGATTTGACGTCATCCACGCGTGCAATCCGCCCGACCTGATTTTCCTGGTCGGTGCATTTCATAAATTTCTGTTCGGGAAGTCTTTTGTTTTCGATCAGCACGACGTCAATCCGGAGCTCTACGAGGCGAAATTCGGACGTCGTGGCTTTCTTTGGCGCATTATGCTCCTGCTTGAACGCGTCACATTCGCGTTGTCGGACGTATCGATTGCCACCAACCAATCGTATCGCGCTATTGCGATTGAACGGGGCCGAATGAGCCCGGATCGTGTGTTCGTTGTGCGCTCCGCTCCGAACGTGTCCCGCGTTCGCTCACTTCCACCGGATCCCTCCTGGAAGAAGGGACGAAAGTATCTTGTCGGATATGTCGGCCTCATCGCGCGACAGGAGGGGCTCGACCTGTTGCTGGATTCGATCAAGCACATCCGCAGCACACGGAACCGCGAGGATATCCAGTTCGTGATCGTCGGAGGCGGACGGGAATTGGAGGATCTCAAGAAGCTTGCGATGGCGCTCGAACTGAATGACGTGGTCACATTTACCGGCCGCGTCGATGACGACACGCTATTCACCATCCTGTCGACGGCCGACGTCTGTGTGAATCCGGACCGCCCCAGCTCGATGAACGACATATCGACGATGCACAAGATCATGGAGTACATGACGCTGGGCAAGCCGATCGTCCAATTTGACCTCACGGAAGGCCGCTTTTCGGCGGGAGATGCATCGTTGTACGTGCCGAATGCGGACACCGCCGAGTTCGGCGATAAGATACTGGAGCTTCTGGAAGATCCGGCGAGGCGCGAAGCTATGGGCGCATTCGGTCAACAGAGAATCAACGACGAACTGGCCTGGCATCATGCATCGACGAAGCTTCTCGCGGCTTATGAAAAGGTATTCAAGCTAAGGGGCAGATGAAGACACGAGCCTCTTCCTTTGCCTTTCAGCAGATGCCTGGTCCCAAACCCCATCAGCGCAGACCACCAGACCTACGGCAGGCTGATCCCAGCAGCTCAACGCCGCATGCCCAATCCGCCAATCGACCGCGCCAGGCGGACAACCCCGCAGAACAAGAGTTCAGTCGCAGATCGTTTGCTTCACCGCGGCTGCCATCCATCGGGCCAGTGAAGCCATGCCGCCGGTGACGTTGCGCGCCGCGGATCAGGGTCGCTCTGACGATACGGGCGCTAACGATCCGGTCGTTATCACCAAATTTCGGTAATTGACGGCAGCGGTCTCCGGCGCCGACGACCGATAGATCCCGAATTCCCAATTGGTGCCGACCCCAAAGCCCAGCGGCCCGCTGTAATCCACGACCGGCGCCCCATCGATCCAGATTTTCAAGGAGCCGGTCGTGTCGTTGGAAAATTTGGCCTGCACTTTCACGTCGTGATACTTGCCGGTCAGGATCGGGTTGGGGTCGGTCCAGAGTGTCTTGGTGACGACGAAGCCTGCGCCGTTGCTCGGGTTCTTGCCCGGCGGGCAGTAGCGCACAAGCACCTGCAGGTGATCGCCCTGCATGTTCAGCGCGACCGGAGGCGAGGTTCCCACGCCCGAGGCGTCGTCGTCGTTGTGCCACTGTCCGACGATGAACCAGCCGGTTGCGCTGTTTACGAACGCCCCGTTGCTGCCGTTCGCCTCCACCATGAGCTGGTAGCTGAGCGTGATGGGCGTGCCGGCGGGATAGGTCACCGTGGAATTGATCTCGGAACGATCCACGGACGAGCTGTCGTACCAGGCATGGTCGCCCTTGCGGACCTCGAAGCGCAGGGTTTGGGGGCCGGGATTGGTCAGACTGTAGTCCTGGTCTGCGACGTGAACGCCGTAGCTGACGTCGCCAATCTGAAAGCGGGTTCGCGGCTTGCCGGAGAACGAGTTGATCGACGAAACAGCCGTTCTGCTGGTTGTCGTATTCCCGTCGCTGCCGGCAGCATTGTAGGCCTCGGCGGATGGGCCCTCGGCCAACAGCGTTCGCTGACCACCTGCATTGGCAACGCTCGATGTCGATCCATTGGAGGTTTCCGCCACGCTCCCTGCCAGAGCGAAGATGAGGGGTAAAACTACTCTCATTGCCATCCCGGTTCGGTCCCCGCGACCGTCGCGAAATGCGCGGTCCTATGCAAAGGGTAACTCATTCAAATCTCGATGCAATTTATCGAGGGGCTCGATCGAGGGAAAATAAGGACTACCGCCAGGCATCAGCTCCTGGATGCATCGTCGATGGCATCGCGATGCGGCGCCTTGCGGCCGGCGCGCCTGCCTCGCCGGCGATCCAACGCCGCCAGAGCGTCGATGGCGGTCGTGCCGACAGGACCCTTCTCGCTTGTTGACGCCGGATGCGAAATCAACCGCCGGATCCGGTCACGCACCTCACCGCGCGCGCCCTGCGTCGCTCATCCCTGCTCAATGGACAACGAGCAAGCGGCTCAGTTCACAACAGCAGCGCCCGGGTGCCCCGGCCTGGCGACGAGGGGCGTCAAAGCCGCCATCAACTCGTGAGTCTTCACCATCGGAGAGTGATTTGCTTTGACATAGATCTGGCATCGCCGACTGAGCGCGTTGTATTCATCCGCGTCCATGTTCCAAATCTCACTCACAGATCTCGCAAGCGCCAACTCGTCCTCGACCGAAGCGCCGAGAACATGACGCTCGACAATCGCGTCCGGATCGACATGCCGGCGGGTCGCGATGGGTGCGCCGACGGCCAGCGCTTCCAGGAATGCGTTTGAGAAGCCCTCGAAATCCGACGTACAGAGAAGCATGGTCGCTTCCGATAGAAATTTCTGAACGTCCGCCCGCCGCACATAGCCGACCAATTCCACGTTTGGCAGCTGACGCAAGCCATTCAAGGCGTCCAGCGTCGATTGATCGGTATTGGGCGACGTCATCCCCGCCACGCGAAACTTGACGTCCGGCAATGCCTGGGCAATCCGAAACAGCAAGGGCAGATTCTTCGGATAGCGGAAGACACCGAGCCAGGCAACGTAACCGCGCTTTGCACGCGGCAGGGGAGCGGCCGCGTCCTCTGCTATTCCAAACGGATTGTGCAGGACGTGGATCGGCTTGTCCGGAAAGAGCGCCGCCAACTTTCCGCGCTGATACTCATTCTGACAGAGAAACCCGGCGGTGCGATGCCGGGCCCACGAATAGGATATCCATTCATAGGACGGCATAAGGGCTTTGCACCGCTCATCGACATCTATGTCACTCACAACGCGATAAACGAATGGAATCTCCAGCCGATCAGCGACGAACGCCATGATGGCGGTGTGTATTCCACATACCCCCTGGATCAGGATATCCGGGCGATAGCTGCGGGCGGCGGCCAGTACTTTCGGAATATACGAATAGAAGTACTTCGCGACCCGAATACCACGCGTGGGATCGTAGGTCTCTATGAGTTTGATCTGCTGTGCCGAACCTACGTGCTCCAGCGCCCCCTTCCAGGTGAGAACAGCGGTTTCGTGACCGGCGTTCTCGAGCGCACGAAACCACACTGCGAGCTCGATCGCCCACCCGCCAATCGGGTAGTTCTCATCTTTCATCAGATAAGGGATGGAAAAATCCATCGAGAGAATACGCACCCGACACCTCGTGCTCAATGGGACCGCGTCATGAAGAGAAGCTCCGCTCGGCCTTGCCCGCGAACTCGGGGTGTACAGCTTCCCAGTTCGTGTAGCAAAGGAGCGAGCGCTGCCTTCATCGAGCAGCTCGATCGTCCCGTATCAAACCGACAATACGATACTCTCAATCTCACTTCCCTCCCGCAGCTTGGCTACCGTCTCAAATTTGTTTGCGCCGTTAAGCCGGAAGAGCGTGCCGTGATTGGTGCCATTGGCAAGGGTTCGATTCACGATGAGGAACGCACCGGCACCAACCAGGCGATCCCTCAGGTTGCCGACCGCGCCGCGCAACTGCGCCTCGTCGAAATAGCCATGATTGAGCAGATTTGACACGCGGATCGCGTTGAACCGGCCGCGCAGATGAGCAGGATTGGGCGCCAGAATGTCATCGTCGGCAAAGCTCAGCCGAGCGTGGTCGCGGGCATGCGGATTCACCAGAAGGACATCCCTCCCCCCTTCCCGCATGTTCGTCAGAGGCAGCAGCACGCCGGCAAGTGTGTTCAGCCCGGCGACCACGAATCCGGTACCCTTGAGAAAATCCCGGGGGCCATTCAGGTACCAGCGCACCGGACGGTTGGCAACGATGTGCTGAAGCACCTTGCCATCGCGATCGAGAAGGACCTCATATCCGGGTAACAGGCACACGAGACTCCCGCGCATGCACAGATCCGTCGCCAGAATCTTCGCCTCGATGCCAGCGCGCGTCAGGGCATCCGCCCATTCGGCTGAGGAAATCCCTGATGACACGCCGACGTCCATGATCTGGCTCGGCATGCTGTCAAGTTTCTTCCACTCATCGATGACCAGCATGTTGAGATCATCGAGGCGATGATGATCGGTGGTCTTGTAGGTGCCGTTCCGCAGTCGGATTGAAGCAAAGAACGCCGCTTCCTGTGTTTGCGTAAACGCATCACCTTCCGTCAAAAAATTCCTTGCATTCAACGCCACGCCGCCCCCAAAGCCTCCGGAGAAGCGCATCAAGACCGTCATACACTGCACCCTCTGCTCGGCTCGTTTCTCTCGGGATCCCTCGCACTCTATCGATTGAAGGCACACTGCTCCTGATGCGCCTCGTTTCCCTCGTGATCATAAGCTTTTGGACCGATACGCGGCTCGACCCTTTCGGATTACCCATTCTCGATCGCAGCAAAAGCGGGCTGGCCGGCTTGGAATGTGCGCCGACCGGGAGAGCCCTGCAGCCGTCTGGAAGGGGTTTGTCTCGCTCAAGATTGCAGACGCGTGCGGTGGCGGATTGCACCGGCAGAGGCCGCGGCTTCCACGGTTGATGGCTTCCCTACCGGAAGTGCCGCCTTCTTGCTAGAAATGCTCGCATGGTCCGATCCACTGGCCGCCTGCGGAGTTCCCTGTCGATGATTCTCAACGTCGGCCGTATCGCGTTGCTCGTCATACTGGGAAGCATCATAACGCTCCAGGCTCCGCTTGCGCAGGACGACGCGCGCGCAGGCAGCTACGGCGACTTCGAACAGCGCCTGCAACGTATCGTGAATGGACTGCGGGCTGACACCGCGGCCGCTCCTCCGATGAAACTTGCTGATCGGATGAACGAACTGCGCGTTCCTGGCGTCAGCATCGCGGTGGTTCATGGCGGCATAGTCGAAGCCCGGGGGTTCGGGTACGCTAGCATCGGTGGTCCGCCTGTAACGCCTGAAACATTATTCCAGGCAGCGTCGATCAGCAAACCGGTTACTGCTGTAGCGGCGCTCGCCTTGGTCCAGGCCGCAAAGCTCGATCTCGATGGCGACGTAAATCTATCCCTTAAGAGCTGGAAGCTCCCTGCAAACTCGTTCACCGATCAATCGAAGGTGACACTTCGAAGACTGCTGAATCATTCGGCTGGTATAACCGTTCCATATTTTCCGGGATATCCTGCAGGCGCACCCATTCCGTCACTCGGCGACGTTCTCAATGGCGCCTCGCTTTTATGTCGCGGCCTAACCCGGTTACAGCGGTCAGCGCACGATAGGTCTGCGCTATGCGGTTCAGCAAATACCGCGCCTGTCATTGTCGATCACGAGCCCGGCACACGGTTCGAGTATTCCAGCGGCGCCTATACGGTTGTGCAGCAGCTTCTCATCGACGTGACCGGCACACCGTTTCCAACATTGCTTGAAGACCTTGTCCTCAAGCCGTTCGGGATGACCCACAGCAGTTTCCTGCAGCCGCTGCCGAAAAATGACACTCCAATGGCTGCAACACCCTACCGAGCGACCGGGGAACCGGTACCGGGCGGTCCGCATATCTATCCCGAGTTGGCAGCCGCAGGATTATGGACGACACCGACTGACGTCGCACATTTTGCGCTAGGCGTGGTGCGCGCCTGGACCGGGCGAGACGCTTCCGTGCTGTCCCAGGCTACGGCTATCCAAATGCTCACGCCCGGCCTTGGCAACTACGGGCTTGGTCCGATTGTACTGGGCGTCGCCCCGCATCGACGAATTCTACATGCCGGCGTCAACGATGGCTTCGTCAGCTTGATGACGATGTTTGAAAATGGAGATGGCGCCGTCATCATGACGAACGGAGATCAAGGCGGGGAACTAGCCAACGAAATCATGCGCGGTATCGCAGTCGAATTCGATTGGCCGGATGGCCAGCCGAAGGCCACACTGACGAGTGGCCCCCCTGCCGTGGCTCGTCACTGAATTTCGTTGGCCGTCGCGCCCTCGCGCTGATACCCAGGCAAACCCACACAATGCGGATCACCTTCCATCACGCCCCGAGCACTCCCCATTCTCTTCGGACCTCGGCCAGTGTTCGATAGTACCCGCTCACAAACAACATCGCCACATAACAGACCAGAACCGCAACCGGACCACCCAGCGCAGCAACTGGAACCGGCGCTTGCAGCAGATCAAACGAAAGCCGCACCAGGATTGCCGCCAACACCGACGCGACCAGAATTAGTCCAAGGTTCTTCCAATCCTGCAACCTTGCGATCGGAATGCTCATGACCTTTGAAAGCCTTCTCAGAAACAAGACATACACAACGAAGGTTGTGAGTACCGACCCGATCGCCGCCCCTGGCAAGCCGTAGTACCAGACGCCAGCCAGGCTCGTTAGCACGGCAAACGGAAGGATCGCAGCTTCATAGCGCATGTTGGCCGAACCCTGTCCAAACACATTGAGCAGAGTGGTAATCTCCGTCGAGATCAATGTCTGAATCAGATAAATGCGCAACACCGGAGCGCCGCTCACGTACTCCTTCGTAAACAGAAACTGAATGACTTCTTCCGCAAAGACGAACAGTGCCGCGATGGCAGGGAACATGACCGCACTAATGATCACATTGCCCTGGTTGTTCAGCCGCAACAGCTCGTCGTGGCGACCCAATGAGTGGAAATGACTCATCCTCGGCAAGAGCAAATTGCCCAGCCCGCCTCTCAAGACCTCGAACGGCATGAGGAGCATGGTTGCAATCGAAAAAATGCCGAACATTCCCGACGAGAACATCGTCGCGACAATCCAAAGCTCCGCCTGCTTCCGTACACTCCACAGCAAGCCGGCCACACCGAACGGAAGGGCGTAGCGAAGCTGTGCGCGGAACTGCTCTTTCTCAATCGGGAACAGTCGAATGCCGCAATTGCGCGCAATGAAGACGGCAAGGAGTACCAAGCGCACGCCGGCCGCAATCAGAGCTGCGATGAGCACCTCTTCAAATCGATGAAAAACGACCGCTGCGGAAATTATGAGCGCAGCTCTCAGCACGGATGAAGCCAAGATAGCTTGCGCTTGCCACCGGATTTGCCCGACGGCGTTAGGTACAACGTCCAGCAATAAGCCCAAATTCCAGACGAACAGGAAGATCGCCAGCAACAATCCGTGGTCGCGCAGCAGATCTTTCATACCAGCTGGAAGGACATGACGAAAGGCAACGATGAGAAGCAGCGCAAACGTCGTTGTGGCGAGCAGGAACAGCACCGTCTGACCGACGTAAATCCGCCGTCCCTCCGCATCCAGCCGGACAAAGAAGAAAAGCAGGCTCCGGGGCATGTTGAAGGAAAACAATAGGGCCACCGTCGTTACGAGCAGCCAGAACAGCCGGTATTCACCAAACGCCGTGGGACCGATCGTTCGCACCAGAACGACCGGCGTCAGTAACATGATGACCTGCTCGGTGTATTGTGCAGCCGAGAGTAGAATTCCTTGACGCAATATGGATGCCATGGATCAACGTCCTCGCGACGGCGTCGACGACCAAAAGCGCGAATCGCAGTCTGCGCCCCCTCCAGGATGACGATCAGAACTCACTGGGTGACTGCCAGAAGCACAGGACAGCACGATGATCGCCCGAAGCGCACAACGATTTGACGGAAATCGGATCACTCTCGCCTCACCTTTCTCGAGCCACTCCTCGTCAATCTCGCATGACCAACTCGATGCATCATCCTATCGGACCACGGTCGTTGAACCGAAGGGCAATCACGACCACACCTCACGCGGTACTCACACCGAAGCCAACAGTGCATCCATGTCACAAGCGACCTTTTTCCAGGTGTAGTGCTCCAGGACGACTTTTCGAGCACTCTGGATCATGGAACACCGAAGGCCGTCGTCTTCGATGAGCAACTTGATCGCTGCCGCGATCTTCTCGGGCTCGTCGGCCCGCAGGTAATCGATACCCTCTCGCGCCATGCCAAGCGCTTCGATGCCTACTCCCGTTGAAACCACGGCCAGCCCCATGGCAAACGCTTCAAGTACCTTGTTCTTCAATCCACTGCCAATTCGCATCGGATTTATCATAATCGGATACTCGGCGAGCACCGAGCAGATATCCTCGACGAATCCGGTGAGGCGAATGCCGTCGTCTCGCTTTGCTTCGTCCAGAAGCCAGCTTTCCGCATCCTTGCCCACCACGCACCACTCAATTCCGGACGGAGCCAAGTACGGTCGATAAACATACTGGTAAAAGAACCGAACCGCATCGCTGTTCGGGTTGAAGGCAAGGTTACCCCAGAATGCCACTCCCCTCCGCTTTGCGACATGCGCATTTGCGTCGAATGTGTCCGCCAGGTCGGGTGAAACTCCGTTCGGTATCGTGCTAACGTTCGCAGTTCTACCAGACAGCCTGCAAACAGTATCAGAATCGGCATCATTGACGGTCGTCACGTGGTTGAACCAGACGGGCAAACACGCCTCCGCCCTTGCGCGGCGCGCCAGCATCAGGCGCGTGTCGAGACGCGATCTCAGGTGCGCGGGCCACGGCGGAAGGAACTGCATTTGTCTGGTCAGCGTTAAAACTTCACTGTCGATGAGATCAAAGAGTATTTTTTTATCGCTCGAAAACGGTCGGACGAATTCTGCAAGCACGAGGCAGAAGACGATCATGCGATCGATACTGTTCTCCTCGCAGAAGCCGGCTATCGCTTTGGTAACGGTTAAAAAGTGATCCGGATAAGAGAGCGAGAAGTAGTCTGAATCATTTCGACGGAAATGCCTCTTCAGTGAGGGCCTGTGAGTCGGAAATTTCGGCGTTTCCACAATCTTTTTGAAGACATCGGACAAACCAACCAAGTTGGTGCCCGGCTCGTCTGTCGAACCGAGATTTACCGTCAAAAGGTACAGTTCATGCCGCTTCGCCAATTCGCGGCACAGGTGCCACACGCGGAGGTCATGCCCGTTGGTCAGGCTTGCGAGCGGCTTGTGTGTTACAACCAGGATACGCGTCACGACAATTCGTTTATTTTCGGCTGCGGTAGAGCGCGGCATCAGGCACAGCATGATGCGACTAAATCCTTGGCCTCGGTCCCTTCATCTATCCAGTGGAGCCGAGCTTCCCAAGTCGATTTGAACTCATTTGGCTCTCCGGCGCAACGGGAGTTGGCGTTCCCATTGGAGCGCTGCGTGTCGCTGCGTCGCTCTTCGTGAGTAGTACTTTGGCTCCGAAGAGCTACGACTAGTGCCTGGCGTCTCCTCCCGCCCGCGCTGTGTCGCGCGACGGGATTCGTGACACCGGTGCGCCCTCTATTGGGGCAGCGGACATTCATCCGGAATAATGAAGAAGTTTCCTGTGAAGTTCTTGAGGCCGGATCCGGCGGGCTTGAGCACGCCATGCTCATAGCCGTACATGCGGTAGCGCTCGCGTTCGAACATTGCACGAATCTCGTTGCGGTTCTCCGGCTTCCATATCTCGCAGAAGATGAGCGGCCGGCAGCGGCGTATCAATTCCATACCTCCTTTGAGCACCTCGGCCTCGAACTCCTCGACATCGATCTTGATCGCGTGCACGTCAGTGCGCGTCTTCAGCTCCGGAACGTCGTCGAGCGTCTCTATCCTGATTTGGAAGCGGATACCCTCCTTGTATTCGCAGTGCCCGTCGTCGACCTGGCACAGCGCGTGTCGCTTGATGCCGCCTATCACGGGCATGATCATCGGAAGCGCCGCGGCCTGGCGCCCCAGCCCGCACTCGTGAACCGTCACGTTTGCAAGCGTGTGCTGGGCGACCACACGCGTGAGGCTCCGGAAGTTCTCGGGCCCCGGCTCGAACGCATGGACTCGGGAGCCGGGCTTCCTGGCCGCCAGGAAATAGGCCGTCACCCCGATATTAGCACCGATGTCGAGGATCACACCGTCGTTCGGCACCATGTTAAGAAAGTACAGAAAGTCGGCTTCATAGCGGAACGTCCTTATCGTGGCGATACGCGCTTGAGCGACGAAGAAGAGATAGTTGTCAAATCCGAGAACGCCGATGAGCAGGCGCTGCGTCAGACGCTTGAGCGGGCCTATCATTGGAACGGTCCCTGCGGAGCACAGCGGCAAATCGCGCCGGCTGGCTTGCGGCATATTCCGTACCGCTGGATCGTATGTGTCGACTGCACTGGGTATCCGGCCGTCACACAGCGGATCGCAATTGGCGTGAATCTGGAGTGTGCGAAGAAGCGGCTCTGCATGAGTTCATCGGCATTGCCACGCTGGCCCCAGATTTCGATCGGGCTGTTGTGAGCCAATATCTCCTGCCCGAACAGCGTCATGCCGGAATGTACCACAATTGGAACGATGCGAAGCGAAATGTCGCCATTAAGCGGGCTCGATTGCTCCGTTGCAAGAAGGTCACGTTGTTCAGAGACGGAGAACTGGAGTTACCTCCACTGGCTTGCCGCTGCGCTCGCGGCGCCCGTGTCACCCGCATCAGGCGGTGCGCGGCTCATGCTGACGTTTGGCGCACGCGAAGACAGGCGCGCCAGGTTGACCATCATCGCGATGAGAAGGAACAGGTACATGTTCTCGAACGATGGAAATACCTCTCGCTCCGTAAACATACTTATTCCATAGCCGACGATGCACGCAAACAAGGCCCAATACAGGTCGCTATGCAACCGTCGGCCGACACGCCAGGCGGTTGATATCCCGACGCACATAAGAACGAGAAGAATGCCGGTCGCGATCGCTCCACAGTCGAGAAAGAAATCGATGATTGCGTTGTGTGCATGAGTAGCTTGGATAAGCGCTCCCGAGTACCACGCCTCGCTGGTTATGATTCCGGACCGACCCGCGCCGAATAGAAACAGGCCGAGATCACTCGTCCATTCATTGAGCAGCGGGACCCAAATGAAATCTACGCGGCCGGTAAGCAATTCATCAGCCGACACTTCCGAAGTCCCATCGAAACCAATGGAAAGGATGGCGTCCATCGTTGGCGCGATCCAGAGAACGGATGCGATGGCCACCATCGCCGCGCCGGCGCCCAGCACAGCAAATTTCCGCTTGTAGATCAGAAGCAAAACATAGGAGCCCGCAACGGTTAAAAGCGCGCTGCGCGATGAGAGTAGAAGAAGTCCCAAAAGCGACAGAGCGACGGGCACGATCCAGAGTGAGCTACGCGTAAGTGCTTTGTAAAGCAACAAAGGCGCGGTGCAGATGTATATCGTTCCCATCGTGTTGTAGTGGATGCCGAAGTAGGCTTCACACAAACCGTTAACGGCGGCCCGCCCTGAAAGGGCAGCCGATGGATTCATGAGGGCGACGAAGATGAAGCTGGCCGACAGGAGTAGGATCGAAACGCAGATTGCGTTGACGACTGTCTCAATCTCCGAAAATGAGCGACATCGCTTCAGAATGAACAGAAACGGCAGTATGTAGAACGCCGGAACCATGCCGTATGACATGATGTAATCCAGATAGGACTCTGGAAATACATCCGGGAGGCGTTCATGAAGCAGAGGGGCATTTGGGATCGACCTGGCGAAAGCGATGGTGAAGGTTACGAAATACAGCAACAGGATGCGGATGGACGTTCGTTCGATCTTGTCGGTCGCTGATAAGAGCGAAACTCGGAATAACAAATAGACCAGGACTCCCGCTGACAGCAGGTTGAAGGGCTTGCAGCCCTGTATGCCGAGCAGGTTCGTATTGACAAATGGCACTCGTTGAAATGGCAATATGAAAACGACGGCCAGAAAGAGCCATTTTGCCTTTTGACCGAGCGAATACGTATGCGCGTTATGATAGGGAGTTCCGCCGCCATATCTCAACGCAACGGTCATGACCAGTCGGCTCCTTGCCTTCCAGCGCAACCGGCCTCGAGCGCACGGCTTCTCGGTGCGCAGCGGCTCCCAAGCCACCGAAGCTCACTTGGTGCGAGACTGAACAATTCTATCGACATGGCCACAACGCGCCGCACCCTGTCTTCATCGCCGGCCAGAAGCGCGACATCTTCCGAACGCGAATTCCAGCATCCAGCCAGATGGCGCGGGCCACCGTCGCACCAAAAATTGCGCCTGGGATACGGTCTACGCCGCGGTCTCCGCGCCGTGCTCGCCGGGCCAACGCGCCATCCTGCTCGATACTGATCATCCGATGGCGCCTGCCCGCCCGCCGTCCGACACAACGGATCCCAAGGGATCCCAAGCGTTGCCGAATATGGCTGCTCCGCTCTCACCCCGAACCCGTAAGGCGCACTGGCCTGGACTTTGCCGATGTTTCAGATTGATGATCCGGTCGAACTGTGTCGGAGGCAGGCCACTCGGCTCTATCATCGTGTCCGCGCAACAGGTCCCACGCACCGAACTGAATGTGGCCGTCCATCAGATCCTGCAGCACGGCGAAGGCGAGGCCAAGAAGCAGCCCGCCAAGGAGCGCTATTCCAAGTACATTCTTGGGCTTTGGCGAAGCGGCCCTCAGCGGAGGCAACGCTTGAGTAATCAAACTCGCAGCAAACACCGGCGAGGACTGCTGTCGCGTAGCCTCAAGCCTGCGCAGCATGTGACGAAAATTATCATAGGCGCTCTTGGCCGATTCTGCAGCGGCCGCCAACTTATCCATATTAGCAGCGGAATCCGGCGCATCTTTGTTGTTTCTACTGAAGTCCTCGAGTGCCTTCTGCGAAGCTGCCGCCTGAGTGCTCAAGCCATTCAGTCGATCCCGGACCCATGTCTCATCTTGCAACGACCCCCCTTGGTCCATTTGATGCGTAATATACTTCTCTGCGACGGCGTTCAGAATCTGCGCTGCGCGATCGGGGTTCTTGGAACTGAAGGTGAGCTCGATAAGGTAAGTCGGGCCGACACGCTTGGCGGTAAGCCTCTGTCCGAAGGATTCCACGGCGTAGCGCATGGCGCTACCTTGGCTTTCCGGCCTGGTCCAGCCGAGCAGACGCGATACGGACAGCGCGCTACTACCCTGCCCGCCCGCAAACTCCGGATCCTCCGCAAGGCCGAGTTTCTCGATCACGGCACTGGCGATGCTCTCGGACCTGATGATTCCGATCTGACTTTCAACGATCGTTGCGACTGCTGCAACGTCGCTGGGGGTCGCTTTCGAATCTACGATAAGTTGCGCCTTGGAAGTAAACGTGGGTACCGCCATGATGAGGTAGAGCACGGCTACGCAAAGCGCGGCGAAACACACCAAGGATATGGTCAACAGGCGTCGCCGTACGAAGTCAACCACCGCTCGCACGGAAATGACCGACGTAGGACGAAATTCCGGCGGCGGCGGATCGTCCCGGTTCATCCAACTATCCGTTGTATTCTGTGACATTTTCATACCAGCGCTGATGATTGGTGCTCCGTTGCAGTAGCCGGGTCAAAGAGCGCCAAAGGGACCCACTGAAGGAAGCAAGGATGGCGGAAGGGTGGCCGGCTGGGTCACATCAATGGGCATTCATGCACCTCTTGAGACGAAGGTAGCTGGCCGAAACTGGCGAGTGATCGCCGCATCAACCTGTGATGGACGCGAACCCCGAAATGAGCCGAAGTCGCGCCGGCGACGAACTTGGCAGCGGTCATGGACCGGACGCGCCGGACGGTTGGCGGAGGCCAGCAAACTGGTGAAATCGTTCATGGCATTCTGCGGCCCAATCGCTCATTTCCTGCTGAATCAGTACATTCCGGGTCCCAGGTTGGGAAAGGCAATAAATGGGTAATTACGATGGTCCATTGAGCCCCGGCACTACCGGACTAAATTCGAGCGGCGATCCGCTCGTTCGCACATCCCGATGGGTCTGATGCAACTTCGAATTGACGATCAACGAGGCCGATCAATCGAAAATGTGGGCGGTACGTCCCGCCCCCGACAGATGTGGGAACGAACCTCGGTTTTGCCGATCTTCCGTCTCGATCGCTACCCGAGCGTCAGCGATGCTGACGTGTCGGTACGCCGACAGATTGCGCGGGTTTCATCCAGGTGACCACGTCGCAGAGAAAGTTGCCGTCATGCCGAACTTCACATCGCGCAAGCGTTTCAGGCTCAGGATCCTGGGCAACGACCTCGGCGGTTACATCAAATGGGGCCTGGCCGCCCTCTGCCTAACGATTTCAGTCGCACAGGCTAAAGCCGAGTATCTCGTGAATGTCGGAGATGTGCTGGAGGTTGCGGCCGCGGGCGTGCCGGAGCTGCGATCCCGCGCAGCCGTCCAGACGGACGGGAACATATCGTTGCCGCTCGTCGGAGTGCTTCAAGTTGCAGGCCTGAGCTTACCGCAGATCCGAACCAAGGTCGGCGCTGCACTAGCCAACAAGGTGTTTCGACAGAGAAGTCCGGAAGGGCGTGAAAGCGTCATCGTGATCGATGCGGATGAAATCACTACAACCGTGGCGGACTACAGGCCAGTATACATCAACGGCGACGTCTCGAAGCCGGGCCAGTATCCTTACCTTCCGTCGATCACCGCACGTCAACTCATAGCGCTGGCGAGCGGCTATGACATCATGCATGTCAGAATGAACAATCCGTATCTCGATCTGGCCGACATGAGAGCCGAGTACGGATCGCTTTGGACAGAATTCGCCAAAGAGCAGGCCCGCTTGTGGCGCATCAAGACGGAACTCGGAGAGGCAGCCCAGATCGTTCCAAACGGCGCAAAGGAGGCACCGATAGCGCGATCGGCGATTTCAGAAATCTTCAATGCTGAAACAGAGTATTTGAAGACGAAGCAGAGCGACTATCAGCAGGAAAAGGACTTCATCCAGCGCGGTGTTCGGCAGGCAGACGATGAAGTGCGCGTGCTGTCCGAGCAGCAAAAGCGCGAGGAAGAGGGATTTCAGTCGGACCAGGAAGAGCTGCAAAAGGCGCAGGATATGTTCGCCCGAGGTACCCTGACCAGCCCGCGCGTCACGGATGCGCGTCGAGCGGTTTTACTGTCGTCGACCAGGAAGCTGCAGACCTCTGCGCAGCTGCTGCAGGTCAAGAAGCAGCAGGATGACCTCGTCAGAAGGCTGACGAAGCTCGATGATCAACGGCGGCTTGACCTGCTGCGTGAGCTGCAGGACACGAGCTTGAGGCTCAACCAGGTTCGCGAGAGGCTGCAGGCCGTGAGTGAGAAGATTCAGTACACCGCGATGGTTCGATCGCAGCTTGTGCGAGGAGCGGGCAGCAAGCCTGATATTACCATCTTCAGGAAGGGCAAAAACGGGCCGGAGCAGATTGCCGCGAGCGAGGACACTGAGTTGCAACCAGGCGACACGGTCGAGATATCCTTGCGATATCAAGATCTTCCGGACGTACCTTCCCGAAAGCTGAGCGGTTTGGACCCGTCACCGGCGGCGGGCCGAACTGCGGTGACGGAAGCTGAGCCGCCCTCGGTCGGTATCAGATGATGAGGTCGGTCCGATCGATCACGGTTGCGAACTGATGGGCTTGGGATCGCTTGGGTGCGCAAATATTAGCGATGCAGCGCGTCCAGCCGAGCTTTCGCCTCCTTGATTCCTGCTGCATCGGCCTTGGCATACAGGGCTTTTGCTTTGCTCGCATCGCTGCGCGTGCCGTAAGTTCCCCATTTCGCGAGAACCAACGGATCGTAGGTTTCTGCCAGCGCAAAGCTCGCCTGGCCACTGCCCATCTCGACGGCGCGCTCAAGCACAAGCCGCGCTGCACCTACATCGCCCTGCCGAAGCAAGGAACTCGCACGCGCCACCAAACCTGCAGCATCCGCAAACTGCTCGGAAGCGGGCTGAATAACGATGCGAGCAGGTGCCACGGGTGTCGGCTCGGCGATCGGATTGGCAGCCACTCCAATGGAGCCGGATCCAATGGAGCCGGACTTGCCTGGGCCAGGCGAACCGGTCGTCAAGACGTCTGACGCAGCGCCGAGCTCTTTGCGACCCTGGGCCTCATAGGCTTGGATCGCGCTCCGCGACAGGAAGACGTTCTGCGCCTTCACACCAGCGCTTTCGGCACGCAATTGCTTCAACTCGGCAGCATCGGCTTTTGTTGCCTTCGTCTGCAGCAAGACTTCCTCGTTTGCCTTTACGGCCCTCTCCGTCTGCACCTCACTATCGCGGCGTGCCGTCGCCAAATCCCGTTCCAGGCGTGCGGACCGCTCACGCTCCTTTTGGAGCTCCGCCGCGCCGCTCTTCCCCGCCGATGTCAATCGGGACAAATCCTCGGCCGCTTTGGCTGCCAGAGCAGTCTTGGACTCGACCTCGCGCCGCGCCGCCGTCAGGTCCTGCTCAAGCTGCGCGGACCGCTCGCGTTCCTTTTGCAGGTCCGCAGCGGCGCTCTTGCCCGCTGCTTGCAGTCGGGACGTTTGCTCGCCTGCCTGCGTCACCAGCGCGGTCCTACTCTCGACTTCACGTCGCGCTGCCGCCAGATCCTGCTCCAGCCGCGCGGAACGCTCACGCTCCTTTTGCAGGTCTGCGGCGGCGCTCTTGACCACGACTTGCAGCCGCGTACTTTCGTCGCCTGCTTTCGTCACCAGCGCAGTCTTGCTCTCGGCATCACGCCGCGCCGCCACCAGATCCTGCTCCAGCCTGTCAGCCCGCTGACGCGCCGCCTGCAACGAGCTCTGCGACTCTGCCGCGTCGTTCTCCCTCTCCCGTTTCAGTCGGGCTGCCTCATCACTTGCTTTCGCCGCCAGTGCAGCCTGGGCCTCGACATCACTGCGAGCCGCCGCAAGATCCTGCTGGAGCCGGGTCAATTGTCCAAGTTCAACGGGTGAGGCCTTCTGAGCTGAATCCGCGCTGCGTTCAGCCGCCCGCCTAAGCTCCGCGACTTCTTCTCCGGCCTTGAGGACTTGCGCCTCACGAGCGTAGATCGAGCTGCGTGCCTGGGAGAGCTCCTGCGCAAGCGCGTCGGCCTTCGCGCGCGATTGCGTCAGATCAGTTGCCAAGGCCTGCACCGAAAGCTTTTGACGGGAAGCCTCCTCTCCGGCCTTGCCCGCCAGCGCTGTCTGAGTCTCCAGGTCACCCCGCGCCGCCGCAAGATCTGCCTCCAGCCGCGCCGATTGCGCGCGCTCTCTCTGCAAGTCGGCTGCGTCTCTCTCCCCCGACTGCCTGAGGCGGGATGCCTCCTCGGCTGCATCCGTCGCCATTTTTGTCTGCGTCTCGACCTGCCCTCGCGCGACTGCGAGATCTTGCTCGAGACGGGCGAACCGCTCGGAATAGCGAAGCGATCCGGTATCGCTCGCCATGACTTGGCCGAGTTCGAGCAGTTCTCCTCCAGTCGCGTAGGTCTGAGCTTCGTAGGCCCGGATTGCACTCCGCGCCAAAGAAAGGCCGCCGGCCGGCGTTCCGTCCTTTGCGGGCGGTTGCCTGGTCTCGGCCGCGCCGCTCTTCCGCGTCGGCTTCAGCCGTGCAACTTCTTCGCCTGCTTGTACCGCCAGCGCAGTCTGGATCTCGACCTCGCGTCGTGCCGCCACGAGATCTTGTTCCAGCTTTCCTGCATTCTCACGGGCTTGTTCCAGCGCGCCCTGCAGCTCCGCGGCACCCTGCACGGCCTGCTTCACCCGAGCTGCATCTTCGACAGCCTTCGTGGCCAGCGCAGTCTGAACTTCGACGTCACGTCGAGCCGCGGCAAGACTCTGTTCCAACATCTCCGCCCGCTCGCGCTCGTGCTCGATGCGCTGCAACAGGCCAATGTCAAGCCTTGCAGTGGAGAGCTCGCAGGACAGGCTTTCGCCCCAATTGGGCTTCTGGTCCGAGGAGGGCACACTCTGGTTGCCCGCTGCCTGTACTATCAGCATCGACCGCTTGGCACCGCCTTCGTCCCGCGGCGCAACTTTGGAATTGCCGTCCTCCGCCGCAGCAGCCAAGCTGATACTGCGAAGGGCCATTGTTTGCCGCGCATCCGCCGCGAGACGCATCGCATCGGGCGACGCCCATATTGTTTCGGGCACCGACACGGTTGCGAGCATGGCGACGGTCGTCGTCCAGAAGAGCACGGGCTGTGCAGCACTGAGCAGGCGCTGCGGCCGCGCGCTCGCGATGTCGCAGGTAGGGCTTACTTCGCTGCCGAGGATAACCGTGCGATCCATCCGCAATCACCTTTCGTATGGCAACACGACCTGCCGAAGTGCGGCACTCAAGTGCCCTACCTCGAGGCAGAGCCTGCAGTCCACGTCGAGGTCACGCTTTTCGGCTGCTTCGACCTCCTGCGGTCGACCGTCGTTAGTGCGATAGAACAGCAGATATCCGCCGCCGCGACCGGGCATACGGTATCCTCCAACAATCAATCGCCCCGTTCGCCACGACAACGGATTGAAATCGTCATTCCGGTTCCACCGATACAATTGCGCGATGCCATCGTGACGGTGGCAACGGGTGGGTGGCCTCGATACCGCGCAAGCGGAGCGGTGAGTTCAGCTTCTCAGTCGAGCCCAACGTCACGACCGCCCAAGCGTGCAGCTTGTCGCCATCGTCCGTGATACGC
Source organism: Bradyrhizobium sp. CCBAU 53421 (assembly GCF_015291625.1). NCBI lineage: Bacteria > Pseudomonadati > Pseudomonadota > Alphaproteobacteria > Hyphomicrobiales > Nitrobacteraceae > Bradyrhizobium > Bradyrhizobium sp. CCBAU 53421. The sequence goes on from NZ_CP030047.1 coordinate 6,007,186, forward strand.
GCGATTTCGGCTGCGAGGCGAATGGACGCGACCTCCGCGCAAAATAGCGGAGTGTTGGTGAGCACGAGCGCGGCCAGCACAAGCAACGGATGTAGCCCACCCTCTGCAATCCGCGCATCTACTGCGATCACTTTACCCAACGGGCTCCGCCCTCGCCGATCCGAAATTTCGTCGTAGTTTCGTGCAGTTCGCGTACGCGCGCCATTTCCCTCATGGAGGAGCCGATCTACTCCTTCCGGAGTATGCTCCGTGCACACCGCGACCTGACGCCGCAGCTGCCGGAGCATCACTTCGCACAGCACAGCGCCGCCTGATGGCTGGGACGGAATGCATCTGATACGCCTGTCAGAATCCGCGCGGCCGCACGGATTCTTCGTGCTAGTCTCCTCGCAGTCGTCGGCGTCGCAACTGCTTTCGCTCGATTTGCGCGTGAACATGAACGCGAGAGGACTTGAGGTGCGAGATACGGCGGCTTTCGTCGCGGCGTGCCGCAGCGGACTGGTGGCGGTCGCGGCCGGCCACATCATGACTTTCGGCGTCAAGTCGGAGCGGCCCGCCACCGGCACACATCATCGGTCGCCTAAGACCACGACCGAAATGTTCGCTGTGTTGAGTGCTGCGAGACTGCTGCGAAACTATCCTCGGCTTTCCGCGATCCTTATTGAACGTAGTCGCCTATTTCCGGTCCGGAATGGAGATCAAGATGACCGACGAGCAGTTGATGTGCCTGAAGGCCTACGGGAACAACGTCCAGCGCTATCGGCGATTGCTCAAAGGCACCCTGACCGAACACGAGCGGCAGTTCGTCGAAAGGCGCCTCACTGAAGAGCAGCTGGCGATCCAAAGGCTGATGGCTGATGCCATCGTACTCGACGCGTCAAAAGCGCTGTGACGAGCTTGCTTGCTGCGCCAGGCCATCGCTCGAAGTTCGGTTTGGTTTTGGGTCATGAACAAACCGAGTGTCCCACGCAGCGTTGGTAACGCCGGCACGATGCGCGGTACCAACGATCATGAGTTGCGATCAACTGATCGGCGGGGAGACGCGAAGTGAACGGTTGCCGGGGCCATCTACCGCTCTATTTGGCATGTGCGGGCTAGGTTCACGAAAGCAACGCGACGGCTGCGGTAGCGATTGGAACGAGCCCAAGAAGGACGATCACGGCGTCCTAGAGCGCTTCCGATAGTTCGGGGCAGGCGCGGCTAGGGTCGCGGCATGCTGCCAACCTGACGCACAAGTGGTGGCAAGCAAGCTCCGGAACTGCGAGTTCAGTCGTTAACGGCAACCTGAAAATCACAACAAGATAACATCCACCGAAGGCCTGCTAAAGCGCGATGAGATTGGGTTGAATCGTCATTGCGCTTTAGCTCCTTGTTTGAGCATGATCTTTTCGGAAATCAGCTTCACACTCTTCCGAATCATGCTCTAGGCGCCCCAGCGACACCTGAGTGTCGGCACCAAGGCGGGCCTGCCTGTTGGCAGCATCACTCACACATGCTGCGGCTGCGCCAGCTGGCTGACCTGCGTCGCGGGCGGATCGACAACCAGAGTACCGCCATGGCCATCGCTCGACGTCGCGAATGTCGAGGCCATGTAGTTGCCGAGCAGCGCAATACTCGCCGTGACGGTGCCGTCCGTCACCGTGAGCGTTCCGCGCGATGCGTTTCCGCTGAAGCTCGGAGTCTGAACGTTCGCGAAATTGATATTCGCGAAATCGATCGCGTCCGAACCGGTCATGCCGGCGACGGTGCCGGCAAAGCTCGCGGAATTGTCGAGCTTCAGCGTCCCCGTCGAACCCTGGAACGTCACGGCGGCGCTCGAAGCCCCGGTTAATTCCAGGGTGCCGCCCGATGCGATGGTGGCATTAGTGGAGCTCTCGCCCGTCACGTTGAAGGGCTGCCAGGCTCCCCACGCAATGCCGTCATTGGCCCGCATCCAGAGCTGATCCGTACCCGAGCCGGCCTGATAGGTCGTCTGGGAAAGTTGCGCCGCAGTGATGTCGATCTCGGTATTCGCGGCCTGCGTAGCTCCGTTGACGCTCCAATGCCCGTTGGTGTTGGAATCCCACAGCGCATACTTCGTGATGGCATCGCCGTCGGCGTCCGTCGCGGTGACGAGGTTCGCAGCAGCAAAGGTCTGCCCCGAGACCGTCACGACGTTGGAGACCGAGACCGTCGGCGCCTGGTTGGTTGCAGTGGCCGTAAAGCTCTTCCAGGCGCTCCACATGCTGCCGTCGTTGGCTTTCACCCAGAGCGTATCCGGTGTCGAACCGCCGGGGCCGAACACGTAACTCACCTGCGAGAGGTTCGCCGCCGAGACGTCGATCTCGACATTGGCCGCCTGGGCGACGCCATTGACCACGAAGTGGCCGTTGCCGCCGGTGTCCCAGAACGCGTACTGGGTGATCGTGTCGTGCTCGGCATCCGTGGTCGAAAACAAGGTCGACGCCGCCACCGAATGGTCGTGAATTCCGGCCACGTTCGATGCGGTAACGACCGGGGCCGTGTCGGGGCCCGGTGTTGCCGTGAAGCTCTTCCAGACGCTCCACATGCTGCCGTCATTGGCCTTCACCCAGAGCGTATCCGGTGTCGAACCGCCGGGGCCGAACACGTAGCTCACCTGCGACAGGTTCGCCGCCGCAACATCGATCTCGGCGTTGGTGGGCTGCACGACACCGTTGACCACAAAGTGTCCGTTACCTTGCGTATCCCAGAACGCATACTGGGTGATCGTGTCGTGCTCGGCATCGGTAACCGAAAACAAGCTCGAGGCGAGCGCCGACGTCTGCCCATGAACCGCAGCCACGTTCGATGCCGTCACGACCGGGGCCGTGTCGGGGCCCGGTGTTGCCGTGAAGCTCGTCCAGGAGCTCCACATGCTGCCGTCATTGGCCTTCACCCAGAGCGTATCCGGTGTCGAACCGCCGGGGCCGAACACGTAGCTGACTTGCGACAGGTTTGCCGCCGCAACATCGATCTCGGCGTTGGTGGGCTGCACGACGCCGTTGACCACAAAGTGGCCGCTGCCGCCGGTGTCCCAGAACGCATACTGGGTGATCGTGTCGTGCTCGGCATCGGTGACCGAGAACAAGCTCGACGCGAGCGCCGACGTCTGCCCATGAACCGCGGCCACGTTCGATGCCGTCACGACCGGGGCCGTGTCGGGGCCCGGTGTTGCCGTGAAGCTCTTCCAGGCGCTCCACATGCTGCCGTCATTGGCCTTCACCCACAGCGTATCGGGTGTCGAACCGCCGGGGCCGAACACGTAGCTCACCTGCGACAGGTTCGCCGCCGCAACATCGATCTCGGCGTTGGTGGGCTGCACGACGCCGTTGACCACAAAGTGTCCGTTGCCGCCGGTGTCCCAGAACGCATACTGGGTGATCGTGTCGTGCTCGGCATCGGTGACCGAGAACAAGCTCGACGCGAGCGCCGACGTCTGCCCATGAACCGCGGCCACGTTCGATGCCGTCACGACCGGGGCCGTGTCGGGGCCCGGTGTTGCCGTGAAGCTCTTCCAGGCGCTCCACAAGATACCGTCATTGGCCTTCACCCAGAGCGTATCTGGCGTCGAACCGCCGGGGCCGAACACGTAGCTCACCTGCGACAGGTTCGCCGCCGCAACATCGATCTCGGCGTTGGTGGGCTGCACGACGCCGTTGACCACAAAGTGTCCGTTGCCTTGGGTGTCCCAGAACGCGTACTGGGTCATCGTGTCGCCGTCCGGATCGCTCACCGTGAACAGGCTCGATGCAGCAATCGACGTCTGGCCGTGCGCCGCAGTCACGTTAACTGCGTTCACGGTTGGCGCGGTGTCGCCAAATGCCTTGGCGGTAAATTGAGTCCAGTCGCCCCAAACCGTGCCGTCATTGGCTCGAACGAGAAGGGTATCAGTCGATCCGCTTGGACCGAAGACGTAGCTCACCTGCGACAGGTTCGCCGCCGCAACATCGATCTCGGCGTTGGTGGCCTGGACGACGCCGTTGACGACCCAGTGTCCGTGACCTTGGGTGTCCCAAAACGCGTATTGGGTGATCAGATCGCCATCGGCGTCAGACGCGGTGAAGAGACTGGAGGCCAGCACGGAGGTCTCGCCGGCGCCTGCATGGATGTTGGACGCTGACGTGACCGGCGCGATATCGGCACGGGTCGTGACCAACGTTCCGGTACCGGAATCCGCGCTGACGCTGAACCGCACGCCGGGTGTCGCATCAAGCCGCAGATCGAAGGAGGATGCCCCCTCCGTGACGTGCAGGATGTTGCCGGCCTGCAAGGTCGCCGACCCACCCGATACGAAATTGAGGCCTGCCAGATCGATGCTGTCGCCCAGCACCAGACTGCTGATGGTCGTGCCGGCCAAAGACGTGCCGTCGATCTTCAGCTGACCGCCGGAACCGCTGAAGGTGACGCCGCCGCTCACGACGCTGCCGGCCTGCAGTTCGACCACGCCGCCGGAAATTGTGACCGGCCCCGTGGAGCCGCCAGAGGAAACGATCTCATTTCCTCCGGCAAAGACCGCGACGTTGCTGGTCACCGCGCCGGCAACCTTGAGCGCACCACCGCTCGACACCGCGATGTCGTGTGCCGCAGCTCCAGACGCGATGTTCAGCACGCCACCGCTGATGACGGTCGTGTGGTCGATTGCGCCTCCCGACGACACGTTGACCGTGCCGCCCGAAATCCCGGTTCCGGAGCCGGTCACACCGGTGACCACGCCTCCGGAGAACACGTTCTCGATGCCGCCGGCAAAGACCCCGACGTTGCTCAGAACCGTGCCGCCGACGTTGAAGACGCCGCCGCTCGAGACGGAGATATGGTCTACCGTCGCGCCGGACGAGACATTCAGGTCGCCGCCAGCGAAGACGGTCGCATATTCGAAGGACGCTCCGGAGAGAACGTCGACCAGCCCGGAAATTGCGGTCCCCGAACCGGTCACGCCGGTGACCGAGCCACCTGCAGAGACGATTTCGTGGCCGCCGCTCTGAATGATGACATTGCTGGTGATCTTGCCCTGCACGTTAAGCGTGCCGGACACGTTGAGCATGCTGGCAGAACCTCCGGACAGAATGTTGAGCGTCGCACCGGCTGCGACGAATGTTCCCGTACCGGTCGTGCCGCTGATGGTGCCCTGGATGACGCCACCGGACGAGACGTTCTCGACGCCGCCGCTCAACACCGCGACCGTATTGGACGTGGTCCCCGCCACGTTGAGGATGCCGCCCGCCGAAACCGTCGTCCCCACGCCGTTGGAGGTTGCCGAGACCAATCCTCCCACCAGCACGTTTTCTATGCCGCCGCTCGAGATGAAGACGTTGCTGGTGATGGTGCCGGCAAGATTGAGCGCGCCACCCGACAGGGTGACGTCGTGCGCCGTCGCGCCGGCGGAAACATTCAAGGCGCCGCCGCTGAAGACCGCGGTGTTGAACGTCAGACCGCCAGACGAAACATTCTCAACACCTCCGCTTGAAACTTGCGCCGCAGCCGAACCGCCGGTCGACACATTCAACACGCCGCCACTTGAAATCGTGGCGCCAATGGTGGCGCCACCAGAGGAAACCGTCTGATTGCCACCCGACAGAATCGTGGCGCCGGAATCGACGCCACCACTGAAGACGGCCTCGAAGCCGCCAGACAGGATCGTGCCCGTCGCGCTGCCACCGGCTGAAACGGAACTACCGTTGAACGATCCGAGCTGGAAGTAGCCGCCGCTCAGCACCGTCGTGTCGGCCGCCGTGCCGCCGCTCAGCACGGTCATGCCGCCGGAGTTGGAGATCGTCGTTCCGGATACTGCACCGCCCGAGATGACTTGCGCGCCGCCGTTGTTGGCAATCGTGGTGGACACCACGAGGCCACCGGAGTTCACATCGAGCTGCCCGCCCGCCACGGTCGTATTGCTCGCGGTTCCGCCCGCCAAACCGCCCGATCCCTGGAACGACGGAATGCCGACTTGCATGAAGCCGCCACTGCCAACGATGGTGCCCAGGGCCGTGCCGCCCGCAAGCACGTTCTCTATTCCATTCGCGCTGACGGTGATGGCGGAGGTTGAGCCGCCCGACAGAACCTCGAGGATCGGGCCACTACCCACCAAATAGCCGCTCACGACAGCGCCAGGCCCCACCTCAAGGTCGGTACCGCTACCAAAAGTGGTGTTGGAAAGCTGTGAAACGGACGCTCCGCTGACCAGTTCTACGGCGCCGAAATTGACCGAAACGCCACTGAGGGACCCGCCTGAGAACAGCTTCAGCAGACCGCCATTGACCATCGTGGCGTTTGCCGATCCGCCGGAAAGGACGTCGAGCTCACCGCCGCCGAAGACATTGGCGCCGTTCGCAGCACCTCCGGACGAAACGGTTTCCAGGCCACCGCCGTGGATGTTGATGTTACTGGTTGTGCTTCCCGCGAGATTGAATTGGCCACCGCTATTCACATTGATGTCATGCGCGGACGCGCCGGCCTGCAAGTTCAGGGCGCCGTTGCTGTTGACGGCAACGTAGCTGACGGAGGCGCCCGCGGATGCATTCACCGTGCCGACGACGGTGACCGTTGGGAGGGCGGATGGATCCAACGATCCGCTGATGGCACCGCCGGAAGAGACGTTCAATGTGGCGCCGCCCGCAACGAACACGAAGTTCGTCGCCGTACCCAGCAGGTTCAGCGTTGCTCCGTTCGATACAGTAAAGTCGTGAACGGTGGCGCCGGATGCGACGCTGGCCGAGGCTCCGGACGACAAGGTGAAGAACTCCGACAGGCCTCCGGAGAGGACATTGAGCGAGCCTCCCGACACCGTAAAGTCCTGCGCATTGCCGCTGGAAAGCACGTTCAGCGTGCCCCCCGACACATCGAAGTTCTGCGCACTGCCTCCCGAAAAAACATTCTCGGTGCCACCGGCGAAGACCTCCGAGTTGCTGGTCTGAGAACCTGCGAGATTGAGGATACCGCCACTGCTGACGCCGAAGTCGTGGATGGTCGCGCCATAGTCGGCCGTGACAAGGCCGCCACTCCTGACCGTGAAGTAGGAGAGCTGGCCGCCCGAGGTCACACTGACCGTGCCGCCCGACACAATCGTCTCGTCGCTGCCGGGAGCGCCCGTTTCGATGCCGCCGGAAGAAATCACAACAAGGCCGCTCGAAAAGACTTCAACGTGGCTTGTCACCGTTCCGGCAACGTTCAGCGTGCCGCCCGACGACACGGCAAGGAACGACGCCGCACCGCCCGAGGAAACGTTGAGCGTGCCGCCTGCAGACACCGTGGCCGAGACGCTGAGGCCGCCGCTGGAGATATTCAGGCTGCCGCCGGACAGAAGCGTGGCGCCGCTATCGATACCACCGCTCGAAATCACCTCCAAGCCGCCGGACACAGTCGTTCCAGTGGCGCTGCCGCTGGACTCAACGATCAGCGTGCCGCCATTCAGGACGGTATCGCCGGATTCAGTGCCAGAAGAAACAGTAACGGTCACGCCGCTGGAAATCGTCTGCATGGCTCTGCCTCCAGGCCAGAATGAAATTCATTTGCCCGTTTCGGGCGTCGACGCCTGTCGGCATCGACGTCCTTTACGCGCTACATTTTGCCGCCGACCGGAAATCCCGGTATGCGCTGAATAATCTGCTTGACGTGATCGGCCGTAATCAGCCGCGTGCATTCGAACTGCCGGGGTGAATTGGCATGCCGCGGGCACCACAGAAAATCCTTGTGGTCGAAACGCACCCGCGGATCGTTCCAGCAACTGTTGCACGCGTGAAAATTGACAATGCGGTAGGGCGTTTCGAATTCGTTGGTCGGATGGGTGAACCCGCTGATCATGACGACCGGCGTCCCCGACGCCCATGCAAGCCACGACAGGCCGCTCGACAGACCAATGAAAAAGTCAGCATGCTTCAGGTAGCGAAATCGCTCGGCCAGCGGCTTGTCGCCGGTCTCATCCTCGGCACCGTTCGGAATATGGTTCCAGATCAACTGAGTGCCGTGAGTGGCCTTCTGGTCGATGCACACCACCCGGTAGCCGGCCGCCTTCAGGAAATTGACGATCTCGCGCCAGCCATGCGGGTTGTTCCAGTATTTGCTTTGCGTGGTGCTCTGGACCGCGATGCAGACATAGGGCTCGGCAATCGGCCTCGTATCATCCTTGATGGCGATGCGCGGTGGCTGCTCGGTCGGATCGACGCCCAGAATGTAACCCGCGGTCCGATGTAGCCCGACATGGCGAAAATCGGTGGGCTGATAGACGCAATCCTTGTCGTCGAAAAACAGTCCGACGCTGTAGGTCGCGTAATATCGCTCCGGCTTGACCTCTTCGTGGGTGATGAACTCGATGTCCGGATACGCGTCGCGGAACAGTTCGATCAGCGGCGCGCCCATGGCGCAGCTCAGCTTGCAGCCATGCCTGTCCTTGAACTTCACCGCATAGGGAAACCATCCCATCGTATCGCCGAGCGTCCCGACCGGAAACTGGATCAGGACGGCGCGATCTTTGGCCGAGTATTCATGATCAAAGAGGGATTCGCCCTGCTGGGAGACTTCTATTCCGAAACGGATGTAGTAGCGCTTTGAGCTGTTGACATAGCCGCCGGCGAATTCCGTTTCGAACAACACGTTGCCTGTGTCGAGATCCCGAATTCTCACCTTCCAGGGCTGCTCGCCATGAGGGCAAACAATTCGCGCGCCATCATTGAAGTCGAATCGCAGTCCCTTTGGACCGACCTGAGTGGGCAGTTTGGCGGCCGCAGGATAGGCGGACTTCGGGGCGTCGGCATTCGACGAAACAGCCTCCGACTTGGCCGGCGCGGCGCCGGTCGAACGGTCAACGATGACGTTGGGTTGTTCCGGCAAATGGACCGACGGGCGTTTCAGCGCGATCGCCGGCGCAACGGTAATCGCATTCACGAAAAACCCCTGCCCTGAAAATAAAGAGAAACTGCTCAAAAAAGTGAACAAAAAGGTAAGCGAGATTGATAACCTCGTCACTAAACCTTGGCGAGTACCTCCTCGGGGCTGCTCCGGAATCGTAGGAACAAACGACATACAACCATTAGCTGCAATCCCAGCGCCGCTCCAGCTTGCCTCGGGCGAAGTCTGCTCTGCCCGTGACAACGAACGCGGCGATCACCATCGCGGGCTGGCAGGTTGAGGCTAATACGCGATTTCCGCTCCGATTTAGATGCACACAAGATCCCGATCATTCACGCGAAGAAGCGGGCACGTCGAAAAGCGGCCTTCATGTCGTAGAGTTCGCCCATGAGGTTCGTTCATTCCATCAGATGGTCCTCTGGAGGTTGTCGTCGCGGACACAGTCGGCGATTGGCGTATGGCGAAGCGTCAGTGTGGCAGGCGTCATGGTGCTAGCCGGTGGGCCAAGTTTCGCGAACGGTACCGTGACCTCGAAGAGATGGGCTGACTGGCGCAGCGGTATGCGCAATGAACGGTGAGAAGATTGCGCAAGACCGTATGCCCATTCGCATGGTGATAGAGCGGCAATCAGGCCACGTCACAACGCACGGACTTGCCTGTGCTCATTGCCAGTAGGCTTTGAACCTTGCTTGCCCTTTAACCAGCGGCATAAGTGACGCACTGGGGACCGCAAATGTCAGGGTTCAGGCTTAACGGAAGCTCCGCGTTGCGAGGCGGCGGGCATTACGCAGTACGACTTAGCAATCATGCCTTTACAGCGCGTTTGGTAATTAACCTTGCTTCACCCCTTGGCGCTTCGCCTCTTTCTTCGCCGGGTCGTTCACTGTCGCTACCAAGCTGACCGAGCCGACCTCCTCGCCGCGCCGAACGTCGTGTCCCGCACATCGAGAAACATCGCAGGATCGTCGTCACGCGCCTTGGCGACAACTAGTCCCTTGCGCGATTGCGTACTCGCATCGAGCTCTAAGTGTCTGCTTCGAAGGGGCCGAGCTCGGTGGGAATCAGGGAATTCCGACACGACTTTAGAGCTCGAAACGTTCCCGGACCGTTCCGTCAGTCGGCTAAGCAGTGCCTTCATCCTAACATCGGATAATTGTAGCCGAATTTGGTTGCGGGCGTAGTTCTCCCCACCGCTATGCCGTCACTTTGCCGCGCCTCGTTCCTCCTTGCCCCATTCTGTTCATATACCTTACGAGGTAACACGGGTGTCATTTGTTCTCGTTTGGTCCAAAGCGCTGCCCCACACGAGCCGCAAGGCGCATGCCCGTACTTTGGCCATGCCTTTAGGGGGCACCAAAGGCAGCGACGCGTTGCCTCACTGGTACGAATACTGAGCTGGTAGGTGGAGATAATTTCTTGGCCGCGCGATGAGACCCAGGACGAGATGTCAGACGGTGTCGGCAACGATAGAATTCAGAAGGACAGTACTGCGGGCGCGTTGCGAGAGCGGACGCGACAAACGATGATACAGCGTATCGCGGTCCTGGCGCCCTCTCCTGCTCGACGGCACTCTTCCTCGATGGCGGCGTCCGAATGCGCATTTGCGACTGGATTCAGCCACGCAGATCCCGTAGCTAGCGGCTTCCGTGCAGCGTTGCAGGCGCAACACAACAGTAATTCCAGAAGGCCCACAAACTCCTTGGACTTTGCTTCGCGCCGAAATGCCCGCCTGCCAGCGACAACGACCTCCTTGCAATGAAGCGCTGGGCAGTGAAGATTTAACGCGCGGACCATGGCCATGTTGCGGGTTGCGGCCTGCTAGCTTGCGGCCGCGCCGCGGTTGGCGTTGGCTTATGTGTCTGGGTAGCATTGGTCGATCGCCGCGGACGGGGCAGGGGTATGTTGGGGCTTGCCTTTGGTTCGTCTGACGCCTGCTCCTTTGGAGCCGGAGCGTTATCGATCAGACGGGCCAATTGTTCTTGGCTTGCGTTGAGCCGCTCAGCGACCGTCTTGCCTTCCTGCGCCATCTGAACTTGGACAGCTTTGATCTGGTCAACGACAGTGTTGATGCGTGTTGATTCCGCCTGCCCCGCCGAGAGTTGGCTCGCCAACCTATCATTGTCACGAGCAAATTGCTCTTGCCTGAGCTGTAGCTGTTCGACCGCTTGCCGCAAGGAGGCGAGATCGCGTGCTATCGGTTGGAGCTGAGTTGCCAGATCAATGGAAGCTACCAAGGCAGTCGGCGCAATCTCTTTTGGCGGGGCTTGTGTCAGAGGTGCGTAGTTTGAGGAGGGTACGACCGCCGTACCGACGGAGGCCCACCACCAAGTACCGCCACCAATGCATCCCAGCAACAAAAGGCCGATAGAGACCGGATAACTCATATCCCTCAATCGACGAAGCGTCATCCGCAGCGCACGAGCCAGTTTCATGCTGATCGTTGGACTCGAAGGTGTGACTCCCGCTTCGCGCGCGAAGTTCGAAAGCTGCTCCTCCAAGCTCGTGGGCCGCTCTTGCACAACCTTGTTATTCAGCGTGGAGTCCATATGTTGCTCCGCAACAAATACGACGGGATCCGACTGAGAGCCGAACTAAGGACAGCAATTGTCCCGACCGAGCGTCTATCAAAATGCGCAAATGGGAGAGAGTGTAGCGTACGTCACCTTAAGCTCGCATGGAAGCGCCTCGGGCGCGCCTGAGCTCGCTTAGACTGCAAAGGGCATTTATTCCGACGCCGAATGGCTTTGCCGGCTCGTCCATGGTCAATTGGAAGGGCCGCTGGTTCGGTCAACTGCAACTTCGTGCAAGTCGCCTTGTGCTACAAGAGCAGTGTGCCTGGCGCCGTCAAGTCCAGAGCCGTGTTCTACGGGATCGCGTGGGTGCATTCCTAGCGGGATCGCGGCTCTTCAACGCTATGCAAGCAATAGCTGATAGGCTCGTAGCCGCAATCGTCCTTATCCCACTCTGACGAATGTCCATTCGGGCACTTCAAACGGTACGCCGAGGGCCGACGGATAATGGGAATAACTTCCGAGGAGGTCACCGAGCGCAGCCACTGCCGAGTGATAGGACCCAAAATCTTCCTCTTCGAAGAAGAAGTGGAACCGGCCGTTCAGCGGCACAATCCGAAACGTGCCGCCCTTGGAGCGGAATTCCCAATAACCGGATGTCATCGTCGCCACCAGACACGCCGACGACCGGCCCTGACGGCCTCGCGCGGATGGACGATCAATCCAACCTCATCACCAACGTACGGGGCTTGGAAAGTCATATGAAGCGCCCTCGAATCGAACTGATTCTACAGCGGAAGAACATCGTCAGCCAAAGCGTCGACCGACTTATCCATCGACTTTCAACAGCTGATGTCTAGCAGCGCGACAGATCATTGATCGGCTGATGCGAGGAATGTCGCGAGAGCAATGCTTGCCGGAGCGCAACGCGGGAACGGTCAGTTCGGGCAAGCTTGAAACGGCAGTTCTGACGCGCACGTAGAAACGCGGCCGAAAGGGTGGTGGCAGTAGCTACCGTTCCGTCTTGGAAGAGAGGTCAGTCCTAACAACCGCAACTTTGTCGTGGCAGCGAGTTGTCGGAAGAGAGCCAAGCCGACCGGGCGATCGCACACGTGCGACCGGGCAGACGTGCGGGAAGATCACATTCTGACGACCCCATCGAGATCGGACGTGGAAGACGGTCGACAATCGGTAAAGATCCGAGCTCAAATTGGCGCATCCAGCTAGCGCACGAGCAAAAAGTCGGACCCGGTTCCTCGCTTTTCGCTTCGGCAGGAAAATCTGGCCGAACGCAAGAGAGGTGGAAAGTTGCCGAGCCGATACGATCTCACCAGAACCACCCGGGACCGCCTCATCCAAATCGTGCCTCTCAATCAGGCATCCACCTGATCGAAGCCGGATCGGCGGGCCGCGTGGTGGTGTAAGTCACCAAATCGTATCCGCGCTCGACGACGAGATCGGCGACTTCGATGAAGCCCTCGTCATTCTCCTCCTTCGAGCTGTGAAGCGTCACATCGCTCATGGAGACATTCTGGTTCGTCAGGGACAGCCTGACCATTCCCTGATGGTCTCGAATTGGCCTGCAGATCGGGATGAGCCGCGCCTCGAAGTTCGTCGGGTGATAGGGCTTGAGGCGCAAGTTCTTGTGGAAGGTTCTGTCCCCCTCGATCGACAGCACGCTTTTGCAGGCCGCCGAGTTCACCATGAGGCCGCGGATCGATGCATCCGAGCCGATGTAGATCGGGTACGTCTCGCCGCGTTCCAGCCGGACGCCCGAAAACGCGATCAGCCTCGACGAATACTCGACTGCCGTGCCCGGTATTTGATCCTTGAGCGGCACGCGCTCGTAAGCCGTGAATGCAAACGTGCGTTTGCACTTTGCGGTCTCGGCTGCTTTTATCTTAGTCAAGAAATTGCCAAGGTACTTCGCTATCTCACCCGACAGGAACTCGGCCGGATGACTGCCGTCTGCGTATAGCTGTTTCGCGTCCACGTTCTTCGACTTGGCGACGGCGGCAATGACGTCCCGGACATCGAGGTAGTACCAGTCCTGCTTCTGGCAGACGGAAATACAGGCGGAGATGATCGTCCTTGATGCGTTGATGTCGCTCACCGGTATGCAAACGAAAACCGGCTCGCAATTGGCCCGCTTGGCGGAATGCCCAATCCACTCCACCCATCTCACAACATCGTAGTAATCGATCGCATTGGCTGAAAGGAGCGAAAAATCGATCACGCACGTATCGACGATGCAAAACTCCGAGCCCTTGAAGAAGTCGCCCTGGGCGAAGTACGGACCGAGCAAGGACGGAGATGCACCGATCCTTCCCGCTGATTTCACCTCAATTGTGTCATCGGCATCCAGGAACTTCTGGAAAAACCCTGCCTTCAAGATGCTGTTTGACTGTCCAAGGATCGAAATGCTCAGCGACATCGGATTGACTGCCTTCAGATGGAACCGCGCAATGACATTGAAAACGCCTGATGATGAACTCCGCAACACCGCGTCGGCGACATCAATCGTCTATGTCGCGGCGACGTTATCAATTGTCGCGGCGCTCTGTCTACCATCGGTGGGACGCGCGCAAAGTTCGCGAGCCGCATGCGACAAGACCGATACGCAATTCGCGGTAACGGCGGCGATGCCGGACAATGCGGACGCGCTGCGCAAATATGAGAGAAATGTGTCAGGCCTATCCGGCGATGTCTCGACGGTGATGCTCGGCGACTCGCTGGTCGAGGCGTGGCCGAAGGAATTGTCCGCCTCGCTCGGCACCGGGCCGGTGGCCAATCTCGGCGTCGGACGCGACAGGATTCAGAACACGCTCTGGTTCATCGAACACGAACGCGAGCGGCTGCGGAAAATCAAGCCGAAATCCATCATCGTGCTGGTTGGAACCAACAACATCTATCTGGACAAGCCGTGCGGCGTGATGGAGTCCTATCAAAAGCTGTTCGGGGAGATCAGATCGCTTTGGCCGAACGGCAAGATCTTCTCCATTCAGATTCTGCCGCGAGGCGAGCAGATGAAGGGGGCAGCCGAGAACATCGGATCGGTCAATGCCGAGCTCAGCAGAAGAAGCCGGGAACTCGGAATCAGAACGATCGACGCCTCCAACATCGCGTGCGGACGAACGACGCCGTGCGCCAATTACAAGAGCGACCTCCTGCACCTGACGCCATCCGGATATGAGGCCCTGACCAGGATCGCCAGGGACGGAATCGGATCATCATAGGCGTTCAACGAAGCTGCGCGGCAACGCGGAAGGGCGCCTCTCCTTTCGTGAACCCCTGCGTGCGGGCGCATCGATCGTCGTTTCCACAAATCAGGTCGGAGCCGAGACCCGATTGCCCGCGCGGCTCAGGTCAGCATCGCGATGATCGATTGCAGCTGATCGGATGCCGTGGTCACGAGCCCGTCGAACGACGTCTGGCCGTGCGCCGCCGCCCGCAAGATGGCTTCGGCAACGGCCGCCTTGAGACCGAATACGGATTGGTCGGGCGGCACGCTTGCCATCACGGTGTCCAACGCATCGCGCATCGTCTGGATCAGTTCGGAGCTGAACTTCATGGCTGTCCTCCGCATGCTCAGGATAGACCGCGTGCGCCAAGCCACCACTCACAAGCCCGCGATTCCGGATTGCCGTTTCTTAATGCAATGACAAGCCGGTGAACCGGCGAAGAGTTAGAGGTCCTTCTCGGCCAATTTGCGGAAGTCGTCGGGCACCGAACGAACAACCTCCAGCGCTGCCGAACCATATCCGATCGCATCCCAGCCGAAGCGATCGCGGACCTTGTCGATGGCACAGTCCGCCGCCCAGCGCGCCATCCCGATCGGACTACCGGGGCGAAGCGCCTGATCGGCCAGCCCGAGCGGGAGCTCGAGCGCGAGATCCCAATGCTCCTCGAGATGCGACACCGAGATCGCCAGCAGCGAAATGAACTTCTCGCTCGGGTGGTCAGCAAGCGTGGCGCGCACCAGATTCTCGGCGAGCCGGGCGAGGATCACCGTCGTGCACACGGGCGCATCGAGCGTCATCGAGCGCGTCACCGATTTCAGATCGGCGAAGCGAACGCGCACCGTCACGGTTCGTCCAGGTCGGGATTTCGCCCGAAGCCGCGTGGCGACGCGGTCGGCGAGATGAAGCAGCGTCGGCCGGATCACTTGCTCGATCGCGGGCTTTCGGCCAAGCGCCGATTGAGCTCCGGCCGATCCCGCGCGCCGATGCGGCGTGAGTTGTCGCGGATCGCGATTCCAGGCCAGCGCCGCGAGCTTCTCGCCCGCCGCCGGGCCGAGCAACCGCGTCAGCGACCGCTCCGACAATCCAGCGAGTTGACCGATCGTCGCGACGCCGATCGCCTCCAGCCGTGTCTTGGTGACCGGCCCTACTCCCCACATCAACTCAACCGGCAGTTCGTGCAGGAAGGCGAGCTCGGCGTCGGGATCGACGACGACAAGTCCGTCGGGCTTTGCGACCTGCGAGGCGATCTTCGCCAGATGCTTGGTGCGGGCGACGCCCACCGAGATCGCAAGGCCGAGCTCCGTGCGCACGCGCCGCCGGATTGCCGCGGCTATATCGGCGGGCGGTCCGAACAGATGCGTGCAGCCGGCAACGTCGGCAAACGCCTCGTCGATCGAGATGCGCTCGACCAGCGGCGTGAAATCGCCGATCACCTCGATGGCCGCGTCACCCAGCCGTTGGTAATCGCTGAAATGGCCGCCGACGAAAATCAGTTGCGGGCAGAGCCGGCGAGCTTCCCGTCCCGACATGCCGCCGTACACCCCGAAGGCCTTGGCCTCATAGGACGCGGCAAGCACGACCCCGCCTCCGACGGCAATCGGCTTGCCTCGCAGCGACGGCTCGAGCAGTTGCTCGACCGACGCGTAAAACGCGTCCAGATCCGCGTGAAGGATGGTGGCTGCGGCGGCCATCGCGCCCCGTTCATCCCTGACCTGACCAAAGCTGCTCGTCCCTGGACGCTATAGCAGCACTTAGAACAAAACAAGAACACATTCAGTTCCAGTCGACCAGGAACGGTCGCGGGCGCTGGCGCTCCGCCGGCGAGCGTCGGGCGCACGCTGCCGTGCCGAGCATAGAAGTGGGCGGCCGAGGAATCACCGCAAGGCGGCTGGCAGGTCGCTCGACATCTACAACCGAAGACGAGCATGACGACGCGCAGCTGTCGCATCTAGCGGCACCAGCGCGCCCATGAGCCGGCTTGCTTTGACGGACAGGGGTTTTCAGGTAGACATCATGGAATGACCGACCACTCTCATCAGGTGGACTTCCAGGCTGCGGCCTCCCTTTACAAATGGCCTTCCCTCGGCAACGCCAGGCGAGAGGATCGCGCGCCCTATATGATCGTCAACGCAACGCTCGACCAGTGCATTCGGGACTTCATGGGCAAGCCCGAGAAGACCCGGCATCTCTACGAGATCCGGACCACGTCACAGCCTCCCCTCGTGCCGGATGTACTGTCGCCCGAGCATGTGATCGAGCTCTCCAGGCTTCGCGAGTTTCTCTGAGTCGCGGCAGCGGACGCGATCGTGACGCGTTTCTCCCGCAGTCAGGCTTATCCATCGGTCGTGCGCCGGAAGGCGCATTGTTTGCCTCTGAGGGAGCCGCTACACTTGCCCGGCTCACTGACTGACGGACGTCCGCGCCCGCATGATTGATCCGCTTCGACCTCCTCTCGGGTTCGTGCATCGCCTGCGCGGAAGCGGAGTGGCCGCACGACCGGTTGCCGGGGCATCGAGAGGCGCCATATGAGGTTCAATCTGGCGATCTTGAGCGTGCTGGCCGCCAGACCCGAGCAACGCATCCCGCTTGAAGAGGTCAGCCGCGAGGTCAAGCGCATGATCGCCGCGGGCGATGCGGCCACGAAGGTGAAACGGTCGTCGGAGCTCGGCGATGCCGACGTCTTCCAATCCGGATGGGCTTCGATCAATGAGGCCGGGCTGCAGATCACGGAGACCGGCCTTGCGCTTTGGCGCGAGCTTGAAGCGTCCCGGGTCGAGCAGGAACTCAACGCGCAGGAGCACGGCGAGCGGGAGTTTGTCGAGCGGGAGCTTGGTGAGGAGTCCGGCGAACCACAGGCAGAAAGCCTGGAGAGCGTTGCCGCCGAGCCGCGCGATGCGATCAGCGATGCCGAGATCGAGCGGCCCGGCGCTATCGATCGGCCAATCCCTTTCGTGATGCAGGAGGGCTTCGCCGATCGCACGGCCTGGGGCGCAAGCCGCACGACGCCGGCTCCCGACCTGCCCGCGCCCGCCGCGATCGTCCCCGAACCGGCATTCGGCTCCATTCACGACCCGGACCGAGACGGTTCTCGGCTCTCGCACCTCGTGAAACGCCTCGGCACCAGCCTGCCTGGATTTGCCCGGGCGCGGCGGCGGCGCACCAAGCGCGAAGCACCGGATCGGAAAGCGGTCACCGGCGTCGGAGTGACGGGGCTGGCGATTGCGTGCCTCAGCCTGATCTCGATCGTTGCGTGCGTTGCCGCGGCGATTGCACTCGGCCAGATCACGTCGCTGAAGTCGGACAACGCTGCGCTGCGGCGGGAGCTGGTCCCGCTGAGGGACCGTCTCACACGGCTCGAGCAGGAAGCCGCCAAACGCGAGGCCGCGCAACAGGAGGCGCAGGACAAGCTCGAGGCGGACAAGAGGGCCTCTGATGCCGGCAGCCAGCAGACTGCGCTCAACCTCTCGCGAGAAGAGATTCAGCTGATCAGGGAATACATCAAGGCGGCCCCTTCGGCCGGCAGCGGCAGCCCGCCGATCAACGTCGGCGATCCCGTCACCGGCGGAATGATTCCGTTGCCGTCGCCGCTGACGGAGAAGGTGCCGCGACTGGTCGGTGCGAGATTTGCGATCCGCAACGGCGTGATCGTCATCAGCGCACGAAGCAGCCGCCGCGTCGATGCCGTGTTGATGCCGAACTGAACCCGATCCGGATCAGGACACACGAACCGGAATTGCCCCGCCGGCGTCGAGTTGCCGCGACCTCGTCCAGATCACCGCGATCAATGTGGCGCACATCAACGGCCCCACCGGCACAAGCGCGACCGGGAAGGCATATCCCAGCACAAAGATGATGCTGACGCCGAAGCGGAAGGACCGCCTCGATGGCGGCGCGATCCGGTCATCGCTCATGAGGAAGACCAACGCGACGATCAGGACCTGCATATCGTAGATGGCGAAGTACGGGGAAATCAGCGGCGTTGCCGCAAGCAGGCAGGCGGCCTTGACGGCGAAGCTTACATCGCGCCGCCACGTGATCAGTACCCAGACCGCGCAAGCCGACGCGACAAGGATCTGCAGCGACATGGCCACCCCGTAGCCAAAGCCGGCAAGACGAAACAGGCCATAGATGCTCTGCAACTTGTACCACGGCAGCGCGCCGGTGAGATGGAATTGCGTCGTCGCGAAAGTCGCTGCCTCACGAAATCCCGTGAACGTATCCCAGCCGAAGATGGTCCCGGACAGCAGCAGCAGGGCGATCGACATCAGGGAGGCCGTTATGACAACGCTCCAGCGCCCGGTGACGATCAGTACGAAGGGGAGAAGAACGCCATATTGAGGCTTGAAGATCAGCAGCGCGATCAAAAGACCGCTGATGATCGGGCGCCTGTCGAGGAGCACCAGCGCGCCCCCCAGCAGCGATGCCGCAAGCAGCGAGCTTTGGCCGGCAAGGAAATCGTACACGACGGGCGGCGCTGCCAATGCCAGCAGCAGCGCGCCCGAACGCGGCCGAATGGCGTAGACCACGCCGAGCCAGCAGGCCAGCTTTGCCGCGCTCCAGATCCAGAAGGCCGCCGTGAATGGCAATAGCGCGAGGGGTGCCAGAACCAGAAAAAACACCGGAGGATAGAAGAACGGAACCGGCATTTGATCGTAGGAATACGGCGCATGCTGCGCCGGCTGCATCTGATCGAGCATCTGCCGCAACTGGCCCCAATCATAGGCGGTCGAAGCATGCCCGTTCAGAGCCATCGAGCCGGCGGCCCAGAAACACGAGAAGTCGATGCCCGGATGACCGGCTCCACTGACAAAGATCAGGAGCAAAGCCAGTATCGTTATGCTCAGCAGGATGAGACAGGCGGTTGCCTGCGCCCTGTCCTCATCGTCCTTGTGCGAAATAACCCAAGTCATGAAAAATCGCGCGATCTCGTCAAAGCCGCAATCTACCATTGCAGTTTCTGGTGCGGCAACGGATCGGACCCCCGTTAGTTAACGGAGAACCCCGCTTGCGGCATCGTTGTTTGGTGGCATCCTATTAGCTCGGGATTTCGCCCGTTGACGTCCCCGCGCGCGGCGCCGCTTTTCGCACGCTGGTTCGCGCGCAACCCATTCCGCAACGCGCATCTTGACGCGCCCTGTCGCGGGCAACAGTCCGAAACAAACCAGCGGAATTTGCCGGGCACGACCGCGGACGTAGCGTTGGACATGGTGACAGCGCCGGTCGTAAACTGATCCCGTTGCGGCAATCGAAGCCATCAGGCGCGGTTCTGACGATGGACTGGTCCTACTATCTTGCGGGCGGTGCCGTTGTCCTGCTCCTCCTTGCCTATCGCCTGCATGGCGGGCTGTTCAGGAGGGATACGCTGCGGGACGAGAAACTGAATCGGCTGATCGATGAACGCATCAGCCGCATGGACCTGAAGCGCGAAAAAAGGTCCGAATAGATCGCGATGAGGACGTGACGATTTGCTGCGCATGCCGGCGCCATGCGAATCATCGCCCGCCGGCGCCCTGCATGACCCGGGCGACCGGAAACATCATGAAGATCGGGCGACCGTCGCGTGGCCGTCAGCTACGGCTGATTGTTCGGCGGCCTTTCGATGAACTTCCGGCTGCCGTTGAGAAGCTCGAGGTTGTTGGCAATGACCGGATTGCCCGGATCGAGCGAATACGCCTTCTCGAACTTGCGCCGTGCGCCGTTCAGATTGCCGCGCAGCATGAGGGAGTAGCCCTGATCGTTGAGGATCTGGACGGTCTCGCCGCCAATCCGGATTGCCTGCGCGTAGGCCTGATCGGCAAGGTCGAACCGGCGCAACCTGTCATAGCTCGCCGCAAGACCGACCCAGGCCGTGACGTCCTTGGGCGCCTTCTCGACCGCATCCTTGAAATAGCGCTGGGAGATTCCGTAATTGCCGCGATTGAATTGCTCGAGGCCCATCCGCACCGGCTCGTCGGAGGGATAGTATTTGACGTCGGTCGGCTCCTGCACGGGATCGCCGCCCGGCGGATCCACGGGCGCGACGATCGCAGCTTCCCGCGTGGTGTAGTCACAGCCGGCAAGGCCGGTCGCCAAGCAGCAACAGATCAACGCTGGCGCGAGACGATGCAACCCTCGCCCCGTTCCCCAAGTCCAGCGCATCTCTTGCCCCATTCGAAACATCATCGCGAAACTACCTACGAAAAACCGACGGCACGACCGAAACACCGAGGCCAGCGCCAGCAACCAACGTCGCATTTCCCTTCCGAGTCCGGCCCCGGCATCTGGCCCACGCCGCCAGGATTGATCGAGGAATCGACGTCCCAACGCCAAATGCCCCAAAGCCGAGACCGTCAGCTCACGCCTTACTTGCCTCCAACCCCGACGGACACCGACCCTCCGGTCCCCGCTCCCAATCCGGTCGTGTTGACATTCTGAATTGTGGTGACCGGCGGCGCCTGACCCATCGCCTTGGTCGGATCGCTTATGTCGGGAAGCTGATCGACCGGCCGCGACGTGGTGCCGTAGCGCTTCACGGCGTCAGTCGCCCGCCGCGCGTCATACGCGATCCTGCGATCGCCGACATAGGCCGGCCATGGGTGGATCGTGTGGGTGACCGCGTTGACCTCCTTGGCATTGCCGGCACTCATCGTGATGGTCTCGGAGCGCTGGACGTAACGGTCCATCTCGTCATGCCCGTAGACGCCGTAGCAGCCGCCGAGCAGCACGGGGGCGAGCAGAGCCAGATATCTGATTGTCATCTCTCGCCTCCTCTAGTTCAGGGTCTTCACGACCGGCTGGTCTACCGCGGCAGCCGGTGGCGGAGCGCGCACGACCGCATTGGGCGCGATGATGTGGCCATAGGGTCCCTTCACGTCGCCGCCGGAATTGACGTAGTCGTCGTAGCGCTTGCGAACTTCCATCTGGCCGTTGAGGAAGAAATCGACATCGTTGGCCGGCAGGCGGGAGTCGAGCGGCGATGCCAGTTGCTGGCCGGGCGCCGCCGGCGCCACGAGGCGCGGCGTCACGATGATGACGAGGTCGGTTTCCTGCTGCTGATAGGACTTGCTGCTGAACAAGGCCCCGAGCACCGGCACCGAGCCGATCCAGGGCAACTGCGAAACGTCCTGCTGGTTCTTCGTCTGCAACAGGCCGGCGATGGCAAAGCTCTGGCCGTCGCGCAACTCGACCGTGGTGCGCGCGTCGCGGCGGGTCAGTGACGGAACGCTGGTGCCCTGAATCGTGACCGTATTGGTGAAATCGAGTTCGCTGACCGAGGGCTCGACGCGGAGGTTGATCAAGCCGCGCGAGAGCACGGTCGGCACGAAGGCCAGCTCGACGCCGAACTTCTTGTACTCGATCGACACGGTCGGAAAGCCTGACGTCGACTGGCTCGGGATCGGCACCGGGAATTCGCCGCCGGCCAGGAAGCGCGCGGCGTCGCCGGAGAGCGTGGTCAGATTCGGCTCGGCCAGCCGGCGCGCCAGTCCCTTGGTCTCCAGGGCGGTGATCAGAAGGTCCACCGAGCTGCCGTTGCTGGTCCTCAGGATGCTGGTCAGCAGGCTGCCGAACGGGGCCGGAGATATGCCGCCGGCAGAACCGACAAGCGTTCCGATCGTACTGAGCACCGGGAGGCTGCCAGTCGGGGCCTGCCCCACCTGCCCACCACCAGCACCGAGAGGGCCATTGTTGGTATTGATACCGCCAATGGGAGTTCGGCCGGCGGCTGCGACGCCACCCTGCCCCGAAATGCCGATGTTGGTTCCATTGGCGTTGGCCGCCATGAGGTTCACGCCGAGATCGCGCCCTGCCTGCCGGTTGACCTCGAGGAAGCGCACCTCGAGCATCACCTGCTGCGGCGCCGCAACGCTCATCGCATTGACCACGATGCCGCCCTCGGGAACGCTGCCCTTGGCGATCGTCAGCGCCCGCTCGGCGGCGACCGCATCGGCGGCCACGCCGCTCAGCACCACCTGGCCCTCCGACGCAGACACGCGAATGCCGCGCGTGCCGGTTCCCGACTGGATGTTCTGCTGCAGATTGCCGATATCGACGGTCACCTCGACATCGAGGATGCCGATCTGCTTCATCGAGCTGTCGAACAGGATGACGTTGGTGGTGCCGGTCTTCTTGCCCTGGACGTAGATCAGATGGTCGCTGAGCGACTTCACGTCGGCAATGTCGGGCGAGCCCGCGACGATCGACGAAAACGCCGTGTCGACCCTGAAGGTCCGTGATTTGTTGACGGTCACCCTGACGCGCTGGACGTCGCTCATCTCGCTGACGAAGACGCCGCTGGACGACGGAGCCCGCCGCTCCGCGGCGGCAGCAGGATCGGTGAAATGAAACAGGGCGATCGCAGCGCCAAACGCCATCGCGCTCAAGGCGACCAGCCCAAGTCCCGCATCGACCGAAACGCGACTTCCCATCATGCCAATCCCCTTCGCCGCGTCTCCGCGACGATCCCCCGTAAACCTACGGCCTCGACGTCCCGATCACTCCCGTTCGTCCATCACGCCGTAGAGCTTACAGTCTGTCCAACTACAAATCGTTACTCGCGAAATTCCCATTCTCCGGCGTGTCGAGCTGAACCAAAACGCAGTTCGCTCCGTGATCCCCACCCGCCAGGCCGCCTAACGACGGCTCCTGATAATCCCCCGCCGCGCGCCCTGATTGCAAGGAAAGAGCCCCGCCCGGCCGCGGCAAGCCCTGAGAAAACTGCCCGATGTTGCCAGCGCGCACCACTTCGGTAGCCCGGTTGGGCGATTTCCGGCTCGCCCAACGGCGAGGACGTCCGGGCGGCGGCCTGCCCGAACGATCCAACCTCGGCCAGCGCCGAATCGGGCTTCTCAGAACGGAATCTGGGTGGATGCGCTTGGGGCGTTGAATGAGGAGCCCCAGACCGACATCATCATCTGGAAGTTGGGCGAGGATGCCGTCACGGTAAGCGCAGAGGTGCCCGCGGTGGTGGTCACCGTTGGCGAGAGCCCCAGGCTGGAATTGTACAGGAAGGGAGCAGCCGTTTGCTTCTGTGTGTCCGACAGATAGTCAGTGGTGCAAGCGGACGGCGATGTCCCCGCGATGACAGCGGGTGTATAGCACTGGATGATGTTCGCCCGAGCGCCGGCATCGGCAAGCACGCGCAACGACTGCATCGTGATCGCGTACCGCCCGAAATCAATGATGGCGAAGATCAGGGTGAACAAGGGTACTGCAACGATGCAAAATTCCAGGGCCGCGACGCCGCGCTGATCGAGCTTCCTCATCACTGCACCAAACGCACGGTTTGAACATTCGGCTTTGTCGCCCCATCGGACGTACACTTGCTGTTGTCCAGCGTCGTATTGCCCTGGAATGTCACGGCGTAGGCGATGACCTGATAGCAGCCGGAAGCGGGGGCGCTCGACGAGCTGTTGCCTCCGTACGTGACGGGAGTGTTCGGTACATAAACCGTGCCATTGAAATAGCTGCTGGAACTGCCGCTGATATTCACGCCTTGCTTCGAGTAGGCCTCATTGTCGTAGATGAGGAGGTCAGTCATCTGAGTCTTGACCGATGCCGACAGTACCGACGGCCCCGCAGGTGACTTCACCGCAGTAAGCTGGATCGTCGGACTCCCGGTGATGGTGAGCGACCCTCCTCCGAAAAATATCAAAGTAGCCGTTCCCGTTATGGTTGGACTGCCGCTGATCTTGACGCTCCCCGTAAAATAGTACGTGCCACTCAGCGTAGTAGGAAATGACGGGTTGCCCGCATTGTAACAGCTGCCACTCTCATACGACGTGAGTGTTGAGCCACACTTCCCGCTCGGAAAATCAGACGTCTTCAGCGCCGTCAGCGCCGTGTTCACAGCACTCAGGGGATCGGGGATCGGTTGCTGGTAGGTTAGCACGCTCGTGCATTGGGTGCCGCCCGTCTGGGAACAGCCGCCGACCGTATAGCTTGGCGCATTCACCTGGATGCCGGAATTGCCGACGAAGCCGATCGCGTTTGATGCGGCGCTATCCGACGAAATGCCGCACGTTGTCGACGACACGGTAGGGCTACCTTGAAAGGTAACAGAATCCTTCAAAGCCAACACGCATGGAGGTTTCGCAAGACTATCAACTTGGGCGACTGCCAATGCGCCCACATTGATCGTCGACATACCGAGGACCTTGGCGAGGTAAGCCGGCTGCTGCTGGCTAACGATGGCCTGGACGTAAGTTCCCGCGGTCCCGTTCCACGACGTCAGCGACGCGATCTGCACGCTCTGAGAAACGTTGCTCGGAAGGCTCGTCGAGCAAGTGGAGCCGGGATAGGACGTGTCGCCCGAATTGCAGAACGCATTCTGAGCGGCGACCTGCTTGCCGCGATAATCGTATGCCTGTGAGTTATTGCAGCTTACGCCAGGCTGTGGAGCACTGTCGCACGCCAACCGCAAGGCGCCCGCATAGGCGGCCGCATCAGCCGCCCCCTGGGCGCGCTGCTGGGTGACGTACCACATCCCCGCCTCTCCGCCGAGCGCCATCACTCCGATCAGCGGCACCAGTGCAATGACTGTTGCGAACGCGGCCGAGCCTCTACGGCTATGGAGCATGTTTCGCATGGAACACCTATTGAAACCGTTCCGAGTAATACAGCGTGTAAGTACAGGGATTGGTATTGCCGCTGACACACAGTACCGACCGCAGCACCATCGGCGCCAATGTGACCGTCGTTGCGTATGAATAATACTTCGGCTGCGAGGGATCGGAGTTGGTTGAAGAGCAGACAGCATTGCCTTCGCCGCAAATGAGCTGAAAGCTGGAGATCGGATAACGGCTGTCGGCCTTGGCGGTCGCCGTCTGCGCCCAAGTGGTTGTATTCGTGACGTCTGGAGGCGGAGAATACAGGATGGATTGGCCGAACCCGCGCAACGCTGCGAACGCCGATATGTACTGGAAGCCCGCGACCGCAAGATCAGCAAGCGGCATGAGGACGATCAGGATCAGGAAAACGTAGATGATAGGCACTTCCAACGCGACGGCGCCGCGTTGATCCGCGATCAGCGAACGCTTGAGACTCTTACCACTTTCCCTGCAAGCCACGGCCGCTCACCATACGTAGGGAATCAATCTCCAGCGCGATGCCTCGTAGCTGGAATATTCGGGAAGGGTGCGCCGAAGCACGTCCTCCTCGTAGAGGATCCGGCTGACCTGGATGCCGATGTGCAGGATCAGCAAGGCCACGGTCATCCAGCTCAGATGCTGCAGCACGACCCCGAGGAACACGATCTCTTCCGACAAATAGAGAGGATGCTTGATCCATTTGTACGGGCCGCTCTGCACCACCGAACGTGCCTGCGGCACCAGGCTGAACGACCGTCCGAGGTGCCGGATAGTGACGAGTATCATGATCACGCCGGCCAGCACGCAAACCGTGGATACCAGGTTTGCCAGCGTCCCTTCGGTCTTGTCGAAGAACGTGATCGTCCATGGAAAATAGGTGCCGACGAATGCCGCGATCCGCGGCAGCAGGCCTTCCGCCTGCGCCTTGGCAGGCCCTCGGGTGAGGATCAGCAGCGCCAGCAGCAGGTAGAACACCGCGACGCAAAGGCTCGACACGATCGACGGCCAGGGCTCGCCCCCCATCGTTCCGAGCTTGAGCGTCACGACCAGCCCCAGAAGGAGAAACCACGCGCTGCCCAGGAACCGGGTGATCCGGTCGTAAGCCAGGCTTGCCGGCAATGTCATTGTACTTGCACTCATGGCTCAGTGACCGAGGTTGGAGAACGTACGTATGAGGTGGAGGAACGGGCTTCCGCCCAGGATGACGAACATCGCCGGCAGCAGGAACAGCACCATCGGAACGGTGAGCTTGGCGCCCAGCTTGTGCGCCCTTTCTTCCAGCTTGGTGATGCGCTCCCGGCGCAAGTCGGTCGCGATGCTGCGCAGGGCCTGGCTCAGCGGCGTGCCGTATTGCAGGCTTTGGCTGACCATGGTGCCGAAACGACGGAGCCCCTCCGACGTGCTGGCAAGCTTCTCGAATGCCTCAGCGCGGGTCGGCAGGACACGGAGATCGTCAAGCAGACCGTGCAACACATGGGCGATCGCAGGATTGGTCTCGCGCATTTCGTCCGCCACGCGTTCCAGCGCGCTCTCCAGGCCCATGCCCGCTTCGCTGCAGACAACGAGCAGGTCGATCATGTCGGGTGTGCCCGCGCGAATCGCCGAATCGAAGCGCCGCTTCATGACCATGAGAATCAGGCGTGGCGCCATGATTCCGATCGCCAGGCCCATGAACGTGAAGATCATCACGTCGCTGAACGGTCTTCCCAGAACCTGCGAGATGACGAAGGCCGCGATCGGGAGCAGGAACGAGCTCACCATCTTGAAGCCGATCCAGATCGGCAACATCCGGTAGTGATTGAAGCCGGCCGATTGCAGGACCAACCGCAACTCGGAGAGATTTTCCTGCGCGTAGAAGCGCCTGTAGCGCGTGCCGACCGATGAAAGCCAGCCGATCAGGTCGTTCGACGAGCCCCCTCGGTCGGGGATGCCCAGCACCGCGTTCGACACACGCGTGTCCAGGGCGCGGAGATGGACCTCGCGGATGATCAACAGGAAGGTCGCAGCCGCGACCGCGACGGCAAGAGCTGCCCAACCGACACCGGCGGTCATAGCGACGTTTCCCTTCTCACCATCCAGCGGATGACGAAATGCCCCATCACGACCGAACACACCGCATACGCGAGCAGCATGTTTCCTTGCGGATCGGAAAACAGCAGGTCGACCGAGCGCGGATTGATCCAGTAGAGCAGCCCACCGATAATCGCCGGCGCGGCCGTGAGGGCGCGCGAGGAGAAGATCACCTCTCCCGCCAGCGCCTTGGCACGGGACGCCAGCGCGACCCGCTGACTCACCGTCTCGCCCAGTGTCTGCAGCGTCTCGGCAAGACTGCCGCCGGTCTTCAACTGCACCGCAAGCGTCACCGCGAACATGGCATATTCCGGCACCTGCGTTCGCCGATAGACATCTTCCACGGCTTCCTCGGGCGACCTGCCCATGTTCAATTCGCTACACACGATGGCGAACTGCCCGGATGTCGGTTGCGGCATCTCGCGCGCAATGGTGCGGAACGCTTCGTTGACCGGCAGCCCCGATCGGACGGTGCCCGTCACCAGCTGGATCGCATCGGGAAGCTGCTGGAACAGTTGATTTGCGAGACGCCGTTGCTGCCATCCAAACAGACCGCGCACGACCAGCAGGGCAACGATCGCGGCCGCAATACCCGCCTTCAGGCCGGAGAACCTGAGGAACTCGTTGGCATAGAGGACACCGGCCGCCGCGAATGCCGCGGCAAGCAGCACATAGACCGGCCGCACGGGGTACACCATCTCGGGGCGGTAATTGGCCAGGCGATCGAGCAGATTCCAGCGTGACGCCTTGGCCGCGCGGCGGATCGACACCAGGGTTGCCGCTTGAGCCGTGGGCAACGCAATCTCGAGCTGGCGGTCCATGCGCCGCTGTCGCGAGTCGAGCCACAGCGTGTTGGCCGTAGCACACAGCAGCAGCACCAGAACGATGACCAGGGGTGTCGACATCAGATGTGCCTCATCGCCTCAGCCCAGGATCGCTCAAGGCCATAATAGACCAGGCGGCTCTTGAATTTCGGGACCGCATTGGTGGACCTGTAGGTGCCCGATATCCGCCCGTGGATGTCCTCGTCCTTGTACTCGAACAGCGCAATGTCGTTGGTGGTGATCACTTCGCCCTCGAGGCCGATCACCTCGCTGACCTGGACGATGCGGCGCTGGCCGTCCCGCATGCGCTCGACCTGCACGATGAGGTCCAGCGCGGCGACGATCTGGGCGCGGATGGCACGCGACGGCAGGTTGACCTGCCCCATCTGCACCATGTTTTCCACGCGGGTGAGAGCATCACGCGTGCTGTTGGCATGCACGGTGGAGATCGAGCCGTCATGACCGGTGTTCATGGCCTGCAGCATGTCGAATGCCTCGGCGCCGCGCACCTCGCCTACGACGATGCGGTCGGGCCGCATACGCAGCGCGTTCCACAGGAGATCGCGCTGGTTCACCTGTCCGGTGCCTTCGAGGCTCGGCGGCCGCGTCTCCAGGCTGATCACATGCGGCTGCTGGAGCTGAAGCTCGGCCGCGTCCTCGATCGTGACGATGCGCTCGCTGTGGTCGATGAACTGACTGAGGGCGTTCAGCAACGTCGTCTTGCCGGAACCGGTGCCGCCGGAGACCAGAACGTTGAGCCGGCAGCGCGAGGCGATCTCCAGCAGCTGCCCGATCGCCGCGTTCATCGTTCCGTTCTCGATCATCCCGGCGATGTTGTAACGCCGGCTCGGGAATTTCCGGATCGAGATGCAGGGGCTGTGAATAGCCAGCGGCGGCAGGATGATGTTGACGCGGCTGCCGTCGGGCAGTCGGCAGTCCACCATTGGGCTCGATTCGTCGACGCGGCGGCCGACCTGCGAGGCGATCTTCTGCGCCACGGAGGCGATATGATCATTGTCGCGAAACCGGACCGCAACCCGCTCCAGCTTGCCGGCCCGCTCGACATAGACGTTGCTCGGCCCGTTGATCATGATGTCGTTGATGGTCTCATCGAGCAGCAGCGGACGCAGCGGCCCGTAGCCGGTCATGTCGTCGGCGATTTCCTCGGCAAGGAAGAGCTGCTCGCGGCCCGACAGCTCGAGCCGCTCCTGGTTGGCGATGCCGTGGATGATTTCCTCGATCTGCCGCCGCAGCACGTCGCGGGAGACCGTGGTGGCCACCGACGGCTCGATCTGCTCGATCACCCGTTCGCGCAGCGAGGCCGGCATGACCGGATGGTGCGAAGGCTCTTCATGCTTCGGCGCCGACGCAAACAGGCTTGGTGGCGACGACACCACGCTCGGTTCCGCCGGCGGCAAGGCCGGCGGGACCGGCTGCACGCTCGGTGCCGCGGGCGGCGCGACCAGCACCGCTCCGGGCATCCGCACTGGCATTTCGTCTGCGCGCCTGCCGAACTTTTTCATAGCCCGAGCCACCTTTTCCACCCGGCCTTCTTGTTGGCGCCGACGCCGGTGATCTCCCGTACGATCGGAGCCAGGTGACGCCGCAACCCGGATACGTGCTTCAGCGCGGGAACGCCGAGGTTGACCGCCTGGGTCATTCCCTTGCCGAGATCGGGGATCACCATGTCGGGCTCGGCGCCAAGCGCCTTGACGATCGTAGCCCTGGGCAGGCCGCCAGGCCGGCCGGCACGGTTGAGCAACGTGAAGACCCGGTCCTTGCCCGCGATGTTGGTGACGGCGTTGCGGAGCGCGTGCGCGTTGCGCAGGCCGGTCACCTCGGCTTCCAGCAGCACCAGCACATGGCGCGACATCTGGATCACCGGATAGATCGATGCCGGGAACGGCACCGGCACGTCGACCACGACGTAGTTGAACCGCTGGCGCAGCAAGCCCAGCACGTGCCGCACGCCCGCCTCGGTGATGTCGAGCTTGGCATCGAGATCTTCGTCACCGGAGATCAAGCAGACCCGATCGTTCACCTCGATTGCCGTCCGCTCCAGAAACAGTGTGTCTGCCCGCATCGGATTTTCGAGCGCGATGCGCAAACCAGGTCCCGGACGGACACCCAGCATCACCGCGGTTTCGCCATTCTGCAGATGCAGGTCGAGCAGCGCGACCTTGGCCTTGGTGGTTTCGGCCAATTGCAGCGCGAGATTGATCGCGATGCTGGTCGCTCCGGCGCCGCCCTGCGCGCCGCAGATCGAGACCACATGCCCGCCGCGGTCATTCTGGACGGGCGCGGCGTCGCCGATCAGCTTCGGTCGCAGCTGGTCCAGCACGATGTCCCTGGTGATCGGCGTTGGAAGGTATTCGGTAAGGCCGATCTCCATCAGTTCGCGGTAGAAAGTGATCTCCCGGTTCTCGCCGATCAAGGCCACCTTCACGTCGGGCGGACAGACGCTGGCGAGGCGCTCGAGCTCGGTGAAGGGATCATCCAGCCCGCTGATGTCGGTCACCAGCGCGTACAGATCGGTATCGGTCTCGAGCATCCGTGTCGCGTGGCGGATGGTGCCACGCCGGATCACCAGATTGGCGCCGTCGAGACCCTTGCGAAGAGCCGCAGCGCTGAGCTCGTCGTTCACGAAACAGACGATACGGTTGCGTGCAACAAGCGACGTCGTCTCTTCGGGTGCGTCCACCACTGCCATGTTCACACTCATCAACGTTTCTCCGGCGTCTTGCCAACGTCACTCGCGGCTGCAGTCGTTTGGCGGTCGAAGTCGGACGGTCCGTCACAACCCACACGCACGTCGTCGTCGACGTCCTGCTTCCTGACCGAGTATTGCTTGACCCCGCTGCCGGTATAGATCGCCACCGTCGTGCTCTGACCGGCGACGGCGCTCTGGCGTGCCAGCTCGGGCGACACATCGCAGCTTGACGTCGCACCGGTGTCGGCCTTGTCCCACTGCTCGGCCGCAGCCCGGACGACCAGCGAGAGCGTTCCAAGCTGCTTGGCGACGGCGACCTTCTTGACCTGGTCCGGCTTGAGCTCCAGCGAGACGGTTTGCGCCGTCTTGCCGACCACAGCATTGCTGACGGGACGCCCGCCCTGCGCAATCTCCTGGTCGATCGCGATCACGCGCACGTTGGACAGCACGGTTTCGCTGACGGCGCGCTTCACCGGATCCGCCTTCTCGAACACCTGGGTCAGCACCACGTCGACATTGTCGCCCGGCCTGATCAGGCCCGAGACGCCGGTCTCCTCGTCGACCTTGATGCTGATCGCGCGGCTGTCCGGCGCCAGAACGCTGGCGAGGAAGCCACGATCCTTCGGACGCAGGATGTCTTCCAGACTGATGGCGCTGCCGGCGTCGACGAACTTGCGGACCAGAGAACCGGGAAGTCCGGCCTTGGAATCAGGCGTCTCGAGGATCGCGCCTGCCGGCACACGGTTCGGCGCCGCCTGGCGCACGGCGAAATCCTCGTCCCGCGCCAACGTCCCCTTCGACAGCGGACGTGTCGCCACAAAGTAGCCGACGGTCGCCGCTGGCGCGGGCGCCGGCTTTTCCGCCACCTCCGCGACAACCGTATCCTTGTGGTTCGCGTTATAGGCAATGATCCCGAGTGCCGTCGCTGCGAGCAGCAGCACCATGATGATCGAGACGCGCAAAGCGGACGACATGTCAAAATCCTTTGCTCAAAATGGCCCAGATACCGCCGCATGCGATGGCCACCCCGTAAGGCAGCGGCGCATGTCTCAAATGACGCCAGCGCTCGACCGCATAGACCCTTCGCGCGAGCGAAGATCCGGC
Organism: Bradyrhizobium sp. CCBAU 53421; assembly: GCF_015291625.1. Classification (NCBI taxonomy): domain Bacteria; kingdom Pseudomonadati; phylum Pseudomonadota; class Alphaproteobacteria; order Hyphomicrobiales; family Nitrobacteraceae; genus Bradyrhizobium; species Bradyrhizobium sp. CCBAU 53421. The sequence continues at coordinate 6,039,052 of NZ_CP030047.1, forward strand.
GGGCGCCAGCCTTGGATATGGCAAACGGCGCATCATCAAATGCACTGCGGCCAGAGCGCCACCGGCCAATGCAGTTACGGTCAGCAACTCAATCACGCCGGCCAGCGGGAGACCGATCGCCAGGGCAACCAGCAATTTGACATCGCCGCCGCCGATCATTCCGCGCTGGTAGATCACGAACAGCACGAGAAACAGGATTGCGGCGACGATCAGCGACTGGCCAATCTGCATCGGACCGGCCAATTGACCAACGATCCCAAGGAACGCCAGTGCCAGACAAACTTCGTTTCGGATCAACCGTGTCGCGATATCGATCGTTGCGACATAGAACAACAATGCGATTTCCAGACACGAGGTCGTGGACGCAATCCAATTCATGAAAATATGTGCCTCAGAAATGGCGGGGGGCATAAAATGATGCCCCCCTCCGAAGCGCAGTATTCTGTGCTCAGGCAGAAGCCGCGTTGGTAACTGTGCTCGTGATGGTGCTGATCGCACTGGACAGCGCAGAGCCGATACCGGTCGTAGCGTCTGTTCCGAACGCGGCCGCAACCGCCGCGACGATGCAGGCAGCCACGATCACGTACTCGAATGACACCACGCCGTCTCTGTCCGTGCGCAGACGCACCAACGCTTCTCTGGCCTCGATGAAACAACGCAACATGGAGATGCCTCCTCTACCTTGCCAACATCGCCAATCCGGTTAACAGCTGTTGGCAGAAGAGAGCCTGCCAACGCCGTCAATGTTCGGATCAGGCCGAGACCGCATTGGTGACGTTGGTGGTGATCGTGCTGATCGCGGAGCTCAGCGCCGAGCCGATGCCGGACCCGGTGCCAGTTCCGAATGCCGCGGCAACCGCGGCGACGACGCAAGCGGCGACGATCACGTATTCGAACGACACAACGCCGTCCTTGTCCGAGGCGAGACGCTTGAAGGCTTCGGTGGTCTGGATATACAGATTCAACATAGGAAAAAATCCCTTTTACGATTAATTTACGCAATATGTTGGCGGGGGGCAAAATCCAGTGCCAACTAAGAGTTGTTTATAATGCGTCGCGAGAAATCTGTCACTTGGTAATCGTTTATTAACCCTACTGACGTAGCGGCCGCCGCCCTGTGTGGGCGCGGCGCTCCGAATCGAGGTGCGAGAAACCCCTTAAATAATAGGTGTTTCGGCATTTCATGACATTTCAGTTCGGGCCATTCCGTGCGAATACGGTCCCGGTGCCCCGGAGCGGCGTATCCCGCTTGCGTACCCCTCCAGGCCGGTCGCAGCACGCGGCATTTTGTCGTTCCCGAAGCTGCCGATGGTCATCTGCCGGGAGCAATCAAGGGGAGCGGCGGGCAAGCAAGCTACTTCCGCGGCTCCGAATTGTCCCTCGGCTGCCGTCGCCGAACATGGACGACGGCCACGTCGTCGGCATAGGTTCTCTCCCACTCCGGCAGCCGATCGAGCAGCCCCACCGCCGGCGTCGACGGAGACAGCAGCGTTGCGTCGATCTTGAACTCATCGAGCACCCTGACGAAATCCGGCAGGTCAGAGAGCGTGATGGCATTGACATAGCGATCGAGAAAGGCCGCCCCGTACAGTTCGGCACGTGAATCGATGAACACCGGAATATTCTGGAACATCAGATATCCGCAGAAGAAGTAGGCGTTGAGCACCCGATCCGCCCCTTGCTCCTTCAACTTCTCGACCGCGGCGCGCGGCACGAGTGGTGGCGAAAGGTCCTTGACGGCAAGAACCACCCCGCTGGCGACGACGAGAGCGGCGATCGCTGCGATCACCGTCGACCGCGCCGGGGCGACCACTTTCCGAGCGTGTTGCAACTGGGGCCACGACAGGTGCTGCGCCAACGGAGTGGCAATGAAGATGGGCACAATCAATGCAAAAACGTCGACATACCGCACGTGGACGAGCGTCTGATAAAGCACCGCCAGGAGCGTGGCGATCCTGATCGGAGGGAGCTTGAGCCCGCTGTAGAGCAGGTAGCCGAGGCCAGCGATAAAGCATGGCGTGACGGCATGCATGGTACTGAAGTCCAGGGGTCGCCACTCGCTGATATAAGAGAGAGCACCTCCCAGACGCAAAATGCGCACGATGACCAGGATCGTTTCCGGCCCGTACGGGGTAATGCAGGCGGCCCCAAGCGCCAGCACCCCAAATCGAATCCATTGGAACGCAATCCTGGCGCGGGCCGATTTATCCGACATCCAGAGCGCCTCCAGGGCAAACGGCCCGATCAGCGCCAAGGCCAGCGTGAAGCTTCCGTGCAGGTTGGCCCAAAGCGTGACGAGCGGGAGATATGCGAACGAAGGAGCCCGTCGTTCTTCGCTCGCCCTGACCAGAGCGTCAGCCCACACCACCATCAGGGGAAAGACCAGGACATGCGGGCGGGTGAACACGTGGAACGACGTCATGACGATTGCAGCCGCCGCCAAGATCGTGGCCGGTATGTTGGGCAGTCTTTTCAGGAGCAGGAGCGTCAGCAGATAGTACGCGACCGACGCTGACAGCGCCGCCAGCATCACGGGTCCCGTCCATCCGGCCAGCTTGTAGGCAACGAAATAAAGGACTTCCGATAGCCACTCGCTGGTTATCCAGGGCGCACCGCGCATCGTGAAGGAGAACATGTCGACGTGAGGCACGGCACGATGATCGACGATCCACTGGCCGACCACGATGTGCCAGTAAATGTCGGCATCCTTCAGCAGGAAAGTGCCCCTGGCGATGATCGTGAGATAGGCAGTGGCCGCGAGCACGAACGGCAACCAGGGCCGAAGGTAATCGCTGCTCGCGGGAGCCGGGCTCAGGCTCGCTTCGGGGTTCACGTCGAGCGAATGGTTGCTTGAAAGCATGCTCTCTATCCCGCGTCCTGCCAATCAATCATCGTCAAGTTTGAAAATGTCGTACAGGCTAGAGCACAAAAATTACTCTTTTCAATAGCATGTCCCGGAATCCCCGCCGAGCCGGCCGCAGCTCTCCGGGTTGGATTGTCGCCACTGCGCGACCGCCGCCGGCGGCTTGCTCGCCTCGGCCGGCTTGGCCGGCAGCCTGCTGCGCTCTTCGTCGAGGAGCTGCGCATGAAGCTTCTGGATCTGGACGTTTCGCTCGAGCAGGGAGATGGCGCGTGCCTGAACCTGCTCTGCCAAGGTTTTGCGCAGGGCATTCTCGCGATCGAGCAGATCGGGAAACGGCAGCAGCGGCCGAACGGGTTCGGTCGCCTTGATCACGCACGATGCCCGCGCCACCGCCTGCGCGATCTGATCCGGAAAGGCGTTCCGGCAATCCGCGAGCGCGCCGCTCAGGTTGACCGTTTCCGCCGGCGGGGTCGCCTCCGGAGCCGGTGCCGGCGCGGCTTCCGCTGCCGGTGGCGGCGCGGTTTCCGCTGCCGGTGCAGTTGCCGGTGTGGTCGCCGGATCCGCCTGCTGCTCGTTGGACTGGCGTGCAGCCCCGCAGCAGGACAGCAGGATGCAGAACAAGAGAGCGACCAGACATCTCGCGCGCCTTGGCCAATCCTCCCTGGCACGCCCCTCGATCGGGCGCCCGATTGCTATGTCGGTCACGGCAAGCCCCCATCGCGAGCCCCACCTGCCTCCTGCCGATACGAGCATCACATCGAGCAACGTGTCGATCGCGACGGTTCATTAGCCATGGGGGCGAGAGACTGGTTGAGGCGGCGCAACAGACACGCCGCCGCGCACCCACGCCCGCCTGCCAAAACAAACTGTCTGCGTAATGCGGGGACGCAAAGCGGACCTTCCTTGGGCGAAATTGGTATCGACGAAAACCTGCATCTGCAAAAAAGTGGTATCTCGAAATATCGCATCGGCACGAAATGGCGCCGGTACACCCGATTGATTTTAGATGTAGTTTTGTTGGCGACGCAAGAGTCGCCTCTGGCGGAGCGGCGCGGTAGCTCGCCGGCCGCGCTGCACCGTCGCCTGGCGCGCGCGACGCCGCTCGCCCGACGATATCGAAGCGCATAGCGAGGCGATTCTTCGGCGCTGACTGCACCGGCGTGCGCCGCGGGCGTGAACGGCGGCAGTCTTGTCAACGACGACCGCCTCATCTCCGCGCGAACGGGCCGGCCGTATGCCTGGGCCATTGCTTTATCGATGGGCGCACGATCAGCATGGCCCGCCGGTGGTGAAATTTCCGCTTCATCAAGGACGAGTCCTTGCTCTAGGATCGGGCATTTCAATGAGAGCGCCGAGCATGCGCTCGAGGAATTTCCAGAACCAAAAACGTACAGCGACTGATCCGGCGTCATGGGGCTCGAGATGACCGATCGTATTGCACTTTTCATCGATGGTGCGAATCTGCACACCACGGTCAAGAACCTCGGCTTCGAAGTCGACTTCCGGCGACTGCTTTCGGAGTTCGGCAAGCATGGGCAAATCGTCCGCGCATATTTCTACACGGTCGTGAGGGACGACGACGAGTTCAGCAGCCTTCGGCCGCTGGTGGATTGGCTCGATTACAACGGCTATGCGGTCCGGCGAAAGTCGGCCAAGCAACACGACGACGGCGACGGGCGGCGGCGGATGAAGCGCAGCATCGGCATCGAGCTCGCGGTCGACGCAATGGAAATCGCGCACCGCATCGACCAGGCGTTCCTGTTCTCCGGCGATGGTGATCTGCGAGCCGTTGTCGAAGCCGTCAGGCGGATGGGCGTGCGTGTCACCGTCGTTTCCAGCATTCGAACCAAGCCGCCGATGATCGCTGATGAGCTTCGCAGGCACGCCGATGCCTTCGTCGAACTCGAGAGCCTCAGGTCATCGATCGAGCGTCCCCCGCATCCGATCGCGCCGGAATGATTTGCGCGCGCCTTCCGAAGATCGACTGCAAACGCGAGCCGGGCCCGTCCGACCGCATCCGTACATCACCGAGTTGCGCCGGCCGCGCGGGGACATCAGTATGATCCCAACGCAACTGCAGAGGGAAAGCCAATGTGGAGGTCGGTCGGCTGCGTCTTGGTGTTGCTGGCGGCGACGAGCGCGGCGCTAGCTGAACCTTCAAGGTTCATCTGCGACACGCCACGCGGCAAACGGGTCGAAGTTGGCCCCTCTGGCAAAGGCAGTGACGTTCAGTGGATCGATGACGATCTGGATGCGGTTCGGCCATCCGTCGTGATCGATGGCGAAACCTTCTCGGTCACCTGGGGGACGTCGGTCGCGACGGAAGGCAAGGCAGCCAAGCTCACCACCTATGTCTTCGCGGCCGCGCACCGTAACGCCGCGTCGATCTTTGCGACCCGGGTCGACGAGTCCACCGCCGAGATCTTCCGGTTCTATTTTGCCAGCAAGTCGCTCTACAAGCTGACGAGCCATCTGGGTGGCCCCTCGCCCGACGCCAAGGCCACGCCCTTCGTTGCGACCTACCTGGCGACCTGCCGTGACCAGGAGGCGGCGACCGGCCGTTAAGACGGCCTTAACTGACCTTCCCTGTTCCGGTCGCCGGTGTTGCCGGCCGGCACCAGTCCCAACGATCGTTGAACACAGTCAAATTATTGAATTTTAATAAAAATCTCGATACTGCCGACCGCGGGCGCCCGCTCCTCCGCTCCACTTAGAACGGCTGTGTGGCTGAAATGTCATAGGTTGAGGAACCTTCCTTTGTTAGCCTTCGGCAGATTCTACGTAATATTTTTATGAGTAGGGGCGGGGAATTATGAAATCGGCCTACGCGGTCATCGCATGCTTGTGCCTAGCATCAACGTCAGTGCGTGCCGACGTTTTTTCCATTAACGATGCATTGCGCCAGGCGATGTTGACCAACCCGGGCGTGGGCGAAGCTTCCGCCAACCGGCGGGCGACGGAAAGCGAGCTGAGACAGACCCAGAGCACGCTGCTGCCACAGGTCCGCATCGATGCCAGCTACGGCCCGGAAAAGTTCGATCAACCTCCGGGTGTGATCAACACCGTGGTGACACCGACCGTCGGCTCGGGACCATGGCGCAACGGCAGCCAGGAATCGGTGGTTGTGCGCCAGCTGCTCTGGGACGGCTTCTCGTCGATCTATGACGTCTGGCGTCAGACCGCGCGCGTCAATGCGGCGGCCTCCCGCGTCAAGGAACGCACCGAGTTGCTGGCCCTCGACGCCGCCGAAGGCTACATGGACGTCGTGCGCTACATGCGGCTGGTCAGCCTTGCCCAGCAGAACGTCGCCAATCACGAGAAGATCTTTGCCAACGTGAATTCCCGCTTCTCGGGCGGCCGTGCCGGCGAAGGCGACCTGGAGCAAGCACGCGAGCGCGTCGAAGCCGCCCGTGCGGCACTCTCGGAGTTCCAGCGCAGCCTCGACGATGCCAGGGCGAAGTACCGCAAGGTCGTCGGCCTTGAGCCGATCAATGTTCGCTTCCCGAGCCCCCTCGCAGGTCTGCCGCACAGCCGCGACGAAGCGCTGGCGACCACGCTGCGGTTCAATTCGACCATCGCAGCGGCGCAATCCGACGCCGACGCCGCCAAGCATGCATTCAAGGCGACCGACGGCACGTTCGGCCCGAAGTTCTATCTCGAGGGACGGGCGACCCACTACGACAACTCATTCCCGTATGTGGCGGCCCCGGGAAGTCCCGCCGTCACGCATGAGGACTACAGCGGCAAGGTTGTGATGTCGTGGGACATCTTCCGCGGTGGCCAGGATGCCTGGAACAGGTCGGAGAAGGCCGAGCGCTATACCGAAGCCACCATGCGGCACGCCCGCCTGCAGCGCGACGCTTATGAATCGATCGACAAGGCGTGGAATGCCCGTACGATTACGGCCACGCGCATTGCCGCTCTGGCGCGTCAGCTCGAAGCCGACCGGAAGACCATCGCGGCGTTCCAGAAGGAATATGAGCTCGGTCAGCGCTCCCTGATCGACCTGCTGAACGCGCAGAATCAATTCTTCAACGCGTCGGTCTCGCTCACCTCCGCCCGCAGCGTCGTGGTCTTCGCCGACTACCAGCTGCTGGCCGCGATGGGGACCTTGATCGAGTATCTGAAGGCTCCGCCGCCGGTCGACGCGGCGCCGACCGACATGCTCTCGATCGGCCTGCCGCGCTACTCGTTCCCCACCCTGCGCGTGAACCTTCCGCAAACCGGCCCCGAGCCGCTGCATGTCGGCGTGCCGGCTCCCGCCGCCACGGTCCGCCCCGCCAAGGGCTACGCCGCAGCTTCGGCAGCTCAGCCGAAGGATACCGGTTTTGCCGATCGGTTCACCGGCGCCACCACGACCGCGGCAGTGCCCGGCTCCGCGGAATGGATGCAGCAGCAAAAGAGCGCTGCGGACGGCCCCAATGTGATCTACGCGAATCCGTCGGTCACGACGAATGCGAGCTCCTATGCGTCGACAAAGCCCCACTGGCTCCTGTCGGCCTTCCCGAGCTCGGCCCAATAGAGCAGCCGCCAGCCAACATCAGGACTTCAGAAAGGGCCCCGAACGGGGCCCTTTCGATTCCCGTATTAATACTTAAAGCAAGTTTCGCTGATTTTGTTCGCTATTTGTTGTACCCTGCTCGAAATCATCGAATGCGATTTCTGCATTTCCATTTTGGTTGTCGAGGTTTCAGTTGTTGTTTCGAACCCCCACCGCGGCGGCTGACGCCGTCCGCTCCCCGTCGGATGATCCAACTTCAAAGCCCGTCGTGACAAGCCGGCCGCGCGCACTCGGCGACGATCCCCTCACCGCGTCGTTGACTTATCTCGCTGCGCATCACGGCCGCGCCGTCAGTCGCGAAGCGCTGCTCGGCGGATTGCCGATCACCGACGGACGCCTGTCGGTGTCGCTCTATGACCGCGCAGCCAGGCGCGCCGGCCTGGAGACCGAGGCCGTCAAGCGCGGCATTTCGGACATTCCCGCGCTGGTCTTGCCGGCCGTCCTCATCATGAAGGACGGCTCCGCGCTCATCCTGCTCGGCGTGGACGCCGCGAACAAGGCCATCAAGTTCGTCGACCCGGCGACGCCGAACGTCCCGCGCGTTGCTGAAGTCGCCTCGATCGCGGCGGACTATACCGGCTACGCATTCCTGGTGCGAAGCGCCGCGCAGGCCGATGCGCGCGCCATCGCCGCCGGAGACATTCCCAAGAACCACTGGTTCTGGTCGGTGGTGAAGACGCACTGGCGCAGTTACGGACACATCGCGACCGCCGCCTTCCTGACCAACATCCTCGCGCTGGCGACGCCGTTGTTCACGATGAGCGTCTACGACCGCGTCATCCCCAACGGCGCAATCCCCTCCCTCATTGCCCTCTCGATCGGCATGGGGCTCGGCATCGTCTTCGATTTCATCTTCCGCATGGTCCGCAGCCGCATGATCGACGTGACCGGCAAGACCATCGACGTCGTGCTCGCGGCCAACATCTTCGAGCATGTGATGTCGGTGAAGATGGCGCAGCGGCCGACCTCGGTCGGCATCCTCGCCAATCAGCTCCGGGACTTCGATTCGGTGCGCGAATTCTTCACCTCCGGAAGCGTGGTTTCGGCGACGGACCTGCTGTTCGCCATCCTGTTTGTCGGCGTGCTGTTCGTGATCGCCGGACCGCTGGCCTGGATCCCGCTGATCATGCTGCCACTGGTCATGTTGGTCGGCTTCCTGCTGCAGCGTCCGCTCGATCGCGCCATGAAGCGGCTGCAGGCCGAATCCGCCGCCCGGCACGGCGTGCTCGTCGAGTCGCTGTCCGGTCTCGAAACCGTCCGCGCGACCGGCGCCGAGGCCCGCATGCAGACCTTGTGGGAACGTTCGGTTGCGGCGACCGCCCGCTCGGGTGAGGACGTTCACTTCTGGTCGTCGATGTCGCTGACGAGCGCGAGCACGGCCCAGCAGATCACCAGCCTGCTGCTCGTCATCGTCGGCATTTTCCTGATCCTCGACGGCAAGCTGAGCGTCGGCGCGCTGGTCGCCGCGAACATGCTCGCCGGCCGCGTTCTGGCGCCGATCGCCGGCATCGCCTCGGTGATCACCAGGGGAACGCAGACGCTGACGTCGCTCAAGGCCATCGACCGCATCATGTCGATCGAACGCGAGCGATCGCCGACCCGGTCCTATGTCGCAAGGCGGATCGACGACGGCAAGGTCGCCTTCGAGAACGTGTCGTTCGCCTACCCCAATGCGCCGGGCAACGCGCTCGAAAAGGTCAGCTTCAAGATCGAGGGTGGCGAAAGGGTCGGCATCATCGGCAGGGTGGGATCCGGCAAGACCACGGTCGGCCGGTTGCTGCTCGGGTTCTACGAGCCGAAGGAAGGCCGCATCCTGGTCGACGGCGTCGACTCGCGCCAATACGATCCTTCGGACCTGCGCGCCGGCATCGGCTTTGCGATGCAGGATACCGACCTGTTCTTCGGCAAGCTGCGCGACAACATCGCCCTCGGCAAACCGGAGGCGACCGACGAGGAAGTCCTGCTCGCCGCGCGGCTCTCCGGCGTCGAGAGCTTCATCGCCGGCCACCCGATGGGCTATGACATGCCGATCTCGGAAGGCGGCCGCAGCCTGTCCGGCGGCCAGAAGCAGGCGATCGGATTAGCCCGCGTCTTGATCCGCAAACCGCGCGTGCTCTTCCTCGATGAGCCGACCGCGCACTTCGACATTCGTAGCGAGCAGGAGTTCCTCGAGCGGCTCAAGGGATTCCGCGACGAGCGGATGACGATCATCATCTCGACCCATCGCCTGTCATTGCTGAACATGGTCGATCGCCTGCTGCTGTTCGACAACGGCCGCCTGGTTGCCGACGGCCCGCGCGACAAGGTGCTCGCCCTTTTGCAGGGCAAGCCCGCGTCCACGGCTCCGGCGCCCGAGAACACGATCCAGCCGAAAACTGCATAACGAGCGAATATTATGGCGTCTTCCGATTTTGCGTTTGCAAATGATATCCGTTCCGCGGCGCTGCTGCGCACGCCCCGCACCTCCCGCATGCTGCTGTGGACGTCGTGCGCCCTGCTCGCGACGTTCCTGATCTGGGCGCATTTTGCCGTGCTGGACGAGGTCAAGCGCGGCAACGGCCGTGTCGTGCCGTCGCGGCAGATGCAGGTGGTGCAATCGCTTGAAGGCGGCATCGTCGGCGACATCCTGATCCGGGAAGGCGACATCGTTCAGCAGGGCCAGTCGCTGATGCGCATCGACGATACGAAATTCGCCGCCGAGTTCGGCGAGATCCGCGAGCGCCGCGCGGCGGCGGCGGCGCGGGTGGCCCGCCTCGAGGCCGAGGCGCGCGGACGGAGCGAAATCAGCTTTCCGGACGATCTCGACAAGATGGTTCCGGCGGCCGTCGCGACCGAGTCCAGCGTGTTCAAGATGCGGGCCCAGAAGGTCGCGCAGGACATCGACGTCCTCAATCAGCAGGTCACTCGCCTCTCCGGCTCCCTCAAGCTCCTGGAACGCGAGCAGACCCTGACCCGCAAGCTCTATGAGCAGAAGGTCGTGCCCGAGATCGAGATGCTGCGGCTTGACCGGCAGGCCACCGACATGAAGGGCCAGCTGGCCGAGGCGCAGTCCAAGATCGCGAACATCACCACGTCCTTCCGCTCGCAGGCCGACGAGGATCTGGCCAAATCTCGCGGCGACCTCGCCGTCCTCGACGAGAACATCAAGTCGGCCCAGGACCGGGTCCGCCGCACCGATCTGAAGGCACCGGTCCACGGCATCGTCAACAAACTGAATGTCAGCACCATCGGCGCCGTCGTGGCGCCGGGCGCCAACCTGATGGATATCGTGCCTCTCGACGACACGCTGCTGGTCGAGGGCCGGATTCGTCCCCAGGACATCGCCTTCATCCGTCCCGACCAGGACGCGGTGGTGAAGGTCAGTGCCTATGATTCTTCGGTCTACGGATCGCTGAAGGGCAAGGTCGAACGCATCAGCGCCGACACCATCGTCGACGACAAGGCCGAGAAGACCGAACGTCAAGAGACCTTCTACCGGGTCATGGTGCGCACCGAAAAGAACCATCTCGGCACCGAGCAGCACCCGCTGCCGATCATTCCGGGCATGGTGACCACGGTCGAGGTCCTGACCGGACAGAAGTCCGTGCTGGACTACATCATCAAGCCCGCTCGCCTGCTGCGTGAAGAGGCGCTGCGCGAACGCTGACCGGAACCGCGGCGTACGTGGTTAACCGATCATGACCTGTGGTCGTTCAATTTCGAACGAACCGGCCAACCATGGATTGACCGCCTTCTCGACAATCCAGGTCGCAGCCCCCTCCACTTAACTCGGCTTAAGCCGCCAAGACGCCAGTCTGCGTCCCGATAACAGCGGGGACGCAGATCGACGCACAGACGTCGACGGTCCCCGGCATTGGGGACGTCATATGAAGTCGCTGAAGATTGCTTCGTCGGCGGTCATCGCCGTGGCTGCATTTTCAATAAGTTTTTGCACAGCGTCGTCTGCGTTTGCCGCGGACGAGCTTTCTCTCGGCAATCCCGCCGGCGAGCTCGCGCCGGCTTCGGATGCCGCAGCGAACCGCCCGCCTGCCACCTTCTTCACCATCGCCGACGTGCTGGCCAAGCTCGACCGGCAGCGCGGCCGTGGCCCGAACGCCATTCGCACCGCCTCGCTCACGCCGCCGAACACGGCGACCGATGCGTTGCCTGCGGCGAAGCCGCTTCCGCCTGTTGGCGCCGAACCGTTCGGCCTGTTCACCTTCCGCGCACCTGAGAACGGCCTGTGGCGCAAATGGCGCGGCCTCGAATCCGACCTCGCAAGGGAGCAGACCGTCCTCGCGCATTGCCGGGAGAACGCCGCCGATTGCCCGCCCAATGCCGCGCAGTTCCTTCGCCTGATCAACGCGGTCAAGTCCAAGTCTGGACGCGACCGGCTGGATGAGGCCAACCGCGCCGTCAACCAGGCGATCCGCTATGTCAGCGACTTCGCCCAGCACGGTGAAGCCGACCGCTGGACGGCTCCACTCGCCACCTTCGCGACCGGCAAGGGCGATTGCGAGGACTACGCGATCGCAAAATACATCGCGCTCAGCGAAGCCGGCTTCCCGCGCGAGGAGCTGCGCCTGGTGCTCGGCCGCGATCGCGCCATCCGCCAGGATCATGCGGTGCTGGCGGCGCGGCTGGACGGCCATTGGCTGATCCTGGATAGCCGCCGCTCGGAGCTGATCGACGACGGCGAGCTCGACAACTTCACGCCGATGTTTGCGATCAACGAGCGCGGCGTCCAGCTGTTTGCTGCCCCCTACGCCAAGCGGCTTCCGCTCGGCGACGAGCTCGACGCGGCACCGGCGGCCGCCAATGCGGCGGACGCCGAATGGACCGGTGTCGAGGCGCCTGAAGCCGTAAGCCCGCTGCCGGGCTTCCTGCCCGTGCTGATGTAACGGCACGCGGCAAGAAAACAGCGCAAGAAAAAACCCCGTCGAAAATTCGACGGGGTTTGGGGGGGCCTATCTAGGCCGATCAGTAGACGTGGACGTTCGCCGCGGCCGGCACGCCGGTGCTGACGTGAGCCAGGTCCACCTTGTCGGTGCCGGTACCGTTGGCCGAGTACCACAACTCGTGGGTCGTGGCGTTGAACACGAACTCCTTGCCGGTACCGCCATTCCACGTTGCGGCGTTGGTCTCGTCGCCGACATGGAAGTTGGCCGCGGCGACGGTGGACGCCTGGCCGATCGACAGATTATCGCCGAGGTTGACGAAGATCTGGTCGGACAGCGCGTTGAAGTTGTTGATGGTGTCGTGTCCGCCACCGTTCAACTGCAGGACGAAAGTGTCGTTGCCGGCGCCGCCGTTCAGGATGTCATTGCCGGCGCCACCATCGAGATAGTTGCCGCCGGCCGCGAGGCCGGTCAGCGTATCGTTGCCGCTGCCGCCGAGAATACCCTGGATCCCGCTGTAGGTATCGCCCTGGGCCGTACCACCGGTACCCATGCCGGTCTGCAGGTTGACCGCCACGCCGGCCGTATCGTCCCGATAGTCGACGATATCGAAGCCGCCGCCGCCAACAACGGTGTCGGTGTGCGAGCTCGTGGCGATGACATCGGCGCTTGCACCGCCCGTCAGCGTGAAGTTGCCGCTCCCATCGCCGGCAACGACGTGGATACCCAGCGTGGACGACGTCGTGTGATCGCCATCGCCATCCGTCGCCACGATCCCGAACGACAGGTTCTGGTCGGATGGCAGAACCGTCTTCGACACATCCGCTGCCGTCAGGCGAATGGATTCGCCCGCGGTGCTTCCTGTGATCTGAAGGGAATTGAACGCGATCGTCGGATCGATCAGCAGATGCCCCGTCGCATCCACAGACGCGAATCCGGATTGCGTCGTGCCATGGATGGTGTCGGTCGCGGTCCAGAACACCGAGTCCCCGACGTTGCCCGAGTTGACACTGAAGTTCACGGAATTCACGAACTCCGGATTCGTGTTTGCCGGGTCATCAACCCCGATTCCCGTTCCTGGAATATGAAACTCCATGTTGAACGTTTCGCCGAAGTTCAGGAAGTTGTTCCCGACACCAAAGCCTTGTGTCGAGGAGTTAACGAACTGTGCCGAGGAGAATTCGATGCTGCCATCGGCAAGTTCAGCCCACGTCACGTGCCCGCTGGTCAAACCGGTGAGCGCATCGGTAACGATCGTCGACGCCTGCGGATGCAGCAGGTCGAACGTGTAGGTGCCGTCCTCGAACACCTTCAGATCGAAAACCTGCGTCCCGGTGGCCGACCCGATCAGCTCGGTGCCGATCGCGTGGCCACTGGCATCGGTCAACGTGATCGTCGAGTAGGTAATGCCCGTAATGGCCGGACCGGTGAGCGTAAAGCCGCCGAAGCCATCGGCGCCGAAGTTGACGGCGAAGGTGCCGTTCACCGAGCCGATGTCGTTCGGCAGCGTTCCGTTGACGAATGCGCCGAGCGTCGGGCCGTCGTCGAGGAAGCTGATGTGGGTGCTGATGTCGGCGGTGGCCGACGTGTGGTCACCGTCGGAATCGGTCATCGTGACGGTCGCGCCGATCTTGCCAGCCGCCAGCGAAACAGCGTCGTTGGGGTTGGTGGTGTCGGGCTGATGGAGCGACAGGTATTCCGCCACATAGAGCTGACCGGTTGCCGGATCGATGGCGATCGCAAACGCCACCTTGTTGCTCAGGCTGGGATTGACGGCATCGACGCCGGCCGTGCCGATGATCCGGCCGCTGGCGTCGAGCGACAGCGTGATGGCTGTGCCGTCCGTCAGGGTCAGACCAGAGGCGGCATTGAGCACGCTCAGGGCATAGGTCGTCGTGCCCGCACCGTCCGCGCCGTAGCCGCCGCCGGTCAGGGTCAGGATGCTGCTGGCACCCGTGGAGGCAAAGCTGAGCGCACCGTTGTCCAGCACCGCGGACGACACGTCGGGATCGGTGCCCGCGTTCGCCACGGTCGTAAACAGCCCGGCAACCGTATTCGCCACGCCGTTGAACGTGATCGCGGTCGAGCCAAGAACGTCGGTTGCGCCACTGACCGTCTGAACGCCAGGCGTCTCGTCCACGCCGACCGTCGCCGCGCTCACCGTCAGCGTCGGTGCCTTCGGACCATCGTCACCGAACGAAATCTGGTGGCCGACGTCGATCGAGGCAAACGCCGTGACCGTCTTGTCGCCTTCGCTGTCGGTGGTGAACGCGCTTGCCTTCAGGTCGATCAGGTTCGCGGCGAGCTGCTTCACATCGTTGATGTACGAGCCGCTGTAGGTGTCGATCTGCGAATGATCGATCGACTCGAACTGCGTCAGCGTCACCATGCCGGTCGTGAGACCGACGCTCAGCGTGAAGGCGGTGTTGCCGGCCGTGATGCCGGCCTGGGTGGCCGACGTCGAACCGGTCACGATGCCGGTCACGCTGTCGAGATACAGGTAGATGGTGTTGCCGGCGTGCGTGAGCCCGCTGGCGCTGCCATTGGCGACGCCGGCGTGCAGGCCGAGCGTGTAGTTGATCGTGGTCGCGCCGGCGCCGTCGGCGCCGTACAAATTGGTATTGCTGATGGTGAACGCACCCGAGAAGTTCTCGGTTGCGATCGTCGCCGACGGATTGGTGTCGTGCGAATCCTGGGTCCCGACGAAGTTGCCGCCGGCCAGGCCGCCGTCGAACGTCAGCAGCACGGGCGCCGTGAACGCCGCCAGCGTCACCGTCGGCGTCTGCGGACCGTCGTCGCCGAACTGGATCTGGTGGCCGACGTCGATCGTGGCCGAGGCCGTGACCGTCTTGTCGCCCTCGCTGTCGGTCGTGAACGCGCTCGCCTTCAGGTCGATCAGGTTCGCAGCCAGTTGCTTGACGTCATTGATGTACGCGCCGTTGTAAGTGTCAGTCTGCGTATGGTCGATCGACTGCAGTTGCGTCAGCGTCACGATGCCGGTCGTCAGACCAACGCTCAACGTGAACACCGTGTTGCCGGCCGCGATGCCGGCCTGCGTGGCCGAGGTCGAGCCGGTGACCACGCCGGTCACGCTGTCGAGGTACACGAAGATGGTGCTGCCGGCGTGCGTGAGCCCGCTGGCGCTACCATTGGCGACGCCGGCGTGCAGGCCGAGCGTGTAGTTGATCGTGGTCGCGCCGGCGCCGTCGGCGCCGTACAAATTGGTATTGCTGATGGTGAACGCACCCGAGAAATTCTCGGTCGCGATCGTCGCCGACGGATTGGTGTCGTGCGAGTCCTGGGTGCCGGTGAAGTTGCCGCCGGCCAGGCCGCCATCGAACGTCAGCAGCACAGGTGCCGTGAACGCCGCAAGCGTCACGGTCGGGGTCTGCGGACCGTCGTCGCCGAACTGGATCTGGTGGCCGACATCGATCGAGGCCGAAGCCGTGACCGTCTTGTCGCCTTCGCTATCGGTGGTGAAGGCGCTGGCCTTCAGATCGATCAGGTTCGCGGCGAGCTGCTTGATGTCGTTGATATACGAGCCGCTATAGGTGTCGGTCTGCGAGTGATCGATCGACTCCAGCTGGGTCAGCGTCACGATGCCGGTGGTGAGACCGACGCTCAGCGTGAACACCGTGTTGCCCGCGTTGATGCCGCCCTGTGTCGCTGACGTCGAACCGGTCACAACACCGGTCACGCTGTCGAGATACAGGAAGATGGTGCTGCCGGCGTGCGTGAGCCCGCTGGCGCTGCCATTGGCGACGCCGGCGTGCAGGCCGAGCGTGTAGTTGATCGTGGTCGCGCCGGCGCCGTCGGCGCCGTATAGGTTGGTATTGCCGATGGTGAACGCACCGGAGAAGTTCTCGGTCGCGATCGTCGCCAACGGGTTGGTGTCGTGCGAGTCCTGGGTGCCGGTGAAGTTACCGCCGGCCAGGCCGCCGTCGAAGGTCAGCAGCACCGGTGCCGTGAATGCCGCCAGCGTCACGGTCGGGGTCTGCGGACCGTCGTCGCCGAACTGGATCTGGTGGCCGACGTCGATCGAGGCCGAGGCCGTGACCGTCTTGTCGCCTTCGCTGTCGGTCGTGAACGCGCTTGCCTTCAGATCGATCAGGTTGGCGGCAAGCTGCTTGATGTCGTTGATATAGGAGCCGTTGTAGGTGTCGGTCTGCGAGTGGTCGATCGACTCCAGCTGGGTCAGTGTCACGATGCCGGTGGTCAGACCGACGCTCAGCGTGAACACGGTATTGCCCGCGTTGATGCCGACCTGGGTCGCCGAGGTCGAGCCGGTGACCACGCCGGTCACGCTGTCGAGATACAGGAAGATCGTGCTGCCCGCGTGGGTGAGCCCGCTGGCGCTGCCGTTGGCGACGCCGGCGTGCAGGCCGAGCGTGTAGTTGATCGTGGTCGCGCCCGCACCGTCGGCACCGTACAAATTGGTATTGCTGATGGTGAACGCACCGGAGAAGTCTTCCGTCGCGATCGTCGCCGACGCATTGGTGTCGTGCGAGTCCTGGGTGCCGGTGAAGTTGCCGCCGGCCAGGCCACCGTCGAAGGTCAGCAGCGCCGGCGCCGTGAACGCCGCGAGCGTCACCGTCGGGGTCTTCGGACCATCGTCGCCGAACTCGATCTGGTGGCCGACATCGACCGAGGCCGAGGCCGTGACCGTCTTGTCGCCTTCGCTGTCGGTCGTGAACGCGCTGGCCTTCAGGTCGATCAGGTTCGCGGCGAGCTGCTTGACGTCGTTGATGTAGGCGCCGTTGTAGGTGTCGGTCTGCGAGTGGTCGATCGACTCCAGCTGGGTCAGCGTCACGATGCCGGTCGTCAGGCCGACGCTCAGCGTGAACACCGTGTTGCCCGCCGCGATGCCGCCCTGCGTCGCCGACGTCGAGCCGGTGATCACGCCGGTCACGCTGTCGAGATACAGGAAGATCGTGCTGCCCGCATGGGTCAGACCGCTGTCGACGCCGTTGGCAACGCCAGTGTGGAAGCCCAGCGTGTAGTTGATCGTCGTCGCCCCGGCGCCGTCGGCACCGTACAAATTGGTATTGCTGATCGTGAACGCACCGGAGAAGTCTTCGGTCGCGATCGTCGCCGACGCATTGGTGTCGTGCGAGTCCTGCGTGCCGGTGAAGTTGCCGCCGGCGAGGCCGCCGTCGAACGTCAACAGCACCGGCGCCCGGAACGCCGCGAGCGTCACCGTCGGGGTCTGCGGACCGTCGTCGCCGAACTCGATCTGGTGACCGACATCGACCGAGGCCGAGGCCGTGACGGTCTTGTCGCCTTCGTGATCGGTCGTGAACGCACTCGCCGTGAGGTCGACGAGGTTCGCCGCCATCTGCTTGATGTCGCTGATATACGAGCCGTTATAGGTGTCGGTCTGCGAGTGATCGATCGACTCGAGCTGGGTCAGCGTCACGATGCCGGTGGTGAGACCAACGCTCAGCGTGAACACCGTGTTGCCGGCGTTGATGCCGCCCGCGGTGGCCGAGGTCGAGCCGGTGATGACACCGCCAACATCGTACAGGAAGATGGTGCTGCCGGCGTGCGTGAGACCGCTGGCACTGCCATCGGCAATGCCGGCGTGCAGGCCGACCGTGTAGTTGATCGTGGTCGCGCCGGGACCGTCGGCACCATAGAGATTGGTGTTGCTGATCGTGAACGCGCCGGAGAAGTCCTCGGTCGCGATCGTCGCCAACGGATTGGTGTCGTGCGAGTCCTGGGTGCCGGTGAAGTTGCCGCCGGCGAGACCGCCGTCGAAGGTCAGCAGCACCGGTGCCGTGAACGCCGCCAGCGTCACGGTCGGGGTCTGCGGACCATCGTCACCGAACTGGATCTGGTGACCGACGTCGATCGTGGCCGTTGCCGTGACCGACCTGTCGCCCTCGCTGTCGGTGACGAACCCGCTCGCCGTCAGGTCGATCAGGTTCGCGGCCAGCTGCTTGATGTCGTTGATATAGGAGCCGTTGTAGGTGTCAGTCTGCGAGTGGTCGATCGACTCCAGCTGGGTCAGCGTCACGATGCCGGTGGTCGGACCGACACTGAGCGTGAACACCGTATTGCCGGCGTTGATCCCGCCTGCGGTGGCCGAGGTCGAGCCGGTGATCACACCGCCGACGTCGTACAGGAAGATCGTGCTGCCCGCATGGGTCAGGCCGCTGGCGCTACCGTCGGCGACACCCGTGTGCAGAGCGAGCGTGTAGCTGATGGTCGTGGATCCAGGGCCGTCCGCACCGTACAGACTGGTGTTGCCGACCGTGAAGGCGCCGGAGAAGTCTTCCGTCGCGATCGTCGCCGACGCGTTGGTGTCGTGCGAGTCTTGCGTGCCGGTGAAGTTGCCGCCGGCGAGGCCGCCGTCGAACGTCAGCAGCACCGGTGCGTTGAACGCCCCCGGCGTCACCGTCGGAGCCTGCGGGCCGTCATCGCCGAACTGGATCTGGTGGCCGACATCGACCGACGCCGAAGCGGTCACGGTCTTGTCGCCTTCGCTGTCGGTGGTGAACGCGCTCGCCTTCAGATCGATCAGGTTCGCGGCCAGCTGCTTGACGTCGTTGATGTAGGCGCCGTTGTAGATATCGGTCTGCGAGTGATCGATCGACTCCAGCTGGGTCAGCGTCACGATGCCGGTGGTCAGACCGACGCTCAGCGTGAACACCGTGTTGCCGGCGTTGATGCCGAGCTGGGTCGCCGAGGTCGAACCGGTCACCACGCCGGTGACGCTGTCGAGATACAGGAAGATCGTGCTGCCGGCATTGGTCAGCCCGCTGTCGACGCCGTTGGACACACCGGCGTGGAAGCCCAGCGTGTAATTGATCGTGGTCGCGCCAGGACCATCGGCACCATAGAGATTGGTGTTGCTGATGGTGAACGCACCCGAGAAGTCCTCGGTCGCGATCGTCGCCGACGGGTTGGTGTCGTGGATATCCTGGGTGCCGACGAAGTTGCCGCCGGGCAAGCCACCATCGAACGTCAGCAGCACCGGCGCCCGGAACGCCGCCAGCGTCACGGTCGGGGTCTGCGGACCGTCGTCGCCGAACTGGATCTGATGGCCGACATCGACCGAGGCCGAAGCCGTGACGGTCTTGTCGCCTTCGCTGTCGGTCGTGAACGCGCTCGCCGTCAGATCGACGAGGTTCGACGCCAGCTGCTGGATGTCGCTGATGTACGAGCCGTTATAGGTGTCGGTCTGCGTGTGATCGATCGACTCGAACTGGGTCAGCGTCACGATGCCGGTGGTCAGGCCAACGCTGAGCGTGAACACCGTGTTGCCGGCGTTGATGCCGCCCGCGGTGGCCGAGGTCGAGCCGGTGATGACACCGCCAACATCGTACAGGAAGATGGTGCTGCCGGCGTGCGTGAGACCGCTGGCGCTGCCGTCGGCGACACCAGTATGCAGACCGACCGTGTAATTGATCGTGGTCGCGCCGGGGCCATCGGCGCCATAGAGGTTGGTATTGCTGATGGTGAACGCGCCGGAGAAGTCCTCGGTCGCGATCGTCGCCAACGGATTGGTGTCGTGGATATCCTGGGTGCCGGTGAAGTTGCCGCCGGCGAGGCCGCCGTCGAACGTCAGCAGCACCGGCGCCTTGAACGCCGCCAGCGTCACGGTCGGGGTCTGCGGACCGTCGTCGCCGAACTGGATCTGATGGCCGACGTCGACCGAGGCCGAAGCCGTGACGGTCTTGTCACCTTCGCTGTCGGTCGTGAACGCGCTTGCCGTGAGGTCGACGAGATTCGACGTCAGCTGCTGGATGTCGTTGATATACGAGCCGTTATAGGTGTCGGTCTGCGTATGGTCGATCGACTCGAACTGGGTCAGCGTCACGATGCCGGTGGTGAGGCCAACGCTCAGCGTGAACACCGTATTGCCGGCGTTGATGCCGCCCGCGGTGGCCGAGGTCGAACCGGTGATCACACCGCCGACGTCGTACAGGAAGATGGTGCTGCCGGCATGGGTCAGACCGCTGGCGCTGCCGTCGGCGACGCCGGTGTGCAGGCCGACCGAATAACTGATCGTGGTCGCGCCGGGGCCGTCCGCACCATAGAGGTTGGTGTTGCTGATGGTGAACGCACCGGAGAAGTCCTCGGTCGCGATCGTCGCCGACGCATTGGTGTCGTGTGCGTCATCCGTGCCGATGAAGTTGCCGCCGGCGAGGCCGCCGTCGAAGGTCAGCAGTTCGCCGGTCTTCGCCCCGGACACCGTCACCGTCGGGGTCTTCGGGCCGTCATCGCCGAACTGGATGTTGCCGCCCAGATCGAGCAGCGCCGAGACCGTTGCGGACGTATCGCCATCGTTGTCGGTGGTGACCGCACTCGCCTTCAGGTCGATCAGGTTCGCGGCAAGCTGCTTGATGTCGTTGATATACGAGCCGTTGTAGGTGTCGGTCTGCGTATGGTCGATCGCATGCGTCTGCGTCAGCGTCACGCTACCCGTGGCGTCCACGCTCAGCGTGAACACGGTGTTGGCAGCCGTGATCCCGGCTTCCGTCAGCGACGTCGAGCCGGTGACGATACCGCCGATCTCGTACAGATGGATCTCGTGACCGCCGGACGTCAGACCGGACGCGCCGCCGTCACTGAACCCGGTATGGAATTGCAGCGCGTAGGTGATCGCCGTCGTACCGTGGTCGGCACCGGCATCGTTCAAATTGCCGAACGTGAACGCGCTGGCAAAGTTCACCGTCGCAACCGTCGGAGACGCGTTGGTGTCGTGCGCGTCCTGCGTGCCGACGAAATTGCCGCCGGCGAGGCCGCCATCGAACGTCAGCAGCACCGGCTCGACGCCGGACGTGACCACCGTCGGGTTGACCGGGCCGTCGTCCAGGATCGTCAGATGCGATCCGACATCGGCGGTCGCGGTTGCGGACTGGCCGAAATTGTCCGTGATCGTCGCGGTCACCGTGATCAGGCCGGACGCCAGCGTGATGCCTTCATTGAAGTCGCCGGGCGTCAACTCATGAACGGCGCGCAGATCCGTCAGCGTCACGTGGCCCGTGGCATCGACCGCGACCGTGAAGACGAGATCGCCACCGATCGCCGTGCGTCCTTCCACGACGCCGGCCGCGTTGACCGTCAGCAGCACGTGCTGACCGGTCCCGGAATCGATCAGACCGGAATCGGCGTGGGGTGAACTGATGGACAGCGAATAGGTCAGCGATTGCTGGCCACCCGGCACGGTGACGTTGAACGACACCTGCACGGTGGCGACCGTTGTCCCTGCGGGACCCTGCCCCGAACCGGCAACGCCGTTGGTGGCGGCGGTCAGGAAGCTCTCGTCGACGATCAGTTGCGGTACGAGACCGCCGGAAATGGTCGGGCCCGGAGGGATTCCGTTCAGCACAAAGCCTGGCGGCACCGTGGTCTGGAAGCCCGGCAGCTCTTCGTTCCCCGCCAACGTATTGGTGCCCACCGGGCCGAGCGGATCAACCGCGAACGGGCTGAAGTTCGCGCCGCTCGCCTGCGCGTTGCCGTTCGAGTTGCCGCCATTGTCGGCCGCCGGCAACACGGAGGAATCGGTGCTGATCGGAAACAGACCTGCAAACTCCTGCACCGAGACGTCGCGCCCCGGCGCCATCTCGATGGTGATGTTGCTCTGCCCATCCGCGCGGGAGTCGAAGAACGGCTCAACCGTGACGGTCGACTGGTTGTCGAACAGGATGATCAGCTTTTCGCCGACATGAACCAGCGTGATCTTCTCGTTCGCGATCGACGAGAAGTCGACCTTCACCTTCTGGTCGTATCCGAGATTGATCACCACTGCCTGATCGGTCAGTGGCTTGGTCAGCTTGTAAATTCGTACGGGAGCCGAATTGGTGGAATTGCCGGTGCCGGTAGCCTGAGCGACCTGAAACGAACCCTGCATTATCAACTCCGCAAAATGCGATTAGAGGAAAAGTTGTAGAAAAATTTAGTTTTAGGCTATTGTTAACCCTCCCCTCGGTCAAGGAATGTATTTGGTTAATCAATGCTTTCCGTCGAAGTGTGGTAAAGATCGGACAGGTCGGTGCTGCAAGAACAACGGCATAGCCCGTTTGACTTGGTCGAAAGCCAGTATTTGCCCGGCCCAGTTCGTCCTTGCCGACTATTCGGAGCGCTCGATGCGGGTGATTCTTCTTCTGGCTTGTGCCGCCGTCTTGATTTGGGACTCCTTCGGCACAGTGGCCGCGCAAGCCCCGCAACCACCAGTCCCGCGCGAGACCACGGTCGAGCGCCAGGTTCAGGCCCTGGCCAACCGGGACACCCAGATCGGCCTCTACCTCAACGTGCTGCCGGACTGCACGTCGGGGCCGCTGCCAACCATCCGGCTGGTCAGCCCACCCACTGCCGGGAAAGTTGTGGTGAAGTCAGCGAAGGCCAAGGCCACCAATTACAAGGCCTGCCTGGCGCTCGAGGTCCCCGCCTATGTCGCCTTCTACAAGGCGCCGCCGGAATTCCTCGGCGACGACGCCTTGACCCTCGAGGTCAAGTATCAGGGCGGCCGCACCGAGATTCAGAAGATCACCGTCAAGGTGAGCGGGCCGGGCAACCAGCAAAAGATCTGACGGCCCCCTGCGGGCCTGAACAACGCGTTAGAGCGGTTCGCCGTCGGCCGTTTCCTGCTCGACATCGTGCGAGACCTCGCTCGGCGCGGCGGCCGGCTGGCCGAGCTGTGCCCTGTCCTCGTGGCAATCGCTGATCCGGCGGGCGACCACCCGGTCCATCCGCGGCGCCTGGCCGTGGACTTCGTTGACCTCGGTATAGGCCTCGTCGCTCAGCACCGTGATGACGGTGCTGACCGGGCCCATGTAGTCGCACCGGTTGGAGAACACGTACCGGTTGCTGATCTTCTCCGGCCTCGAGGAATGGCAATTTCCGATCGACGGGGACGAGAATGTCGCCTTCATCGCCTGGGTCGGGTCGACACAGCGCGTCATCTCGCGCTCCAGCAACTTCTGCCGGCCGCTGGATGGCGACACCAATTCCAGCGTCCGCACGAAGCGCCACATCCCTTTTCGGAAGGTCGGCCCATTGAAGCTTTCCTCGGCCGCAGCACCCTGGGATGCGAGCAAGGACACGGCAAGGGCGGCCACGACGCCAAGCGTGCATGCGAAGACCTTCGACCGCCCGAAGCTCTCACGCGTAGTCATTCGGTGAATCCTTATCGGCTGCACGATACGCATCGCGTGACTTCACTTGAAGCACGCCCAACCTCACTTCATTCCAGAACACTTCGCGTTAAGGTGGAGTAAATGCTCGCCCTTTTGGCTGGAGATCTCCGC
The DNA here is from genome assembly GCF_015291625.1 of Bradyrhizobium sp. CCBAU 53421. NCBI lineage: Bacteria > Pseudomonadati > Pseudomonadota > Alphaproteobacteria > Hyphomicrobiales > Nitrobacteraceae > Bradyrhizobium > Bradyrhizobium sp. CCBAU 53421. The sequence continues at coordinate 6,062,608 of NZ_CP030047.1, forward strand.
CGTCGACTGCTCGATCCGGCGCGAGGCGCGATCAAGGCTCACTGTGGAAAATCCTCTCCGGAAAACTACGGACCCGCCCGGGCCCGTCGCAAACGAGGCCCGCGCCTCAGCCTCCCAACCGCTGAGGCTGGCAAGCTGCCTCGGCTGATCGCAAGCTAGTGCTGCAAACGCGCCGCCGCGGATTTCTCGGAATTGGCAGCGCCGCTATCGTCGCAGTCGCCGATCCGCGTCGCGACCACCGTGTCGGTCCTGGGATGCTCGCCGGTGCTGACCTCGTTCAGCTCGGTATAGGCCTCGTCGCTGCGCACGGTGATCACGGTGCTGACCGCGCCCATGTAATCGCATCGACGCCCGAAGGTGTATTGATTGCCGACCTTTTCAGGCTTGTCCGAGACGCAGCTTCCGACCGGGTCTGGTGAGAAGGTCGCCTTCATGGCGAAGGTCGGATCGACGCAGCGGGTCGTTTCCGCGTTGACCACCCGGTACTTGAAGTTCTTGTTGGCGCTCTTGACGACGTCGAGCGTTCGGATGAAGCGCCACAACCCCTTGCGGAAGCTCGGCCCCGAGAACGCCCGATCGCTCTGCGCCGGCTGCGCCGCCGCTGTCCGGCCGTTCGCCGGCTGAGGAGATGGCGTCTGCGCGTGAGCCGCAGGGACGATCAGCAAGGTCAGGAGCGAACCTGCAATGGCACCACGGAAGTTCATTCCCACCCCCGATGTTCGCCCCGAAATCCGCTCGCGATGCGATCCGGCCGGGCGCTTGAAGCAGTCGCTGCAAAACGACTCAAATACCCCTCACCAGTTGCAGGCCAATTGTGGCCAGTAAAGGCACGTTGTCGCAGCCGGACGGTCTCGAGCGCAATTCCGTTCCAGTGCAGCAAACGCGCAACACCTAAAGCTCAATCCGCAAGCTGAAGGAGCCAATCAGTCGCGTTGCACCGGGTGGCGCGGTTTGACCTTGAAGGTTTTTTTTGCTCATTTAGCGCGAGTTATTTTTCCTCAATTACTTAGCCTATCGCTGGACAAGGGGGCACTGATGCGCATTCGGTTTTGCTACGTGGTCGCGGGCATTTTGGCATTGAGCGCAACGCTATCGGGCAACTCCCGGCCGGCAGCGGCCGCAGATCTTGGCCTGGTCACGAAGGCACCGGTCGGCACCTGCACCGAGATCGTCTTCACCTGCGAGAACGGCCATCAATATCCGCTGTGCCCGCGCGCCGTGTCGGTCGAAGGCGAGGTGGTCACGGCTTCGCTGCTGACCGGCCATGGCGGCGTGCATGTGCGGCTGGTGCCGATGGGCGTCGGATATCGCTATGCCGGTCAGGGCATCTGGCTGGACGGTTTCCGGGAAAACGCGCTGCTCAACTTCGGCAAGCACCACCAGGTGGCCTGCGCCATCGCGCATTAATCAAGGCCTGACCTGCCAGCTCCGCGCCCGCGCGGAGATCATACTCAAACAAGGCGCGATAGCGATTCGGCCCGATCGATCGCGCGTCACTTTGCGCTCCGCGCCGCACCGATTGGCGCGACACGAAGCACATCGTGAACGGCCGCTCCTCACCCCTTGGTGCGGAGCACGGCGCGCGATGAGCGCGAGAACATATACGCCTTCGGATAGACGTAGACCGGGCAGTAATCCTGCCACTGGTACAGCTGCCAATTCCATTTCCAGCAGCCCTGCTCGATCTGAGGCTCCTGCACGTAGTCCAGCCGGTACGGCGGATCGCCAAACGGATAGTCGCCGCATCGCGCCGCCGTCGACGACAGAACGACGATTGAAGCGGCCGCGGCAATGATCACAGAAAATGACTTGTTCATAACGCCCCTCGATCGAATGACGTGACGGCGCGAGAGTGCCAAATCCACCGGTCCTTATCAAGGTGCCGGCCGCCACACCCCGACGCCAAACGACCGTTCTAGACCGCGCGATTCTGCGTCGGCGAGCGGCCGCCGCCGTCGGCGACCAGCACCGCTCCAGTCACGAAGGACGCCTCGTCGGAGGCCAGGAACAGGCAGCACGCCGCGATCTCGGCAGGCTCGGCCATCCGTCCCAAGGCGATCCGCCGCTCGACGCCGCTAAACTCGGTCTCGGCGGTGGTGCCGTTCTGGTCCGCGAGCAGCTGCATCTCATAGGCGCTCATCGGCGTTCGTACCCAGCCGGGCGCCACGGCATTGGCGCGGATGCCGTCGGCGCCATGGGCGTAGGCCAGCGAACGCGTATAGGCGACGACGGCCGCCTTGCTGGCGGCGTAGCTTGCGCTGTCCGGGCTGGCATTGAACGCGGCAACCGAGGCGATGTTGACGATCGCGCCGCCGCGCTGCCGGAGCAGCGGCAGGGATGCGCGGCAGACCCGCATGGTCCCCGTGAGGTTGACGTCGAGCGTCTTGGCCCAGACCTCGTCGGAGACGCTTGCGGGCTGATCAGGTACGATCAGGCCGGCGGCATTGACGACGATATCGAGCCACGCGCCGCAAGCGGCCACGGCTTTGGCAATGTCGTCCGGCCGGGTGACGTCGCCATGGACCGCCTGCCCTCCGCACTCCGCCGCGGTCGCCTGCAGCTCGGAGTCACCGAGCCCGAACAGCACGACGCGCGCGCCGCTCAGCGCCAGCAGCACAGCGGTGGCCCGGCCGATCCCGGTGGCTGCGCCGGTCACCAGCGCGGTCTTTCCGTCGAGCCGCGGCATCAGAGCAGTATCCGGAAAGGTGGAAACCGGTTTTCCGAAACGATCATGCTCATCTAGAGTCCCCACTGCCGTTCGACGGCAAATCCGGTCTCCGGCAGTGTCGAGCCGCCGTCGACGGCGATGGTCTGCCCGGTGACGTATTTTGCCTCGGCCGAAGCGAGATAGAGCATCGCGCAGGCAATGTCGTCGGCGCTCCCCATGCGCCCCATCGGGATGAAGCGCTCGAGCTTCGCCTTGTTCTCCGGCGCGCTCATGGTGCCGCGGCCGGGCTTCTCGATGAAGCCGGCTTCGACGCCGTTGACGGTGATGCCGTCGCGCGCGAGCTCGAAGGCGGCGCCGCGGATGAACGCATTGACGCCGGCCTTTGCCGCCGAGTAATGCGCGCCGCCGCCCATCGCGACGCGCGCCGACACCGACGATGTCACGAGGATACGGCCGAAGCTGACGGCGCGCATGTGCGGAATAGCTGCCTGCGCGAGCCAGATGGTGGCGTTTAGATTGAGCCCCAGCGTCTCGTCGAGCCTCGCTTCGTCGAGCTCGTCAAGCGAGGCCCACGGACAACCGCCGGCATTGTGCACGACGATATCGAGCCGGCCGTGTTGAGCGGCGACACCGTCAACCATTGCACGCAAGCTGCTGCGATCGAGCCGGTCGAACGGGACGCAATCCGCGGTCCATCCATCGGCCGCCAGATCGCGCGCCAGTGCCTCGGCCACATCAAGCGTCCGGTTGGCGATCACCACGGTCGCACCGGCCTGCGCCAGCCGCCTCACGATGGCGGCACCGATCCCCCTGCCTCCGCCCGTGACGATGGCGACCCGGCCGTCGAGCTTGAACGGAGGCGCCTGCATCAGATTGCTCCCGCACCGCGCAGCAGATCGATGAACTGCGCGAACACCGCCGTGTGCTTGTCGACGTCGCGTCCCGACGTTGCCGGACACATCAGCAGCATGGTGTGGAACGGCGTCACAAGGATGCCCTCGTTCATGTAGAACGCATGGAGCAGGGTCTCGAGATCAGGCTGCCGTCCGGCAATGACGTCGGCGCCGCTGCGTGGCGGCTTTGGCATGAACATGATCTCGGCGCGCGCCCCGATCTGGGTGACGTGCCAGGGCAGTCCGGCGGCCTCAATCAGCCGGCGCGCCTCCTGCGCGAGCCATGTCGCGGTTCCGATCATCCGCTCGTAGTTCGCCGAGGTCAGGACCTTCTCCAGCACCGCGCGCATGGTCGCGACCGTCAGCGCGTTGCCGGCGAGCGTGCCGCCGAAACCGAGATGCGCCGACTGCCGCTGGCGCGGATTGACGTGGGGCACGAGCTTCCAGAGCCGCTCGGCGATCTCATGGCTCAGGCCGAATATGCCGGCAGGGATGCCACCCGCGATCGCCTTGCCGGCGACGAAGATGTCGGGCTCGAGCCCCTGACTTTCGGTGTAGCCGCCCGGTCCACAGGACAGCGTATGGGTCTCGTCGATGATGAGGACGGTGCCGGCGCGTCGAGTCAGGTCGCGCAGCGCCTGATGAAAGCCAGGATCGACCGGGATCATGCCGAAATTCGTCATCAGCGGCTCGGTCAGCACGCAGGCGACATCGCCCTGCGCCAGCGCCGCCTCCAGCGCGGCGACATCGTTGAACTCGACCACCCGGCTCACGGCGTCATGATCGATGCCGTTGGGGTGGATCATGTTGCGCAAGCCAACGCGGCCGTCGCGAATCTCGACATGCGCCTCCTCGACGCCGCCATGATAGCAGCCGGAGAACACAAGCACCTTGCGCCGGCCGGTGATCATGCGCGAGATGCGGATCGCGGCGCGGTTGGCGTCGGTTGCCGACGTGGTCAGCGTCCAGTATTTCGGACCGAAGCGGCGTGACAGCTCGGTGCCGACCCAGAGACTGTCCTCCGTCGGCAGCATCATGGTCGCGCCGCGCTTGAGCTGAGCAAGCGCAGCTTCCGTCACCGCCTCCGGCGCATGACCGCACATGCCGCCGGTGTCGCCGAGGCAGAAATCGATATAGTCGCGGCCATCGATGTCCCTGATATGCGCGCCCTGCGCCTCCTCGACATAGACAGGGAAGCCGCCGGCCCAGCGCCGCATCCAGTGCGACGGGCCGCCATAGAGATAGTGCTGCCGGCCTTCCTGCCAGGCCGCCGCCGATCGCGGATGCAGTGCCCGGAAGCGCTCCTGCTCGGCATCAAGCAATCGGTTCAGAACGCCCGCGCGTTCGGCAGTCGTTGTTGTCATAGGGCGATCCAGGCGGTCTTGAGGTCGGTATAGGCGTCGAGCGCGTGGAGCGACTTGTCGCGTCCGAAGCCGGATTGCTTGAAGCCGCCGAGCGGCACCGTGATATCGGCGCCGCCATAGGCGTTAACGTGCACGACGCCGGCCTTGACGGCGCGCACCATGCGATGCGCCGTTGACAGGCTTCCGGTCCACACCGCCGACGCAAGTCCATACGGCGTCGCGTTGGCGAGCGTTGTGGCATCTTGCTCGTCTTCGAAGTGCGTGACCGCCAGCACCGGTCCGAACACCTCTTCGCGCCAGATCTCCATCGACGGCGTCACCTCGGTGAGGATCGCGGGTGCCATGAAATTGCCGCCGCTCTCGGCGCGGACCTGCTCGCCGCCAGTCAGCCGCTTTGCGCCCTGCGCTTCCGCGCGGGCGACGGCATCCAGGTTTTTGCGCAACTGCACCTGGCTCGAGATCGCGCCGATATCCGATGTCAGTTCGAGGGGGTCGCCGACACGGAGCTTGGCGGTGGCGTCGAGCAGTTCGTTCATGAAGCGATCATAGATCGCGGACTGCACCAAGAGCCGCGAGCCGGCCACGCAGACCTGGCCCGAATTCCGGAAGATGCCGTTGGCCGACACCTTGGCCGCATGCCTGATGTCGGGCACATCGGCGAACACGATGTTGGGCGACTTGCCGCCCAGCTCGAGATGGACCCGCTTCAGGTTCGACCGCGCCGAGCATTCCAGCAGGCGCCGGCCGACCGCGCCCGAGCCGGTGAAGGCCAGCACATCGACATCCATATGCAATGCGAGCGCCTCGCCGGCCGATGCGCCGCGGCCGGTGACGACGTTGAGCACACCGTCCGGCAAGCCCGCCTCCGTCGCAAGCTCGGCAAGCCGTAGCAGTGTGAGCGATGCCAGCTCCGGCGGCTTGACCACGACGGAATTTCCCGCGGCGAGCGCCGGACCGATTTTCCACGCGCCGATCATCAGCGGGAAATTCCACGGCACGATCACACCGACGACGCCGAGCGGCTCGCGATGCACGAGCCCGAGCACGTCGGCCGAGGTCGGCGCGATCTCGCCATACACCTTGTCGATCGCCTCGGCGTAGTAGCGAATGGTACCGGCGGCCGACAGCGGCTCGGCCTTGTAGGCCATGCCAATCTCGGTGCCATTGTCGCGCACGCCGAGCACGGCGATCTCGAGCGCGTGCTGCTCGATGAGATCGGCGAACCGCAGCAGCACTTTCTTGCGCTGCGCCGGCGCCGCGCGCGACCAGCTGCCCTGCTCGAAGGCCTGCCGCGCCTGTTTCACCGCAAGATCGACATCCGCCGCATCGCCATCTGCAATGCTCGTCAGCACCCGGCCGTCGATCGGCGACACCACATCGAGTCGCGCCTCGCTGACGGCTTGCGCCGGCCGTCCGCCGATGAAAAGCTGTTGGGCCGGAATGACGGTCGAGCGATAGCGATCGATCTGGGCTTGCTGCATGCGAAGACGATTATGACGGTGAAAAAAGCGACTCCCGACCAGGGATCGCTGGCATGGCGCAATCCTCGCCAAATCAAGGCTTTGGCAGCAATCAACCGATAGGTGGATGTTGCCGCGGCCAGCGCCCTCATAGCGTGATCGCACGATGGCCGAACGCCCCGTCCGCTGGGTGCAAACCAACTCGTCCACATTCCTCACGCCGCCGGCGAGCCGAAGGTCATGCCTGAGATCACGCAGCCCCGCATTCTTCTGATCGGCACTGGAGACACCAAGGCCGACGAACTGCTGTTCATGAGCGCGTGCATCGCGCGCGCCGGCGGCAGCACGATCATGATGGACATCAGCGTGCTCGGCGATCCGCCCTATCCGGTGGCGCACGACAAGCACGCGGTGGCGGGCGCCGCGCAGACCACGATCGCGGCGATCGCATCGAGCGGCGACGAAAACTCCGCGATGTCGCTGATGGCGATCGGCGCTGCAAATCTGGCACGCGAGCTTGCGGCGCGCGATGCCATCGACGGCGTGATCGCGATCGGCGGGACGATGGGAACCGACCTTGCGCTCGACGTCGCGCAGGCACTGCCGCTCGGCTTGCCGAAGCTGATCGTCTCGACCGTCGCATTCTCGCATCTGATCCCGCCCGAGCGCGTCGCCGCCGATCTGATGATGATCCTGTGGGCCGGCGGCCTCTATGGCCTCAACGGCACCTGCACCGCCGTGCTGTCGCAAGCCTGCGGCGCGATCGTCGGCGCGGCGAAGAGCGCCATCAAGCCAAGCCGGGATCGGCCGGTCGTTGCGATCACCTCGCTCGGCAAGAGCTGCCTGCGCTACATGGTGGAGCTCAAGCCGCAGCTCGAGCAGCGCGGCTACGAGGTGGTGGTCTTCCACACCACGGGCATGGGTGGCCGTGCCATGGAGTCGATCGCAGCCCAGGGCGGCTTTGCCGCGGTGCTGGACCTCAGCCTGCAGGAGGTCGCCAATCAGCTCACCGGCTCGGTGGTCAATTCGGGCGCCGACCGGCTGGAGAATGCCGGCAAAGCCGGCATCCCGCAGATCGTCGCCCCCGGGGCGGTCGACATGGTCGACTTCCCGGCGTGGCTTGGAGTTCCGAACGAGCTATCGGATCGGCCGTTCCACGCCCACAACCGGCTGCTCGCGTCGGCGACATCGGGAGCCGCAGATCGCCGCCGGATCGCCCACGCGATCGCCGAGAAGCTGGCCGGCGCCAGCGCGCCCGTCGCCTTCGTGCTGCCCGCCGGGGGCATCCAGCAATGGGACCGCGAAGGCGAGGCCCTGCACGACCCCGCCGCCCTCGCCGCCTTTCTCGACGCGATGCGCTCGGCAGTCCAGCCGCCGGTCGAGCTGCACGAGATCAAGGATCACATCAACAGCGCGGCGTTCAACGAAACCGTGCTCGGCATCTTCGACCGTTGGGTCGCGGCCGGCATTGTCCGTCCCGGCCGCGCGACGGCTGCGGCATGACGCGGCCGTTCGCAAAGGCGCTGGTGCTCGACTTCGGCGGTGTGATCTCGAAGACCCTGTTCGAGACCCACGATTTGACCGAGCGCGCGCTCGGGCTCGCGCCGTGCGCGCTGAAATGGCTCGGACCATTTGCCCCCGACAGCGATCCGCTCTGGACGGCGATGCAACGCGGCGAGATTTCCGAACGCGACTACTGGCTGACGCGCAGCCGCGAAGTCGGACGCATGGTCGGCGAAGACTGGCAGGACATGGAAACCTTCGTGAAGCGTGCGCGCGGTGCCGATCCCGACACCGTGATCCGCCCGGAGGCTGTGCGGGCGATCACGCTGGCCGCCGATGCCGGCTTCCGGCTTGCGATCCTCTCGAACGAGCTCGACCTGTTCTACGGTGCCGATTTCCGCACCCGCCTCTCCATCCTCAAGCGCTTCGACACCATCGTCGATGCGACCCATACCCGAATCCTGAAACCCGATCCGCGCGCTTATCAAAGCGTACTGGACGAGCTGGCGCTGGAGGCAGAAGATTGCGTGTTCGTCGACGACCAGCGCCGCAACATCGCCGGCGCCGCGGCGCGCAACATGCGCACCGTGCTGTTCGACGTGCGCAGCCCGGCCGAGTCCTACAGCGAGGCACTGCGACATTTCGGGTTGCAATTCGACTGAGAGAGCGATCATGCGCGACAGAAACTTCCTGGTTGAGAACAACGCCAAGCCGATCTGGCACCCGATGGCCCACCCTGCCGAGATGCGGACGCAGCCGCCGCGGATCGTGATGAAGGGCGAAGGCGTGCACGTCACCGACATCGACGGCAAGACCGTGATCGATGCGGTCGGCGGCCTGTGGAACGTCAACCTCGGCTACAGCTGCGATCCGATCAAGCAGGCGATTGCGGACCAGCTCAGCGCCTTGCCGTATTATTCCGGCTTCCGCGGCACCTCGAGCGGTCCCTCGATCGAGCTCGCCTACGAGCTCACCGAATGGTTCAAGCCGGAAGGCATGGTGCGCGCCTTCTTCACATCGGGCGGATCGGACTCGGTCGAGACCGCGCTGCGGCTCGCGCGGCAATACTGGAAGATCAAGGGCCAGGCCGACCGAACCAAGTTCCTGGCGCTGAAGAAGGGCTATCACGGCACCCATTTCGGCGGCGCGTCCGTCAACGGCAACGCCAATTTCCGCCGCAACTATGAGCCGATGCTGCCCGGCGTATTCCACATCCCCGCGCCGTCGACCTATCGCAATCCCTTCAACGAGACCGATCCCGCAAAACTCGCGCAGCTTTGCGCGGCGGCGATGGAGGAGGAGATCGCGTTCCAGGGCGGTGACACCATCGCGGCCTTCATCATGGAGCCGGTGCTAGGTGCCGGCGGCGTGATCGTGCCGCCGGACAGCTTCATGAAGCTGGCGCGCGAGATCTGCGACCGGCACGGCATCCTGATGATCGCGGACGAGGTCGTCACCGGCTTCGGCCGCACCGGCGCGTGGTCCGGCTCGCGGCTGTGGGGCGTGAAGCCCGACATGATGACGATGGCCAAGGCGATCACCTCGGGCTATTTCCCGCTCGGCGCGACGCTGATCGGCGAGCAGGTCGCGGAAACCTTCGAGAGCGATACGACTGCGTTCGGCTCGATCGGCCATGGCTACACCTATTCGGGTCATCCGGTCGGCTGCGCCGCGGGCCTTGCGGCGCTCGCCGAGACCCGCCGTCTCAAGCTCGACGAGAACGCCGCCGCGCGCGGCAGGGACCTCGCGCAGGCGCTGGCCGCGCTCAAGGCCAAGCATCCGCTGGTCGGCGACGTCAGGGGCAAGGGACTGATGGCCGCACTCGAACTGGTCGCCGATCGCGACACCAAGAAGCCGGCGGACAAGAAGACCATGGCGAAGGTGGCAGATGCCGCCTACGAGGCCGGCGTGATGCTGCGCGTCTCTGGCAACAACCTGATCCTGTCCCCGCCCCTGATCCTCACCGCATTGGATGTGGAGGTGATCGCCGAAGGGATCGACGCCGGGCTCTCAGCGGCCGGCTGACAGCGCACCGACACAGGCCATGGCGCGCTCGAACAGCGCGCCATCCGCCTTATCGCGGTCGAGGCAATCGGCGAGCGATGCCGCTGACATTCTCTGGTCAGTGCAGAAGATCCGCATGAAGTCGGCCGCGAGCGCGACCTTGCGCGGCGTGGATTGGCGTGCCCAGTCGCCGCTGCTCAGATAGAGCAAGGACGCATCGTCAGCGCCGCTTTCGGCCGCCGCGCCATGCGCGACCGGCTGCGCCGTCAACAAGGCCAGCAGCATGCCGGCCATCGCTCCCGAGCGACGCAGGCGACCCCTCATTTGGTGTCCCTGGCATTCACCATCGGCGGCACGTCGAGCGCGGGATTGCGATCGAAGAAGTTGAACGGCCGCAGCCGGAAGCCATGCCACAGGCCCGGCATGACCGGCCAATCCTCGGCGCGCGGCACGTGGCGGAAGCCGACCGTGTACCACAGCACGAGGTCGCGATCCTCGATCGGCCGTTTCGCCGCCGTCCATTTCGGCAGGCCATCGACGTCAGGGTTTTCGTTCGGATACATGCCCGCGGCGTAGCGCTCGTCCCTGGCGTAGGCCGAGGTCCAGAGCGTGTAGGCGCTGAAGCCGGCGCGCAATTGGATCGGATCGTCCTTGGCGAGCAATGAGACGTCGGAGTGGCCGGGCATGATCTGGTAGCTCGTCCGGTAGCCCTGCCTGTTGGTCTTGCCCGTACTCTCGATCCTGAACTGCGCAGCGTTCAGCGGTGTCGTGATCGGCCCTTCGGTCCCGACCGGCCTGGTGTCGACCTGCCAGAGGCTCTTGCGCTGGCCCTCATCCAGCCGGCGGACGCTGAAGCGGTCCTCGACCAGCCGATTGCCAGTGCCGTCGACGTCCATGTCGATCCGGAAGGTCATGTAGTGATCGTGATTGACCGCGAGCAACCGCTCGTCGACCAGCGTCCCGTAAGCGGTATCCTGCTTCGCCGTCGGGTCGCTCAGCGTCTTGCTCGCCACGCCCTTGGTCGCATCGATGCCGTAGGCGCCGAGCCGCACGTCGATGTTGCCGGCACGGTCGAACACATAGTCGACCAGATAGTCGTAATTGCCGACCACCGGCGCCATCCGCACCACCAGCTCATTGTTCGGCCGCACCTCGGCGGTGTTGTTGATGAGCTCGCTGTGGCGCCAGATCGGATCGCCGGTCGGACGCTCGAAGATGCAGACCGCGCCCTTGGAGACCACCGGATTGCCCTTGGTGTCCGAGATCGTCAGATCGAGAAAATGCGCGCCTTCGGGGCAATCGATGCCGCGCTGCAACTCGCTGGAGAGCACGCCGAAACCGTATTCGCCGATATCCATATAGGCCCGGAACGACCAGGTCGGCGAAGGATCCATATAGGGCACGAACATCTCGCTCGCCGAGATCTGGTAGGCGATGTCGCGGAGCGTGCCGTGGTCGTCGTAGCGGATCAATGACAGCACCGCGCCGACGCGCGGCTCGAGCCGGACATGGAACGACCAATTGTCCCAGCGGACCTGGCCCCCCTCCACCTTCACGTTGCTGCCCTCGGGCGCAGTGATCTCGATCGGCTTCGGCGGCTTGCGGTACTTTCCGGAGTCGGCATAGGCATGCGAGGGTGTCTGTGGCGGCGGCGGCATCACGCCGAGATCGGTCACCGACAGCACCGTCTTGCTCTTGAGATCGACCTGGGCGACCAGGTTCTCGATCGGCTTGCCCCAGAGATTGTTGGCAGCGCCGGTCGTGTCGACGCAGGGCACGTTGAGCAGGCGGCGGCCCTTCATGGCGGGATCGCTCACCGGACCGACGGTCAGCGGCAGGCACATGACGTTGCGGAAATCGGTGATGCCGCGCTTGGCCATCGCGGCGATCCAGCGCGGGTCCTGCTTCGGCAAATCGCCGGCCGACATCAGCTCGTCGATGGTCAGCGCGGCCTCGTGGTCCCGGATCTCGTCCCAGCCGGCCAGGCTGCGCGCGGCGAGATCGATATGCGCCTCATAAAGATGTCCACCGTTCAGCAGCGTCGCGTTCGCCCGGCGCGTGAACGGCTGTCCGGGCTTCCACGCCCGTACTTCGTCCTTGGGATCCTCGTCGACTGTCATCGAGACGACCCGCGTCGCATCGTCGAGCTTGCCGGCGCCGCGGAGGATTTCGGAGACCGAGCGGATTTCGTCCGTCGTGAGCCCATCCATCGGGTGCGTTGCGGCCGCCTGCGGCCACATCCTGCGCTCGGCCAGCGCCGGCAGCGGTGCCGCCATCGTCGCCGCGACCAGGCCGGCCAATACCCATCCGCCATGCCGAAAAATCAGAGCCATCACGCCCTCCACTCAAAGCCAGAACGGTCAGAATACAATCAATGGTGACGGCGTGAAGGCCTGCCTCATCCGGTAACCCGTTCCGACGCGCCCGGCAGGATCGTGGCCGCGGCCGGCCGTGGCGCGGCGCGGTGGACGTCGAGCAGCCGCACCCCGAGACGATCACGCAACGCCGGCCAGATGCCGCGCGGCGCCACGATCATCACGACGACGGCAATGATGCCGAGCCCGACCAGATACCAGCCGCCGGACAAGCCGAGCGGCCCGGTCATCAATTCGCGCAAGCCGAAAAAGATGATGACGCCGAGGATCGGGCCTTCCAGCGTTCCGATACCGCCGATGATCACGATGAACATCATGTAGACCGACCAGTTGACATCAAATGCCGCCAGCGGCGCGATGAACAGATTGCCCATGAAGCTGAGCGCGCCGGCCAGCCCGCATCCCGCCGCCGACAGCACGAAGGCGATGAAGCGGTTATGCCGGACGTCGACGCCGACGCTCATCGCGGCGAGATCATTGTCGCGCACGCTCATCAGCCCGAGCCCGAAGCTCGAGGTCATCATCTTGTACAGCGCCGCGATGGTGACCAGCGTCAGGCCGCCCGCGAGCCAGAACATGGTCGGCTCGAACCAGTCGAAATCGATCAGCTTGCTGGTGGCGAGCGGCATGCCCGACGTGCCGCCGACCTCCTGCGATTTCATCGTGAAGGCGCCGATGATCTCGGCGAACACCCACATCGCGATCGAGAAATAGGCATCACGCAAACGAAACAGCGGAAAGGCGATGATGGCCGCGACAGCCGCCGCCACCAGCGGCGCCACCGGCAACACCCAGATCGGGGTGACCTCGAGCCAGCCCGAGGTCAGGAACAGCGCATAGGCGCCGAAGGCGATGAAGACCTGATGGCCGAGCGAGACCAGCCCGGCATAGCCCGCCAGTAGGTTCCACATCTGTGCCATCGTCAGCAGCAGCAGACACTCGGTCGCGAGCCGCAGGAAACCTTCGTTCAGCACGAAGGGCGCTCCGGCGATGATAGCGATCAGAATGGCACTGCTGGCCAGGAGAATTGTCCGTGTCGGCATCGGCGTCACACCCTGCTCGACACGAGACCCGACGGGCGGATCAGCAGCATGATGAAGAACAAGAGGTGCGCGTAGAGCAATCCGGCATTGGGATCGATCTTGAGCCCGATCAACTGCGCCATGCCGAGCGCGATGCCGCCGAGCAGCGCACCCCAGAACGAGCCGAGCCCGCCGAGCACCACGACCTCGAAGGCGATCAGCAGGCGTTCGGCGCCGGAGAACGGCGTGAAGCTCGAACGCACCGCGAGCAGCACGCCGCCGATCGCGCCTAGCGCGAGCGACAGGCCCATCACATAGTTGTAGACCCGGTCCGGCTTGACCCCGGACAGCCGGACGATGTCGCGGCGGTCGGCGGTGGCGCGCACGATCCGCCCGAACTCGGTACGGCGCAGCACGAGCTGCAGCGCCATGAACAGCAGCGCGGCGAGCACGAGCGTCAGCAGCGGCATGATCCCGATATTGAGGCCGGCGATCTCGAGGCTGGCGCGCGACAGCTCGCCGACCTGGAGGCTGCGCACGTCGGCACCGAAGATTTCGACCATCACGTTGCGCAGGATCACCGAGACGCCGAAGGTCAGCAGCAGCGGCGACAGCGGATCGGGCGACGTCACCACCCGGTTGACGATGGCGGCCTGGTAGAGCCAACCGACCGCAAAGGACAGCGCGATCACCGGGATCAGCATCAGCAGCGGCGAAACCTGCGGAAACAGGTTGGAAAGCAGCACGGCGCAGAATGCGCTCAGCACCATGAATTCGCCGTGCGCGATGTTGACGACGCGCATCACGCCGAACACTAAAGCCAGCCCGATGCCGAGCAGGCCATAGAGCCCGCCCAGCAGGGCTCCGTTGATCAATGTCTCAACCCAGATCATGTCGTGCCAATCCTGGCTAGTTACCGAAATAAGCGTGCGTCAGCTGTTCCGGCTGCAACCCTTGCGCCGGGCCGGTCAGCGACACCCGCCCCTTCAACAGGCAATAAATTCGTTCAGAGGTCGCGAGCGCGCGCTTGACGTCCTGCTCGACCAGCACCACAGCCGTCCCCTCGCGGCGGATGTCGGCAAAGGAGCGATAGATCTGCTCGACCACCACGGGCGCGAGCCCGAGCGAGATCTCATCGCAGAGCAGCAGCCGCGGGTTCGACATCAGCGCGCGGCCGATCGCCGCCATCTGCTGCTGGCCGCCGGAGAGCTGGCCGGGAAGCATTCGTCGCCGCTCCTCCAGGATCGGGAACAGGTCGAACACCCGCCGCAAGGTCCAGCTGCCCTTGCGACGGTTGACGCTGCCCATCAGCAGGTTCTCCTCGATGGTCAGCGAATCGAACAGCAGGCGCCCCTCGGGCACCATGATGAGGCCGAGCCGCGACACCTGCTCGGCGGGCATCTGCGAGATGTCGACGCCGTCGAAATGCACCGCCCCCTTGCGCTCCTCGTTAAGCCCGACCAGCGCCTTCAGGAACGTCGATTTGCCGGCGCCGTTGGCGCCGACCAGCGCCACCGCCTCGCCGTCGGCGACGGTGAAATTCATGTCGAACACGGCCTGGAGATCGCCGTAGAATATCTGCAGGCCGTTCACATCAAGCAACGCCATCGGCCTTCAATCCCATGTAGATCTCGCGCACCACGGCGCTGTCCATCACCTCCGCCGGCGGCCCTTCCAGCACCTTGCGGCCGAAGTCGAGCACCAGGATGCGATCAGAGACCGCGCGCAGCGCGTGCGGAATATGCTCGATCCAGATCATGGCGTGATCCGCCTTCACCGACTTGATGATGGCGACGAGGCGCTCGACCTCGGGCTCGGTCAGACCAGCCGCGATCTCGTCGAGCAGGATCAGCTTGGGCTTCGAGGCCAGCGCCTTGGCGAATTCCAACCGCTTGCGGTCGATCAGCGGCAAGGCGCCCGCGAGCTTGTCCGCCTTGGCGTCGAGCCCGGTGCGCTGCAACACCTGCATCGTCCAATCCGACGCCGCCTCGCCGTACAGGCCTGCACCATAAGATGCCGCGACCAGCGCGTTCTCGTAGACCGACAGATGCGGAAACGGCTGCGGGATCTGGAACGCCCGCCCGAGCCCCATCCGCGCTCGGCGATGCGGCGGCAGCCCTGATATCTCCGTGTCGTCGAGCATGATCGACCCGTCGTCGGCCGTGAGCAGGCCGACGATCAGGTTGAGCAGCGAGCTCTTGCCGGCGCCGTTCGGGCCGATCACGCCAAGGCATTCGCCGCGCGCCAACCCGAAGCTGACGTTGTCGGCGACCACGATCTCGCCGAAACGCTTCGAGAGGCCGCTGACGCGCAGAAGCGGTGCCATATCAGGCCAGCTTGGAGAGCAGCTGGAGATCGGCCTGCTTCGGGATGAACGGCGCCGTTCCGTTATGCACGATCAGGAGCTCGTATTTCGACTTGCCGCCCCTGGTCTTGCGCCACTGCCCGCCCGACAATGAGGTCACCGCGACATTCTTGATCGGCGTTCCCTTGAATTTCACCGGTCCAACCACGGTCTCCATGTCGAGACCTGCGATCGCATCACGCAGCGAGTTCTTGTCCTTAGGGTCGCTGTTCTGCAACGCGGCGAGCGCGACCTCCCACAAGGCATGCGCGTAGCCGATCGGCTGGGTCCATTGCTTGCCGGTGGTCTTCTCCCATTCCGCGGCGAGCTCGGCGGCGCTCTGCCCGGTCAGCGAGGACTTGAACGGATAGGCCGGCGTCCACCACACCTCAGTCGACATGCCGTCGCCGCGATCGCCGAGCGCGTTCACCGCGCTCGGGAACAGGAACGCCGCCGCCACGGTGCAGATCTGCGGCTTGAAGCCGGCCTGCGCCGCCTGGTTCCACAGCGTCACCCAATGATTGCCATAGGTGAAGCCGGACACGATATCGACGCCGTTGCTCTTGAACGACGAGACCTGATTGGTGAAGTCGTCGGTCGCAATCTGGAATTTTCCAGCCGAGAATTCCTGATAGCCCGCCGCTGTGATGCCGCCGGGCAGACCGACCTTCGGATCCGAGAACGCCTGTCCGGCGGGATTGTCGATGTAGAGCGTGCCGACCTTCTTGTTGGTGTCGACCGACTGCCACATGCCAAGGAAGTTCTTCACGACGTCGTCGGCGCCCCAGAAGAAATGATAGCTGTAGGGGAAGCCCTTGTCCGGCGTCGACTTGCGCGGGAACATCCAGCCCTGCCACGGCACCATGGTGGAAATCGAGGGAATGCCGCGGGCATCGGCGAGCTCCTGCACTGGAGCCTGCGCGTCGCCGTCCTCGATCAGGATCAGGTCGCATCTCTCCCGCAGCACCAGTTCGCTGGCGACCACCGACGAGCGGTTGGGGTCGGATTGATTATCCTTGAAGACAAACTCGACCTGCCAGGTCTTGCCGCCGATCTTCAGGCCATCCTTGAGATGCGCCTTGATGCGTTCATGGATCCAGGTGTCGGGCTCGGCAAACGGCGCGCGGACGCCGGAAAGGCAGCCGACCCAGCCGATCTTGATGGTGTTGCCGGCGGCGCGCGCGACATTGACCAGCGGCACGTTCAAGGCGGACGCAAGTCCGGTGGCGCCGGCCGCCTTCAGCAGCGTGCGCCGGTTGAGCCGGCTCGACGCCGAACTGTTCTTCGTCTCAGTCATGTCCCTCTCCCTCCACAACCAATGATGAAATGATTTGGCCGCAGGCTCATGCTGCGGATCGCTGGATCGCGCCACGGCTCACCGCGGCAAATTTGCACAAGGTGTTTTCGATGATCTGGCGCGGGATGCCGCGCACGATGAAGACGAGCCGCGAGCGCCGGTCCGCAGATGGCCAACTGGCAAGCGTGATCGGCGGATGAAACACGTGCTGTACGCCATGCACCACGACCGGCGCATCGGGCTGTTCGGCGACATGCACGATCGCCTTGAAGCGCAGCAGGTCTTCGCCCCTGAGCGCCGCCACATAGTCGAGCCAGCGCGCGAATGCATCGCGCTGGATCGGCTCGTCGATGATCAGACTGTAGGACGAGACGTCGGCATCGTGCCCGTGATGGCTGTGATGACCGCAATCTGCGCCGTCGCAATCATGATCGGCGTGATGGTGCGGCGCGTTCGCCACCTGCGATGCCAGATCGAACCAGCGGACCACATCGGCGGAGCGGGCCGCCGGATCGAACAGCCCGGCATCCAGAACCTTCGCCGGATCGACCATCCCGTTCTGGACACGGTGGCGAGTCGCCACCGGATTGATCGCGGCAAGGCGCGCATCGAGCCGCGCCAGCGCATCATCGGCGGCGAGGTCGGTCTTGGTCACCAGCAGCCGGTCGGCGACCGCGATCTGCCTGATGGCCTCGCCATGCGTCTCGAGGGAGCGCGCACCGTTAACGGCATCGACGGTCGCGACCACGCCGTCGATCCGATAGCGACTGAGGATCTCGGGCGCCGTCATCAGCGTGTGCAGCACCGGCACGGGATCGGCGAGCCCGGTGGTCTCGACCAGCACGCGGTGGAACGGCGGGATCGCCCCGGTGGCGCGGCGGGCGCCGAGATCGGCCAGTGTCTCGATCAGATCCTCGCGCACTGAGCAGCAGATGCAGCCATTGTCGAGCAGCGCCAGGCGGTCCTCGCTGCTCTCGACCAAGAGGTGATCCAGCGCCACCTCGCCGAACTCGTTGATGATGGCCACAACGCCGCCAAGCTCCGGCTGGCGCAGCAGATGGTTCAGCACCGTGGTCTTGCCGCTGCCGAGGAAGCCGGTAAGCACCGTGACCGGGATCTGATCCGCCGTGCCCATCATGCGCCCCGCTGGTAGACCTTGCGGCCTTCGAAGAAGGTCATCTCGACCCGCGTGTCAGCCAATTGATCCGGCGGGATGTCGAAGATCATCTGGTCGAGCACGATCAGGTCGGCCGACTTGCCGACCTCGATCGAGCCGATCGACTGGCCGAGGCCGGCCGCGCGCGCGGCGTCGATCGTGTAGATGTCGATCACGGTGGCGAGATCGAGCGCTTGCTCGGCCCACAGCGACTTGCCGGGAAAATCCCCGGTCGGATTTTGCCGGGTCACCATGCCCTCGATGCCCTGCCAGGGATCGGGGATCGGGATCACCGGCCAGTCCGAGCCGCCGGCCATCAGCGCGCCGGCCTCTTTCAAATCCCTGTTCGGCCAGAAGCGCTGCGCACGCTCCTCGCCCATCGCGGCCTTGTGCGCCTCGAGGAAGATGGTCGGATACCAGATGATCGGCGACAGATCGGCCGCGACACCAAGCTCGGCGAAGCGCTTGACGTCATCGGGCGCGATGTAGCTTGCATGCGCGACCTGGTGCACCAGATGGGTCGGCCCATTGAAGCTGCGCACCACATCGATCGCATCGAGCGCCTGCGTCACCGCGGCATCGCCGGCGCAATGGATCTTGGCGGCAAGGCCGAGCTTCTCGCAGCGCCCGAGCCAGCGGATCAGGTCCGGCACGGTCAACATGGTCGAGCCACGGAAGCAGCAGCCGCGCACCGGATCGGCCAGATACGGCTCGTGGAAGGCCGCGGTCTTGGCACCGGGCACGCCGTCGAGGAACACCTTCACATAGTCCGGCTTCACATGCGCGCCGCGATACTGCTCGCGCAGCGCGAACAGCTCCTCGCCGGCCTTGCCGAACATGAAGCCCGGCTCGACCACCGGCATCGCGCACACCGCCCAGGCGGTGAGCTCGCCGCGGTCGTCGAGCCCCTTCAGCGCCGCCATGATCGGCTGCATGCTGGCGGCGTCGATGAAGGCGGTGACGCCATAGGTGTTGAGCACCGAGATCGAGCGCGCCACCGCCGCGCGGTCCATCTCGGCCGTGTAGTGACCGGAAGCCGCGAGCGCCCGCTCCACCAGGCCCGAGGCGGCCTCGATCATGATCCCGGTCAGCGTCCCGGTCTTGAGATCGCGGCCGATCTCGCCGTCGGTCAGATCGGCGGTATCGGTCTGCACGCCGGCCAGCCGCAGCGCGGCCGAGCTTGCCCAGCGATTGTGATAGGTGTCGTCGCGCAGCACGACGGGATGTCCGAGGCACGCAGCGTCGAGCAGTGCGCAGGACTCCGCGGTGTTCATCTCGTTCAGCAGATTGTTGCCGAACTGGCCGCCGACGATCCAGGCGCCGGGCGCAGCCGCCGACGCCGCCTTGTGCAGGGTCTCGGCGATCCTCGGTACGCTGTCGGCGTTGGAGAAGCGCAGCTCGTAGAGATCGGCCTGCCCGCCCATCATGATGTGATTGTGGATGTCGACGATCCCCGGCATCGCCATGCGTCCACCGAGATCGACGGTCACAGTCCCCTCACCGATCAGCGACGCGACGTCGCGCTCTTCGCCGACGGCGATGAACCGGCCGGCCTTGACCGCCGCGCACGCCGCCCAGGGTAGCTCCCGGCTCGACGTGTAGATCCGGCCGTTGCGGAAGACCGTGTCGGCGAATGTCCTGTTCATACGGATCAACTTCTTCGATTGGGAAAATCCGGAGCGTTCAGCCTTTCGCCGTGCACAGCAGCGAAACCACGCACGGCGCCGGCATGATCGGCCAAACGTTCGACATGTCGGCATTTGGAACAATCCACCGTCCGGTGGATGCTCCGCCGCCTGCCGCAAGGCGGGCGGCGGCCCCTTCAGAAGCCGAGCGCCAGACCGTCCTTGCGATGATCGGAAGCGCCGAACAGAACGCCCCTCTCATGGTCGATGCGGATCGCTTGACAGCCGCCGATCGGCTCCTCGGAGAAGCGCGCTTCGTGGCCACGGGCACGCAGCTCGTCGCGGACATCGGGCGATATCGTCGTCTCCAGCGACAACGCGCCGTCGAAGGCAAACGAGCGCGGTGCCTCGGCCGCCGCCTGGATGTCCATCTTCAGATCGAAGATGTTCGAGATCAGATTGGCATGACCCGCGGCCTGGTAGTGCCCGCCCATCACGCCGAACGACATCACGGTCTTGCCGTCCTTGCGCAGCAGGCCCGGGATGATCGTGTGCATCGGACGCTTGCGCGGCCCAAGCGAATTGAAGTGTCCGGGCCTGGCGCGAAAACTCCAGCCGCGGTTGTGCAGCAGGATGCCCGATCTCGGTGCGTAGATGCCGCTGCCGAACGGATAGAACAGCGAGTTGATCAACGAGACGGCGTTGAGGTCGCGGTCGACCACCGTGACATAGACGGTGTCGCGATGCTCGATATCGTCCCAGGTCGCGGGCGCGGACGCGCGGCGCATGTCGATCTTGCTGCGGATCGTCCCGATATAGTCTTCGGCCAGGAATGCAGCTGGATCGACCTTGCCGGTCGACGGATCGCAGAAGAAGGCGTCGCGCGCGCGGTAGGCGGCTTTGGTCGCCTCGGCCAGCAGATGGATGCGATCGGCCTGCGCGAGATCAGCGACATCGAAGCCGGCGAGCGTCCGCAGGATCATCAGCGCCGCCAGGCCCTGCCCGTTCGGCGGACACTCGACCACATCATGGTCATGATAGCGCGCCGAGATCGGGCGCACATAGTCCGAGGTCTGCGCGGCGAAATCCTCGGCGCTATGGGCGCCGCCGAGTCCGCGCAAGATGCCGGCCATCTCGTCGGCGGCCTCGCCTGCGTAAAACGCGTCGCGCCCGTGCTGCGCGATCCGGCGCAAGGTCCGACCGAGCGCGGGTTGCGTGCGGATATCGCCGACATCGGGCGCCTTGCCGCCGGGAAGGAACTGCGCGGCCGCATTGGCGTCGATCTCGATCCGCGCCCGGAAACGTCGCCAGTCCTCCGCGACGCGCGGTGTCACGCAAAAGCCGTGCTCGGCCGCCGCGATCGCCGGCCTGAAAATCTCCTCCAGTGACCTGCTGCCGTGGTCGGCGACCAGCCTGCACCACGCGTCGATGGCGCCCGGCACGGTCACGGCCTCAGGCGCGGTCGGCGGAATGTCGCGCGCGCCGCTGCCGGCAAATTTACCCGCATCGGTGCCGGCGGGCGTGCGGCCCGAGCCGTTCAGCGCGATCGGCTCGCCTGCCTTGGGCGAATACAGCGCAAAGCAGTCGCCGCCGATCCCGGTCATCTGCGGCTCGACGACGCCCTGCACCGCCACCGCCGCCACCGCCGCATCGACGGCATTGCCGCCGGCCTTCAGCATCTCGACCGCGGCAAGTGTCGCCTGCGGATGCGAGGTCGCGGCCATGCCACGCTCCGCAACCGCCACCGAGCGGCCGATGGCCATGAAATCACGCATGTCGCTTCCTTCAATGCGATGAGCGGCAGCCGCTCGCCAACATTGTCGAAAACGACACCGGTCCTTGAGGGACTCTCGGTCGGCCGCGCGGTGGGCGGCAATCCACCTAACGGTGGATCGGTGCACACAGGCGAAGTTATCTTGCTAGATGCTTTCCGGACGCGGTGAAGCAATCCGACGGCGACGCAGCAAACCTGTCAAACCTGCGCGTGAGGACTGCCTTGGCCTATCTGGTTAGTTGCGTGTTCGCCAGCTCATTCCGCAGCGGTTAACTGGTTGCCAAGCTCGGAGCGCGATGGCACGCTGTCATGATCAATTTGGCTCATGCCTGATTTCCAATGCGGATGTCATCTCGCAAAGAGGTTCATGGCGCCAGGCGGAATCAGTTCGGTTGCGGGGCTGGTTGGTTGCGTGTTGCCGCGCCTCTGGTCGCGCTGTCATGCGGTGTCGCCGTTCACGCGGCGTCGCCCACGGAAGAGCCGGACCGACAGGTGACAACATCCGAACCGTCGGCTCAAGCCGATGTTCAGAGCGCGCCGCCAGGTGCGGACCGGGCGAGCCCCGAGGCCCTGCCAGCGACGGAAGCCGAAAAGCAATCCGAGCAAGCATCTCAGACGGCCAACGTTGTCGACCCGCTCAAGGTCGTCCCGGACAATATCGATACAATCCTGATCCTGGACGAATGCTTTGTTGCCGAGGCATGCATCGACCGGTTCCTTGGCGCGCTTTATACGCGAGCGCCGAAGACCGACTGGATCGTCGTATACGAAAAGAAAGACGTGACGATCAAACGGAAGGGCAAACTGGTCACCGTCACCCGCAGCATCCCGAAGCGGGTCGAAAATGACTTCGGATGGAAGGACCCCAAAGCAGCAGACAAGGCCGGCATGCCTCTGATGGATTACGTGATCGGAGGGATGGATCGAGCCTTCAAGGGAAAGCTGTTCTATATGCTCCATGCGGCAGAACAGGCCGGACTGGCACCTGGGATCACCAGCGGCTTCCGGGATGACTACCGCCAATCAATTGCAAGCGGGCTGAAGGCCGCGAATGACAAGTCCTATCACGGTGGCAGTTCGCGTGGAGGCTATGGTCACGGGCTCGCCGCAGACGTCATCAGCCTGAATGGCGGGAGCAAGGAGGAGCGCGTAGTCGAGACCAAGCGATTGTGGAAATGGATCGACGAGCGCGAGAAGCAGTTCGGTGTTGGACGTCCATATTTGAATGGCGACCCAGCGCATCTTGCACCGGTCGATGGTCAGGAATACGCAGCTCATCGTTCAGCATCAAGCCACGTAAAGCTGGTCGGTAAGCGACACACACGAATTGCAGCGTCTTCCAGACATGGCGTGACGACGCGAGCGAAGTCAAAGGCAGCGAAGAAGCCTGCGACAACGAAAATCAGCTCGCGCCTCTGACCGGCCCGCCCCTCGCCTCGCTTCGAATGTACGCTCCAGAGCGCGCCCGGCTCAGGGGGTGAGCTGGGGCTAACGGCGGCTTTGGAGGTTGTAGCGGCCAGCCTCCACCTCTGACGTTACGCCCCTTTCCTGAACCTCATCGACCAGGAATCGAAATTGCTGCGCCGCGCTACTACTTTTGCGCCGCCGGATCTGCTTGCCGTTAGATCTGTTGCTCTGGGCTAGTTCCGAATGGCAATTGCCGCGTGCATTTGCCTATTTATGATGTCCCCAGTCGTGCGGATTGGCCGACGTCAACCCCACACCCCGACCATGCACATCGCGCGATCAGGGATCGCCGCTTCGGCCCACGGAGCGACGGTCCCGCCCAATTGGGGATGCGACAGACTGCCCCGACCGGCAACTCAGCAAAAACGTGTCAATCCCTCGTCATCAAAAGCAAGGCTCGGGCAGATCATGTTGCGAGAATGCGGATGTGTGACTCACCGGCCGCGCAACAGATTCCGTGTCGTTCCTGCGAAAGCAGGGACCCATAACCACAGATGGTCATGGTCGCGCATGGTGGAACGAAGAATCCCGCTCGCAACATCCGCGGCGGAGTATGGGTCCCTGCTTTCGCAGTGACGACGCGTGGAAAGAGCTGCGGACTCGCAATCTACCGCCCGTGCCCTAATGCGGTCGCGACATCAGCGCCACGACGGCGGAGCGGGTCTCGACGCCGAGTTTCTCGAAGATATGGATCAGATGCGTCTTCACTGTCGCAAGACCGATATTGAGGCACTCGCCGATCTCGCGGTTGGTGCGACCGCAGCACAAGAGCTCGACCACTTCCATCTCGCGCGAGGTCAGCCCGTAGCGCGCCGGCTCGTCGGCGTTCGACGACAGGCGACTGGTCAGGTTGAACTCGAGATAGTCGTGGATCTTCTCGGCGATGTGCATGCTGCTGTCGGGAATCGCGCAGCCCGGCGCCCAGAGCACGCTCATTCCGGCCACGATCCGGTCGTTGCGGCGGAAGAAGAACTCGATCATGTCGGCGACGCCACATTGGCCGGCGAACGCGCGGTAGGTCGCCGCCTCCTGGGACGCGCATTGGTCGAGGGCGACGCTCAGCCGGGCAATTGGCCGGTTGCTCGCGGAGCGCGGATGCAACGGATCGAGCCGGTTCATGCCGGCAAGATACCGGTCGTGGAAACTCGGCGGGACGTTGCTAGAGAGCACGAAGCGGTTGAGGGTCAGATTGCCGTCGACCTCGTAGAACGCGGTCGCCGATCCCTCGAGAATCCCGCGAGCGAACTGAATGGCCTGCGTGGTCGCCGGATCCGGTCGGCCCAGAAGCGCGATCATGACCTACCTCCCGATGTTTCCCGATGGCGAACGTCTGTGCGTCGCATGGTTGTCACGCTGGGGCAGACGCAGGGCGTAGTCAAGCAATTTGCGGGCCAAGCGCCCATCCTGGAAACGGTTACGCCGGAGTAACCCAATGCCCCCCTCCACCATCCGGTTGATTGCAGGCGGGGCGGCGGATACGGAACTCTCGCAGGTCTCCCAACTCATTGCTGGATCAAGAATGAATTCGCGTCGCATCATGGCCGCCTTCCCGTCGGCGGCCGAGGAACAGGTTACGCTCGCCAACTGGCGGCAGCATCCCGTCAACGAGTGGGCATTTCGCAATGTCCGCGAACTGCTGCCCACCGCCAACATCGCACGCGCCGCAGTGCCGGCGCCGCTGTCCTTTGCGCCGCGCTATCTCGACGACGTCAGCTTCGCTGACCCGCGCGGCGAGACGGTCGGCGTCGGCCAGGCGCTGCGCGCAAGCCACACCGACGGCATCGTCGTGTCGCATCGCGGACAGGTCGCGTTCGAATGGTACGCCCACGGCCTGGCACCGGACAGCCCGCATTTGATCTTCTCGGTCAGCAAGTCGGTCGCCGGAACGCTCGGCGGCATCTTGGCGGATCACGGCAAGCTCGATCCCGACGCTCCGGTGACGCGCTACATCCCGGAGATGGAAGGATCGGTCTATGGCGGCAGCTGCACGGTGCGGCATCTGCTCGACATGAGCGTCGGCATCCGCTTCGACGAGGACTACATGGCGCGCGACGGCGACATCATGAACTACCGGCGCTCGACCGGCTGGGAGCCGCCGGATCCGAGCATTCCGCCCAGCAACCTGCGCGACTATCTGCGCACGCTGCGGCCGAACGGCGCGCCGCATGGTCAAGTCTTCCACTACGTCTCGACCAACACCGACGTGCTCGGCTGGGTCTATGAGCGTGCCTGCGGCATGTCCTATGCGAAGATCCTCTCGCACTATCTGTGGCAGCCGATGGGCGCCGAGCACGACGCCTACATCACCGTCGACTCGCGCGGCGCGGCACGCGTCGCCGGCGGCATCTGCGCTACACTGCGCGATCTCGCCCGTTTCGGCGAGATGATGCGCAATCACGGCATCAGCAACGGACGGCAGGTCGTGCCAAGCTGGTGGGTCGACGACATCAGGCAGAACGGCAATGCCGAGGCATGGTCGCGCGGCGACCTGACGAAAGTGTTTCCGAACGGCAACTATCGCAACAAGTGGTACACGCTCGACCGCGGCGAAACGCCGTTCGCGGCGGTCGGCATCCACGGCCAATGGATCTACATCGATCCGACGAGCGAGACCGTGATCGCGCGCGTCTCCTCGCAGCCGCTCCCGATGGATCTCGATCTCGATCACATGTGGATGCGGGGCTACCGCGCGATCGCGGCGAGGCTCAGCGGCAAGGCTTGACGCCTTGCGATGGAGCGTCAACGACGACGCATCATTCGATCGGCGGCCGCCGCGTATGCCAGTCCGTCACCGACTGGAATGCGGCGCCGGCGCGAACCAGCACATCCTCGGACAGATGCGGGCCGACCAGCTGCATGCTGAGCGGCATCTGGTCCGAGGCCATCCCCATCGGCAGCGTGATGGTCGGGCTGCCCGAGAAGTCGAACACCGCCGTGAAGCGCAGGATGTTCAGGAGGACGTTGGGGTCGGCGCCATACTCGCTCATCTTGGTCAGCGTCGGGATCGGCACCGGCATCGTCGGGATCAGCAGCAGATCGATATCCTCGAACATGGCGGCGAGGCTGCCACTGAATTTCAGGCGCTCGTGATGGATCGCGGCGATGTCGACACCACTCGTCGCCCTGCCCTGCTCGATCAGCTGCGCGAGGTCCGGGCCATATTCGGCCTTGCGCGACGGGTAGGTGTCCAGATGCGCCTCCGCCGTCTCCACCGAGCACATCGCAATCCACTGGCTGACGAGCTTCTGATAGGGCGGGAAATGCATCTCGCGGATCTCGGCGCCGAGATCGGCGAGCGTGCGCTCGGCTTGCACCAAAGCGGCGACGACCTGCCGATCGATACCCTCCTGGGTGTACCTGCGATCGACGCCGATCCGCAGGCCCCGGATGCTCTCGCCTGCGCCGGCAAGATAGTTCGGCACCGGCGCCCGCAAGGCGGTTGGATCGTTGGCATCCGCACCCGCGATGACGCCGAGCATTGCTCCGGCATCGGCAGCGCTGCGGCACATCGGCCCGACGTGATCGAGCGAGTCCGCCAGCGGGAAGATGCCGTGCCGGCTGACGCGGCCCCAGGTCGGCTTGATCCCGGTCAAGCCGCAGGTCGCCGACGGAAACCTGATCGAGCCGCCGGTGTCGCTGCCGATCGAGCCGTAGCAGAGCCCCGCCGAGGTCGCGACGCCCGATCCGGTCGACGATGAGCCAACCCAGTAGTTCACATTCCACGGATTGAGCGGCGCCTGAACGGCCGGATGGTGGCTGGTATAGGCCCCCTCCGTCATCTTGAGCTTGCCGAGCGTCACCGCGCCGGCGAGCTCGAGCCGGTCCACGATGGTGGCATTGAAGGTCGGCACGAATTTGGCGTGGATCGTCGTGCCGCCGGCGGTCGGCGCAAACGACGTGTAGCAGAGGTCCTTCAGTCCGATCGGGACGCCATGCAGCGGGCCGCGCCAGATGCCCTTGGCGGTCTCCGCATCGCGCTGCTTGGCCCGGGCCATCGCCCGCTCCGCAAGGACGAGCGCGTAGCCATGGAACTGCCCATCGAGCTTCGCGATCCGGCCGAGGATCGCCTCCGTGATCTCGGTGGCCTTCAGCTCGCCGCGGCGAATGAGCCCGGAGATCTCGGTGATGGACTTGTAGTGCAAGGGATCCTCTGACATGTCTTTGCGGCCCCGGCTAGAACTGGACGCCGCGCGTCAAGGCGCCGTCCACGACGAGGTTGGTCCCCGTGATGAAACTCGCCGCCTTGCTCGCAAGGAACACCGCGGCGTTCGCCATCTCCTGCGGCGTGCCCATGCGTCCGGTCGGGTTGAGCGCCAGCGCGGATTTGTACAGTTCGGGATTGCCGTCCTTGATCATGTTCCAGACGCCGCCCTCGAAATAGGTGTTGCCCGGCGACACCGAATTGGCCCGGATGCCCTTGGCCGCGAGCTGGTAGGCAAGGCCCTGCGTGTAGTGGATGATCGCGGCCTTGAACGTCCCGTAGGGACCGCTGGCAAAATCGACCTCGCGCCCCGAGACGCTGGAGATGGTGACGATCGCCGCCGCCGCGCTCTTCTCGAGATAGGGCATCGCCGCGTTGACGAGCCGCACCGTCCCCATCATGTCGGTGGCGAATTCCTTTTCCCAGCTCTCTTCATCCTGCCCGATCGACAGCGCGCTGACATTGGCGACCACGACGTCGATGCCGCCGAGCTTGGACGCCATGTCGGCCACCCAGGCCTTCAGCCCCGGTCCGTTCGAGACGTCGACTGCACCTCCGAACGCCGCAACGCCCTTGGCCTTGATGGCGGCTACCGCAGTGTCGACATCCGCCTGATTGCGCGCGCAGATGCCGACATTGGCACCTTCGGCCGCGAACGTATCAGCGATCGCCCGGCCGATCCCCTTGGTGCTGCCGGTGACGAGAACCCTTGCTCCCTTGAGTCCCAGATCCATGTCCATTCCCTCCGTTGTTATCGATTATGGAACGCGCATTTCCTCGCCACGCGGCACGGCCGATCACAGCAACAGCTGCGCGCGAACATTCTCCTCGTTGACCTCCGCGCCGGCCAGCGTCCGGGTGATCTTGCCCTTCTCCATGATGTAGCAGCGCTGGGCGACGGCAAGAATCGTGTCGAGGTTCTGCTCGACGATGATGATCGTCGTGCCAAGCTCGGTCCGGAACGACTTCAGCGCCTCGCAAATGTGCTGCACGATCGAGGGCTGGATGCCTTCGGACGGCTCGTCGAGGATCATCAGGGACGGATTTCCTATCAGCGCCCGGCCGATCGCAAGCTGCTGCTGCTCGCCGCCCGACATGGTGCCGGCGATCTGCCGACGACGCTCCTTCAGGCGCGGGAAATACGCGTAGACCAGTTCCGGCAGCTTCGTTCCGTCGGGTCCGCCGATCAGTTCGCCGACCTGCAGATTCTCCTCGACGGTCATCTGCGGAAACACGTCGCGGCCCTGCGGGATGTAGCCGAAACCGGCGCGCGCCCGCGCATCGGCCTCGAGCTGCGTGACGTCCTGCTCCATGAATGTGATGGTGCCGCGCCAGGTCTGCAACAGCCCGATCAGGCACCGCATCAGGGTCGACTTGCCGACGCCATTGCGACCGATCACGCCGACGATCTCGCCGCGCGTCACCTGCATGCTGACGCCCTGCAGGATCGGCGTCGCGCCGTAGCCCGCCCAAAGTCCCGACACGTCCAGGATGCGATCAGTGGGCATGGGTCTTACCCAGGTAGATTTCCGCGACCTTCTCGTCTTCCAGAATGGACTCGAGGCTCCCGCGCGCGAAGATTTTACCAAGATGCAGCACGGTGACGCGCTGAGCGACCTGACGCACGAACGCCATGTCGTGCTCGACGACAAGAACCGTCATGCCCTCGGCATTGAACGACTTGATCAGTTCGCCGGTCTTGTAGGTCTCCTCCGGCGACATGCCGGCGGTCGGCTCGTCTAGCAGCAGCAACTGCGGCTGCAACGCCAGCGCCATCCCGATCTCGAGCCATTGCTGCTGGCCGTGCGACAGCGCACCGGCGAGCTTGCCGGAGTCCTCGGCCAGATTGAGCAGCGCCAGCAGCCGCTCCTCCTCGGCCCGGCATTCCGCGCCCGAAAGCCGCTCCTGCAGCGCGATCTGGATGTTCTGCCGCACCGGCAGTTCCTTGAACACGCTCGGCGCCTGCATCTTGATGCTCATGCCGCGCTGCACCCGCGCGTAAGGACGTTCGGCGGTGATATCGATGGAGTCGAAGAAGATGGTGCCGGTGGTCGGCGGATAGAGGCCGACGATCAGCTTGAACAGCGTGCTCTTCCCGGCCCCGTTGGGCCCGATCAGGCAATGCACCTCGCCGGCATTGACCGTCAGGTCGACGTCGGAGACGGCGGTCAAGCCACCGAAACGCTTCGAGACGCCTTTCACATCGACCAGCGCCATGGCTCAGGTCTCATCCGATTGCAGACGGCTGGCATCCGCCAGCGCGGGAGCCTCGTCGCGCCGGCCTCGCCTGGTCCACCAGTCGACGACGAGCTTGCCGATGCCGAGCACAAAGCCCTGCGGCGCCAGCATCACGGTGGCGAGCAGCAGCACGCCCATCAGTACCAGAGCCGCCTGTTGGCTGTACACCGTGATGGTCTGGAATCCGAACAGCAGCAGGAACGATCCGACCAGGGTCGCAGTCAGGTCGTTGCGTCCTGAAAAAGCCACCCACACGATCGGCATCGCCGCCGCCGGCAGACCAATGCTGGACGGCGTGATGAACTGCCCCCAGGACGTATATAGCGCGCCGCTGAGGCCCGCGAGGCCGCTGCCGATCACGAATGTCAGGAGCTGATATTTGCGGACGTCGTAGCCGAGCATCTCGGCGCGCTGCGGATTTTCCCGGGTCGCCACGATCACATTGCCGACGCTCGAATTCACCAGCATGCGCAGCGCGACGTAGACGATCACGATTAGCGCGATCATGAGGTAATAGAGCGCCGATCCCTCGATATCGAAGTCGCCGACGGTGAGCGGGTCCATTCCCTTCATGCCGTTGAAGCCGTTCAGCCGTGCCGGACCGATATGCCATTCAGGGCCGGCGGTCTGCCCGAGGAAGAAGGCAAGGACGAGCGTCGCCGACAGCGTCACGATGCCGAAGAAAATCCCGCTGATGCCGCCCCAGATCATGAAGTAGCCGAGGATTCCCGCCGCAATCATGGCGATGACGACCGAGAGCACCAGCGCGGCAATGGTCGCCGTCCCCCCGCCCATGTTGATGGCGAGCACGCCGTAGCCGTAGCCGGCGATCCCGAAGAAGAAGGTCTGGCCGAACGACAGCATGCCGCCGTAGCCCCACATCAGGCAGAGCCCGAGCGCCATGAAGATCCAGATCAGGAAGTAGGCGAAATTGCCAACGTCATAGGAGTCGGCGAACAGCGGATAGATCAGCGCACCCGCCAGCACGGCGAGGAAGCAGGACCAGAAGATCTTTCCGCGTCCGAGCGTCTGCGGACCGTCGAGCAGCTTCAACATCGGAACTTCCTGTCTAGCGCCCACGACGAACCAACACGCTGGATAGCCCCTCAGGCAGCAC
This sequence comes from Bradyrhizobium sp. CCBAU 53421, assembly GCF_015291625.1. Classification (NCBI taxonomy): domain Bacteria; kingdom Pseudomonadati; phylum Pseudomonadota; class Alphaproteobacteria; order Hyphomicrobiales; family Nitrobacteraceae; genus Bradyrhizobium; species Bradyrhizobium sp. CCBAU 53421. The sequence continues at coordinate 6,093,116 of NZ_CP030047.1, forward strand.
ACGTATGATCAGGATCACGGCAAACAGCATGCCGATCTGCCCGATGATCTGACCATAGCTCGCATTCAGCGCCATCCGGATCATCGCCAGGAATACCGCGGCCGGCGCGGTTCCGAGCAGAACATTGGCGCCGCCGATCACCACGGTGACAAAGCTCTCGACCACGAAGGTCGCGCCCATGGTCGGGATCAGCGTCATGGTCGGCGCGTAAAGCGCACCGCAGAGCCCCGCGAGCGCCGTGCCGATCCCGAAGCTGATGGAATAGATGCGCCCGGTGCGCGCGCCGAGCGCCTTCGCCATCGCGGCGTTCTGCATCGTCGCCCGCGCGATCACGCCGAAGCGTGTCTTCATGAAGATGATGTAGAGCCCGCCAAGAACAGCGACCGCGCAGACGAACAGCACCAGGCGGTAAGTCGAGAACGTGTAGCCCCCGATCGCAAAACTTCCTTCCGGCGTACCGATGCCGCGCACCGCGGAGCCGATGATCAGCAGCATCGACTGCGTCACGATCAGGCTGAGGCCCCAGGTGGCAAGCAGCGAGTCGAGCGGACGCTTGTAGAAGCGGCGCACGATCAGGAGCTCGACGATCATGCCGATGATCCCCGCGGTCAGGGCAGCCAGGATCTGGGCGATCGGCAGCGGCACGCCGAGATTCACGAGACCTACGGTCACATAGGCCCCGCACATGATGAACTCGCCATGCGCCATGTTGATGACGCCCATCATGCCGAACACGATGGCAAGGCCCGCCGCGGACAGGATCAGGAACGCGAAGACGTCGGCGAACTGATAGAATACCGAGAAGAGTTCAGCCGACATTCCGCTCTCCGTGATCACGGCGCCGCATCATTGCGGCGCCGGTTCGCTTCAAGTTCGAGATGCAAAATACGAGCAAGATTCGTGCCCGCGCGCATCACGATTTGCTGGGCAGATGGCTCGGCGTGTACTAATCCTTGTCGTTCTTCTTGGTGAGGTCGCAGCCGATCTCGCCGAGCCAGTACGGCTGAATCGTCCCGTAGTCCTTCTCGACGGTCACCTCATGCTTGGGCCCGACCGAGATCAGACGCATGCGGTGCGACGTGTGCTGGCTCTTCGGGTCGATGCAGACCTTGCCCTCGGGAGCGTCGATGCAGGCATCGCCGGTCGCGATCACCTTGCGCATGTCCTCGAGCTTGGTCGACTTGGCCTTCTCGACCAGCGCCTTGTACATGTAGAGCGCGTTATAGGCGTTGTAGCCCATGTCGTTGATGTAGAGTTCGTCGGGGAATTTGGCGTGCCAGCGCTTCTTGAAGTCGTTGGCTTCGGGCGTATCGATCTCCTCGAACCAGTTGGCGGTCGCATGCATGTTGTTGAGCGCCGGCGGCTTGAACCGCTTGTGCTCGAAGCCGAGCATGACCTTGATCGAGGACCCCATCGGCAGATTGAGGTTGGCCGCGGCGGCCTGCTCGAAGAACGAGTCCTGGGCGGCGCCGACGTTGATCGTCAGCAGCCAATCCGGCTTCGCCTTCTGGATGTTCTGGATCGTCTGCGCGAATTGCGACACGCCGAGCGGGATGAACTCCTCGCCGACGACCTCGCCGCCGAGGTCCTTCATGATCTTGCGGTTCCACTCCGCGGAGATCTGGCCGAAATTGTAGTCGGCGGCGATCACGTAGACCTTCTTGCCGAACTTCTGGACCATCCAGGGGATCAGCGTCGAGAACTGCTGCTCCGGCACCGCGCCCATGCTGACCATGGAGGCATCGCAGACGCCGCCTTCATACTGGTTCGTATAGAAATATGGCGTGGTGGTGCGATCGACGATCGGGCGCAATGCCTCGCGCGAGGCCGAGGTGATGCCGCCGATCAGCACATCGACCTTGTCGCGATTGAGCAGCCGCCGGCCGAACTCCTGGTAGCGGGCATTGTCACCTTGGGGATCAAGGTGAATCAGCTCGATCTGGCGTCCGAGAATGCCGCCGCTCTTGTTGATCTCCTCGACCGCGAGCTGCGAGCCGTGCAGCTTCGGCATACCCATGAACGCGAGGTCGCCGGAGACGTCCTCCAGCAGGCCGACCTTTAGCGGCGGTTCTGCCGCCTGGGCAGCGCCAATTGCCGCGGTCCCGAGCATTGCACCAAGCAAAGCCATTCCGACTATACGCCCCGAATACATCGCGATGTCCTCTGTCGTTGAAGGATGTTTTGAATTCACGCCTTGAGGTAGTTCTTCAAGATCGACGCCCCCATCGTGTATTTGGGGTCGACCATGTTGCCGAGCCGCATCCGGCCGGCCTGGCTGAGCAGCATGTAGGCATCGATCTCATCGAAGCCGTAATCGGCGCTCATCCAGCGCACCAGTTCGCGATAGGCGATCCGCGCCGCGTCTTCGAGCGGCCGCGCGCTGCCGATCGTCATGATGAAGTCTCGCGTCTCGAGCCGCGGCCAGGCGAAGCTCCAGTTCTTGATCAGATCGATCTGCAGCGTCACGGTGGCGCGCTGTTCGAGCGCGACGCCCGAGAGCTCGCCGTCGCCCTGCGTGGCGTGGCAATCGCCGACATAAAGCAGCCCGCCCTCGGCGTGGACCGGAAAATAGATGATCGCACCGGGCGCCACGTCGGGCAGGTCCATGTTGCCGCCGTGATAGTCGGGCTGCAGCGAGGAGATCGCCTCGATCTCGGGCGAGACGCCGATCGTGCCGATGAACGGCTCGTAGGGCAGCGTGATCTTGTCGTTCCAGCGCACGCCGTTGCGGTCGACATGCAGCTTCTTGACGCGTTCCGGCAGCGGCGGATTGAGCAGCGCCGTGGATGCGGTCCCGACCAGGCCGCCGAATTCCGGAATGATGCAGGTGGTGCCTGCCGGCTGCGCGCCGCGGGTCTCGACGTCGCGGATATAGACGGCGAGGCAATCGCCCTTCTTGGCGCCCTTGACCGCGATCGGCCCGCATTGCGGGTTCAGATAGGGGAAGTTCAGTTTCGCCGTGGGGCTGTCGCTTTCGCTGGTGAGCACGCCGCCGAAGGCATCTTCGGTCTCGACGACGACGACCCCGCCGGGATCGATCGACAGGGTCGGCTTGGCATAGGGTCCATAGACGTAATGGAATCCGCCCTGCTGCTCGATCGTCAGACTATGGGTCGTGCCGGTCGCACCTTTTGCGACGGCTCGCTTGGCCATGATGGAACTATTCAACCAGTCTTCGGTCATGCGAACGGCTCCTCAACTCAGATCGCGGGGTGGCGCTTGTGCCAGTCGGTGACGCGCTGGAAGGCATCGCCAGCGCGGACGAGACTTGCCTCGTCGAAATGACGGCCAACGAACTGGAAGGCGACCGGACCGCCGTTTGGCGCGAAGCCGCCGGGAAGCGTCACGGTCGGGCTGCCGGTCATGTCGAACGGACAGGTGAAGCGCAGCAGCCCCGTGATCAGCGACGGGTCCTCGCCCAGCGCCGCCATCTTGGCCAATGTCGGCGCAGCGAACGCCTGAGCTGGAACTGCGATGAGATCGACCGTCTCGAACAGCAGCCGCACGGCGCCGCGAAAGGCTTCGCGCCGCAGCACGATCTTCTGATAGTCCATGCCGGACTGCGCCCGGCCGAGATCGAGCAAACCGGCGAGCGCGGGACCGTATTCATCCTTGCGCGCGGGATAGGTTTCTTCGTGGGCGACCGCCACCTCGATGCCGCACAGTGGGAACCAGTCCTCGATCACCGCCTTCGGATCGGCGAACGTGATCTCCTTGATCGTCGCGCCGAGATCAGCGGCAACACGCAGACCTTCGCTGAGCACCTTGCCGGCCGCCTCATCGGTGCCCTCGCTGGTCCAGCGCCGATCGACCCCGATCGTCACACCGCGCAAATCTCCGGTCAGGCCGGCGAGATAGTCCGGCACGGCTAGCGGTACCGACGTGGTGTCCTTGGGATCCTGCCCCGCGATCACGCCGAGGATCACCCCGCAATCGGCCGCGCTGCGCGCCATTGGCCCGATGTGATCCAGCGTTGCGGCGAGCTCGAATGCGCCGTAACGGCTGACGCGCCCCCAGGTCGGCTTCAGCCCGGTGATGCCGTTGGCCGCCGACGGAAAGCAGATCGAGCCGCCGGTGTCGGTTCCAAGCGAACCGAAGCAGAGTCCCGCCGCGGTGGCGACGCCGGAACCGCTCGACGACGCGCCGGACCACAGATCGGCATTCCACGGATTCTTCGGCGGATCGATCTTCGGGTGATGATCGGCATAGGCGCCCTCGGTCTGCTGCAGCTTGCCGAGAATGATCGCGCCGGCATCCTTGAGCCGCGCAACGACCGTGGCATCCTCGCTCGGCCGGAAATCACGGTGGATGGTCATGCCATGCGCGGCCGGCGCGCCCTTGGCCCAGCACAAATCCTTGACCGCGATCGGCACGCCGTGCAGCGGCCCCTTGATCTTGCCGGACGCAATCTCCTTTTCGGCGGCCGCAGCTTCGGAAAGCGCTGCGTCGCCCATCACATACGCGTAACTCTTGAGCTTGCCGTCGAGCTGCTCGATCCGGCCGAGCATCGCTTTGGTCACCTCGACCGGCGAGAGTTTCCTGGCCTGGATTTGCCGCCCGACCTCAATGAGCCCGAGATAGTGAAGTTCCGTCGTCGGCATCGCTTCTCATCCCCGCACTTGGCACGACGCAAGCGCAGGCACTGCCCATCACCGCGCATGCGCCTCCGGCTTGGCGACACGGACGTGTCGCCAATTTGTTTGGCGGCAAAAGCAAAAAGCCACCCGCCCCTCCAAAACGAAGGTGACGAATGGCCCAAATGCCGCGGCTATGAACTATCGCGTGGGGCTCTGGATCGAACGGAGCACTCTGCGCGGCGACCGGGACGTCATCGGCCAAATCGACGCACGCAAGGTTCGACAGGAAGCCCTGTAGGAGAAAACTCTAAGGAGGAGTGCAGCGCGTTGTCAACGAGGCGGGGTGCACAAATTTCGCTAGGTGCATGCGCAGCAAATCGGCATGACCTCTTGCACCGACCTCTGCGAAGATGATTTCCTTCGCGCGTTGCACTGAAAGTTCGTCGATGACAAAGCCGTCCATTCCCGTTGGCATCATCTGCTCGCAGCACGGGCCCTATCAGGCCATGGGGCGCGAGATCCTGAAGAGCGCCATGATGGCGGTCGACGAGATCAACGAGCAGGACGAGTTCGACTTCGCGATATCGGCGCATGTCCGCGATCCCCGCGGAATCATTTCGGAATACCATACGGTCTGCGACGACCTCATTCGCAATGTCGGGGTCGAGCACATCATCGGCTGCTACACTTCGGCCTCGCGCAAGCAGGTGCTCCCGATCGTCGAGCGCACCGACCGCCTGCTCTGGTATCCGGCCCGCTACGAGGGCTTCGAATGCTCCGACAACGTCATCTATGTCGGCGCCTCGCCCAATCACAACGTGCTGCCGCTGGTGCGCTACGTGCTCGACAATCTGTCGCGGGAGATATTCTGCGTCGGCTCCAACTATGTCTGGACCTGGGAAACCAACCGGGTCACCCGCGAGCTGGTGACGGCGGCGCGGGGACGCATTCTCGCCGAACGCCTGCTCGAGCTCGGCGAGAGCGCGGTCACGCACATCGTCGATGAGATCGTGCGGCGCCGCCCGCCGGTGGTGTTCAACACGCTGGTCGGCAGCTCGAGCTATGATTTCATCCGCGCCTTCCATGCCGCGACCCTTGCTGCGGGTCTCGACATCCCGATGCTGAGCTGCAGCCTGTGCGAGCCCGAGCTCAAGATCGCAGGTCCCGCCTCGGCCGGCTGCATCACGTCGTCGGCTTATTTCGAGAGCATCCGCCTGCCCGAGAACCAGGCCTTCGTCGCGCGCTGGAAGGCGCGTCACGGCGACCACAGCATCCCGTCGGTGGACGGGCAATCCGCCTATGTCGCGGTCTATCTTTTGGCCCGCGCGCTGCAGCGCGCCGGCACGTCCGATATCGGCGAGGTGCGCCGCGCCGCAGCCGGCCATCGCTACAATTCGCCGCAAGGTCCGGTCTGGATCGACGGCAGCAACAACCACTGCGTCCTGACGCCGAGGCTCGCCGTCTCCAATGCCGAAGGACAGTTTGACATCTTCTGGGAAGCTGAAGCTCCGGTTAAGCCGGATCCCTATCTGACGCAGCTCGACATCGCCGCCAGCCCGGCAAGGGATGGAACGTCGCCGAATGCGCCGCATTTGCGGGTTGTAAAATGAGCAAGCCGTCGTCATTTTCGCTGCGCGGACGCAAGGCGCTCGTCGCCATCAGGGACGAGCGCGACGCCACCATCGTCAGGCGCCAGTTCGAGCGTCTCGGGATCGACATCGTCACATGGGAGCCCGGCGCCAACATCGACTGCCGGCCGGATGTGACGTTGATCGACGACGACTTCCTTCCGCTTACCTCGGCTGCGCAACGCGCGTCGCTTGGACGAAGTCCGGTCATCGCCCTGCTCGGCACCGAGACGCCGAGCCGGCTTAAGCTGGTGCTCGACCTCGATCCGGCCTCGTTCCTGGTCAAGCCGCTGCGCTCGGCCGGCATCTATGCCGCGCTCGTGCTGGCCTTCGAACGAAGCGAACGAACCAGCGAGCTGAAGCAACAGGTGGTGAAGCTCGAACAGCGTCTCCGATCGCGCCGCGTCGTGCTCGCCGCGGTCCTTCAGGTCATGCACACGCATGCGCTGGCCGAGCCGGCCGCCTTTGCGCTGATCCGGCGGGCTGCCATGGAACAGCGCAAGACCATCGAGGAGCTCTCGGCCGAGATCACGGCCAAGGGCTCCCTGCCTGCGCAACGAGCTAAAGCGCTCTAGTTCACCACCTGACGGCGCTCCTCCGGCGTCAGCTTCTTCATCTGCTCCGCGGTCAACTGGCCATCGCCGATCAACTGGAAGGCGCTGTTCGGGTCGTATTGGCTTTGCTTGTCGTTGCCGCGCCGCTTTTGATCATCGCTGCCGTCACCCCCGCCGTAACCGAGCACTTCGACGATGATGACCGAGGGCTGCTCGTTGGTGTTCGGCGGCGGCACGGCGGCCTGCTTGGCGGCAGCGCCTGCCGTGTTCGAGGCCTCGCTCAGGGCGCCCATGTTTGGTGCCTGGACCTGCGGCACGCCGATGACGCCACCCTGCGCCTGAATGTTGGCGGCGTTGACGATATGCAGGGCTGCGATGTTGACGAAGCTCGACGCGCGGATGCCGGCTTCGCCCGCATCGACGGTGCCGAGCGGTGCAATCAGATCGACCGTTCCCCGCGTTACCTCCGGAATCGGCTGCAGCGTCGCGATGCCGGCGCCGCTGGAGGGCGTCACCGGCGATATCGTGATGTCGCCGTAGTTGTCGTAAGCGCGCTTCGGCGGCGTGTAGATCACGGTGGTCTTGGCGCCGCGGCCGGCGTTGATGTCGCCCTCCGCCGACCAAATGACGATATTGCCGCCGAACGTCGTCATGATGCGCGACAGGCCCATCAGCACGCTGTTCTGCGAATAGATCTGGATGTTGCCCGCGCCTTGCGTGATCAGGCCGGCGTCGGCGCCCGGCAGCAGCCCTTCGGTGCCGATCGTGACGCCGCCGCCCGGCGTGAGGAACTGGATGTCGCCGCCGAAATCGGTGTGAACGAAGCCGCTTCGAATGGCGTAGTTCACGCCCGCGCCGGATGCCGCCGTGAAGATCGTGATATCGCCATCGTAGGCGGACGGGTTCGGGAACAACGCCGCGATCGCCTCGCGCCCGCGCAGATAGGAGCCGGCGCGCGGACCGTTCGTATCGGTGTATTCGCGCCCGCCCGCGGTCAGCTCGGCGTAGTAGACTTGCCGCAGGAAGATGCGTTGCTGCTCGCCCGGCAGCGGAAGGAAGTAGCCGAGCGCATCGGCCTTCGCCCCGCTATAGCCGAAGCGCTCCGTCAGCCAGGCATAGAGCTCGTCGCCATAGGTCTTCGCCACCTTGCCGTGCTGATCGGCGAGCGGCCCGACCGCGGCGAGATTGTCCGGATCGAGATAGAGCCTGGCAAAGCCGGTCCAGTCGACCTGGCCGACACCGACTTCACCCGCGCCGGCACCGGCCTGCATGACGACACTTGCGCCCGGCCGGCTGTCGCCGGCGACCACGGCGCCGATGCTTTCGACCGTAGCCGTCGATCCCTGGTAGATGTTCTTGGCCGCCGTGATTTCGAAGGTGCCCGGTCCGGCGATCGCCCAGCCTCTGTTCGCTGCCGAATCGACCCCAGGCCAGCCGGCGTAGATGACGCTGCCGCCAGCCGCGATGGTCGACACATCGTTGGGGTCGTTGTGGAGGATCAGGCCCTTGGTGTTGACGATGTCACCGCCCGCAAGCATCCGCAGCGGTCCGCCTGCCTGATAGTAGGCGTTGCTGGCGTTGACGCCGAGCACCGTCGTGATTTGTCCGTAGGTGATTCCGGTGATATCGCCGTTCACCGCATAGATGCGCGACAGATTGCCGTCGTACGATACCGCCCTGTCCTTCACCGTGTTTGCATCAAAGACGAAGGGATATCCGCCCGTGTCGTAGCCGTAGACGGGCTGTCCGCTGGAGCTATCGCTTACTGCATTGCCGCCCCAATAATTGGAAGCCGCGACGGTCAGTCCAACTCGACCGTTCAGGATTGCCCAGCCGGGCTGGAACGGGGTCGCCAGAGCCGACGGCGGCGCCATTGACGGACCCATCAAGATCGTGTCGCCAAAGATCGAGCCTTGCGCCAGCACCTCGAGCACGCCGTCCTCCGACGGCAGCAGCGTCCCGTCGCCGGGATTGTAGATGCTGCCGTTGGCGGCGACCGCGCGCATGGTCGATGGCAGGAACCGGAAGTACGCGGAAGCGGCTCCCGGCGCGAGCGAACCGCCCGCGGCGAACTCGTTGACGGCGGTTGCCCCCGTCCACAGCGTGAACCAGCTCACGCCGGCGCCGGCCGCGCTGCCGTTGTTGGCGTCCGTCAGGTTGGTGAGGCCGACACGGCCCGGATCGAGGATGGTTCCCGCAGCCAGGTCCCCGCGCGCACGAATGTTGATCACGCTGTCGCCCGGAGCGAAATCGCCGCCGGCGAGCTTGGTCACCGAATAGGAGGTCAGCGGGTTGATCGGCCGCGGATCCACTCCACTGGCATTGCGGTCGTTGGTTGCGATGAGGCTGCCGAAATCCCCTGTCGCGACATCCATCGCACCGCGCAGATTGACGAACTGATTGCCGCCGGTGCCGACAGCACTGGCCGTCACCGACATTGTGCCGCCGCCGGTCTGCACCAGGCTGCCATCGGCCATCACGCGACCGCTGCCGCCGACGGCAATGACCAGACCCCGGCCCGCGTCGCCGATCGTGCCGCCGGCCTGCAAGGTCACATTGCCGCCGCCGAGCGTGCCGAGGCCGGAGAACGCCGACAGTCCCAAAGACAAGATGCTGGGGTCACGGACTTGATCGAGCGTATAGCTGCCGAAGTTGATGCCCCATGCGGTCCGCTGACCGATCTCCGAGCCGCCCTGGCCCCATAGCCAGGACCCGATCTGGGTCGCTCCCTTCGTCAGCGTGCCGCTGACGTCGCCCTGCGCCACCAGCAGGAAATCGCCGCCATGTTCGGGGTAGTACATCCGCTGCGAGCCGAGCGTTGCTTCGTAGCCGGCATTGGCCGATCCGAGCACCGTGCCGTCGGCCGATGTCGCGCGGTCGACATTGTAGGGATCATTCTCCGCGGTCCCGGTCGCCCTGATCGCGGTGCCTGCGGTATAGACGCCGAACGGCGACTGCTGATCATAGTTGCCGCCGGCGAGAATTTCGAGATTACCCGTACCGGTACGCACGACACTGACGCCCGGCGTGGACGGCTTGTTGATCGTGACGCTGTATGGATCGTTCAACACCACGTTGCCCGAACCGGCGAGCGTATCGACTGTCAGCAGTGCGCGGCTGTCGGCGCTGGCGAGATCGGCGCCGCCAACGAGCCGCATCGACCAGGATTGCATTCCCGGATCGAGCATTGGCGAAGTCGCCCAGATCTGGCGATCGCCCGGTCCGGTCAGATTGACGTTCGTCATGCCGGCCGGCAGCACCGTGCCCTTGGGAAGCGGCGTATCGGCCGTGAACGTGTATCCGCCGAACAGGACAAGGCTGGTCCCCGCCGGCAGCTTAACAGGCTCAAGCGCCAGACTGTTGAATGTATTAATGAAGACCCGCCCGGTGAAATAGAGACCTTTTTCGAATACAGTGCCGGCCGGAAACACCGTTCCAACGGGGATCGTATCACCGGGGTTGAAAGTCTGGTCCGGCGTGATGATACGCCCGCCATTCACCTTCCTTACTGGCGTGGGGGGTCCCCTCACCGTGAAGTCCTCCGTCAATTTGATCGCGACGGGAAGCGGATTTGCGGCGTCCGGGCTTCGTTCGACACTTCCGCCGACGAGGTTAAGCTCCATGTTGATGGAGCCATTGCTCGAAATCGTCGAGCCGGCACCGAGGACCACACCGCCCGTTTTGACCGTGTAGGCGTCCGACAAGGTGCCGGAGGCAATCACGGTCACCGCATCGGGTGATGCCGACGGCGGCGCGAAACCGTCATTGATGCTGCCGTTGATTTTGAGATCGTTGGCGGCGCGGACGACGAGCGCGCCCGGCTCACCCGAGCCGAGCACGGCCGGATTGGCATTCGGCCCGTAGCGATAGCTCGAGAGATCCAGATCGCCCTTGGTCGAGAGATCACCGCTCGACGTGATCGCAACGCCGGGTCGCATGTGGAAGGCCGAGCCGAAGGCAGCGAGACCGGCAAGACGGTTGCGCAAATCGCCGTTCTGGAGCGCTGCATTGATGAACGCCGTGCTGTCGCCGTGCAGGCCGTCGAGATAGGCCTGATCGATGATGCTGCCGCCCGGCAGGTCGTAGGTGCGGAAGCCGTTCAACGCAATACTGCTCGCGCCGCGGATGTTGAGCGAGCCGCGCGCGTCGATCGCGATATCGTTGGCGCCGGCGCCGTCCCCGCCGGTGCCGCCGCGGCGCGGCGCGTCGAGCTCCAGCTTGCCGCGCGCCACGCCGTCCGGCGAGCTCATGTCGATGGTCGCACCCGCGGCCAGCGTCATGGTGCCGCGTGTCGTGGTGAGCTCGACATGCGCGGTGTTGTTGGCCTCGATCGGCGCGCCGTAGCTGTCGGTCTGCAGCACATTGCCGTGAACATCGAGCACGGCATTTGCCGTAAGCGTGAGATCGTCGCGCGCCGACAGGCGGATGGTGCCGGGCCTGGCCCCGCTCGCGTCGATCCTGCCAACGACCGTGAGGCTGCCCTGGTCGACTGCGATCGTCACGGTGCGCGCCTTGACGCCGTCGCCGACGACAAGGCTGCCCTGCCGGAGATCAAAGCTGCGCGCGCTGAAGAACCCGGCGTCGTTGAGCCTGGCATTCAACGCGGCGAAATCGCCGAAATTCTGCGCCGCGACCGTGAACTGGCCGCTGTCGTAATCACCGGTCGAATATCCCTTCAGCGTGCCGTCGAACGCGACCTGCCCATGCGCGGCGTCGATCGCCTTGGCCGAAATCGAGCCCGCGGCGTTGTTCACCGCGGAGACGTCGATCACCGAGCCCGCGTTCTGGACGATATTGCCGTTCGAGGAACTCATGATGAGATCGCCGCCCCAGCTGAACTTGGTGACGTCGAAGAAGGCGATGCTCCGGCCCGACAGGTCGATCATCGCGCTTCCGCCAAGCACGACGTCGTGCGTCGCATTGAGCGTCAGCTTGCCCGAAGGCAGCGCGAACGCGGTGCCGACCAACACGCTGTCGCCGGTGAAGGACAGCGTGCCGCCGATATCCGTCACGCCGCGCGTATCGGCGGGAGCGCTTCCGGACGGCGTGACCAGCTGCAAGGCCGCGCCCGCGCTGACATCGAGCTTGGCCCCACCGCTTGCCGTGATCAGCGAGGTCGCGATGATGAGCGCGCCGCCCTGCAGGGCGCCGCTACCATCCTGGCTGAGTCCTACCTTCAGCGTGCCATCGCTGCTCGCGGTGATGCGTTTCGCCGCCGTCAGCGTGACATCAGAGAAACCGAGGATGAGACGGTTCAGCGTTGCGCCGTCGGTCGGCCTGCTGTGCGCAGCGTCGTAGCCGAACAGGATCTCGTTGGCCGTGATGTCGAGATGCCCCGATCCCGTGCCGGGCCCGCCCGGCAGAACGACAGCGGGCGCCTGGCTGCCATAGGGGCTGGACGTGGAGCCGCTGCCGCTGCGGATGCCGTTCCAGATCAGCGTATCGGCGGTGATGCTCGCGGTCTCGCCGGCCGCGCCAAGGCCATAGACGGCCGGTGTATTGAGGACGAATTTGAGAGGATCGGACGAGGAGCCACCCTCGCGCGTGGCATCCAGGTCGATGTTGCCGATCAGATTGAAGGAGCCGCTCGCTGTGATGACGAGTTGTTCGAGCGCCGGACTCCCTACGGTCGTCGACGGCCGCAGCAGCTTGTCGAGCACCGCCTGGGTCAGGTTCCATCCCGATGGCAGTTGGCCTGCAGCCTGCGCCGCAGCAAGCGCGGCCTCGGTGCCGACATTGACCCGCTCCTGCGTCACATTGAGATAGCGCGCGGCGAAATTGACGTCGCCCATGGTGAGCCCGCCCGGCCCGGCCAGGACGATGCTGCCGTCGGTGAGCAGCGAAGCGCCGCTCGCGATGTTGATCTTGCCCGGTCCAACGGCGTTCAGGAACTGGAACCAGCCATTGGCGACCGCGAGCACGGCCGGGCTGCCGTCGGGCGTGGCCGTCGAATAGGGCGCGATGTTGGAATAGACATAACCGAGCGTCGAATCGACGGCGGCGTTTTTCAGCCCACGCGTATCGATGGTCGCGCCGCCCGCCATGTTGACGGCGTTGCCGACCAGGAACACCTGGCCCGCGCGGATGCTGGCGCCATCGAGCAGGTTGATGGCCGCGGTTGAGACCCCGCTGAAATAGATCTTGGCGCCATCGCCGGGACCTTCGGAAAAGAAAGTGCTCGTGCCGCCCAGCATGAGCGTCGGCGCCCTGAAGGCGTTGATGTCGTCGCTCGATACCGACGTGTGCCCGGCGATCGGCACGGCCCCCGGCGCCGTGATGTCGAGCACGGCGGGCCCCGATGCGGCGCTCGACGGCTTGATGATCAACGTGCCGTCGATGCCGTCCTTGGCGCCATCGAACAATGCTGCGCCGGCAAAGGACAGTGATTTGCCGGCGTCGAGCGGCGGCAGAAGACTGATTTGAAGGACCTTGCCGTCCGCCGGCAAACGCGGCCGGAAGCCGCCGAACGTGGCCGCCTGCGTGCGCTCGAAGTCGGCATAGCTGGTCTCGTTGTATTGCGAATAAAGCCGCGTGGTCTGGCCGGAGGTCAGGATGACGCGTGTCGGCAGCGTATCCTTGATTGCGGTATTGGCGACGCCGAGAAAGCCCGATGTGACGACGGAGCCATTGCCGGCAGTCACTGGGGGCATCACAGTCGTTCCGGTCGCGCCGAGCTCGACGCGATAGCCACCGGGCACCAGCGCATAGCTCGAAGGCAGTAGCGTGTAGGTGCCCGCCGGCACTCCCGGCACGCCGGAGGGGAGCGTGATCTGCTGGCCGATCACGGGATCGCCGGCACCATTGGTTGCGATCACCGGCGCGTAGTCGACCGCGGAACCCGGTACGATCGCATAGACCTTGTTGCCGGCGGCGCTGTAGCTGTTGACCGGATTGGCATTGACGAGCGCTGTCTTCAGCACGTCGACCGAGCCGCCACGGCCGGAGATGAAGCCAGCGCCAGTGAGTGTGCCGCCGCCTGTGAGATCGAGCACGGCTCCGGCCTCACCAATGACCGATGCGGCGTTGATCGAGATACCGGCTGCAATCAAGACGTTGCTCGCGTGGTCGTCATAAGACGCAGCTGCCAGATTGCGCAGCGTACCGTCCGCGCCCTGATAGGCGATGCCATCAGAGGTCCCGCCAAACGGCATGACCAAGCCGGCCGCGCTCGCTGAGGTGATGCTGCCGCTGCGGAAGGTGACGCGCGCATTGGCAGGCGCATTGTTGACAACGATACCAGTATAATTATTGAACCAGATGCGCCCCAACGGCGCACGTACAACGCCGCCCTGGTCGATGTTGGCGGCGACAAAAACCAGATCGCCAAACACCGAAGCCGGGACCGCCGGCGTTGCGTCGTCATTGCGGCGAATGATGAGATCCGCGTCGGGATCATAGGCGGAAAAAGTCCCGCTCGGACGAAGCCCAACCTTGATGACGGCGACTGCGCCGCTCAAGGGATAGATCTGGTCCGCGGTCAGCGCGAGATTCTCGACATCGAGCCCGCCGGTGCCGAACCGGATATCGCCGCTGCTCTGCAGTGCGACCTGATGAAAACCACGAGCGTCGAATGGAAGGCTGATCGGACGACCGGCTCCGAGATCCGCGGCTCCGCTGCCCTGATCGCCGGTGGCTCCGAACTGGACGGGGCCGTAGACGTCGATCAGGTCGCCTGCGACCGTGAAACTTCCGCCCGCCGCCGGATTCCGGACACGAAGATTGTTGATCCCGGGCGAATAGCCGACCGCGGTCTGCGCATCTTCGGCATTGTAGACGCCATCAAGCCGGACATAGGGCGCCGACAGACGGATCGTGCTGTTTGGCGTGTCCGACGCCGATGCGATGACGCCGCTCGACACCCGAAGACTGCGCGACAGGCTGAGATCCACATTGCCGTCAAAGACGAGAAGATCGCGCGTGTAGAGCGCGAGCGAGCCGAAGCCGCCCTTCGCGACCTGGTTGACGCCAATCACCGTCCGCCCGAATTGCAGCGCCGGATCGGCCTGACCGGGCGACAGGTCGGCAGCGAGACCGCTGCCCGTCGCGTTTTGCACCAGCGTGATATCGCGCGACCTCTGGAACTCCGGAGGCAGTTCGCTGCTGGCATAGGGCGAACTGGAGTTGGGCTGCCCGACGATGTAGCCGCGCCACGACATCGTCAGGTTCAGCGCGCCGCCGGACGCGCCGCTGCCGCCTGATGCCGCGCGCAAGGTGCCGTCGAGCGCCATGCCGAAGCTGGAATAGAGCGAGATCGTCCCGCCATCGCTCGCGGCAAGCGTCGGGAGATAGCCGTTGCCGCTCTGGACATCGACCACCGCGGAGGTACCCGACGCGTCGATCAGCGCGCCCGGGCGAACGATCACGAAGGCATCGCTGACGACGGGATATTTGGGGTCCAGCGCGCCGGTACCACCGATCCGGATCGTGCCGCCGTCCGGCACGGCGGCATAGGAGATTCCGCGCTCGTCACGCCCGACCGCGTCGCGCGCAGAAACATCCAGCACCGCGTCGCCGCCGATCCAGAATGAACGGGTCAGGCCAAACTCGCCGTAACCGGAATTGTAACGGGTGTCGCCGGTGGCGTCCTGCAGGCTCGTGATCAGGATATTGCCGGCCGGCGCCTTGATCGTACCGTCGATGACGGTCTGGCGATTGGCGTAGATCGACACCGAACGCCCCGGATCGACCTCGATGGACGCGCCCTTGGGCAGCGTGAAATCATGCAGGCTCCAGAATGTCAGATCGGCGCCGGCGCGCTGTGTCACGCTATGCGCGAACGAATTGATCGTGAATTTGGGAGGCGTCCAGAGGTCGGCGGCCTCCGTGACGAGGCTCCCGCTCGGCGTGGTGAAGCTGCGCTGCGCGAAGCGATAGACCGGCACCTCGGCATCCATGCGCACGCCTTCGCCGATCTCGATGCCCGTGTTGCTGCTGATGTTGTAGGCCGTGAAGCCGGACTGGAAGATCGCCGGATCGAGCACCAGCGCATCGGCCACGCCCTCCCCGATCACGATCTCCTGGCCTGCGTTCAGCGTCAGCGTGCCGCCGCCACCGAAGCCATAGGCGCGAATGGTGCCATCGAGGACAAGCGGATTGGTGAAGAACTGCGTCCAGGCCAGGTGCGAATAGTCATTGGCCACGAGGCTGACATTGCCGCCCTTGCCGCCCTGCGTCTTGCCGTTCGCCAGGATGGCACCACCCGACGACACATCGATCAGCGACCCGCTCGCCAGCGTGATGCCGCCGGTCGTCGAAACGATCAAGTTGCCGCCATCCAGGTGCGCCCGGCCGGATCCGTCCGTTCCGGTCTGCTCGTTGCTCCACAACCCGCTGAGATCGACGGTGACATTCTGGCCGATCGTGACCTGCGACTTGCCGTTCGCATCGTTCAGCGCCCACCATTGCTCGTTCTGGCCCTGGCCGAATACGGCATGCATGAGATTGGCCAGCATCATGCTGCCGCCATGCGCCGTGACGTTCGCACCGATCTCGACATGCGGTGCTGCGAAGGTCACCTGCGCGCCCGGAGCAAGCTCGAGCGGCGCGTCGACGAGTATGTCCTTGCTGCTCGCAACATTGAGACCGCCCAGCCTGGCGGCATTGAGCGCGTCCGAATTGAAGAAGGCAGTCCCGATGCGATCGTCGGGCAAGGCCGACGTGGCGTTCAGCGCGTCGGTGATCTCGGGCGTCCGGCCGAAAACGACCCGCGCGGCGGATGCACCGGTGAGGCCAAGCCCCGAATAGCCACCGAGCGCGAGCTTGCCCTGGAGCGGCGCGACATTCTGAGACAATTTGTAGCCGTCGGTGATGCCGTCCGGCCGCGCCGTCGTCTGGCGGGAGCCGGTGACGACATCAGCGACGATATCGGCTTCGAAGACCGACGTCGGCGTGGACAGGACGAGCGAGCCGGCGTCACGGCCGATGGTGTAACCGTCCTCCCAGCGGCTCGTCACGCGGCCTTTGCCGAATGGGCTCATCCAGACCTCGGTCAGGTTCGACGCAACCTTGCCGCCGAGCTTGTGCTCGCGAATGAAACCACCGCCAACGCCGTAGAACTGCATGTCGGCACGTGCCTGCCCGACATTGTAGAGACGGCCATCCGCGCCGAGGAAATTGCTGGTGCGGATGTAGCCGCCCTGATAGCTGACCGAGCCGCCGGAGACGTCGAACACCGCCCCCTTTTGCGCGACGACTTCCTGCGCCGCCAGCGTGACGGTGCCGCCCACCGCGGCCCATTCGCCGATCCGGTGGGCGGTATTGGCGAGATAGCCGGAGACCTCGAGCAGCCCGCCCGGCGTATAATAGCGGTCGGTCGCATAGCCGCCGGTACCTGCCGGCACCAGCACGAGATCGCGCGCATCGATCCAGACATCCGTGTTCTTCAGACCGTCCCGATCACGATTGACGGGCGAGTCGCGCAGCTCGTTGCCCTGTACGTTGATCAGGAGATTGTTGGTCGACATCGGCAGCAGCACGCCGCGCACGCCCGAGACGTCGATGACCGATCCGCTCTCGGCGAAGACGCGGCGGCCGGCGCTGACCGCCACCTGGCCGCCCTGCGCCTGCGTGATCGAGCTGCCCTGGAAGGTTACGGTGCCGCCGCTGACGATCTCGACCCGTCCCTGGTCGAGCCGGTCGGCGAGCTGCGCAAGATTGTCGAACTGGGCGTTGGCGACCGGGGCATGGGTGAAGGCCCTGGAGTCGGCGACCAACTGACTGCGCTGGCTGTCGAGCGCGGTGTCGCTGCTGTCGAGCTCCGGCAGGATCGCGGTCAGGCTGCCGCCGGCGAGCGTGATGCTGCCCGCGGCATCGGAGGCTGCGTTCAGGAGATGGATGGTGCCGCGGGTGTTGACCGACGTTGTCGCGACCAGTACCCCGTCCTGGGTGATGCTGCGGCCCGCGAGCGTGATGTCGCCCTGCTGGGCGAAGATCAGGCCGGAGTTGCCGACGGCGGCGATCGCATCGCGCACGATCGGCGAGATTTCGTTGCCGCGCGTGGTCGAGGCCTGGTTGGCGTCCGTGCTGTAGCCGGGCCGCAACAGAAAGTCGTTGCCGGCCGCGAGCTGCACCTGACCTCGCGGTGCGCTGATCGAGCCGGCATTGCTGACCTCGGTTCCCATCAGCAGGACGAAGCCGCCCCCCTGCGTCACCGAGGACGGCGCGTTGGTCGAGATCAGCGCGCCAGGCTCGACCCTCACGGCCCCCCGGGCATCGGTGAAGCTCGGTACATATTGGCCGCCTGCCTGCTGCGAGTAGATGCCGTTGCTGAGGAACTGGGTGTCGGTGATGCCGGCGGTCGAGGCGATCAGCGAGCCGACATTCACCTGGCTCGCACCGCCGAAGATGATGCCGTTCTGATTGATCACATAGACCGACCCGTCGGCCCTGATATTGCCGAGGATCTGGCTCGGCACCGCGCTGCCGACGACGCGATTGAGCGCCACCCAGTTCGCATGGCCTTGCTGATCGAAGGTCAGCGTGGTGCGCGCGCCGACATTGAATGAATTCCAGTTGAGGATCGCTTGCGCCCTGGTCTGTGCGATGCCGACCTGGGTCTGACCGGTGGCATCGATCGCCTGCGTCGGGGTATTCGCGCCCTGCCATCCCGGCGCCACCTGCAAGCCGCCGGGCGCAAGGCCGTTGGGCACTGCGACCTGCGGCAGCGTCACCGAACGCTGCGAAGCCTGCGCCGCGCTGCGCGCCGCGTTCTGCAGGCCCTGTATCGCCTGGATGGCGCGCGTGGCCCGCGCCATCGCATCCTGGCCTTGCTTGGCTGCTGCCGCCGCGTCCTGCGCCGCCGACTGCGAAGCCGCCATCGCCGCGGCCGACGGTGACACCGTCCAGCTCGATCCGAACGGGCGCGCGACCACCGGCGTATTGGCGAGAAGTGCCACGACGCTGACGCTGCCGAACATTGCAGTGCGAACGGTCGCGCGGGTGAGAGACCTGGAGAGGCGGGGAACCATGGGATCGCTTTCTTGCGCCGGGCGACGACAGCCGAACATTTCGCGTCTCAGCGCCAGCACCGAGACCCTCGCGGCTGTGACGATCCCGAATGGGCCGACCCGCACGCCGGACATGAACTTTTTTTCTAGGCCGCCCGGCCCCTCCTCAGCTGAGCAGCACGATGCCGCCGGGAAGTGTTTTCGCTTTCACGCCAAAAGCTTGCTCGAGCTGCAGGAGGACCTCGTCGATCCGATCGATATGGAAGCGGCCGTTGATCAGGTGGGCATTGAGCTCGGCGTTGACGATGAAGATCCGGCCCGACCGGTACCGGTTCACCTCCTGCACGACCTTGGGCAGCGGCGTGTAGCGGAAGATCAGCAATCCCTCCTGCCAGGCCGCCTCGACGGCCGGATCGATCGCGACGATGTCGCTCAAGCGCCGCTCGTCATAGCCGACCTGCTGCCTTTCGCGAACGGTCCGGGCATTTCCCTGATGCTCGACGCGAACCTCGCCGCCGAGGCAAGTGACGCGCACCTCGGCTCCGAGGTAGCGCACGTCGAATGACGCTTGCGATGCAACCGTCTGACCACTGGACGCGATCACCGTCACCGGCCGTGACTGCTGCGGGGTCGTCGCGATCGATGCCTGTCCCGTGATCAACTCGATCCGGCTGGTGTCGCCATGATCCGGGCGCAGCGCGATGCTGGTTCGTGTGTCGAGGTTGATCGACACATTGTCGCTCAAGGCAACCTTGCGCTGCTCTCCCGTACCGGTCCGGTAGTCGGCAGCAAGCTCGGACCATGACGGCCAAAGCTCGAGCGGCGGCCGCAGCGTCACCGCACCGACGGCGGCAGCTGCGGTCGCAAGTCCCCCGCCGAGCATCAGCCTGCGGGTCATCACGCGCTTTGCCTCGCCGTCAAGCAACACACCCAGCGACGCGGGACCATAGCGGAGGTTATGGCCGGCCTGGCCAACCGTCTCCCAAAGCCTGCTTGCCTTCGCAAAAGCAGCGGCATGGGCAGCGCTCTGCTGCCGCCACAGCTGGAATGCGTCAGCGTCCTCGACCGTTGCGTCTCCGGACGTCAAGCGCCTCACCCAGGCATGTGCCTCCCGCTCCATCGCTCCGAGCCCTATCGTCGATTTGCCGCCTTCGCGCGTCATGCGGCCTCGCCTCGCTGCGCACGCAAACGGCAGCCTCCGCGGCCGAACCGTCCGCCTATCCACTTGACGTTCGCGATAGCCATCAACCGCACAACTATTTTCCCAGCTTCAGCGCGCAGTGTTCCTGCGCGAGGCGAAGTTCCTTCTCAACCAGGCGCAACGAGACCCCGAGCCGGCTGGCAATTTCCCGCTGCGGCATCCCCTGAAGCCGCGCCGCCAGCAGGATGACCCGGCGGCGCGGCGTCAGCTCCGCGATCGCCTTCTCCAGGGCCTCGATCTCGAAGCGAGCCTCCGTGATCTGACCGGGTCCCGGCGCATCGTCCACAATATGAAGCAGGTCCTGAACCTCATTGTGCGCCAGACGCCGTTTCTCGGCCCGCTGCCGGTCGATTGCTACGTTGAAGGCCATCCGGAACAGATAGGCCGCCGGGCTTTGCACCGACCCCGCCACCTCGGCCCGCCCGAGACGCACATAGGTGTCCTGCAACGCATCGCTCGCAAGCTCCGCCGAACCGAGACGACGGCTCAGCCGCAGCTTGAGATCATCGTAACGGGCAGCCAGGAAGCTGCGCAGCATGGTCCGGGTTGCGTCACTCATTGCGGCACGTTCAGTTCGTCCCACCGCTAGTACGGATTGCGTCGATCCCAGCGCAGTCCTGCATCCGTTCCGACGGACGCGGCGCAACGACCATCGTGAGGGGTTGCGAGATGCCGGGCGGCGGTACCTCATTCATTGTCAATCCGCGAAGCGTCGTCTCGATCGCGTTGTCGACGCGGTCGTCGCCGGTCTTGCTCAAAAGTCTGGTCTGTTGCACCGAGCCCGTCGGAGCGATCCAGAACTGCACGGCGATCCGGTAGCGGCCTGGCCGCAGCATAGCGTCCTTGCAGAACGCCTCCCGAACACGCTCCTGCACCACGGCATAGTAGCGGGCGCGAACGACCGGATCGCCTTTTCGCACATCGACGTCGGGCGTCGTGCGCTGCCCGGCGGCCGGGGCCAAGGGCACGATCACCACTGCATTCTCCGACGTCAGGCGGCCGACAAGACCGGTGCCATCAAGCAGGATCTGCAAGGCTTCGGACGGCGCGAAGACGCCCCTCACCTCGCCTGAGACCCGGCCGGTCGCAAGCCGCGCATCATAGAGCACCTCACGCCGCGACGTGGCGCCGTAACTTTCCAGTGCGGACGTCAGGGGTTGCGCGGGAATATCGAATGTGAGGCGCGGCGCAGGAGCAATCGGGCTCTCCTGCCCCATCGCGACATCGCTGCCCGCGCCCAGCATGCAGAGGCACATCAACACGCACAGCCGACGAGCGTCTGAGGGGCGCCCTGCCAAGCCCCTCGAAAGATATCCAATGCTCATCGTATCCGCGTCGATTGTGTCCCAGGCGGGCGACTGTGTCCAACCTGCAACGTTAGCGTCGAAGTGTGACAGCGGTGCGTAGGCCCTTGGAGGACGATCCGAGCCCGCTCGGGACGGCGGCACTATTTCTTCAGTTCCGCATAAAGCTGCATCACCCGTTGCGGCAACACCTCGATGCGGGGTACCCGGAGCGCATAGCGCTCGCCGAAGATGCGATCGAGCTGGGGAAATCTGTCCTCACCGATGCCGAAGGCAAAGATATCGGTGCCGCGCCGCCGCAGCTGCTGCGCGGCACGGCGCGCGTCCTCCACCAGATATTGCGGATCTGGCACATCGACGTCGGACGGCTCGCCGTCGGTCAGAACCAGCAGCACCTTGCGGAACGCACGCCGCCCGGCGAGGTAGCCCCCGGCGTGGCGCAACGCGGCACCGAGGCGGGTGGAATGGCTGCTGCCAAGGCCCGCGAGACGCGAACGCACGACGGCGTCCATCGGCTCCTCGAAGCCCTTGATGCGGAGATAGCGCACCCGCTCGCGGCCGTCGGAGCTGAAGCCGTGCACCGCGATCGCGTCATTGGCGGCCTCGACCGCCGTCGCCATGATCGCTGCCGCCTTGCGCTCGACGTCGAGAACCGTCCGGCCGCGACGATCGCGGTCGGCGGTCGATTGCGACAGGTCGAGCAGCAGCAGGACGGCAAGATCGCGCGGTCCCGGCGCATCGCGCTGGTAGACCCTGGGCTCGCTGATGCTGCCGGTGCGGCGCTCGATCGTCAGTGCGATCGCCGCGTCGATGTCGAGCGCGTCGCCGTCGCGCTGGCCCTTGTGTCTGATGCGGCGGCCGATCGAAGCGTCGCGGGTCAACCTCGTGACCCAACGGGTCGTCTCCGTGTCCGTCGGCGGATCGAACGGTTGCGCGGAAACCGCGGCATCAGCCTCCAGGATCGTGGTCCAGTCCGCCCGCTCGGTGCGCGCGGCATAATCCCACTCCGGATAGGTCGCGACCGGAAATCCGTCCAGCAACGTCACCGCTGCGGCCTTCACGCGCAGCGTCTCGTCGGGCTTTGCGTTGTCGTCGGTGGACTGCCCATCGACGTCGTCACGGCGCTCCATTCGGACGGAATCGACCGCAAGTTCGATCGTCTCGGTCGGGCTGTCCGGCTGATCGCCAAAATCCCACAGTGCCAGATTGTCGTCGCGATAGGCCGGTTCGACGACGTAGCTCTTGGCATTGAATTGCAGCCGCATCTGCCCGATGTCGTTGCCGAGCAGCCCGCCGATCTCGCGGCTGATGGCCGGATCGATCCAGCGACCGG
Organism: Bradyrhizobium sp. CCBAU 53421; assembly: GCF_015291625.1. Lineage (NCBI taxonomy): Bacteria > Pseudomonadati > Pseudomonadota > Alphaproteobacteria > Hyphomicrobiales > Nitrobacteraceae > Bradyrhizobium > Bradyrhizobium sp. CCBAU 53421. The sequence goes on from NZ_CP030047.1 coordinate 6,115,658, forward strand.
CGGCTTCGGCAAACAGCCTCCGCCCCTTGGTCACCCACGCGTCCGGGTCCTGATAGTCCGGATCGATCAGCGCCCGTGCCAACCGGACCATCAGTCCGGCGGCAGTTGCCTGGCCTGTTGGCGTCACGCTGTGAAATGGCAACCACAGCCGGCGCAGCCCGGGCATCTCGCGGAGCGCCAGCGTCTCGACCCTGGCATCCTCGATCAGCGAGACCAGCGCAATCTGCAGCGCCTTCAGCCGGCCCACCGGAAAGCGGACGGTGGAATGCACGAGATGCGCTCCGGCATGTGCGACCGCGGCAAGATAGATGCTGTCCGCCCCCTCGCCCGCGAATCCGGGGAAAGTCTCCGGAAGCCCGATCAGGCCGGCGGTGAGCGAGGCGCGCCGCGGCACCGGCGTCGGTGCAACGGCAAGCTTGCGGAAGCGCGGCTTCTTGTTCCACAGCGCAAGCGTGGTGGCGGAGAGGCGCTTCTCCAGCCTTGCAAAATCATCGCCGGTCCGGCCGACCGCGAACAACCGCGCAGACAGCGGATCGTCGAGCGCGAAATAGGCGCGCCTTCGCGCGGCGCGGCCGCCGCTTGCGCGCAGGCCAGCCGAAACCCAGGCTGAGAAGTCACCGGTCCCGGCATGCGCGAGCAGCGGCTCCAGCCGGCCGATCGCAAGGCCAACCGATTCCGGGCCTGCATCCGCGAGTTGGCCAAGCGCAGCGAGTACGGCGGTGAGTTCTCCAGCATCCGTAAGCCGCGGCAGCACCTTGGACAATTCGGTCAGCAATCCATGAGCGGCGCGGCTTCCGGCGCTGCGTCCGATGTCGCCTGTGGCGCGTCCGATCGCGATCAGATCATCGGTCGATCGCTGCGCCGGCCATTGCTCCGATAGCTTCAGAAAGCCGAGTAGCACGGCTTGGCCGAGATTGGCCTCGAACAGGTCGTGCACCGTCTCGTCCCAGGCCGCCAGACGATCGAACGAACCCATCCGGTGCAAGGCGGCCCTTGCCGTCTGCACCGCCACAGCGATCTCATCGTGGCCGCGCAACAGTGCCGCAAGCCGACGTCCGGATCGGAAGCCATCGAGCGAACTGATTTGCGCGACCGCCACCTCGCAGATTCCATTCACGCAGAGGCCGCGATCACGTCACGCAACGTGTTCCTGGTGTCCACATCGTCGGTCAACGGAACGACGATCGTGGTCTCGCAGGCCTTTTCGAGACTGATGCCGCATCCGATCAAGCGGCCCGCATTGACCAGCATCCGGGTCGAGGCGCCTTCGTCGAGACCCTGGCCCTTCAAATTGCGGCTGTGCTGGGCGATCTTCACCAGGAGATCGGCGAGGTTGGGTTCGATGCCGGCCTCGCGCGACACCACTTCGGTTTCCGCCGACCGGTCCGGGTAGCCGAAATCCAGCGCCGCGAAGCGCTGCTTGGTGGACTCCTTGAGGTCCTTGATCGCGCTCTGGTAGCCCGGATTGTAGGAGATCACGAGCTGGAAGTCGGAATGGGCGTGGATCAGCTCGCCGCGCTTTTCCAGCGGCAGCACGCGCCGGTCGTCGGTCAACGGATGGATCACGACCGTGGTGTCCTGGCGCGCCTCGACGATCTCGTCGAGGTAGCAGATTGCGCCAAGACGCACTGCCGTCGTCAGCGGCCCGTCGCTCCACACCGTCCCCTCTGCGTCCAGCAGCCAGCGCCCGACCAGATCCGCTGCCGTCATGTCCTCGTGACAGGCGACCGTGATGAGCGGGCGGCCGAGCCGCCAGGCCATGTATTCGATGAAGCGGGTCTTGCCGCAGCCGGTGGGGCCTTTCAGCATCACCGGCATGCGGTTCGCATAGGCTGCACCGAACAGTTCGACCTCATCCTTGAGCGGCCGGTAGTACGGTTCCTGCCGGATGCGGTACTGGTCGAGCAGCAAAGCGGGATTGGACAAGCTCACGCCTCCCATGATCGCGCAGGCAGCCGTTCACAATCGAGAGGCGTCACGATGCGAGCAATTCCCTAAGCTTGCTATCGATGAAGGCGACATCGACCGGGTTGGTCCCCGGCCCGCCCGCGAAGTGGCCCCAGATCGACGGCACCGGCACGAACTTGGCGTTCGGCATGTTCGCAACCTCGTTCTCGCTGTCTTCTGGCGGGAAGTAGAGATCGGTCTGCCCCGGCATGACATAGGTCTTGGCCTTGATCGCCTTCAGCGCAGCCTTGAAGTCGCCGTTGTAGATCTCGTTGTCGCTGATGTCGCCGTGCTGCCAGGTCCACAGCATGGTCAGCAGGTTGTTGGGATCCTTCGGCAGGAAGAAGCCTTCCCAGAACGCCACCAGGAAATCCTCAAGCGACGAATAGCCCAGCGTCTTGATGTCGAGCTGCTCGCGATAGAAGGCCTGCGAAAAGCCCCAGCCGGCATAGACCCGCGCGGCGGCGCGCAAGCCGCGGGCCGGCTTGTCGGTGTACCAGCCCTCCTTCCATGCCGCATCCGCGGTGAGTGCCGCCTTCACGCCTTCGAGGAACACATAATTGTGGCGCGAGCACTTGGCCGAGCCGCAGAACGGCGCCAGCAGGTCAATCATGTCGGGATAGAGCGCGCCCCAATGGAACGTCTGCAACGCACCCATCGACCAGCCGACGACCAGACGGATGTGCTTGATGCCGAATTTCTCGGTCACCAGCCGGTGCTGGGCGCGTACATTGTCGTAGGCCGTCACCTGAGGGAAACGTGGCCCATTGTACGGCTCCGGCATGTTGCTCGGCGACGACGACAGGCCGTTGCCCAGCATGTTGGGAATGATGATGAAGTATTTTTCCGGATCGAGCGCCATGCCCGGCCCGATCAGCCATTCATTGTCGTAATGCTGGCCGGAGTACCAGGTCGGATAGACGATCACGTTGTCCTTAGCCGCGTTGAGCTGGCCAAATGTCTTGTAGGCGAGCTTGCAGTCGCGGAGCGTGGCACCGCGCTGCAAGGTCAAATTGCCGAGATCATAGATCTGATAGTCGACGCTCATTGATGTATCCTTCTTGCTTGATCGAGCTTGTCGCTTACGCCGGACGCGCCACCTTCTCGGTGGAAGACTCCGCCCGCGCGATCGCTCCGTACACGATGCCGGCGACCAGCGCGGCAGAGATCGCAGTGGACAGCCCCGGCATGAGATTTTCAACCGCAAAGGCGCACAGCGACCCGATGCCCCAGGCGATGAACGGCTTCGCGCGCCAGTCCACATCCGCACGCGCCTCGGTTCGCAGCAAATACTGATCGACCAGGATGATCGCGCCGATCGGCGGCACGAGGATGCCGAGCAGCGACAGCCACTGGATGAAGAACGCCCAGACGTTGCCCGCGGCAACGACGATGCCGATGGCGCCGAGGATCACGGCCATCAACCGCATGTTGGTGCCGAGGATGCGCGACCAGCCGGTGGCCGCATTGTAAAGACAGTGCGAGCAGACCGAACCGAGGTTGGTGTAGAGAAAGATGAACGCGAGAATGCTGAGCCAGGTGAGCTGCTTGCCGTTCATGAAGCCGAACATGTTGTCGACGCCGAATGGATTGGCGTTCGGCACCGCAAGCGCAGCCGTCATCACACCGCCGACCAGCATCGCCACCAGGTTGGCGAACGGGAACGCGCTGAACGTGGCGAACAGCGACGCCCGCGGGCTCGGCGCCCAGCGGTTGAAGTCCGCGGTCACCGTGCCGGCGTCGATGAACAGCGCGAGCACCACGGTGAGGCCGACGCCCATCGACATGCTGGCGACGCCATTGTTGCCGGCATAACCGAAGATCGCCGCTGCCGTCGTGGTCGACGCGGCATCGGCCGCGACCCAGAGGCCGAGCACGACAAACAGCGGCACCGACGCCAGCCCGATATAATGCAATCCCTTCACGCCGACGAAGGTGATCCCGATATAGAGCACGCCCGCGACGATGGTCATCGCCACATAATTGAGGCCGTATGTCGAGGAGATCAATGCGCCGGTGATACCGGTCTGCACCGCGTACCAGCCGAGCAGCAGGGTCGACAGCAGGCCCGAGGCCAGCACATAACCCTTCTTTCCGAACACGATGCTCGCAATCAGCGCGAAGTTCATGCCGCGCCTGGTGCCGATCAGGCCGAGCGCGCCGACATAGGCGAACATGATCAGATTGCCGACGATCATGGCCACCAGCGCATTCTTGAAGCCCATGCCGAGCACCAGCAACGATCCGGTCATCGCGCCGGTAATGATCATCGGAAAGCCCAGCCACACCATGGTGACCGAGAAGGCGCTGCGCCGGGCAGTCATCGGCACCGGCTCGTGCTCGAATTCGTGACCGAGAAGGTCGTCGATCTGTCCTTCGGTCTGATGGACCAGTCCGCTATTCGCTTGGCTGCTCATGGTAACCCCCGTTTCCCCTTGCAACAGTTTCAGAACCGCGCCGGCGCGAATGATCGCGCCGGCACAGCCCGACTTCTCCAATCAACGATGTGCGACTTTCTGGTTCGGAATGCCCTCGATCGGACATTCGTCGGTCCCGACGGTCGGACGGGTCATGGCTTCAACCATCTCCCGGGTACCTTCGGGATCTGTGATCCAGTTCTTGTAGAAGGTGTACGGGCAGACCGCGTGCCCGCGGTCACCGTCGCCGGAGTTGATCAGGCCGGTGTAGCCGCGATGCATCAGCTTGAAGAGATGGTTCTGCGACTGCATGTTGCGGCGGGCGTCGCGGATCAGCGACACCGAGAGCTGGGCGTACTGGATGCCGTTCTCCTCGGTGCCGCACTCCCCGAGCGTACGGCCGTCGAAGCCGATGAGCGCGGAATGGCCGAAGTAGGAATAGACGCCGTCGAAGCCCGATGCGTTGGCGACCGCGACGTAGCAGTTGTTGGCCCAGGCCATCGATTTCGAGATCTGGATCTGCTGCTCCTTGGCCGGATACATGTAGCCCTGACAGCGGACGATCAGCTCGGCGCCGCGCATCGCGCAGTCACGCCAGATCTCCGGGTAGTTGCCGTCGTCGCAGATGATCAGGCTGATCTTGAGGCCCTTCGGTCCCTCCGAGACGTAGGTGCAGTCGCCGGGATACCAGCCCTCGATCGGCACCCACGGCATGATCTTGCGATACTTCTGGACGATCTCGCCCTTGTCGTTCATCAGGATCAGCGTGTTGTACGGCGCCTTGTTGGGGTGCTCCTCGTGGCGCTCGCCGGTCAGCGAGAACACGCCCCAGACCTTGGCCTTGCGGCAGGCGTCGGCGAAGATGCGGGTCTCCTCGCCCGGCACCGACGAAGCCGTCTCGTACATCTCCTTGGAGTCGTACATGATGCCGTGCGTCGAGTATTCCGGGAAGATCACGAGATCCATGCCCGGCAGGCCGAGCTTCATGCCTTCGACCATCTTGGCGATGTTGCGCGCGTTATCCAGCACCTCGGCCTTGGTGTGCAGGCGCGGCATCTTGTAATTGACCACGGCGACGCCGACCGTGTCCTTGCTGCTCGATATATCTCCATGCAACATGTCTCGACTCCCTTTCCTGAACGATAGTTCCCGCTACACGGCCATGTGCAGCTGGATGAGATCATCGGTGAGCTCACCGATCGCGCCCTTGGCGACGACGCGTCCCTTTTCGAGCAACGCGAAGCGGTGAGACGCGCGCCGCGCGAACGCGACATTCTGTTCCACCAGCACGACCGTGATGCCGCGCTCGCGGTTGAGGCGCGTGATCACGTCCTCGATCTGCTCGACGATGTTCGGCTGGATGCCCTCGGTCGGCTCGTCCAGCAGGATGACCTTCGGCTTGGCAAGCAGCGCGCGCGCGATCGCAAGCTGCTGCTGCTGGCCGCCTGAAAGATTGCCGCCGTAGCGATTGAGAAAATCCTTGAGCACCGGAAACAGCTCGAGCACCCATTCCTCAATGCCGTTGGCCGATTTCGCCGCAAAGGTCCCGAGCGTCAAATTCTCGCGTACGGTGAACTTCGGCAGGATGCCGCGGCCCTGCGGCACATAGGCGATGCCCGCCTTGGCACGCTGATAGGTCCGCAGCGGCGAGATGTCGGCGCCGTCGAGCGACAGGCGTCCGGTGCACCGGTCCATCAGGCCAAGGATGCTGCGCATCAGCGTGGTCTTGCCGACGCCGTTGCGGCCGAGCACCGAGAGGAATTCGCCGTTGCCGACCATCAGGTTGATGCCCTGCAGGGCGCGGCTGTTGCCATAGAACGCGTCGACGTCGGTCAGCTCAAGCATGGCTGATGCCTCCCGATCCGAGATAGGCGCGGCGCACTTCCGGATGCGCCTCGACCTCTGCGGCGGTGCCCTCGGCCAGCATCTGACCCATATGCATCACCGAGATGATGTCGCCGATCGCCTTGACGAAGCCCATGTCGTGCTCGACCACGATCAGCGTGTGCCTGCCCTTCAGCCGCGCGAACAGCTCAGCGGTCTTGCGGGTTTCCTGCGCCGTCATGCCGGCGGTGGGTTCATCCATCAGGATCAGCTCGGCATCCTGGGCGACCAGCATGCCGATCTCCAGCCACTGGGTCTGGCCGTGCGACAGATAGGCGGCCGGCCGGTCGAGCTGCTCCGTGAGCCCGACCAGCTCGGCAAGACGTTCGATGTCTTCGCGTCCGGCATTGCCAATATTCCAGCGCAGATTGCCGAGCACGGAGGTGCGGCGTGCCCGCGCCACGTCGAGATTCTCGCTGACCGAGAGCTCGCGGAACACACTGGGCACCTGGAACTTGCGGCCGACACCGGCGCGGGCGATCTCGTATTCCTCGAGATCCTGCAGCGGGGTGCCGTCAAAGCTGACGGTGCCGGCGCTCGGCTTGACCTTGCCGCAGATGATGTCCAGCGCCGTGGTCTTGCCGGCGCCGTTCGGCCCGATCAGGCAGCGCAACTCACCCTTGCGCACGCTCATGTTGAGCGAATTGAGCGCCTTGAAACCATTGAAGCTGACCGAGACGTCGCGGAGATCGAGATGGGAGCTCATGTGCTGCCCTCCGTCTGGCTGACACCCCGTGCAACCGCGCCGCTGGCGGCCTGTCTGCGCTGGATAACCCAGCGCCAAGTGGCCTGCGCGAGGCCGGCAAGCCCCTTCGGCAGGAACAGCACCACGAGCACGAACAGCGCGCCCATCACCAGCGTCCAGGTTTCCAGGAACGCCGCGGATTCCGACAGCGCGCCCTGCATGCCCGCGACCAGCACGGCGCCGAGGAAAGCGCCGACCAGACTTTGCCTGCCGCCGACGGCGCACCACACCACCACCGAAAGCGAGAGTTGCACGCCGAGGAAGGTCGGCGAGGCAAACTCCATCACCACCGTGTAGAGCATGCCGGCGAGGCCCGCGATCGCGGCCGACAGCGCGAACACGAAGATCTGGTAGAGCGCGACGTCATAACCGAAGTAGCGCACCCTGCTCTCGTGATCGCGGATCGCCTGCACGATCAGGCCCGCCTTGGACTTCGTGAAGGCAAAGGCGACCAGCAGGCTGAGCAGCACGCAGCCGGCGACGAGGTAGTAGGTCGCACGACCATAGGCATCGAACGCGACGCCGAAGATCTCGAGCTGGGCCAGATCGGTGATGCCGTTGAAACCGCCGGTGTAGCTCTGCTGGTCGATGATCACGAGATTGATCACCACCATGGTGGCGAGCGTGATGATCGAGACGTAGACGCCGGTGACACGGCCGCGGAACATGAACCAGCCGAGCGCCGCGGCAACCAGCGCCGGCACGATCAAGCCCGCAGCAATCGCGAAGCTGAGCGAGCGGAACGGCTCCCAGAACCACGGCAAATGCTGGACGTTGTTCCAGACCATGAAGTCCGGCAGTCCACTCGCCCCGGTATGCACCGGCACGGTCTTGAGCTTCAGGGCCATCGCCATGGCGTAGGAGCCAAGCCCGAAGCTCATCGCCTGGCCGAGATTCAGGATGCCGCCGAAGCCCCAGGACAACCCGAGTGACACCGTGAGGATGCCGAGCACCAGATAGCGCGCGACCTTGTTGAGCAGGAAGTCATTGTTGAGCAGCACCGGGAGCGAGAACACCACGGCGCAGACGATGAGCAGAGGTGCGAGCTGCGCGATCAGGCGCTGCAATCCGCTCGATGTAGTTGCATTCGACGGCATAGATGAGCGATCTGTCTCAGGCCCGCACGCGTGCGGTGAAAAGCCCCTCGGGGCGGAAACGGATGAGCACGACGATGGCGAGCAGCACGATCGCCTTGGCCACCGTGTCGTTCTGCAGGAAGGCGATCCCGCCGGAGAGCTCGCCGAGGATGAAGGCGCTCGCCACGGTGCCGGCGAGGCTCTGCACACCGCCGAGCACGACCACCATGAAGGCGTCGACCACGTAGCCGGTGCCCATATCGGGCGACACGCTCTTGAGAGGCGACACCAGCGCGCCGGCTAGGCCCGCAAGGCCCGCGCCATAGGCGAAGGTCAGCGCATAGACGCGCTTGGCGTTGATGCCGAACGAGGCAGCGACCGAACGGTCCTGGATGATGGCACGCAGCTTCATCCCGACCGTGGTGCGGTTCATCAGCAACCAGGTCGCGCCGAACAACGCGATCGACACCCCGAACAGGAACACCCGGTACGACGATATCGGGATGCCGAGCACATCCATGCTGTCGGACAGCGCCGGCGGCAGCTGCACATAGCGTAGCTCGCTGCCGACCATCAGCCGCACCGCCTGCTGCAGCATGATGCCGACGCCCCAGGTAGCGAGGATCGTGTCGAGCGGCCGGTTGTTGAGCAGGCTCAGCACGTAGCGTTCGATAACCCAGCCGAACGCGGCAACCACCAGGAAGATCGGAACCAGGCTCGCCAGCAGGCCGAGCCCGAGATAGGTGTGGAACACCCAGGCGGCATAGGCGCCGAGCATCACGAACTCGCCATGGGCGAGATTGATGATGCCCATCGAGCCGTAGATGATCGACAGGCCCAGTGCGACCAGCAGCAGGATCGATCCAATGCTGAGTCCGGTGACGATTTGTTCGATGAATTGGTCCACGTTGGGATCCGCTTTCGATGTTCGTTTGAGCGCTGCGCCCCGCGCATTCGCGCGAGAGGCCGCTGTCGTTGCGGGAAGCTGGCCGCCGGCGCCGCACGCCGACGGCCATCGCCGCCCCCGTCAGCTCTTCTCGACCAGGCCCTTCTCGGTGCAGGACTGCCCGGGATAGGCCGCGTAGGGCACCGGCTTCAGCCAATCCTTGGCCTCGACTAGAATCTCGAACTGGCCGTTCGACTTCGCCTGCGCGATCTTGGGCCATAGCCAGGTGTGCAGGTTCTCCGACTCGATCCGGACCTTGCCCTGCGGCGCAATCATTTCCTGGCCCTTGACCGCGTCGCGGATGTTCGGCGGCGTCAGGTCGCTGGTCGCAAGCTTCTCGACCGCCTGCTTGAACAGATAGGTCTGGAAGTAGCAGGCCTCCGAGACGAAATGCGTCACCTTGTCGGCGCCCCAGCGCTTCTTGTAGGCCTCGACGAACTTCTCGTTCTCAGGCGACTTGTGCACCATGAAGTACGGCGCCGAGGTGAAGTGACCGGCGGCAGCCTCTCCGCCCATCGCCGCGACCTCGTTCTCGGAGGTCGTGAGACTCGCCATCGGCATCTTCTCGGGATCGAGGCCGGCGGCCTTGTACTGTCGATGCAGCGCCACCACGGAATCGCCGACCACGGTGGAGAAGATCACGTTCGGCTGCGTCGAGCGGATCTTGTTGATGACGGAAGAGAATTCGGAATGGCCGAGCGGCACATATTCTTCCGCCACGACCTCGCCGCCGAGCTTCTCGAGCAGCTTCTTGCAGTAGTTGTTCTCTTCCTTCGGATAGATGTAGTTGGAGCCGATCAGATAGAATTTCTTGCCGAACTTCTTGACCAGCCAGGGCACGAACTCGTCCTGCTGCTGGTTCGGCACCGCGCCGGTGTAGATGACGTTCTTCGAGCACTCGCGGCCTTCGTAGAGCGTCGGATACCAATAGAGATTGTTCTGCCGCTCGAAGACCGGAAGCACCGCCTTGCGGCTCGCCGACGTATAGGAGCCGAACACGCTGACGCATTTGTCGCCGACGACGAGCTTGCGCGCCTTCTCCGAGAACGTCGCCGGATCGGACGCCGGATCCTCGACGATCGGCACGATCTTGCTGCCCTTGATGCCGCCGGCGGCGTTGATTTCCTCGATCGCAAGCAGCGTCGCCTTGTTGAGCGATTCCTCGATGATTGCGGTCGTTCCTGTCAGCGAGAACAGCACGCCGACCTTGATCTCGCCGCCCGCGGCGTAGGCGAGGTCGACGTTCTTGATCCAGATATGCGGCAGTCCGGCGCCGGCAAATGCGCCAAGCGCCGCGGTATTCCTCAGCAAAGTCCGCCGTGAAATGCTCATCCTTAAGCTCCCTTCAGGACTGAAAAAACAAAAAGCCCTCCCGATGCGCGCTTACGCGAGCATTGGGAGGGCTTTGTTGCCGGTTGTGTCGAAGGCGGCGCTATCGCCGCCGGCCCCGCTATTGGGGCTTACTGTTGATGATCGTAGCCAAGCAGTTCGAACGAGTCAACAATCGCCGCGGCGACTGCGCTTGCCGACACGCGACGATCCATCGCCTGCCGTCTGATGAATCCATAGGCTTCGGTTTCCGGCATCTGGCGCGTCGCCATCAGGATGGCCTTGGCGCGCTCCACCGTGCGCATCGAGCGCAGATTGTCGTCGAGCTTCTCGATCTTGCTGCGCAGCCGCCGTTCGTAACTGAACTGGCTGCGCGCCAGCACGAGGCTGGACAACACCGCGTTCTGCGTGAACGGCCGCGGCAGCACGGCATTGGGTGTTGCGTGACACAGCGCGTCGGCATGAACGGCTTCCGTCGCCGGCAGGATCACGACCAGCGCCGAACGCGCATCGCCCGGGATCCACGGCAGGCGCCGCGCCAGATCCGGCGAGTATTCGCAGTACACCACGTCGGCATCGGCCGGCACGCTCTCCGGCATCGGCCAGACCTGACGCACCCGCATCCTGAACCGCTGCAATTCGCGGAGCAGCATGCCGACCTGATCGTCGACCGGCGCGACCACCACGGCCGACAGATCGGCAAGTTCCTGAACCATGGTCTTGCGTCCGCCGACGTCTCGGCTCAGCGACGGCTTACGCGACTGCTCGTTCATTGGATGCTTCCTGTTTGCGTTGCACGACCATATCCGATCAGGAACGGATCCGCATGCACCGGCTCCTTCGACTGGCTGACGACATCGAACTGTCCCTGGCGGTTGGCACGTCCGATGCGTGTCCACAGATCGGTATGGCCCGACATCGGGTTGACCGTAACAGCACCTTGCGGTGCATCAAAGCTGGTGCCGAACACCATCGAGCGGAGCACTTCGGTATCGAGCGAGTTGACCTGCTCGAGCGCTTTGGCAAACAGATGCAGCTGGAAATAGGATGCCTCGGCGCACATGTTGGTCGAGACATCGGCGCCAAACCGCTTCTTGAAGCGCTGCACGAACGCATTGTTGGCGCTGCCCTCGACGCCCTGGAAATAGGACGCCGCGGTGACGTGTCCTTCGCCGACGTCGAAGCCCATGGCGGCGATTTCGGCTTCCGTCGTGGTCAGGCTGGCGATCGGCGTCTGCTTGGGATCGAGCCCGACATTCGCGTAGGCCTGATAGAGGAACACCGTGCCCTCGCCGACGACGGTCGAGAAGATCACGTCGGGCCTGACCCGCTTGATGTCCTGGATGATCGGGACAAAGTCCTGCCAGCGCGCGTAGACATTGACATAGCGCTCGCCGACGACCGAGCCGCCGTTGCTCTTCAGCAGCTCCCGCATCACCCGGTTGGACTCGCGCGGATAGATGTAGTCCGAACCCACGAAATAGAAACGCGTTCCGAACGTATCCATCAAATAGCGGCACAGCGCGAGGCTGTTCTGATTCGGCGAGGCGCCAGTGTAGATGACGTTCGGCGACGCCTCGAAGCCCTCATAGAGCGTCGGGTACCAAAGCAGGCCGTTCAGCCGTTCGACGACCGGCAGCACCGCCTTGCGGCTCGACGAGGTGTAGCAGCCGAATATAGTGCTGACCTGATCCTCCACCATCAACCGTTTGGCGTAGTGGCCATAGGCCGCCGAATCCGAGCCGGGGTCGTAAGCGACCGGAACCAGCTCGCGGCCGCAGACCCCGCCCCCTTCGTTCACCTCCTCGATCGCAAGCTGCGTGCCCTGATACTGGGTCTCCTCGATCACCGACATGAAGCCGGTTCGCGAGAACAGCACGCCTATCCGCCACGGAGCGGAGGTCGCTTGGGTAAGATTCGACATGATCAGGCCCTCGACAGAATTGGAGGGACGAGAGGGATTATTGTTCTTGTTGCTCTCGAACAGCATTGCCGGGAGCGGAAGATTGCATGTCGTCTGCCGCGAGACAAGGACCCTCGCAGCTCATCCTGTCAGCGACGCTGACGCGAAAGAAGGCAAATCAGTTCTCACCCGCGACGGATCACAGGTGCAGCGGTCCATCGACCAGCTATCTCCGGTAGACGCGCGATCGAATGCCCGTATCAAGCGCAGGGATGGATAGTCACTCCTGGGAAACCTACGTCCGGCGCCATTGCAGCAAGGAATAAGGCGGATCCGCTTCCGGGTGATGCTCGAAGACCCCTTCGACGTCGGCGCCGATTGCAACCGCCTGTTCGGGATCGCCGAGCAAATTGCCGACCATGCGACTGCCGCCGGCATGCGGCAGCTCGACAAGCACCGCGATGTAAGGTCCGTGTCCTTTCAGCGCTGCATGCGACGGGTGCCACGCGCGTTCCCAGCTGTAGATCCGGCCGCGCGGCTCGACCTCGGTCCATGTCGGGTCGAAGGCGTGGCAGCGATGGCAGAGCCATTCGGGACCGAACTGCCACGTGTTGCAGCGCCCGCAGCGTTGCACCAGCAGCTTGCCCTGACGCAATCCTTCCCAATAGGGCGCGGACAGGCCGTCAGGCTCCGCGACCGGGATCGGCAGCCCTGCCGGGAGATAGCGTTCGCTCGGCTTGCTCATAAAGTGGCCTCCGAACCCAAAATGAGGTCGCTCGCGGGAGAGACCATCGGACCTCCGATGACCATTGCGACGTCGCTACGTCGAGCCTGGTTCGTCGAGGTGCCGCGCACCTGGCGAACCGCTTCCAGCACGAGCTCGAAGCCGTGCATGTAGCATTCGGCGAGGTTGCCGCCGCTGGTGTTGAGCGGCAGCCGCCCCGACGGCGCGATCAGATTGTCGAAGGTCAGGACCTCGTTGGCTTCCTCGGGCTTGAAGAAGCCGTGCTCCGCCAGCGCCATCACGACACCACCGGTAAAATTTTCATACGCCTGCACCACGCCGACATCGGACGGCCCTACCCGGGCCATTCGGTAGAGATCGGGCGCGACGGTGTCGAAGCTCGCGGTGGCGTAGAGCGGCGCGTTGTGCGCCGTCGCCGCCGCGCGATGTCCGGATCCGAAGGCGGCACCGAGCAGATAGGCCGGCTTGTGCCGGAAATCCGTTGCGCGCTCCGCCGATACCAGCACCAAGGCCGCCGCGCCGTCATTCTCCATGCAGCAATCGTAGAGATGGAACGGCTCCACGATCCAGCGCGAGGCGTCGTACTTCGCAACGTCCAGCGGCTTGCCGTGCATCACGGCGCGCGGGTTGGCCTGCGCGTGATGATAGGAGGCGAGCGCAATCGCGCGCAACGCCTCTTGCCGCACGCCGTGCTCGTGCATGTAGCGCTGCACCCGCATGGCAAAGCGCTGCGGCGGCGCCAGCACACCATAAGGCATCAGGTACGACCGCTCGCCCGAAACCGTATGGACCCCGCCCGCCTGCCCGAACCGGCCATACTGGCCCTGCGCCAGCGAGCGGAACACCACGACACAATCGGCGAGGCCCGCGGCGATCGCAGCGGCCGCGTTGGCAACCGCAGCGCAGCACCCACCGCCGCCTCCGCCCCATTGCATGGTGGCGGAGCGCAACCGATGCGTCCCCAGCGCCGCGGCGAGCCGCGAGGCCTCGCTGCGATCGTCGCTGTAGGACGAGAACCCGTCGATGTCGCGAGGATCGAGCCCGGCATCCGCGCAAGCCGCCAGGATCGCTTTCAGCGCGAGCTTGAATTCCGGGTCGGGCGAAGCGCCGTGGCGATAATATTCGGTTTCACCAATCCCGATGACGGCCACACGGCCCCGCAGTGTCCGCTCGTCGCGCGCTCGCGTCGTCATGGCTTGATTTCCTGTCGCGAGGGCTCGCTGCCGAAGGCTCCGCCGGCGGCAAGGCGCGCGATCTCGGACTCATCGTAGCCGAGCAACTCACGCAACACGTCTTCGGTGTGCTGCCCGACCGCCGGTGCCGCAACGGGATCGACGATCGGCGTTCGCGAATAGCGGATCGGCAGGTTCACGTTCGGCACCCAACCCACCGTCTCGTGCGGGATCCGGGTGACGATCCCGCGTTCCCTTGCCTCCGGCGAACGGATCGCCTCGCCGACGCTGCGCACCTGACCGCAGGGGACACCGGCCGCCCGCATCCGCGACTGCCAGTGCGACCAGGGCTTCCGGGCAAAGGCATCGCCGAGAATCGCGAACAGCTCCTCGCGCCGGCGGATTCGATCGGGGCCGGTTGCATAGATCTCGGCCGCCGCGAGATCCTCGCGCTCGAGAACCTGTGCCATCAGGCGCTGGAAGATCTTGTCGTTGCCGCAGTTGATATAGAAGGAGCAATCGCTGGCCAGGAACACGCCCGACGGACACGTGTCCGGACTGGTATTGCCGCTTCGCTTCGGATCGGCATTGTTGAACAGCGACTGCATGGTCGCATAGCCGGTCATCAGGACGGCATTCTCGAATAACGACACCTCGATGGCCTGGCCCTGCCCGCTGCGCTCCCGCGCGAACAATGCACCGAGGATCGCATTGCTCGCCATCATCGCGGTGCTGATATCCATTACCGGCGACAATGCGCGTACGCCTTCGCGGTCGGCATAGCCGTTCATCGACACGAAGCCGCTCTCGACCTGCGCGATCGGATCGAAGCCGAGCCGGTCCGAAAATGCTCCGTCGCGGCCATAGGCCGACACGGAACAATAGACGATCTCGGGTCTGATCTTGCGGCAGCTCTCATAGTCGAGCCCCAGCCGCGCCATCACATCAGCCGAAAAATTCTCGACAATGACGTCCGCCGTTGCGATCAGCTCGCGTGCGACCCTCAGGCCCTCTGGCGATTTGAGATCGAGGGCAATGCTGCGCTTGTTGCGGTTGGTCCAGAGGAACGGTGCACCGTGCCTGAGATCGGGATGCACCGGAGGATAGCGGCGCAAATCGTCACCGCGGCCCGGCACCTCGACCTTGATCACCTCGGCGCCCATGTCGGCGAGGATCATGGTCGCGAACGGTCCCGCGATGAAATGCGAGAAATCGATCACGCGGACCCCCTCGAGCGCCCTTGGCGCGTCGACCGGCCGCGGCGTGTGCTCGGGGAAGTCGGCTTCAAGCTGATCCAGCATCGGGAGGTCCGTCAGTTTGAGAAGGGTTGATCCGAGGGTCGCGGCCGTCGTCGTCAATTGCTCTTCGGCGGCTCGGCGAGCGAGCATCCACCCTGGTCGAGCGGCCGAAACGCCTCCGGCCCGGACAGCACGCCGACCTGCTCCAGCAGGTCCCATTTGCTCTTCGACGCTTTCGGGCTCTTCACCTTGAAGATGTACATGTTGTGAATGGCGCGGCCATCCGCGCGGACCACGACCGGTCCGAACAACGCGTCGTCGATTGGCTTCTCCTTCAACTTCTCGATCACGGCCGGTGCGTCATTGGTTCCTGCGGCCAACGCCGCGTTCAGGTAAGCCAGCACGGAGGAGTAGACGCCGGCGTGAAACGCGGTCGGCGATTGCCCATGCTGCCGCGCGCTGAACCTCGCCGACCAGGCACGGCTGGCATCGTTGAGGTCCCAGTAGAACGGCTGTGTGATGATCAGCCCCTCGCCGACCGCAAGGCCGCTGGACTCGACATCGTTGGTGGTGGTCAGGAGCGCCGCGAAAGTACGCCCGCTTTGCTTCAGCCCGAACTCGGCGGATTGCTTGATCAGGCTGACCGTGTCGCCACCGGCGGTCGCGAACGCGATCACGTCGGCGCCGGAACCTTCGGCTTGCAGGATGAACGAGGCATAGTCCGCATTGTTGATCGGCACATTGACCGACCCGAGCACGGTGCCGCCGCCGGCGCCGATCACCGCCGTGCCGTCGCGCACCATCGACTTGCCGAGCGCATTGTCGGTCGCGATGAAGTACCATTTCTTGCCGCCATGACGCACGAGGTAGGCGCCGATCGTGTGCGAGGCCGCCCAGGTGTCGAACGTCCACTGGATCGTGTTCGGCGAGCAGTATTTCCCGGTCAGGTCGGAGGACGCCGCACTCGATGCAATCAGCGCCGCTTTGGTGCCGCGCACCACTTCGTTGACTGCGAGCCCGACGGCCGAGTTCGGCACGTCGGCGACCGCATCGACCTTCTCCTGATCGATCCAGCGGCGCGCGATCGCGGCGCCGACATCCGCCTTGTTCTGATGGTCGGCCGAGACGATCTCGACCTTGAAATCCGGATGAAGCCGCATGAAATCGTCGGCCGCCATTTTGGCCGCCGTCACCGAACCCTCGCCGGCATTGTCCGAGTAGGGGCCGGATGCGTCGTTGAGCACGCCGATCTTGAGGGAGCGCGCCGCGCCTGCCGACGCGGGCGAACCGGCGCACACGGCCAGCAGGGCTATTCCGGCAATTCGCGAAAGATACTTCATTGGTTCCACCCGTCGTATGTTGTTGTTCTAGAGATCGAGCACGAGCGTACGGGACCTGGCGCCCGAGCAGCAGATCATGACGCTCGTGTTCGCCGCCTGCTCCTCCTTGCTCAGAAACTGGTCGCGATGATCTGGTATGCCCTCGAGCACGCGCGTCTCGCAGGTGCCGCAGACCCCCTCGGTGCAGGCGTAGTTCGCGGTGATGCCGGCATCCAGCAACGCATCGAGGATCGTCTTGCCGGGCTCGACCGCAATCGTGCGATTGCTTCGCGCGAGCTTGACGTCGAAGCCGCCCTCGGTGGCGGGCGCTTCCCGCGCCTGGAAGTATTCGACATGCACGTGATCGGCCGGCCGATCGGCCGTCGCCGCCTCGAAGGCCGCGAGCATGGGCACCGGGCCGCAGCAATAGAGATGGGCTTGCGCCGGCGCGTTTCCGACAATTGCCGGCAGGTCGAACAGTCGCCCGGATCGCTCATCGTCGAAATCGACATGTATCCGCGAAGGATCGGATCGGAATGTGTCGAGCTCGTCGAGGAATGCGGCGGCCGCGCGGGTCCTCGCGGCGTAGAACAACTCCCAGCGGCGTCCGAGCGCCTCCAGGCGCCGGGTCATCGACAGCAATGGCGTGATGCCGATGCCTCCGGCGATCAGGACAGAATGCTCCGCCTCTTCGTGAAGCGCGAAATTGTTGCGCGGCCCGGAGACGGTCATGATATCCCCGACCTTGACGGAGTCGTGGACAAAGCTGGAGCCGCCCCGACTCTCGGCGTCCCTGTTGACCGCGATGACATACCGGTGCCGCTCGCGCTGATCGTTCACCAGCGAGTAGCTGCGGATCATGCCGTTCGGCAGGTGCAGGTCGATATGGCTGCCCGCCGTGAACGGCGCCAGCTCTCCGCCTGTCCGCGCGATCAGCTCATAGGAATTGATCCGCTCGGCCTCGTAGCCGATGCGCTTGACCAGTACGTCCTGCGTCACGTCAGCCATGGCGGGATACGCTCACAGCTCGTACCCGAAATCGGCGCCGAGCTTCGCGCGCATGAACGGCGCGCCGACATCGACCCAGGAATCCTCCGGCGGCAGCCGCAGCGACACCGCGCGCACCATGAACACATCGGGATCCGACACGCCCTTCGGCCTGATCGCGTGATCGCGATAGGCGCCGAGCGCTTCCAGGATGAAGCGCCGCGTCATCGCGATGCCGGTGTCGCTCGAGCAGAGCGTTTCCCTGGTGCGATCGAAGATCGGCGAGACGCCGCTCTGGCAGGCACCGTCCTGCACCCAGAGCCCGGGCAGACCCGAGAACCAGGTGGTCCGCTGCGCCTCGTAGTCGAATTGAAAGCCGTTCTGCGGATTGTATTTGGTCCAGTAGCCTGCATATGGGACCGTCACCGGATGCTGGACCAGTGCGTGGCGGCTGGCATGACCACTCTCGCGGCCCTTGTGGCCTTCGGCGAACACCTGCCGGGTCTTCTCCAGCAGCGGCTCCGAGGGATGATAGGAGAACATGATGCAGAGCGTGTTCTCGTCATCGATCGGCACCCAGGCGTGCCCGCTCAGGTCCGGGAACGGCGACAGCGGGGGCACCAGCGTATAGAACGGCAGCAGGAACTGGTTGACGCGCCAGTACAGCGTGTTGGCGTCGTAATTGCGCCGCGCGGCGATGCTCATGCCGAAATCCTGCTTGATGCATTCGAAGGTCGGCCGCAGGTCGCGCTTCTGGATCCAGGCGCTGGTCGTGCCCTGGGCATCGAGCCGCCCGTGCAGCAGCGGCGCGTGTGCCGAGTCGATCTCGCCTTCGACCGCCTGGAGCCAGTTGCACTCCTGGACGCGAACCGAGATGTGCACCTGCTCGGCCGGCACCAGATTCCATTCGAGATTCGGCAGCGGCGGAAGCTCGGCCTGATCTGGACCCATATAGGTCCAGATCATCCCGTTGCGCTCCCTGCAGGGATAGGCCTTGATCCGAACCCGCTCTTTCAGACGGCTGCGCACGGGCTCGGCTGGCATGTCCGTCACCGCGCCGGTGACATCGAATTTCCAGCCGTGATAGACGCAGCGCAGTCCGCAATCTTCGTTTCGCGCGAAGATCAGGGGTGCGCCGCGATGCGGGCAGGCCTGATCGACCAGCCCGACACGGCCCTCGGTGTCGCGGAAGGCGACCAGATCCTCGCCAAGCAGCCGGATGCGCTTCGGTTGTCCGTCCTTGGTGAGGTCCGCCGACGGCAGGAAGGGAATCCAATAGAGCCGCAACAGGTCGCCGAGCGGCGTTCCCTTGCCGACCCTCACCAGGCGTTCATTGTCTTCGCGCGAGAGCATGCGTTGCCTCCTTCAATTGCGGGTGGCCGGCCCCGCCGCCGAGCAGCGCGGCGACACGGTCGGACAGTCCGAGATCCTGAGCGGTCCAAAGCGGATCGGATGCGGTGAGCGGCTGGCGTGGAATCGGAGGCTGCTTGCCCTGCTCTACCAGGCCGACGATCAATTCGATGCGGCGCCGCTCGAGCTCGCGCAGAGCATCCTCGACGACAGCGGCTTCCGCCGTGCATCCCGGCAGCTCAGGATAGGCAAGCCGAACCCGCCACTGCCCCGGCTCGGTTTCAACCGCCTCGGCCTCAAGCAGATAGGGAATCGATAGCAACTCACGCAGGTCCAAGTTCAACCTCCCTGCACGATGTCTTCGGCATCGCATTTGATACGTATACGTACTACATTGGCGGATAGCTGGCAAGGGGCGAAAGCCATTGCATCGTGCCGGGAACAGGCCGGGGTGCGGTTCTCCGCCGGGTTGAGCACGTCAGGCTAAGCTGATAACGGCTAACGCGAATTCGCAAATTGGAGTTCGACGACGGCATGGCAGCCGACAAGGGTATGAAAACGAGTTCGGCCACAGATATTGCGCGCGACTGGCAACTCGAAGGCGGGATCGGATTTCTGCTGCGCCTACTCGAGGCCCGCTACGACGGGCTCTACCAAAGCATGACGCGCCAGAGCGACATCACGCCGCGGCAGTTCGGCGTGCTGATGGCGCTGTATCAGTTGGGTCCTCTGACGCCGTCGGTGTTGGCGGACCGGATCAGCTGCGACCGCAACACGCTCAGCGAGATGCTGAAGCGGATGGTCGCACGCCGGCTGGTCTCGAAGAAGAACAATCCGGACGACCGCCGCTCGCTCCAGGTGCAGATCACCGCCACGGGCGAGGAAGCGCTCTTGGCCGTCATCCCGGCGGCCGCCGAGCTGCAGAGCATCATGCTGGCTCCGCTACGCAAGGAAGATCGCGCGCATTTCCTGAAATGCCTGCTCGCGATCGCGAAGGCGCCTCCGCCAGACGCCGCGTCCGATAGCTGAGGTCGCCGGCGTCCGGCGGCCTAGACCTGCGTTCTGCCAAACGTGCCCGCAGCGGCGAACGCCATGATCGCCTCCGGCGACAATCCGAGGATCCGCGACAGCACATCGTCGCGCTGCGCACCGATCCCAGGAACCTCACGTCCGATCGACGTATCGGCCCCGGACATCTGCCATGGCGCATTGACGCCGACGAATTCGCCGGCACCATCCGAGACCGTCCCGAACACACCACGTTGACGCAGATGGGCATCGCTCAGCGCCGCGCCCGGCGTCCGGTACTCGGCACAGGGAACGCCGGCGCGATCCAGCGCCGCGATGCATTCTGCGACGGTGTGACGCTCGGTCCATTGCTCGATCACCTGCATCATGGCAGTCCAGTTGGCACCGCGCGCCGGAATCGTCGCAAAGCGCGGATCGTTCGCCAGCTCGTCCTGCCCGGTCACCTCGCACAGCGCGGCAAAATTCCGCGGCGTCACCGGGGCGATCAGGATATCGCCATCGCGCGTGCGCACCGGCCCATAGGTCGGACGCGGCGCGCTGATCGGGAACTGGGCTTCCTGGAGCTCATAGACCAGCAGGTTGAGCATGCAGTCCATCAGCGCCACATCGACGCGCTGTCCCTTGCCGGTGCGTTCGCGCTGGACCATCGCGGTCTGAATCGCGGAATAGCCGAAGATGCCGCCGAGAATGTCGGCAACAAAGATCGCTCCTGCCGCCGGACGCTCCCGGTCGCCGGCATAGCGCGCCAGCGACGTATCGAATCCGCTTTCGGCATGCACGATCATGGCGTACGCCGCCCGCTCGGCGGCGGGGCCGGTCTGGCCATAACCCGAGATCGAGCAATAGATCAGACGCGGGTTGATCTGGCGGAGCGCATCGTAGCCGAGGCCGAGGCGATCCATGACACCGGGGCGGAAATTCTCGACGAGGACGTCCGCCTCAGCGACCATGCGATGCACGAGCTTGATGGCATCGGCGTTCTTCAGGTCCAGCGCCAGGCTGCGCTTGCCGGCATTGAGCTGGCCGAAATAGGTGCTGTGGCCCTCACGCAGCGGCGTCCGCAGCCGCATGTCGTCGCCTTCCGGCGGCTCGATCTTGATGACTTCCGCGCCGACGTCGGCGAGCAGCCGCGCGCAATACGGCCCCGCCACCATGATGGAAAAATCCAGCACCCGCACGCCGGCGAGCGGCGCCCTGTCGCCATCCTTCTGCATCCGATCCCTCCTATCTCGGCAGCCCGAGCGCGCGCTGCGCGATCAGGCTGCGCTGAATCTCGTTGGTCCCGATGCTGATGACCCACATCAGCGAATGCCGCAGGTTCTGCTCGAAACGGCCATTGTCGATCGCGCCCGGCATCTGCTCGGACAGCGCAGCGCGCATGCCGAGGATGTCGAGCGCGGCCTCGCCGAAGCGCTCCATCAGCTCGCCGGAGAACACCTTGCTGATGGCGCCATATTCCGGCGGCGTCGCACCATCGGCGGCAAGCTCGGCACAATGCATCATCAACTGACGGCCGATCTCGATCTCTGAGGCCAGGGTCGCAATCTTGTCGCGGACGATCGGGTTATCGGCCAGGGACCGATCGCCGATCACACGCAACCGCAGCTGCTCGAAGGCGTGCGCGACCTTCAGGACGATGCCGCCGCCGACCAGCCCTCGCTCGAAGGCCAGCGCGCCGGTCAGCACTTTCCAGCCGCCATTGACCTCGCCGACCAGGTTCTCGGCGGGAATGCGGACATCATCGTAGAAGATGTTGGCAAACGTGCCGTCATACATGGTGACGGATGGGTGGATGGTGATGCCCCGCGCATCCATCGGCACGATGAACATGCTGATGCCGGCATGCGGCGGCTTCGCATCCTTGTCGGTCCGCGCCGCGAGGAACATGTATTTGCCCCACCAGGTCGTGGTCCAGATCTTCTGGCCGTTGATCACCCAGTGATCGCCGTCCCTGATCGCAGTGGTACGCAGCGCCGCGAGGTCGGAGCCCGCCTGCGGCTCGCTGTAACCCATGCCGTGCATGGCTTCGCCGCGCAGGATTTCCGGCAGGTATCTCCGCTGCTGCTCTGACGTGCCGAACATCATCAGCGCATTGGCCTGGATCGCCGCGCCAATCCGTGGCGCCTCGCCCCGCTCCATCGTCTCCATGAAGGCGATCTGCTCCAGCGGCGAGCGCGCCTGGCCGCCGAACTGCTCAGGCCATCCGAGGCCGATCCATCCGGTCTCGCCGATATCGCGCGCGAAGTCGGCATCGAATTCGCGTTTGGCGAACGGTCTTTGGTCGAAGGCCTGTTTCGTGTCTCCGGTCCAGTTCTGTTCAAGCCAGCGCCGAACCTGCTCGCGAAATGCGTTTCCGGCAGGTCCGAGGTCGTATTGCGGCAGCCCGGCGCCGCCCGCATCCAACAGCCGCGCGGCCAGTCTGTGCTTTGCATCCGCGGCGCCGCCGAGCGTGATCGTATCCAGATGCACGCGCTTGAAATGAATCGGCGCCTCGTGCTCCTCGGCATAGCCGATCGCACCGAACGTATGTTGGGTCTCCAGCGAGACCTGCCGCAGCGCAGTGCCGGCGAAGGCCGATGCGCAATCGGCGAAGTAACGCCAGTCGTCGTCGCCGCCATCATGCAGTCTGGCGGCATGCTCGAGGATCAACCTGACGCCCTCGAGCGCGACCAGGCAGTTGGCCAGCTTGTGCTGGATCGCCTGGAATTTACCGATCGGTTGGCCGAACTGGTGCCGTTCCTTGGCGTAGTCCACAGCGAGCTCAAAGGCACGCCGTGCCGCGCCGTAAGCACGCGCGGTCAGCGCCACCTTGCCCTTGAGACGGAGGTCATCCAAAACGAGGGCCCTGACGGGAATAGGCGTGACCGGCGCTGCGTTCAGCCTGACCTCGTGAAGTCCCCAGGCACCCATCGCACGAACGGCGATGCATTCAACGCCGGCACCGCCAAGATCGATCAGCACAAGGCGAGCCCCGTCGAGAGCGACCAGAAGATGCGTAGCGCTTCCCGCAGCTTCCACAAAGCGGAGCACGCCGTTGGCCTTGAGGTCCGTGACCTCGATCGAGCCCGTCCCGGGATCGGGATCCAGCGCGCCGAACGAGAAGGCGACAATCGCCTGCCGGGAATGCAGCCGCTCCAGGAGATCCACCGCCGCGTCAAACCGCGATCCAGAGATCAAGAGATTGACCAACGCCGCAGACCACATCGGCGCCGGGCACCCGGCACGGCCAAGCTCCGCCATCACGACCAAAATCTCGGCGAGCCCGCCCTCACCGCTCGCCGAGCCGAGCGCGGCGACGCCCTGCCCCACCAGCTTGCGCCAGATCGCCGACACCTCGTCCGGCGAGGACGAGGCCGTTGCGCCGCGCGGGCACCAATGCTCGTCGAGGAAGCCGCGCAGGGAGTCGCGCAGCATTCCTGCGACATCGTTATCCGACGCTTCGGTCGCCGTCATTGCCAGCCTCGCGCTACGCCTGGCCGAACTTCGGCTTGCGCTTCTCCTTGAACGACATGGTCGCTTCCTTGTGGTCCGCGGTCTCGAACGTCACCTGTTCCAGCGCCATCGAGGCTTCCAGCAGCATGTTCACGCGCTCCTTGACGATCTGGTTGATCGACAGCTTGGTCCAGCGAATGGCCCAGGTCGGACCGCTCGCAAGCTCGACCGCGATCTCGCGGGCCTTGGCCAACACTTCCGCGCGCGGCGCGACATGGTTGACCAGCCCGATCCGCTCGGCTTCCTTGCCCTTCAGCAGCGTGCCGCGGATCAAAAATTCCTTGGCCTTGTTGATGCCGATCAGCAGCGGCCAGATCACCGTGCCGCCGTCGCCCGCGACCAGACCAACGCGCGAGACGTGGGTGTCGCCGATCCGGGCATCCTCGGCCATCACGGTGATGTCGCAGAGCAACGCATGAGTCGCAGCCAAGCCGATCGCATCGCCGTTGATCGCCGCGATGATCGGCTTGTCGAGCTCGAGCTGTCGGGTGACCCCGCGCCGGCTGATCATGGGGTCGTGGACCTCGCCCTCTTCGAGCACGTCGCCGCCCGGCCGCTCCGACATTGCCTTCACGTCGCCGCCGACGCTGAAGAAGTCGCCGGCGCCGGTCAGCACCACGACATTGACGGCGTGGTCGTCGGCGAGGTCGTCCCAGATCGTCCGCAGCTCGCGGATCAGTTTCTGATTGATGGCATTGCGCGCCTGCGGGCGATTCAAGGTCACGGTCGCGACCTTGTCCGCGACCTCGACCGTCAGGCATTCATACTTGGCGTAGTTGGACACGTTTGCCTCCATTGTTATTGCTGTTTGAGTGTTGATTTTGTTCGCCGGCGCTGCGCACTACCGGCGCAACCCG
Organism: Bradyrhizobium sp. CCBAU 53421; assembly: GCF_015291625.1. Taxonomy (NCBI): domain Bacteria; kingdom Pseudomonadati; phylum Pseudomonadota; class Alphaproteobacteria; order Hyphomicrobiales; family Nitrobacteraceae; genus Bradyrhizobium; species Bradyrhizobium sp. CCBAU 53421. Next base: position 6,140,094 of record NZ_CP030047.1, read on the forward strand.
GGTTGCACGTCGGCCAATGCGACGTGAAGCGACATGGCTCCCGGATCCTGCTCCAGCATGCGCTGCACGGATTCCAGGTGCGAGCGCAGCAGCCGGCTCGCCAGCGCCACGTTTCGCTCGCTCAGTGCCGCCAGGAATTGCCGCCGCTTCTCCGCCAGCCGCGCCATCGCGACCCCGCTGGAAGCGACCTTGGCGTAGACGAAGCGCATATGGATCTCGGTGACGGAGTCCACGATCATCGCGATCACCTTGTTGCCGGTCGATGCCGCCAGCAGCTTGTAGAACTCGCGCGAGCATTCGACGCGATCGAGCAGCCGGCCTTCCTTCGTCGCAAGCTCCGTCCGTTCGATATTGGCTTCGAGCGCATCGAGGTCGGCCCGGCGCGCGTTCGCGCAGGCCAACTGAACCACGAGATCGAGCACGTGGACGCGCGCCTCCGACAATTCCCGCACGGATATCGTGCCGAGGCTCAGCATGTCGCGCATGACCTCGTTCATGCGGCGGGTGTCGCCCTGCTGGATGAAGGCGCCGCCCTTGACGCCCTTCTGCAGCCGCAGCACGCCGGCCATCTCCAGGCTGCGCAGCGCCTCCCGCAGCACATTCCGGCTGACGCCGAGCTGCTGCGCGAGTTCGCGCTCGGCCGGCAGCTTGTCGCCGGGCTTCAGCACGCCGAGCGCCAGCTGCTCGCGAATCCGCTCGCAGATTTCCTCGAACGTCCGCCTGGTGTGGATCGGCTTGAAGGTCGGCGCGGCGGCGGAGCCGGCGGCACGGAGATCGGCGGCCCGCTCCCGCCGGTTCGGCGAGGCGGTGCGGGAGCGCTGCGGCGCGCGAGGGCTTGACTTGGTGCTCATGCGATGAATTATTAAATGGATCACCCATTCAATGGAAGCCCCTTTTTGGCTTCCGGCAAAGAAAACAGACGGGGAGTCCGTATGAGTTTTTCCGAGGAGCAGGTCGCATTCCGCGACAACGTGCGCAGGATGGTCGCAAGGCACGTGGCGCCGATCGCCGCCGAGATCGACGAGACCGACCGCTTCCCGCTCGAGCTGGTCAAGCTGTTCGGCGAGATGGGACTGATGCAGCTCTGGGTGCCGGAGCGCTATGGTGGCCCGAACGGCAACCTGACCATGGCCTGCATCGCGCGCGAGGAGATCTCGAAGGTCTCGCCTGCCTGCGCATCGATCGCGGCGCTCAACACCATGTTCATCATGCCGCTGCTGCATTTCGGCTCGGAGGAGCAGCGCAAGAAGTATCTGCCGATCATCGCCGAGGGCGGCGTGGTCACGGCGATCGCGATCTCGGAGCCGCAGGCCGGCTCCGACGTCGCAGCGCTCAACACCCGCGCCCGCAAGGACGGCGACAGCTATGTCCTGAACGGCCGCAAGCAATGGTGCAGCTACGGCGTCGCCGCCGACTACATCGTGGTGATGGCGCGGACCAGCGACGGTGCCGGCGCCGACGGAATCAGCGCCTTCATCGTCGAGCCGAAGAAGATGCCGGGCATTACGTTCGGCCGTCACGAGCGCAAGATGGGCTTTCGCGGCGCCCCCAACACCCCGATCTTCTTCGACAACGTCCGGGTGCCGGCCGAGAACCTCGTCGGCGAGGAAGGCAAGGGTTTTCGCGCGTCGATGCGCGCGCTCGACCTCAACCGCCCGACCATCGGCGCGCAGTCGGTCGGCCTCGCCCAGGGTGCGCTCGATGCCTGCATCGCCTACGCCAAGGAACGCAAGCAGTTCAAGAAGCCGATCGCCGAGTTCCAGGGCGTGCAGTTCATGCTCGCCGACATGGCGATGCAGATCGAGGCGGCCCGCGCGCTGGTCTACGAATGCGCCCGGGCCGGCGATGCCGGCGACTGGAAGCGGCTCAACGTGCTTGCCAGCATGGCCAAATGCGTCGGCAGCGACATGGCGATGAAGGTCACGACCGACGCGGTCCAGATCTTCGGCGGCTACGGCTACACCATGGACTACCCGGTCGAGCGCATGATGCGCGACGCCAAGCTGACCCAGATTTTCGAAGGCACCAACCAGATCCAGCGCGTGGTGATCGCCCGCGAGCTGCTGCGCTAGCGCGGATCGATTGCAACAAGAAACGAATTACAGGGAGAGACGACCTTGAACCACATCATCGACCGGGCATTGGCAGCCGTCGCGCTGTCAGCCCTGCTGGCGGCGCCTGCTTACGCGCAGAAAGCCTATGGACCCGGGGTCAGCGACACCGAGATCAAGCTCGGCCAGTCGACGCCGCTGAGCGGCCCCGCCTCCGCGTTCGGCGCCGGCGCCGGACGTGCCGTGGTCGGCTATTTCGAGATGCTGAATACCAAGGGCGGCATCAACAGCCGCAAGATCAGCTTCACCCAGCTCGACAATGCCTACAGCGCGCCGAAGGCGGTCGAGCAATCCCGCAAGCTGATCGAGGACGTCGGCATATTGGCCGAGGTCGGCACGATCGGCACTGCGCCCAACGTCGCGATCCAGAAATACCTCAACGCCAAGCAGGTGCCGCAGCTCTTCATCACCGCCGGCGGACGCCGCTTCAACGATCCCAAGACGTTCCCGTGGACGATCCCGCTCTATCCGGACTTCGAAACCGAAGGCCGCGTCGTCGCCAAGTACATCCTGCGGGCAAAGCCCGACGCCAGGATCGGCGTGCTCTACCAGAATGACGACTACGGCAAGGACTACCTCAAGGGCCTGCGCGCCGGGCTCGGTCCGAAGGCCGAGCTGATCGTCGCCCAGGCCTCCTACGAGCTTGCCGACCCGACGATCGACTCGCAGATCGTGCAGCTGAAGGCCGCCGGCGTCGACACGCTGATCGAGCAGTCGTCGTCGAAGGCCGCCGCGCAATCGATCCGCAAGGTCTATGAGCTCGGCTGGAAGCCGCTGCACGTGATCGGCGGCTCGACGGCGTCGGTCGAAACCATCCTGAAGCCCGCGGGCCTCGAAGCATCGAAGGGGCTGGTCACCACGCAATTCCTCAAGCAGCCTGGCGACCCGGCCTGGGCCAATGACGACGAGGTCAAGGCCTACAAGGATTTCCTGAAGACGTACGCGCCCTCGGCCAATCCGGACGACTATTCGGTGCTGGTTGCCTATATGAACGTGCACGCCGTGGAGCTGGCCTTGCGCAAATGCGGCGACGACCTCACTCGTGAGAACCTGATCAAGCAGGCGACGTCGCTGAACGGCGAGCGGCTGCCGATGATGCTGCCGGGCGTCACGATCGGCACCCGACCCGGCGACTACACGCCGTTCAGGACCTTGCGGATCGCGACATTCGATGGCGAGAGCTGGTCGCTGACCGGCGAGCCGCTGTCGGCCGATTGAGCCGGGTTGGCGAGAACCGTCATGGGCTTCTCGCCAACGTCAGCTCACGCGCGCAAGCTCGGCAGATCGAGCCCGTTGGCGCGGGCGCATTCGATCGCCGTTTCATAGCCAGCGTCGGCGTGACGCATGACACCGGTCGCCGGGTCGTTCCACAGCACGCGTTCGAGCCGGCGCGCCGCCTCCGGCGTGCCGTCGGCGACGATCACCATGCCGGCGTGCTGCGAATAGCCGATGCCGACGCCGCCGCCATGGTGCAGCGACACCCAGGTGGCGCCGCTCGCGCAGTTGAGCAGCGCATTGAGCAGCGGCCAGTCGGACACCGCGTCCGAGCCGTCACGCATCGCTTCGGTCTCGCGGTTCGGGCTTGCCACCGAGCCGCTGTCGAGATGATCGCGGCCGATCACGATCGGCGCCTTGAGCTCTCCGCGCGCCACCATCTCGTTGAAGGCAAGGCCGAGCCGATGGCGGTCGCCGAGCCCGACCCAGCAAATCCGCGCCGGCAGCCCCTGGAACTTGATGCGCGCCTTCGCCATGTCGAGCCAATTATGCAGATGGCCATCGTTGGGCATAAGCTCCTTGACCTTGGCATCGGTCTTGAAGATGTCCTCGGGATCGCCCGACAACGCCGCCCAGCGGAACGGCCCGACGCCGCGACAGAACAGCGGCCGGATATAGGCCGGAACGAACCCCGGAAAATCGAATGCCTGCTTCAGGCCCATGTCCTTTGCCATCTGGCGGATGTTGTTGCCGTAGTCGAGCGTCGGAATGCCTTGCGCGTGGAAATCCAGCATGGCCTGGACATGATCGACCATCGAGGTCTTGGCTGCCGTCTCGACCGCCTTCGGATCGGCGGCGCGCCGCGCCTCCCAATCGGCGAGCGTCCATCCCTTGGGCAGATAGCCGTTGATCGGATCGTGCGCGCTGGTCTGGTCGGTGACGATATCCGGCCGCACGCCGCGGCGCACCAGCTCGGGAAAGATCTCGGCCGCATTGCCGAGCAGGCCGACCGACACCGGCTTTTGAGCCTTGGCGGCGTCGGCGATGATCGCGAGGGCTTCATCGAGCGTCGCCGCCTGGCGATCGAGGTATCCCGTGCGCAGACGCATCTCGATCCGGCTCGGCTGGCACTCGACGGCGAGCATCGAGGCGCCGGCCATGGTCGCGGCCAGCGGCTGGGCGCCGCCCATGCCACCAAGGCCCGCCGTCAGGATCCATTTGCCCGCAAGACTGCCGCCATAGTGCCGGCGGCCGACCTCGACGAACGTCTCATAGGTCCCCTGCACGATGCCCTGGCTGCCGATATAGATCCAGGAGCCCGCCGTCATCTGGCCGAACATCATCAGGCCCTGGCGGTCGAGCTCGTTGAAATGATCGAGCGTCGCCCAATGCGGCACCAGGTTCGAATTCGCGATCAGCACGCGCGGCGCATCGGCGTGAGTGCGGAAGATGCCGACCGGCTTGCCGGACTGCACCAGCAGCGTCTGATCGCCTTCGAGCTTGCGCAACGAGGCGGCAATCCGGTCAAAGCTCTCCCAGTCGCGCGCCGCGCGGCCGATGCCGCCATAGACCACGAGCTCGCTCGGGCGCTCGGCGACATCGGGATCCAGATTGTTCATCAGCATGCGCAGCGGCGCTTCCGTCAGCCAGCTCTTCGCGCTGATCTCGGTGCCGCGAGAAGCGCGGATGATACGTTCGTTATCCAGTCGGCGGTTCATGACGGATGTCCCTGTCGGCTAAGCAAGTTTTGGAAACGGATCGGTCGGAAGCACCGCGACCGCAGCGGCGGGCAACGCGTCGGCCTCGATCAGCGACGCGGCCTTTGCGAGATCGTCAGCCATGTAGCGGTCGGCGGCCAGCGCCGGAACATGCACGCGCAACGCGGCAATCACCGCAGCGAGCGGCGCGCTTGTCGAGTGCGGCGCGCGCAGCGTGATGCCTTGCGCTGCGACCAGCAGCTCAATGCCGAGGATGGCCGCGAGGTTGTCGGCCATGTCGGAAAGCCGGCGCGCGGCATGCGCGGCCATCGAGACGTGATCCTCCTGATTGGCGCTGGTCGGTGTGGAGTCGATCGAGCACGGCATCGCGCGCTGCTTGGTCTCGGCGTAGAGCGCGGCCGCCGTCACCTCGGCGATCATGAACCCGGAATTGATGCCGGGGTCGGGCGTCAGGAACGGCGGCAGACCGAAGTTCAAGGCGGGATCGACGAGGGTCGCGATCCGGCGCTCGCTGGTCGCGCCGACCTCCGAGAGCGCCAGCGCGATCTGGTCGGCAGCAAACGCCACCGGCTCAGCGTGGAAATTGCCGCCGGAGACGATCTCACCGGTCTCGACCAGGACCAGCGGGTTATCGGTCACGGCATTAGCCTCGATCGTCAATCCGCGCGCGGCTTGCGCCAGCAGATCGAGCACGGCGCCCGCGACCTGCGGCTGGCAGCGCAGGCAATACGGGTCCTGAACGCGCTCATCGCCTTCGAGGTGAGATTGCCTGATGTCACTGCCGTCGAGCAACGCGGTCAGCGCCGCAGCCGCGGCGATCTGTCCATCATGGCCACGCAGCGATTGAATCTCCGGACGAAACGGCACCGTGGAAGCCATCGCCGCATCGACTGACAGCGCACCGGTCACCAGCGCGGAACACGCCAGACGGTGCGCGCGCAGCAGGCCGGAAATCGCATAGGCCGTCGAAAACTGCGTGCCGTTGATCAGCGCGAGCCCCTCCTTGGGGCCGAGCGTCAGCGGCGCGAGCCCTGCAGTGGCAAGCGCGTCGTGACCCGGCACGATCCTGCCATCGAGGAACGCCTGCCCCTCCCCGATCATGACCGCGGTCATATGGGCGAGCGGCGCCAGATCGCCGGAAGCGCCGACCGAGCCCTGCTGCGGCACCAGCGGAGCGACACCGCGCGCCAGCATGCCCTGCAACTGCTCGATCACATCACGCCGCACGCCGGACGCGCCGCGCCCCAGCGAGATCACCTTCAGCGCCATCATCAGGCGCACGATCGGCTCGGGCGTCGCCGGGCCAACCCCGCAGCAATGCGACAGGATGAGGTTGCGCTGAAGCAGCGCGGTCTGATCGGGTGCAATGCGCGTCGAGGCCAGCTTCCCGAAGCCGGTATTGATGCCGTACGCGGGCACGTCGGTCTGCGCCGCTTTCGCCACGATCCCCGCAGCGGCCTCGACGCGCGGCCAGAACGAGGGATCGAGCGCAATGGGCGCGCCGGCAAGCACGCGCGCCAGCACGTCGAGGCCGACCGTGCCGGGCGTCACGACAATGGGAGCGTCCGTATCGCTCATTGCCCTCTCCACACCCGGCTGTGCAACGGATTGAAACCGATGCGGTAGACCAGCTCGGCAGGACGCTCGATGTCCCAGATCGCCAGATCGCACCATTTGCCGGCTTCCAGCGTGCCGGTCTCGGCAAGCATGCCGAGCGCGCGCGCCCCTTCCCGCGTCACCCCGGCGAGGCATTCGGCGACGGTCATCCGGAACAGCGTTGCGCCCATGTTCATCGCAAGCAGCAGCGAGGTCAGCGGCGAGCTGCCGGGATTGCAGTCGGTCGCCAGCGCCATGTTCACACCGTGGCTGCGGAACAGCTCGACCGGCGGCTTCTGCGTTTCGCGAATGAAATAGAATGCGCCGGGCAGCAGCACCGCTGTTGTCCCCGCCTTCGCCATTGCAACAGCACCGGCTTCATCGGTGTGCTCCAGATGGTCGGCCGATAGCGCGGAAAACTCCGCGGCGAGTGCCGCGCCGCCGAGATTCGACAACTGATCAGCATGCAGCTTCACGGGCAGCCCGAGCGCACGCGCCGCTGCGAACACCCGCGCCGTCTGTTCTCCGGAAAATGCAATGCCTTCCATGAAGCCGTCGACGGCATCGGCAAGGCCGGCCTTGGCCACCGCCGGCAGCATCTCGTTGCAGACCAGATCGATGTAGCGGTCCTTGTCGCCATTGGCCTCGGGCGGCAGCGCATGCGCGCCGAGAAACGATGTGCGGATCGCAACCGGGCGCTGGCGGCCGAGGCTACGTGCCGCCGCCAGCTGCCGCATCTCGGTCTCGGCATTGAGGCCATAGCCGGACTTGATCTCGACGGTGGTTGCGCCTTCGCCGATCAGCGCGTCGAGTCGCGGCAGTGCGCCGGCGACAAGCTCGGCCTCGGTCGCGCTGCGCGTTGCGGCGACGGTCGAGACGATGCCGCCGCCCGCGCGCGCGATCTCCTCATAGCCCGCGCCCTTCAGGCGCAGCTCGAATTCGTGCGCACGGTTGCCGCCATAGACGAGATGGGTGTGGCAATCGACCAGCCCGGGCGTGATCCAGCGGCCGCCGCAATCGATCCGCTCCACGGCATCCGCATCCACAGGAAAATTCGACTGTGCCCCCGCATAGACGATGCGGCCGTCGCGCGCCGCGATCAGACCCCGCTCGATCTCGCCGAGATCGGGGCGATCGCCGCGCATCGTGGCGAGCCGGGCATTGTGCCAGATGCGGTCGAAACGCTCTGCCATGCGATCGTCCCCTTGAGGTGGGATGCTTGACTTATATGTCTAGACATATAATCGTGTGGGGGTTCTGTCCAGCCGGCGTGGAAAAATGAAATGACACGACTGCATTTCGCATTCGCGCTGCTGCCTTCGGGCTGGGCCAATGACGTGCAAATCGTGCTCACTGACGGCGCGATCGCCGCGGTGACGGCAGGCGTTGCGCCGGCCGCCGGCGACGAGCGTCACCAATTGGCGGTTCCGGGGCTGGCGAGCCTGCATAGCCACGCGTTTCAGCGCGGCATGGCCGGCCTTGCCGAACTGCGCGGTGACACCACCGATACGTTTTGGACCTGGCGCGAGACGATGTATCGCTTCGCGCTGACGATGACGCCGGACGACGTCGCTGACGTTGCGACCCTGCTCTATGTCGAGATGCTCGAGCGCGGCTTCACCCGCGTCGGCGAGTTTCACTATCTCCATCACGATCGGGACGGCGCGCCCTACGCCAATCCCGCCGAGATGGCGGTGCGTATCGCAGAGGCGGCTGGAGCGTCCGGCATCGGACTTACGCTGCTGCCCAGCTTTTATGCCCACGGCACTTTCGGCGGCGCAGCACCGCATGCCGGGCAGCGCCGCTTCATCTGCTCGGTCGATCAATTCGCCGCGCTGATGGCAGCCTCGCGCGAAGCGATCCGAAAACTGCCTGGCGCCAACATCGGCATCGCGCCGCACAGCCTGCGCGCCGTGGCGCCAGACGAGTTCGCGGCGATCATTCCGCTCGCCGGTGCCGACCCAATCCATATCCACGCCGCCGAACAGATGCGCGAGGTGGAAGATTGCCTTGCCTGGTCGGGGCAGCGGCCGGTGGAATGGCTGCTGGAGCATGCCCCGGTCGATCGGCGCTGGTGCCTGATTCATGCAACCCACATGACGGAGCAGGAAGTCGCCGCGCTCGCCGGCAGCGGCGCCGTTGCCGGGCTCTGCCCGGTGACTGAAGCAAGCCTCGGCGACGGCATCTTTTCGGCGCGCGAGTTCCTCGCCGCATCCGGCCGGTTCGGCATCGGGACCGATTCCAACGTACTGGTCGGGGTCGCCGACGAGCTTCGTCAACTGGAATACGGCCAGCGGCTGAAGCACCGCGAGCGCAACGTGCTCTCGGGTCGCCCCGGCGCATCGACCGGCCGCGCCCTGTTCGATCACGCGCTCGCCGGCGGCGCACAGGCTCTCGCGCAGACCAATGCGGGGCTCGTGCCGGGCGCGCGTGCCGACATCGTCACCCTCGACACTGCACACCCATCCCTGGCGGGACGGTCGAGCGATGCCGTGCTCGACGGCTGGCTGTTTGCGTCCGGAAGCGATGCGATCGATTGCGTCTGGGCCGGTGGCGACAAGGTGGTCGCGGGCGGACGGCACAGGCTGCGCGATGCGGCGCGGGAGCGGTTCAATGCCAGCGTCCGGAGGCTCGTCGCATGAGCCTCGCCTCCGAACGGGCTAAACCGGGCGCAAGCGGCAAGCCGACACTCTACAAGCGGATCAGGCTCGATATCGAGACCCGGATCCTGACCGGCGAATGGCCTCCGGGTCATCGCATCCCGTTCGAGCACCAGCTGATGGCGCGCTATCGCTGCTCGCGCATGACGGTCAACAAGGCGTTGTCGGAACTGGCGCAAGCGGACCTGATCGAGCGGCGGCGGCGTGCCGGCTCATTCGTGCGCCGTCCGCAGCACATGTCGGCGGTGCTCAAGATCGCCGACATCCGTGCCGAGATCACTGCGCTCGGCCGCAGCTACGGCTATCAGCTGATCGATTGCCAGCGTCGTGCCGCGACCGCAGCCGATCGGGCCCGGCTCGGCGTGAGCACCGCCGGCAAAGTGATCGCGATCGCATGCCGGCACAGCGCCGACAACGTGCCATTCGCGGTCGAGGACAGGCTGATCGATCTCTCGACGGTGCCGGAAGCCGCGACGGCGGACTTTGCGCGCGAACCGCCGGGATCATGGCTGCTGCATCATGTGCCGTGGACGGAAGCCGAGCATACGATCAGCGCGATTGTTGCGGACGATCGCACGGCGAAGGCGCTCGACATCGCGGTCGGCGCGCCCTGCCTTGTGATCGACCGCTACACCTGGCGCAGCGCCCGCACGGTGACGGCGGTGCGGCTGCATTATCCAGGCGAGACGCACCGGCTGGTCGCTCGGTTCAAGGGAGGCTGAGGACGTCTTGCGCGGCATAATTCATGCAATGCATCATGGGCCACCATCCACCGCCATGCGTCATACGGCAATCCGCCGCGACTGAAAAGACATCACGACGTGAAGACATCAACTGGGTTCAATCCATCGTTCAAGGGGTCGACAATCATGCGTTCCTTCAAGCTATTGCCCGCAATCGCAGCACTGCTCGCGTCCACTGCAGCATTCGCGGATGACGTCAAGGTCGGCGTCGGCATCTCCGGATGGACCGGCTTCGCGCCGCTGACGCTCGCCAAGGAAGCCGGCATCTTCAAGAAGAACGGCCTCGACGTGACCTTGACGAAGATTCCGCAGAAGGACCGGCATCTGGCGATCGCCTCGGGCGACATCCAGTGCGCGGCCACGACGGTGGAGACCTGGATCTCCTGGAATGCCAATGGCGTCGCGACCAAGCAAATCTTCCAGCTCGACAAGAGCTATGGCGCCGACGGCATGGCCGTGCGCAACGACGTCGCCGCGATCAAGGATCTGAAGGGCAAGACCGTCGCGGCATCGGCGCCGGGCACCTCGCCCTATTTCGCGCTGGCCTGGATGCTGAAGAAGAACGGCCTCACGGTAAAGGACGTCACGGTGGTCAATCTGGAGCCGGCCGCGGCGGCGCAGGCTTTCGTCTCCGGCCAGAACGATGCCGCGATGACCTACGAGCCCTATCTGTCGACGGTGCGTGCCGCCCCCGACAAGGGCAAGATCATCGCCACCACGCTCGACTATCCGATCGTGATGGACACGTTCGGCTGCACGCCGAAATTCCTGACCGACAATCCGAAGGCAGCCCAGGCGCTGGCCGACAGCTATTTCGAGGCGCTCGACATGATCGCCAAGGATCAGGCCAAGGCCTATGAGATCATGGGCGCGGACGTAAAGCAGAGTGGCGAGCAGTTCGGCAACTCGGCAAAGTACCTGCGCTGGCAGGACAAAGCCGCCAACCAGAAATTCTTCGCCGGCGACTTCCTCAGCTTCAACAAGGACGCAGCAGAGCTCCTGCTCGAGGTCGGCATCATCAAGGCGGCGCCGAAGATCGAAGACATCTACGACGCGAGCTTCATCAAGTAACGCAGTCATCATTTCGGCCGGTCCTGCCTCGCGACAAGCCGGGCGGGACTGGCGCGTGAGATACGCCTGGATCAATTGATGCGTCCCCTCGAGCCCACAACATCGAAGCAGCGCGTGGCCTACGGCCTCGCTTTCTTCGTGCTGTTCGTCGCCCTCTGGTCCTGGGCGACGTTCGGCGGCCATGTGTCGAAGACATTCCTCGCCAACCCGCTCACCATGATGCAGGAAGGCTATGAGCTGCTCGCCAAGCAAGGTTTTCTGTTCGATATCGGCATGACGGTCTGGCGCGTCGTCGGCGGCTTTGCCCTCGCCGCCGTCATTGCAGTCCCGCTCGGTGTGCTGATGGGCGCTTACAAGCCGGTCGAGGCCTTCCTCGAACCCTTCGTGTCCTTTGCGCGCTATCTGCCGGCCTCCGCCTTCATCCCGCTGTTGATCCTGTGGGCCGGTATCGGCGAGCTGCAAAAACTACTCGTGATCTTCATCGGTGCGGTGTTCCAGATCATCCTGATGGTGGCCGTCACCGTCGGCGCCACACGGCGCGATCTGGTCGAGGCCGCCTACACGCTCGGCGCCCGCGACAGCGGCGTCATCCGCCGCGTGCTGCTGCCCTCTGCCGCGCCCGAGATTGCCGAGATCCTGCGGCTGGTGCTCGGCTGGGCCTGGACCTACGTCATCGTGGCCGAGCTGATCGGTTCATCGTCCGGCATCGGGCACATGATCACCGACAGCCAGGCGCTGCTCAACACCGGCCAGATCATCTTCGGCATCATCGTCATCGGGCTGATCGGCCTGATCTCCGATTTCCTGTTCAAGGCGTTCAACGCCTGGCTGTTTCCGTGGAAGCTCGCATGACCGCGCTCAGGATCGAACAGGTCTCGCGAACCTTTCCCGCCCGCGCCGGCCACGCGCCGACGAGAGCGCTCGAGCCGACCACGCTCGATGTCGGCGACAACGACTTCGTCACCATCCTTGGCCCGTCCGGCTGCGGAAAATCCACCCTGCTCCGGATCATCGCCGGGCTCGACCGGCCGACCAGCGGGCGGGTTACGCTCGACGGGCGCGAGGTCACCGGCCCCGGCGCCGATCGCGGCATGGTGTTTCAGTCCTACACGCTGTTTCCCTGGCTGACCGTGCGCGAGAACATCGCCTTCGGCCTGCGCGAGCGCGGCGTTCCGCAAGGAGAGCGTCATGACATCGCGGACGCCTTCATCCGCCGGGTCGGGCTATCGGGCTTCGAAAACCACTGGCCCAAGCAGCTGTCGGGCGGCATGCAGCAGCGCACCGCGATCGCCCGGGCGCTGGCCAATGATCCGAAGATCCTGCTGCTCGACGAGCCGTTCGGCGCGCTCGACAACCAGACGCGGGCATTGATGCAGGAGATGCTGCTCGGGATCTGGGAGCGCGACCAGAAGACGGTGCTGTTCGTCACCCACGACATCGAGGAAGCGATCTTCCTCGGCAGCCGCGTCATCGTCATGAGCGCGCGTCCCGGCCGCATCAAGGCCGAGATCGCGGTCGACTTGCCGCATCCGCGCTCCTACAAGATCAAGACCACGCCCGAATTCGTCGCTCTGAAGGAGCGGCTGGTCGAGGAGATCCGCACCGAGGCCCTGAAGGTCGCCGAACAGGCCTGATGATCCGCCACTCTGTCAGTGGCTGATCATCCAGGGACGCGCGGTCGGAAAACCCTTCGCGCCGCTCTTGGTCTTGGTCATCAGTCGCGCCGGCTTCTTCTTTCCCGAGGAAGAGCAGCAGCCGCAGCCCGGGCCATGCGCAGCCTTGTACTGGTCGAGCGTCTTCGGCGCGTGCCGGCTCTGCTCGTTGGTGGCATGCGCCTTGCGCTTGTCCGAGGGCATGCAGAAGAACGCCGGTGCGGTCAGGATCACGCGCGGCGACGTCGTCTCGCATTGTGGGCAGTCCTGCGGCAGGTCGCATTCCGCCATCGGCCGCATGTCGGTGAACGGGCCGCAGTCGTTGCAGAGATATTCGTAGATCGGCATTTCCCTAATCCTTGCGCAGTCGTGTGAAGCCCGGCGATGGGTGCGGGGCGGCCAAATACGCAGCCGTCCCGCACCCTTCGCGCAGGGATCGCCTAAAGGATCACTTGTCGGGCGAGATCGGCATCTGCACGTCGCCCTTGATGTGCTTGATCGGTCCCGCCGACGACGGCATCACGTCGAAGTCGAATATCTCCGTCGGCAGCCACAGCGTGGCGCAGGCGTTGGGCACGTCGACGACGCCGGAGATATGGCCCTGGCACGGCGCGGTGCCGAGGATCGAATAGGCCTGGGCGCCGGAGTAGCCGAACTTCTTCAGATACTCGATCGCGTTCAGGCAGGCCTGACGATAGGCGATGTGGACGTCGAGATAGTGCTGCTTGCCGGCCTCGTCGACCGAGATGCCCTCAAAGATCAGATAGTCCTTGTAGTTCGGCGTGATCGGCGACGGCTTGAACACGGGATTCTTGATGCCGTATTTCGAGACGCCGTCCTTGATGACGTCGACCTTGATGTGCAGCCAGCCTGCCATTTCGATGGCGCCGCAGAAGGTGATCTCGCCGTCGCCCTGGCTGAAATGCAGGTCGCCCATCGAGAGCCCGCCGCCCGGCACATAGACCGGGAAATAGATCTTCGAGCCGCGCGACAGATCCTTGATGTCGCAATTGCCGCCATGCTCGCGCGGCGGCACGGTGCGCGCGCCCTCGAGGCCGATCTTGGCCTTGACGTCGCCCTTGGCCTGGCCGGCATGCGCGGTCGGCGCGAACGGCGGATTGGCGAGGCCCGGCACACGGGTCGGGTTGGTCGCGATCAGCTCGGCTTCGCGCGCGTTCCAGGCCGCCAGCATCTTGGCATCGGGCAGACAGCCGATCAGGCCGGGATGAATCAGGCCGGCGAAGTTGACGCCGGGGACGTGGCGCGACGAGGTGTAGAGGCCCTTGATATCCCAGATCGACTTCTGCGCCAGCGGAAAATGGTCGGTAAGGAAGCCGCCGCCATTCTGCTTGGAGAAGAAACCGTTGAAGCCCCACAGGCTCTCCTTCAAGGGACCGACGTCGAGCAGGTCGACGACGAGGAGATCGCCGGGCTCGGCGCCCTTGACACCGATCGGGCCGGACAGGAAGTGCACGATCGACAGATCGATGTCGCGCACGTCATCGGCGGAATCGTTGTTCTTGATGAAGCCGCCGGTCCAGTCGACGGTCTCGATGATGAAGTCGTCGCCCGGGCTGACCCACTCGACGATCGGAACCTCCGGATGCCAGCGGTTGTGGATCTTGTCGTTTTCATAGGCCGACTTGCTGAGATCGACCTTGATCAGTGTATCTGGCATCGAGATGCTCCCCTTCGTTTACTGGTTAGACGGACAAGTATTTGGAGATCTGCGCGGCATCGACGCTGGCGCGCGGATCGTCGCGGACGATCTCGCCGTTCTCGATGACCAGCACGCGATCGGCGATATCGAGCGCGAAGCTCAAGACTTGCTCGGAGACGACGATCGACAGCCCGCGCTCGTCGCGGATCCGCTTCAACGTGCGTGCCATGTCCTTGATGATCGACGGCTGGATGCCTTCGGTCGGCTCGTCGAGCAGCAGCACCTTCGGCTTGGTCGCAAGCGCGCGGGCGATCGCGAGCTGTTGCTGCTGTCCGCCCGAAAGATTGCCGCCGCGGCGGCCTTTCATCTCGAGCAGAACCGGGAACAGCTCGTAGATATCGCCGGGCACCTCGGAACCGCCTGACACCACGAGCCCGGTCTCGATGTTCTCCTTCACCGTCATGGTGGAGAAGATCATGCGGCCCTGCGGCACGTAGGCGAGCCCCTTCGCCACCCGCTCGTAGCTCTTCATCGCGCCGAGCTCGGTGCCGTCCATGGTCACCTTGCCGCTCTTGGCCGGCAGGATGCCCATCAGGGACTTCATCAGCGTCGTCTTGCCCATCCCGTTGCGGCCCATGATCGCGACGATCTCGTTGGGTGCGACCGAGACGTTGAGGCCATGCAGCACCTCGCTCTGGCCATAGGCGACGTGAAGATCATTGATTGCCAGCATCGCTTCAAATCCTTAATGGCCGAGGTAAACTTCGATCACCTTCGGATCGTTCTTGACGTGCTCCATCGTGCCTTCGGACAATATCTGTCCCTGATGCAGCACCGTGACCTTGTGCGCGATGTCCTCGACGAACTTCATGTCGTGCTCGATCACCAGCACCGAGCGGTCCTTGATGATCCGGTTGAGCAGCTCGGCGGTCTTGGCGCGCTCGGACACGCTCATGCCGGCAACCGGCTCGTCGAGCATCAGGAGGTCTGGGTCCTGGATCAGCAGCATGCCGATCTCGAGCCATTGCTTCTGGCCATGGCTGAGCTGATCGGCATAGGTGTTGAGCCGGTCCTTCAGGAAGATCATCTCGGCGACCTCCTCGACCCGCTGCTTGACCGCGTCGTCGCGTTGGAAGGTCAGCGAGCCGAACACGGTGCGGCCGCGCGGAAAGGAAATCTCGAGATTCTCGAACACGGTGAGGTCCTCGAACACCGACGGCGTCTGGAACTTGCGTCCCACCCCGGCCTGCACGATCTCGTTCTCGCGCAGCCTCGTCAGCTCCTGGCCGCGGAACTGGATCGAGCCCGAGGTCGCCTTGGTCTTGCCGCAGATCAGGTCGAGCACGGTGGTCTTGCCGGCGCCGTTGGGGCCGATGATGACACGGATCTCGTTCTCCTCGACATAGAAGGAGAGATCGTTGACGGCCTTGAAGCCATCAAACGACACGGTGAGGCCGGAGACGGCGAGCAGGAAGTCCTTGGGCTGATGGCCAACGAGCATGATGATCCCTCCTCACTCGGCCGGTGCGCCGTCGGCGACGAGCCCCGCCGATTTTGATCGTCGCGATGCCAGCAGGCGGTCGATGCGCGGCTGGATATGATCGGCCCAAATGCCGGAGAGCCCGTTCGGGAAAGCCAGCACGACCGCGATGAACAGCGCGCCGAGGCCGAACAGCCAGAGCTGCGGGAAGGATTCCGAGAGGCTGGTCTTGGCGAAATTGACCAGCAGCGCGCCCCAGACCGCGCCGAAGATCGACATCCGGCCGCCGACCGCGGTGTAGATCACCATCTCGATCGACGGCACGATGCCGACGAAGGACGGCGACATGAAGCCGACCTCGAGCGTGAACATGGCGCCACCGATCGCGGCGAACACCGCCGCGGCACAGAACGCGAAGATCTTGAAGTTGGCGACGCTGTAACCGGAGAAGCGCACGCGATCCTCCTGCTCCCTCATCGCCACCAGGATGCGCCCGAGTTTTGTCAGCCGGATGAATTGCGCGGCGACGATGCATCCGAACAGCAGCACAACCTCGACGAAATACAGAATGAACTTGGCGTGATCGGTGCGGATGTCCCAGCCGTGCAGCGTGCGCAGGTCGGTAATGCCGTTGATGCCGCCGGTGTAGCCCTGCTGCCCCACGATCAGGATGGTGAGGATCGCAGCGATCGCCTGCGTGATGATCGCAAAGTACACGCCGCCGACCCGGCGCTTGAACATCGCGGCGCCGATGATCAGCGCGAAGAACGCGGGAACCAGCAGGATCGCCAGCAGCGTGACCGGGAAACTGTGAAACGGCTTCCAGAAGAAGGGCAGCGAGGTGAGCTGGTTCCAGTCCATGAAATCAGGGATGCCCGGCGTCGACTGGATCTTGGTGTTGGCAACCGACGATGCCTCGAGCTTGAGGTACATCGCCATGCAGTAGCCGCCGAGGCCGAAGAACACGCCCTGCCCCAGGCTGAGGATGCCGCCATAGCCCCAGCACAGCACGAGGCCGATGCCGACGAAGGCATAGGTCAGGTATTTGGCGACCAGGTTGAGGCGGAAGATATCCAGCGACAGCGGCAGGATGACAAGCAACAGCACCGCGAGTGCAAGGAAGCCGAGCAGTTCGGAGCGATTGAAAAAGCGCGAGTTGATGATCATGACCAGCCTGCTTGTTCTTATTTGCGGACCTTGAGCGCGAACAGCCCCTGCGGACGCACCATCAGGATCGCGACGATCGTGAGCAGCGTGATCACCTTGGCCATCGATCCCGACAGGAAGAACTCCAGCGTCGACTGGGTCTGCGAGATCGAGAACGCGGAGGCGATGGTGCCGAACAGCGAAGCTGCGCCGCCGAACACGACGACCAGGAAGGTGTCGACGATGTAGAGCTGGCCGGCGGTCGGCCCGGTCGAGCCGATCATGGTGAAGGCCGAGCCTGCAATGCCGGCGATGCCGCAGCCGAGCCCGAAGGTGTAGCGATCGACCTTCTCGGTGTTGATGCCGACGGCGCCCGCCATCACGCGGTTCTGCACCACCGCGCGCACCTGCTTGCCCCAGTTCGACCAGAACAGGATATAGAACACGACGATCGTGATCAGGATGGTCAGCCCCATCACGAACATGCCGTTGATCGGAATCTGGATCGAATCGGTCGCCTGCCAGGAGCCCATCATCCATTCCGGCAATTCCACGCCGACCTCGCGCGCGCCGAAGATCGAGCGATAGGCCTGCTGCAGAATCAGGCTGAGGCCCCAGGTCGCCAGCAGCGTATCGAGCGGACGCTTGTAGAGATGACGGATCAGCGCCCATTCGACCAGCATGCCGAGCGCGCCGGAGGCGATGAACGCCAGGATCATCGCAATGAAGAAGTAGCCGGGAAACAGCCAGGGCGCGACGTGCTGCACGGCGTTCGACGTCATCCAGGTGACGTAAGCGCCGAGGATCATGAACTCGCCATGCGCCATGTTGATGACGCCCATCTGGCCGAAGATGATGGCAAGCCCGAGCGCCATCAGCACGTAGACGGAGAACAGGATGAGCCCGGCAAATCCCTGCATCGCAAGGATGGCGCCGAGATCGCTGATCGAATAGTCGCCGAACATGATGTCCTCCAGTCCAAGGGGCACGCGCCGCGCGCAGCGGCGCCCGATCGGCGGCGTGGGCGGTGACGTCCACGCCGCGATGCGTTGAAGTGAGGTTGCGCCTTACGCGCTCAATCTCACTGGTAACCCTTGGGGAACGGATCCGGCTCGACGAGATCGGCGGTCTCGTAGATCAGTTCATACTGGCCATCGGCCTTGGCGCGACCGACGCGGGTCTTCGACCAGAGGTGATGGTTCTCGTGGATCCGGACGTAACCTTCCGGCGCGCCCTTGAACTCGACGCCGGGAGACGCCGCAGCGATCTTGTCGATGTCGAAGCTCTGCGCCTTCTCCACCGTCAGCTTCCACAGCCACGGGCCGAGATACGCGGCCTGCGTGACGTCGCCGATCACGGTCTTCTCGCCCCACATCTTCTTGAACGCGGGCACGAAGGCCTTGTTGTTCGGATTGTCGAGCGACTGGAAGTACTTCATGCAGGCATAGGCTCCCGCGATGTTCTCGCCGCCGATGCCGTCGATCTCGTCCTCGGTGACCGAGATCGTCAGCAGCGTCTGCTTCGACAGATCGATGCCCGCCGCCTTGAGCTGCTTGTAGAACGCGACGTTGGAGCCGCCGACGATGATCGCGTAGATCACGTCCGGCTTGGTCAGCTTGATCTTGTTGATCACCGAATTGAACTGGGTCGAGCCGAGCGGGAAGTATTCCTCGCCGACCACCTTGCAGCCCTGCAGATGGTTCTCGATGTGCTTGCGCGCGATCTTGTTCGAGGTGCGCGGCCAGATGTAGTCCGAGCCGAGCAGATAGAAGCTCTTGGCGCCCTTGGTCTTGTTGACCCAGTCGAGGCCGGCGATGATCTGCTGCGTCGCCTCCTGCCCGGTGTAGATCACGTTCTTGGACTGCTCGAGACCCTCATAGAAGGTCGGGTAGTACAGCATGCCGTTGTACTGCTCGAACACCGGCAGCACCGCCTTGCGCGAGGCCGAGGTCCAGCAGCCCATCACGGCGGCGCATTTGTCGTTGACCAGGAGCTTCTTGGCCTTTTCCGCGAAGGTCGGCCAGTCACTCGCGCCGTCTTCCTGGATGAACTTGATCTTGCGGCCGAGCACGCCGCCGGCGGCGTTGATCTGCTCGATCGCGAGCTTCTCGGCCTCGACCGACCCGGTCTCGGAGATCGCCATGGTGCCGGTCACGGAGTGCAGGATGCCGACCGTGACTTCGCTATCGGTGACTGCAAGACCGGTGGTGTTGACCGCGGAGGTTGCAGGAACGTCGGCGAATGCGGGACGGCCCAGCATCGAAACGGCCGGCAAAGCAGCCATTCCCATCAAGAGCTTGCGCCGGAGCGGAGACTTCAGGCCTGGTTTTGTTTCGTCTGACATGAGCACCCCATTGGTTCGAGAACGCTTATTGATCAGGCGAGGATTGCTCACTTTTGTGCAGCGCACTGATACGTGAGATCGCGTATACTGCACCGCAAAATAGCGACGTAGGTTTTTGGTACGGGATTTGCCCGCGATCAGCGCATCGTGGACCAGGAGTTCAAACGAGTGGCAGGGCGGCAGCGGATAGACCGCGTCAGGCGCCAATACAATCAATGGGTCGCCAACCAGACGCTGGAAGACTACGCGCTGCGCTTCACCGCCAAAAGCGCGCGGCGCTGGTCCGCCGCCCGTGTCGCCAACACCGCGCTCGGCGCGATCTCCTTCCTGGCGC
Source organism: Bradyrhizobium sp. CCBAU 53421 (assembly GCF_015291625.1). Classification (NCBI taxonomy): domain Bacteria; kingdom Pseudomonadati; phylum Pseudomonadota; class Alphaproteobacteria; order Hyphomicrobiales; family Nitrobacteraceae; genus Bradyrhizobium; species Bradyrhizobium sp. CCBAU 53421. The sequence goes on from NZ_CP030047.1 coordinate 6,159,824, forward strand.
TGGAGGCGATCGGCGGCACCATCACGCTGAACTACGGCGCGATGAACGCCTCGGCCGCGATCCTGGTCGTCAGCGTCATCATCTTCCTCTGCGGCCTGCCGATCGCCTACCACGCCGCGAAAAGCGGCATCGACATCGACCTGCTGACCCGGGGGGCCGGCTTCGGCTATATCGGCTCGACCATCACATCACTGATCTACGCCTCCTTCACCTTCATCTTCTTCGCGATCGAGGCCGTGATCCTGGCCAGCGCGCTCGACATGTGCTTCGGCATCCCGCGACCGATCGGCTATCTGATCAGCGCGGTCGTGATCATTCCACTCGTCGTCTACGGCATCACGCTGATTAGCCGCTTCCAGCTCTGGACCCAGCCGCTGTGGGTGGTCCTCCACATCATGCCGTTCGCGGCGATCGCCTGGGCCAATCCGCATTCGTTTACCGAGTGGCGCAAGTTCGCCGGCGAGCATGGCGATCCCGCAGGGAATCTCGACCTCCTGCTGTTCGGCACGGCGGCCTCGGTCGTGTTCGCGCTGGTGGCGCAGATCGGCGAGCAGGTCGACTTCCTGCGCTTCCTGCCGCGCGACCGCCGCACCTCGCGAAAGGCCTGGTGGATCGCGTTGCTCAGCGCCGGTCCGGGCTGGATCGTGCTCGGCGCGCTCAAGCTGCTGGCCGGCTCGTTCCTGGCCTTCTTCGCGCTCAGCCATGGCGTCTCGGCCGAGCACGCGGCGGAGCCGGCGAACATGTATCTCGAGGCGTTCCGCTACGTGCTGTCGCAGCCGGATCTCGCAATGGCGCTGACCGGGACGTTCGTGATCCTGTCGCAGGTCAAGATCAACGTCACCAATGCCTATGCCGGCTCGATCGCATGGTCGAACTTCTTCTCCCGCCTCACCCATTCGCATCCCGGCCGCGTGGTGTGGCTGGTGTTCAACGTCGTCGTCGCGCTGCTGCTGATGGAGATCGGCGTCTATAAGGCACTGGAGCAGACGCTGGCGCTCTACTCGAATGTCGCTATCGCCTGGGTCGGCGCGCTGGTCGCCGATCTCGTCATCAACAAGCCGCTCGGCCTGCGGCCCCAGCACATCGAATTCAAGCGCGCCCACCTCTGCGACATCAATCCGGTCGGCGTCGGCGCGATGACGATCGCAACCGTGGTCTCGATCAGCGCGTTCTACGGCCTGTTCGGTCCGACCGCGAAGGCGCTGTCCGCCTTCGTCGCACTTGCGGTCGCGTTCATCACGGCTCCCCTGATTGCCTGGGCGACCGACGGCAAGTATTACATCGCGCGCAAACCGAAGCGGAGCTGGCAGAACATCGAATCGATCCAGTGCTGCATCTGCGAGCATGCGTTCGAGCCCGAGGACATGGCGGCCTGCCCCGCTTATGCCGGCCCGATCTGCTCATTGTGCTGCTCGCTCGACGCCCGCTGCCACGATCTCTGCAAGCCGCATGGGCGGATCGGCGCGCAAGTCGCGGATGCACTGGGCAAGGTGATGCCGCAGCCGATCTACGCCCGCATCAACTCGCAGCTCGGCCATTACCTCGGCGTGTTCGCGGTCTCGGCCGGTCTCGTGGCGCTGGTGCTCGGCCTGATCTATCTGCAGACCACCGCGGCTGTGCATGCCAATGACCTATTGGCCGACGTGCTGTGGAAGGTGTTCTTTGCGCTGACCCTGATCATCGGCGTCGTCGCCTGGCTGTTCGTGCTGGCGCAACAGAGCCGCCGCGCCGCGGAGGACGAAACACGCCGGCAGACCACGCTGCTGATCCAGGAGATCGACGCCCACAAACGCACCGACGCCGAGCTGCAGCGCGCCAAGGAAGTCGCCGAGTCAGCCAATCTCGCCAAGAGCCGCTATGTCGTCGGCCTCAGCCACGAGCTCCGCTCGCCGCTGAATGCGATCTCCGGCTACGCGCAGCTATTGGAGCAGGACGACAGTCTCCATATACGGCCGCGCGAGCAGGTCCGCGTGGTCCGCCGCAGTGCCGATCATTTGTCCGGACTGATCGATGGCATTCTCGATATCTCCAAGATCGAGGCCGGCCGGCTCTATCTGTCGCGCGACGAGGTGCGGTTGAACGATTTCCTCGAGCAGCTGGTCGGCATGTTCCGCCTGCAAGCCGCGGCGAAGGGCATCGACTTCGTGTTCAGGCGGCCGGCGGTGTTGCCCGTCGTGGTCTATGCCGACGAGAAGCGGCTGCGGCAGATCCTGATCAACCTGCTCTCGAACGCGATCAAGTTCACGCAGACGGGCAACGTCCAGTTCATCGTGCATTACCGCAGCCCGGTCGCCGAGTTTGAGGTGATCGATACCGGGCCGGGCATCCAGCCCGACGACCTCGAGCGGATCTTCGCGCCCTTCGAGCGCGGTGCGCTCGGCGTCACCCAGCCGCAGACCGGCACCGGGCTCGGCCTCACCATCAGCCGCCTGCTCGCGGGTGTGATGGGCGGCGACATCAAGGTCCTGAGCACGGTCGGCACCGGCAGCACGTTCCGCGTCAAGCTGCTGCTGTCCGAGGTCACCAATCCGCGCCGCGACGCGCCGGTCGACGCTCCCGTGTACGGCTATCACGGCCCTCGCAAGACTATCCTGATCACCGACGATGACCCGACCCACCGCGACCTCCTGCGTGAGATTCTGGCGCCGCTCGGCTTCATCCTGCTCAGCGCACCGGACGGACCGGGCTGCCTCGCCCTCGCGCAGCATTGCCGGCCGGACATGTTCCTGCTCGATATCTCGATGGCAGGCATGGACGGCTGGACGGTCGCCGAAACCCTGCGCTCCGAAGGCCATCACCAGGCGCGAATCCTGATGATCTCTGCGAGCGCATTGGAAGCTCACGGCGCGCCGCTGGCGCAACCGTTCCACGACGGCTATTTGATGAAGCCGATCGACATTCCGCGGCTGCTCGAGACCATCCGGCAGCTGCTCAAGATCGAGTGGCAGTATGAGGTCGAGCAAACTCCGGCTCCGCAGTGGAAACCTGACACCGGCTCACGCCCGCCGGTGAAACATGTCGAGGAGCTGATCAGCCTCGGCCAGCTCGGCTATATCAGGGCGATCCAGCTCAAGCTCGACGAGATCGGCAACGAGCATCCCGAACATGCCGATTTCGTCGGCCAGATGCGCACTCTGATCGACCGGTTCGATCTCGATCAATATATGGCGACGTTGAAGACATTGCACAGCTATGACCATTGAACAGAGAAAGCGCGACGTAGCGCTCGTCGTCGACGACTCGCCGGAGACGTTGCGCCTCTTGACCGATGCGCTCGACGGCGCCGGCATGACCGTGATGGTCGCGCTCGACGGCGCCTCCGCGATGCGCATCGTCGACCAGATCACCCCCGACATCGTGCTGCTCGACGCCGTGATGCCCGGCATGGACGGGTTCGAGACCTGCAAGCGGCTGAAGCGCGATGCCGGGCTCGACGGCGTGCCGATCATCTTCATGACGGGGCTGGCCGAAACCGAGCACATCGTCCGTGGGCTGGAGGCCGGCGGCGTCGACTATGTCACGAAGCCGATCGTGGTCGAGGAGATGCTGGCGCGGATCCGGGTCCACCTCGCCAATGCGCGGATGACGCAGAGCGCCCGCGCCGCGCTCGACGTCTCCGGCCGCTATCTGCTCGCGGTCAACAGTGCGGGCGCGCTGCTATGGGCGACGCCGCAGGCACAGCGACTGCTGTCCGATACGCTCGCCGACGCGGCCGATAATTTCGTGCTGCCGGAGCCGATGCCGCAATGGCTCGAGCAGGCGCAGAAGGGCAAGGCGGGACCGAAGACCGCGACGGTGGCGTCATTCCCCGGCAACGAGCAGCTTCGCCTGCAATTCATGGGCAAGCTCGGGCCCGACGAATTCCTGCTGCGGCTGGCCAAGGACACCAGCGCCGACATGCCGGCCGAGTTCTCCAGCGAGCTCGGCCTGACCACCCGCGAGGGCGAGGTGCTGTCCTGGCTCTCCAAGGGCAAGACCAATCGCGACATCGCGCAGATCCTGGGCCTCAGCCCGCGCACCGTCGACAAGCATCTCGAGCAGATCTACGCCAAGCTCGGCGTCGAGAATCGCACCGCCGCCGCCGCGATCGCGGTCAACGCCAGGCACCGCAAGTCGTAGTCTGCCAGCTCCACCGCCGGCGCGCATCCGAAAATGGCCAATCGCCTCCGACCGTGACAGGATGCGCCGGATCGCTCATTCCTGTGGAGAATAGCCATGGATCGTCTGGCAGCGATGGAGACGTTCGTGCGGGTGGTCGAGACCGGCTCGTTCTCCGGCGCGGCGCGGCAGCTCCGGGTCGGCCAGCCGGCGGTCTCGAAATCGGTTGCGCAGCTCGAGGAGATTCTCGGGGTCAAGCTGCTGACACGCTCGACCCGCGGACTCACCCCGACTGAAGCAGGGCTCGGCTATCTCGAGCGCGCCAGGCGCGCGCTTGAAGAGGCGGCCGAGGCCGAGATCGCGGCGCGCGGCGCCGGCGCCGGCCTCAAGGGACGATTGCGGATCTGCGCCGCCGTCACCTTCGCCCGCATCCACCTCATTCCGATGTTGCCGAAGTTTCTCGCCCAGCACCCGGAGCTGGAGCTCGAGGTCGTGCTCGACGACCGCCAGATCGATCTCGTGCAGGAAGGCATCGACGTCGCCCTGCGGATGGGCAAGATGACGGATTCGACGCTGACCGCGCGCCGTGTCGCGCGATGCAAGCGCCTGGTGCTGGGCACGCCGGCCTATTTCGACCGCGCCGGTACGCCGGCCACGCCGAGCGAACTGAGCCGGCATCAGGCCGTCGTCTATCTCCGCGAGGGCAGCGTGTGGTCCTTTCAACGCGAGAGCACCGAGCTCGCCGTCACGGTGCGGAGCCGGTTGCGGGTGAGCGCAGCCGAAGGCGTCCGCGCTGCGGTGCTCGCCGATTCCGGGCTCGCGATCGCGTCGGAGTGGATGTTCACCCCCGAGCTCAGGACGGGCACCGTCCGTGCGGTGTTGCCGGAGTGGAGCCTTCCCGCGCTCGATCTCTGGACCGTGCTTCCGACCGGGCGCGCCGCAACCGCCAAGGCCCGCGCATTCGCTGACTTCTTCGAGCGCAGCTTTAATGCGTGATGCGTCAGCGCTTATTCCGGATAGGAATAAGCGTTAGTCCAACGGCAGCGCTACCCGGCGCGGCCATCTCCTTTAGCTTCCTGCGTGTGATTTCAACAACGGACGGCGCCGCCGTCCACCACGCAGAAACCAAGGAGAACCGCCATGTCGCTGCAAGCCAAGCTCGACGCTTTCAAGGCCGATTTCGAAGCCGGAAAGCCGCCCTACAACGTTCCGCCGGCCGTGATCGAGACCATGCACCGCGCCACCGCGGAGCTGATCGCATCCGGTGCTGCCCAGCGCGCCAAAAAGGCGGGCGATATCGCCCCCGCCTTCTCGCTCCGCGATCCCGACGGCAACATCGTCAACTCGGCCGATTTATTGAAGCGCGGCCCGCTGGTGCTCAGCTTCTACCGCGGCGTCTGGTGCCCGTATTGCAACATGGAGCTGCAGGCACTGGAAGCCGCCAAGCCGGAATTTGACAGATATGGCGCTTCGCTGATCGCGATCTCGCCGCAGACCGCGCCGAACAGCCGCAAATCGGTGCGCCAGAACAAGCTCTCCTTCCCGATCCTGTCCGACGTGAAGGGTCAGGTCGGCGACGCCTTCGGACTGCGCTTCCATCTGCCCGACTATCTGGTCGAGCTTTACAAGCAGCTGAAGAACGATCTGCCGACCTTCAACGACGATCCGAGCTGGACGTTGCCGATGCCGGCCCGCTACGTGATCGGACGGGACGGCATGATCCTCTACTCCGAGGTCAACCCCGACTACACCCGCCGCCCGGAGCCCGAGGACATGATCGCAATTCTCCAGCAGGCCGCCGCCGTGAAGGCATGACAGCGCGCCGAGCGGCCGGTGGCGATCAACCACCGGCCGCTTTCCTTTCGCAGGTTATTCCGGCGCAGCCGGCAAACTCCCATCCGGATCGGCGGGTGCGCCAAGTCCGGCCAATGCATCCTCGCCGGAGTGCTGCGCCTTTCGCCAGTGCGCCGGCGTCACGCCGATATGGCTCTTGAAGGCGCGCTGAAAGGCGGCTTCGGACTGGTAGCCGGCCATCTCCGCAACGGCGCCGGTCGAAAGCGATGATCTCTTCAACTCGTTCGCCGCAAGCATCATCCTGATATCGGTGAGCAGATCGCTGGGCGACCGCCCGAGCTTCTCCTGGAACTGCCGTGCCAGCGTGGCGCGCGACATGTTGCAAAGACGCGCAAGCTCCGGCAGCGACCATGCGCGCGCAGGCTGGTTGAACATGGCCGCTACCGCCGGCGCAAGGCGGGGATCGCCGACCAGCGCGAGCAGACCGCGAGAGCTGTCATCGGTCTCGCTCGCGAGCCGCAGCACAAGCGCAAACATCGCCGTGGACAGCGCGTCCAGCATGGCGCGGCCGCCCAGATGATCGTCGGCCGTTTCGCTGCGCATCAGCGACACCAGTCCGGCGAGTTGCGCCGCTGTCCCCTTTCCCGTCCGCGCGCCGGCATGCACGACAAGACGCGGCGGGAGATAGGTGCGCAACAGACGGTCGTGCGGCGGCGCGATCGCGAAGTGCCCACACAACAGGTCAAGCCGCTCGTCCGACCCGAGGTTTTCGCTGATCGTGAAATTCTGTGCCGCCCGGTTGCGCGGCGGTAGCGGTGCCGCCCCGCTGCCGTCATGCATCACGTGTCGCGGGTTGCCGGGCAGCAGAAGGATGTCACCGGTCTTCAGCAGCAAAGGCCGGCCGCCCGCGGGATCGTCCAGGATCGCCGAGCCGGCAAGCACCGCATGATAGGGGATCTCGTTGGTCACGCCCGGACCCTGCTCGATGCGCCAGGGCACGCTGTAGCTGCAGCGAATATCGAGCCGCCCGCGCACCGGCATCATCTCGAATAGCCGGCTGAGCCAATCCATGGCCAATCCCCCCGAGGCAGTTCATGAGACGATTGAGCATATAATCGAGCAATATGAACATTCAATGTCTCAAATCTCAATCCTATTGTCACTCCGCAATCGTTCACCACCCCAAACAAGGAGTGCCACCATGTCCCGTCTTTCAGTCCCCAATCTCGAAACCGACACCGGCCCGTCGGGCCAGGTCTACGCCCAGATCAAGAAGGCGGCCGGCAGCGTCCCGAACGCCTATGCGGCGATCGCCGCCCACGGCCCCGCGGCGCTCAAGTCGATGCTTGCCGCCGATGCCGTGCTCGCCGGCGGCAGTCTGTCCAAGCGCGATCGGGAGATCATCAAGCTCGTGATCAGCGCCGCCGGCGGCTGCGACTACTGTGTCGCCGCACATTCTCATCTCGCCAAGCTCGCCGGCGTGAAGGCCGACGCACTGAAGCAGATCCGCGACGGCGCGCTGACCGGTGATGCCAAGCAAGACACGCTGATCCATTTCGTCCGCAAGCTCGCGCAGTCGAGCGGCACGGTCAGCGCCGAGGACTTCGCCGCGATCAAGGCCGCCGGCTACAGCGACGCGCAGCTGGTCGAGATCAGCCTGGCGTTCGCAACCATCGTCTTCACCAACGTTTTCAATCGTATCAACGACACCGACATCGACTTCCCTGCCGTCGCGTGAAGCGACCGAAGTCAGTCGATTGGAAGGATCACGACCATGACTGCGCTTTCCAACACCGTTCAGTTGTCCGACACGACGCAAAATCCGATCGTCCGCGCGCTTCATCGATCCGGGCTGCTCGCCGACGATCTTGACTACCACGTCGTCAGGGCCGCGATGGTGATCATGTTCCTGTTCTTCGGCTACCAGAAATGGTTTCCGTACGAATTCGAACGGCTGGTCCCGTTCATCAGCAACGGGCCGCTGATCTGGTGGCTCTATCCGGCCTTTGGTCATGCCGGCGCCAGCTACTTCCTCGGCGCGTCGGAATGGACGTTCGGATCGCTGCTGCTGGCAGGATTCTGGGACAAGCGGCTCGGCGTGCTCGGTGCCCTCGGCTCGACCGGCACCTTCATCGCGACCGTAACTATCATCCCGTTCATGCCTGACGGCTGGGACGTTGCGGCCGGAGGCTTCCCGGCAATGACCGGCAACGTGCCCTTCCTGATGAAGGACGTCGTCCTGCTTGCCGTCTCGCTCTACCTTCTGAGGCAGGACGTGGTTCGCCTGATCAGGAAATAGATGGCATCCCTTGACGGCCATGGATCGCCGGCGAACCTCACGGTCGCCGGCGATCGCGCGTTGATCGAAGACAGGACAGACGAGGAACCGACGGGCTCAGCGAGATATTGCGGCGCAAGCGCGCTCGGTCCCGCCTTCGACATCACGCCATAACTCATTGCTGAACTTGCAGAATGCGTTGAAGTCACCGATCCGTCCCGGTTCGCGATCGAACCAGCGGCGCCGTCGTTCGAGTTGCGACGCCATGCATGAATGATCCGGAGCTCTCCGGTCATGAACATAGTTCCGCCGCGCGGTATGCGGTAAAAGCGTGGCGCCGGTGTTGCTCTGGGGTGAGTTGATGAAGAAGGACGACGTCACGTGTCCGCGCTGCGGGGCTGGTTTCCGGCGCCTTGAGCTGTCATCCGGATCGGGAAGCACGGGCGAGTATCGTTGCCCTGTCTGCGAGACTACGCTCGAGCAGTTCGATGGTGACAAGCTCGTGGCCTACCGCCTGACGATCCAACCCTCGATTCGCGGATTAAAGACCGGATAGTCCCCGCTGCGTGGACCGCCGACGCAATCCCTCGATCACGATCCCCGCTTCAGGACATAGCTGTCCATGATCCAGCCGTGCTCTTCACGCGCATTCCGGCGCGCGGCGACGATGCGAGGGCCCACCTCGGCTAACTCGCCCGCCATGAGGATCTGGTCGGGCATACCGAGATATGCGCCCCACCAGATCTTCATGCCCGCAGGATCCAGCGTCTGGAAGGCAGCGTCGCCATCGAGCATCACGACGATGGTGTCGACGCCGGAGGGCCAGCCGGCCTCACGCAACCGCCGGCCTGTCGTGACCAGGAACGGCTCGCCGATCTCATTGAGCGGCAGCGCATGCGCCGCGCACAGCGCTTGGATCGACGTGATGCCCGGGATCACCTCGATCGACGGCAGCGGATCGAGCCGCCGCGCGATCCGCAGACTCGAGTCGAAGAGCGACGGGTCGCCCCAGATCAGCAGGGCCACGCGCCCCTCGCCGCCAAGATGGCGTCCGATTTCCTTTGACCAGGTTGCGGCGACGGCGTCATGCCAATCGTCGACGCCCTTGCGATAGTTCTCTTCACCGGCATCACGCACCGGCAGGTCGAACTCGGCAATGCGCGTGCGCTCGTTGCTCAGCGACCCTGCGCAGATCGTTCGGCGCAAGTCGGCGAGGTCCGACTTCGCGGTGCCCTTCCGCGGGATCAGGACCAGATCGGCGGCATTGATGGCAGCGATCGCAGCAAGGGTGAGCTGCTTGGGATCGCCGCAACCGATGCCGATCAGGGACAACGTCAACATGGCCAGATCAACCTTGCTCCGGCGCCAGCGCGCCGAACAGAATGACGGCAGCCGCCGTGGCAGCGCCCGCATCCGTCAGCCGTTCTGCAAGCTCCGCGATGGTGGTGCGGAGAAGCCGCTCGTCGGCATGGCCGAGCGACTCCGCGAGCAGTGCAGGCGTGTCGGGAGAAAGGCCATGCGTGATCAGATTCGCCGCCAAGGCCGGGAACGTGCGCCGGCCCATATAGACGACGGTGGTCGCTTCCGGGTCGGCCAGCGCCGCCCAGTTCAGATCCGCGGGCAACTCGCCTGTGACATCGGCGCCGGTCACGAACTGGACCCGCCGCGAGGTCAGCCGCCGCGTCAGCGGAATGCCGGCTTGCGCCGCGGCAACCGAGGCCGAGGTCACGCCGGGAATGATCTCGTAGCCGACGCCTGCCGCGCGCAGCGCCGCGATCTCCTCCTCGAGCCGTCCGAAGATGCCGGCATCGCCGGATTTCAGCCGCACCACGCGCACGCCAGCCGCCGCGTAGTCGACCAGCAGGCGGCTGACATGATGCTGCTTCGCCGAGAGGCGGCCGGCGCGCTTGCCGACCGCGACAAGATTGGCGCCGGGACGCGCCAGATCGAGGATCGCGCCCGAGGCGAGGTCATCATAGAGCACCACGTCGGCCTCGCGCAGCCGAGCGGCTCCCTTCATGGTCAGGAGTTCGGGATCGCCGGGGCCGGCCGAGACGAAGGAAACGAATCCGCTCACCGGTCCTCCGCAATCAGATGGAAGAATGTACCGGTTGCATTACCCCGCCGCGATCCGGTTTCGGCCACGATCGCGCCCGTCGCATCACGTACCACCGCAAGCTGCGTATCGGGCTGTGCGATGATCGTCGAATAGTGAAACTCGTGGCCGCGCAGGCGCGCGCCCGGACCATGCCCGGGCATCGCGGCGGTAAGCTCGGCGAGCCGGTAGCCCAGATGCATGCGGCGCTTGGCATAGCTGGTTTCGAGGCCGAGCAAGCCCGCCATCTCGTGGCGCACGCCGTCGGCGTCGGTCAACGCGGCGCCCAGCACCATGTAGCCGCCGCACTCGCCGTGCACCGGCCTCGTCTCGGCGAATGCGCGCAACTGCCCGAGAAATCGCCTGTTGGATGCAAGCCGGCCAGCGTGCAGTTCGGGATAGCCGCCGGGCAGCCAACACACATCGGCGGCCGCGTCGGGGCCCTCGTCCGCGAGCGGCGAGAACGTCACTATCTCGGCGCCCGCCGCACGCCAGCCCTCCAGCATGTGCGGGTAGACGAAGGAGAATGCGGCGTCGCGCGCGAGCGCGATACGCTGGCCCGGCGGAGTGATATCGAGGTCGCGCACGGCCGATTGCGGCGACCAGTCGCGTGCCGACTGTAGCACCGCGTCGAGATCGACATGTTCGACGACGAAGCGTGCGGCCTCACTGATCAGACCGTCGATCTGAACCTGCTCTTCGGCCTGCACCAGGCCGAGATGACGTTTCGGCAAGGCGATCTCGGCGTGCCGGGGCAGCGCACCCAGCACCGCAATCCCCGCAGCCGCCATGGCGCTGCGCACCAGCGCTTCGTGCCGCGCACTGGCGACACGGTTGAGCACGACACCGGCAAGCCGCACGCCGGGCCGGAAATCGCGCAATCCCGCCGCGACCGCGGCCGCCGTCTGCGCCTGGCCGGAGGGATCGATCACCAGCAGCACCGGCCATCCCATCATCTCGGCGATGTCGGCGGTGGCACCGGTGCCCGAGACCCCGCGCGTAGCGACGCCGTCGAACAACCCCATCGAGCCTTCGGCCAGCACGAGATCGGCGTCCGCGCCGCGGCTTGCCAGACGCGCGATCGCCTCGCGCGACATCGCCCAGCTGTCGATGTTGACGGACGCGCGTCCGGTGGCGACCGCGTGGAAGGCGGGATCGATATAGTCAGGCCCGCTCTTGAGGCATTGCACCTTCAGCCCGCGATTGCGATAGGCGCGCGCCAGCGCCAGCGTCAGCGTCGTCTTGCCGACGCCCGATGCCGGCGCCGAGATCACGAGCCCCGCGGTCATTGCGAAGATCCCGGCGATGTTTCCGGAAAGCGCGGCTCCGCGCCCACCGGCCGATAGCGGCGGTCATAGTCGGCCGCATAGAGACGGCTTTCGGGGAATTCGCCGGCGCCGAGCGTCTTGCCGACCAGGATCAGCGCGGTGCGTTCGAGCTCGGGGCCGACCGCGGCATCGAGGGTGGCAAGCGTGGCGCGCACGATGCGCTGCTCCGGCCAGCTCGCGCGCCAGACGATCGCCACCGGGCAGTCCGCGCCGTAATGCGGCGTGAGCTCGGCGATGACCTTGTCGAGCAGATGGATCGACAGATGGATCGCGAGCACCGCCCCGGTCGCGGCGAAGGCCGCGAGCGTCTCGCCATCGGGCATCGCGCTCGCCCTGCCCGGCGTGCGCGTCAGCACCACCGATTGCACAAGGCCCGGCAGCGTCAGCTCAGACTCCAGTGCCGCCGCGGCCGCCGAGAACGCCGGCACGCCGGGCGTGACCGAATATGGAATCTGCAACGCGCGCAACCGGCGCAGCTGTTCCCCCATAGCCGACCAGATCGAGAGATCGCCCGAATGCAGCCGCGCGACGTCCTTGCCCTCGGCATGCGCCGCGGCGATCTCGGCGATGATCTCGTCGAGCGACATCGGCGCCGTGTTCACGATGCGCGCACCCTTCGGGCAATGCGCCAACACGCCCGCGGGGACCAACGATCCGGCGTAGAGGCAGACCGGGCAAGAGGCGATGAGATCGCGTCCGCGCAGGGTCAAGAGATCGGCAGCGCCTGGCCCAGCGCCGATGAAGTGCACCGTCATTCGCCGTCTCCTTCTGCGATCGCCGCGGTGGCCATCCGATCTTGGGACATAGCTCTTGCCGCGATCAGGCGAGCGCCGCGTCCGGCGGCAGCGATCGCGGCTGCTTCGGCGACCGAGCCCGTCCCGAACCTGGCCTTGATGCGCTCGGATTGCGTTGTAGTCTCTACCTCAGCCAATATTGCGGCGGGAAAGCCGCGGATCGGCAACCCCAATTCCTTCGCCAGCACTTTCAATGCCAGCGCGTCGGCCTTGTCGCTCACCGTCGCAACCGCCGCAAGGCCGTTGGGCCCGCCGGCCGCGTCGAGCGCTTCGCGCAGTGACGCGACACTGGCATTGCTCCTGAAGCCCAGCCCCGCGACCTTCATCGGACCGCGCTCCATTGCACGATCGGCCGCGTCGCTTTCCAGGAGCGATACCGGCCGAGCGGCTCGGCCTGCGCGATCTCCACCCGCATCAATTCACCGCCAAGGCGCTGATGCAGATCGGCAAGCAGCGCCTCGGTTTCCAGCGTCACCGCATGTGCAACCAGCCGCGTTCCCGGCGCGATGCGCGACCAGATCGCATCGAACGTGTCAACATCGAGGCCGCCACCGATGAACACGGCATCGGGCGCTTCGAGGTCTGACAGAATGCCGGGCGCCTCGCCTTCGATAATCGCAATCCGATGCGTCAGGCCAAAGCTCGCCGCATTGCTGCGGATGTTGGCAACGCGTTCGCCGCGGGCCTCGACCGCGATTGCCGTCCCGCCACAGAGCGCCCATTCGATCGAGATCGAGCCCGAGCCCGCGCCGACATCCCACAACCGCTCGCCGGGCCGCGGCGCAAGGGCCGACAGCGCCAGCGCGCGGACCGGCCGTTTCGTCAGTTGACCGTCATGCACAAAGAGTGTGTCGGGAAGGCCCGAGCTGCCTGCGATCCCCTGCGCTCCCCTCGCCTCCAGCGCAACCGTGACGAGGCTATCACCGGAATCGCCGGCATAATCGTCGGCGCGATGCTGCATGATGGATTCGCGCGGTCCGCCAAGCGCGGTCAGTGTCCACATCGCTGACGCCCCCCAGCCATGGTCCGTGAGCCATTTCGCGAGATCGGCAGCCGCTCGGCCATCGCGCACCAGGGAGATGATCCGTGCATCGCGCACGAGATGCGGCAAGAGCCGTTCGAACGGAGCGGCATGAAGACCGAGACAGGTGACATTCTCGAGCCGCCAGCCCAACCGTGCCGCCGCCAGCGAGAACGTCGATGACGCGGAGTACGCAACCCATTCGCCGGCCTGCAATTTTCCGACAAGGCTTCCGCCGACGCCATGCCAGAACGGATCGCCCGAGGCGAGCACCGCGGTCGGACGGCCGCGGCATTCAAGCACGATGTCCACATCGAACGGCACCGGCCAGGCACGTCCGCGGTCGGTGATGCCGGCGAGCGCAAGGTGCCGCTCGCCGCCGAACACCGTTTCGGCTTCACCAAGCGCCTTTCGGCTTGCGTCGGAGAGGCCGGCAAGGCCATCTTCGCCGATGCCGATGATGGTCAACCACGGATTACCCATGATGCGCGCCCTGATCCTGGGCGGAACGGCCGACGCCAATTCGCTTGCCGTTGCGATTGCCCGCGCGGGGATTGACGCGGTCTATTCGTACGGCGGCCGCACCGCCGCTCCTGCCGAACGACCGCTGCCGACGCGGATCGGCGGCTTCGGCGGCGTCAGCGGTCTTGCCGACTATCTGCGCCGCGAAGCCATCACGCATGTGATCGATGCGACGCATCCCTTCGCGGCCGAGATGAGCCGCAACGCGATCGCCGCCTGCGCGCAAACCGCAACGCCATTGATCGCGCTCGAACGCGCAGCCTGGGACAAGACGTCCGGCGATCGCTGGATCGAGGTCGCCGACGTCACATCGGCGGCCGCGGCCCTGCCGGACCGCCGCGCCAGCGTGTTCCTCGCGATCGGCCGCCAGCACATCGCGCCCTTCGGCGGCCGGCCGCAGCATGCCTATACCTTGCGTTTCGTCGACCCGCCCGAGCACGCGCTGCCATTGCCCGATGCCGACGTCATCGTCTCGCGCGGACCGTTCACGCTCGAGGGCGAGCTCGCGCTGTTGCGTGCGCGCGCTATCGAATGGATCGTCGCCCGCAATTCCGGCGGAAGTGGTGCGCGCGCCAAGATCGACGCCGCCCGTGCGCTCGGCCTTCCCGTCATCATGATCACGCGCCGGCTGTTGCCCGACAGGCCGCGAGTGGAGAGCGTGAGCGAGGTGATGGAATGGCTCGGTCATCGGACCTGCCTCGGCGCATAGACCCAGCGGCCGACCCGTCGCGTCGCCGAATTGCAGACGATCACCAGCGTCCGCATGTCGGCCATCTCAGGCTTGGCGTCGCGCAATTCGACCGTCTCGATGCGCTGTTCGGGCGCACTGACGGCGCGCGCGAAGATCACGATACGCTCGCCACAGCCAGCCTCTTTCAAGATATCAAGGGTCCGTGCAAAGCCTTCAGGGCGGCTCGCCGAGCGCGGATTGTACATCGCGATCGCAAAATCGGCTTCGGCCGCGAGCCGCAGGCGCTTCTCGATCAGCGGCCATGGCTTGAGATTGTCGGAGAGGTTGATCGCGCAAAAATCATGCCCGAGCGGCGCGCCGGCGCTCGCTGCCGCCGCCAGCATCGCCGTCACGCCGGGCAGAACGCGGATCGGCAGGTTATGCCATTGCGGCGCGCCCTCCAGCGCCTCGAACACGGCGGATGCCATCGCAAACACGCCGGGATCGCCCGAGGACACCACGACGACGTGTCTCCCCTCGGATGCAAGCCGCAGCGCCTCGCCAGCGCGCTGCAGCTCCACGCGATTATCCGAGGGATGCAGCGTGAGCCCGTCGCGCGGCGGCACGCGGGTGACATAGGGCGCATAGCCGACGATGTCGGTCGCATTTGCGAGCGCTGCGGAGACCTCCGGCGTGATCAGCGCCTCGTCGCCCGGGCCAAGGCCAGCGATGGTCAGCGTGCCGGTCATGGCGCCGCCTCCCTGCGCCGCCCCTGCCCGTGCACCAGCACGATCGCAAAATACGGAGCGTCGGCCTCACCGAGATCGGCGAGCCGCGCGACCCGCTGATCCGGCATGGTGCCACGCTCGATGAGCCACGCATCGCCGAGACGCCCTGCTGACGCGAGTGCGCGGCGGATTTTCGTCAAATTGCGGCCGGTCTTCATGACGACCAGCGCATCTGAGCTCTGCATCCGCTGTGCGAGCTCGGCTTCCGGCAGCGTGCCCATCAGAACGGTGGTGACATCGTCAGCAAGCGCGATCGGCCGGCCGATTGCATTCCAGCAACCGACCATGCCGGGAATGCCGGCGATCACCTCGATCTCGACCCGCCCCTGCAGGCGCGCATGCAGGTGCATGAACGAGCCGTAGAAATAAGGGTCGCCTTCGCACAGCACGACGATGTCGACCGCGCGCGCAAGCCGCGCCAGGCGCTCGGTCCATTCGTCATAGAAACCCGCAAGCAGCCGCGCATAATCCGGACTGTCGAACGCGATCTCCGTGGTGACCGGATATTCCATCGGATATTCGCTAACGCCGGCGGCGAGCATGCCTTCGACGATACGCCGCGCCTGGCCCAGCTGCCCCTTCTTGCGGAAATAGGCGACATGCTGCGCGGCGCGCACCGTCCGGTTGGCGCGCACGCTCATCAGATCCGGATCGCCTGGGCCGAGGCCGCAGCAGATGATGCGTCCCATCGCTATTCGCTCCAGCTCGCCAGCGCATTGACGGCGGCAACCGTGATCGCCGAACCGCCCAGGCGCCCCTCCACCGTCAGCGCCGGCACCGGCGGCTCAGCCATCAACGCCGCCTTCGACTCGGCCGCGCCGACGAAGCCGACCGGACAGCCGATGATCGCCGCCGGCCGTGGACAATCGGCATCCTCCAGCATGTTGAGCAGATGGAACAGTGCCGTCGGGGCATTGCCGATCGCGACGATGGCGCCGTCGAGATGCGGCCGCCACAGTTCGAGCGCCGCCGCGGAGCGCGTATTGCGCATCGATTGCGCCATCGGCGGTACCTGGGGATCGCCGAGCGTGCAGATCACGGCATTGCCGGCCGGCAGCCGTGCGCGCGTGATGCCCTCCGACACCATGCGTGCGTCGCAGAGGATCGGCGCGCCATTCTGCAAGGCTGTCCGTGCGCTTGCGGCCATGCCAGGCGTGAAGCGGACATACGCTTCCAGGCCCACCATGCCCGCGGCATGGATCATGCGCACCACCACCGGCTCCTCGTCTGATGTGAAGCGGGCAAGGTCGGCCTCGGAGCGGATGGTGGCAAAGGACTGCCGATAGATCGCCGCACCATCGGTCTCATAGACGTGCGGCATCAATGGCCTCCCCTAAGCACGGAGGGATTGGCGACGAGGTAAGAGCCGGTCAACCCTTGCATGACCGGCGCATCCCGCGTGGTGCCGCGGCGGATCAGGTCAAACCCCTCGCGCGACGCAACGAGGGTGACGTCAGCAGAGCCGGACTGGGCACAACCCTTGGCGCAGCCGGACACGTGAAGCCGGGCATCTGCCGGGACAAACGATGCAAGCGCCGATGCCATTGCACGCGTATCGGCATGGGCCTCACGACAGCGCGGTGCGCCGCTGCAAGCGATTACGCGGAGCGCCGGATCATTGGGATCAGTGACGAGGTCCGCCCCACAGGGCATCTCATGCAGCCCCTCCGCCAGCACCATCCGCCACGGCGTCACGCGGAGCGCCTGCGTACAACCGGCAAGATGGCTGAGCGTCTGCTGCGGCATTTGCCCGAAGGCCACGCCAACCATCGCACCCGTCGGATAGAGGCCGGGCACAGGGTCCGCCGATCGGGCCACGGGCTCGGCGTCGCCGCGAAGCGATTCGGGAAGGCTCGCACCGCCTGCCAGATGAGCCGCCATCCGTCGCTTCTCACCCTTGGGGCCACCGGAGACGACGAACCATTCAGCCAACGCGAGTGCGGCCTGCACGGCTCCGGACCGAGTAACGGAAAGCCCGAATTGTGCGCCATCGGCCCGCACCAGCAGTCCGCCGCTACGGTCGCGCTCGATCCTGACATCGGCCGACGCGCCAGCTAGCACCCGCTCGCTACCGTCATCGATCGCGAAACCGAACTTGGTTGGGAGATCGAGCGAAGTGCCGGCGAGCGCCCGCTCGAGCTCGACCACGAGTGAGCGCGTGTCGTCACCTGCGGTCCAGAACGGCGTCACCAGAATGTTGCGCTGCGCCTCCGTATCCGAATTCGCGTCCAGCAATCCGAGCAAGGCGAGTCCGTCGATCAAGGCGGGATAACCCTCATCGCTGACGCCGCGGATCTGGAGATTGGCACGGCTGGTCAGATCAATCAGGCCGTTGCCGTATCGCTCAGCCAACTCGGCGATTCCTGCCGCCTGCCTTGCGTCCAGCCGCCCGCCGCGCGGGCGAATGCGCACCACGAGGCCATCGCCCGATTGCATCGGCCGCAGCGCGCCGGGACACCAGCCCTTGATCGCGACCGCGCTCATGAAGCCTCCTGCAACGCCGCCGCAATCGAATTGCGTCGCGTCTGCCAGAGCGAGGCTTCATGCAGCCGGGTGAAGCAGGTTTCGATCGCAGCCAGCGCCGCCGGATTCTCGCGCGCCATAAACGCGCGAACGTCATCGTTGCCGAGCGTCGCGTCGTAATAGAGATCGAACAAATGCGGCGGCACCGCACCGGCGAGATGCGCGAACGCCGCCATATGCTCCAGCGTCGCCGATATCTCGGCAGCGCCGCGGAAGCCGTGGCGCATCATGCCCGCGATCCAGGCCGGGTTGGCGGCCCGTGCCCGCACCACGCGCGAGATTTCCTCGGTCAAGGACCGCGCATGCGGCTGATCCGGCCGCGTCGCATCGAGGTGATAGAGCGACGGAACGTTTGCGCCGAGCCGCCGCGCCGCCGCGGCGATGCCGGCCTCGTGCGCCGGATAGTCCGCCGCCAGCAGCAGATCGGTTTCCGGCAAGTCCTGGGTATGAACAAAGCTATCGGCAGCAACGAGCCGCGTCTCGATGCCGGCGCGGTCAGGCCGCATCTCGCCATCAGCCCCGATCGCCCACGACGAGGCCGACAGCCAGGCTTCGCCGGCCGCGTCGCGCGCCTCCTGAGTGAAAACGTCAGGGACAGCCGCAATGCCGGCGCCGTAGTGTCCGGGACGAGGACCGAACACGCGCGCCATGCGCTGCCGGTAGGGATTCTCATCGCCCTCATCGCTGCGTTCGGACAACGCCTCGCTCGCGGCTTCGAACAACTGGGCAAGACCCGAGAAGACGTCGCGGAACAACCCCGATACGCGCAGTGTCACATCGATGCGGGGACGGCCGAGCTCCGCCGGCGCGATGATATCGTAGCCCGACACCCGGCCCGATCCATGATCCCAGCGCGGCGCGATCCCGGCGAGATGCAAGGCCATCGCAAAATCCTCGCCGGCGGTGCGCATCGTCGAGGAGCCCCAGAGGTCGACGACGAGCCCTTTCGGCCAGTCGCCATGGTCCTGCAAATGACGGCGCAGCAGCTCTTCGGCGAGCTTGACGCCTTGCGCGTGCGCCGACGGCGTCGGCACCGCGCGCGGATCGACCGCAAACAGATTGCGTCCGGTCGGCAGCACGTCGCTGCGCCCACGATAGGGCGAGCCCGACGGTCCCGGCGCAACACGCCGCCCCGAGAGCGCATCGCGGAGCGCCGCCCTCTCCGCTTCGCCGCAGCTCCCCTGCCCGAACACATGCAGGCCGTCACCGAACTGGCTTTCCTTGAGATCGCAGACGAAGCGATCAATCTGCGGAATGGCCTCGGCCGCGGAGACCGATGCTGCGAGACCGAGATCGTCCTCCAGCCCGGCGATGCGGGCTTCCTCGCGGATCGCGGCGATCAGCCGCTGCCGCCGCGCCGGATCAAGACCGTCCGCGGTCGAATACTCATCGAGCAAACGCTCGAGGCTGCGCAAGCTCTCCGGCACAGCCGCCTGCGCCAGCGGCGGCGGCAGATGGCCGATCGTCACGGCACCGATCCGGCGCTTGGCCTGCGCGGCCTCGCCGGGATCGTTGACGATGAAGGGATAGACCACGGGCAGATCCCCGGTCAGCGCTTCCGGCCAGCATGCCGACGACAGCGCAACCGACTTGCCGGGCAGCCATTCCAGCGTTCCGTGCGCGCCCATGTGGACCACGGCATCGATGCCCTGCTGCCGGAGCCACAGATAGAACGCGACATAGGCATGGCGCGGCGTGCGCGACAGATCGTGATAGTCGGCATCGCGACGACCGACCTCGCCGCGCTCCGGCTGAACGGCGATGATCGACTTGCCGGACCGGATCGCCGCGAAATGAAACGCGCCGTCACGGCAATCGGCATCATCTTCCGGCGCACCCCATGCACGCGCAAGCTCGTCCCGGAGCTGCGGCGGGAGGCTGGGGAGCACCGCGCGATATTCGGCCACGTCCCAGGTCAACTTCTGCTGCAGAAGAACGTCGCCAAGTGACCCCACCGGTGCAAGATCAAAGCCCGCGCTCGCGAGATCGGCGAGCAACGCTTCGACCGAGGCAAGTGCATCGAGGCCGACGGCATGCGCGATCTGATGCGGGCGGCCCGGATAGTTCGAGAGCACGAGCGCGAGCTGCTTCTCCTGCGCGGGCTTGCTGGCAAGCCGATGCCAGGCCGCCACGCGCGCGACAACCGCTGCGACGCGCTCGGCATCCGGGCGATGTGCAAGATGCGCGAATTGCAGATCGGGATCGCGCTCACCAGGCGACTTGAAGCTCACGACACCCGCAAGCAGGCGGCCGTCGACTTCCGGCAGCACCACATGCATCGCGAGATCGCCGGGCGACAGGCCGCGCAGCGACGAGGCCCAATCCTCGCGCCGCGCCGTGGACAGCGCGACCTGGAATACCGGACATGATGCGGCCTCGAATGGCGTCGTGCCGTCGTCACCGGCCGCGGAGAACGCGGTCGCATTGACGATGGCGGCCGGCGGGCGTTGCGCCAACTGAGCGCGCATCCAATCGGTCACGCCCGCCGCCTTCAACGAGGTGACGAACACGCCGTGGGCATCGAATCCGTTCTCGCGCAGCGCATCGATCAGCGCATCGACCGGCGCCATGTCGCCGGCCGCGAGATAGGAGCGATAGAAGGTCACCAGCACAAGCGGCCGGCCATCCGCTGCGGGCAGCGCCGCGACGGCACCGCGCCGGGAATCGTAGACGCCGATCTCCGGAAGATCGATCTCGCCGACGACAGGTCCGGCATAAAGTCCGGACGCCAGCGCCAGTTGCGCGATCACGGCCTGCGCGGCGACGGGGCCGCCCTTGTCGCACAGCACCTTCAGCCGACGCAGCGTCGAGACCGGCAAGGTCGAGAATTCATCGAGCCGCAAATCGTCGCGGCCGTCGGCCGGCAGCACCACCAGGGCGATGCCGCGTTCCTTCGCCAGCCGATGCACCGCGGCCAGCCCGTATGACCAATAAGGTTCGCCACCGATCAGCCGCACCAGGATGCCGCGCGCGTGCGACAGCGTCCGTTCGATATAGGTGTCGACCGACAGCGGATGGCGCAGCTCCGCGAGATTGGCGAGCCGCAGCGACGGCAAAGCGGCGCGGCCTCGCCGCCAGCCGGCCGCGAACGCCGCGAGATCACTGTCGGAAAACGACAACACCACGAGATCGGCCGGATCCTGGCCGAGGTCCCTTGGCGTCGCGGTCTCCTCAAGGCCGCGGCTCTCGCGGAAGACGACGTGCATCAGACACCAAGCCGAGCCCTGATCGCAGCTTCGTCGATATCGCCGTGTTCGCCGATCACGACGAGCTTTGACTGCCTTGCCCGCACGCCCCAGGGCATGTCGAATTGATGCCTGACGCGCTCGCCGACCGATTGCACCAATAGCCGCATCGGCTTGCCTTCGACCGCGATGTAGCCCTTGGCGCGCAGCACGTTCTGTTCGCGTGCCAGTCCCTTGATCGATGCGACCAGCGCATCGACGTCCGAGACCTCGGGAAGGTCGATCACCACGGAATTGAAATCATTGTGCTCGTGCTCATCCTCACCGTCATGGTGCGAGGGGCGCGATGCGAGGTCATCCTCTGCCGCAGCCTCGAGGCCCAGGATCACGCGGGCGTCGATCGCGCCGTCGACGACGGGCAGCATCGGCACCTCGCGCGGCATCTCCGCCGCGATCACGGCCTTGGCCGCACTGATCCCTTGGGCACCCGCGAGATCGGCCTTGGTCAGCAGCACGATATCGGCGCAGGCGATCTGGTCCTCGAACACCTCCGACAGCGGCGTCTCGTGATCGATATTGTCATCAGCCGCGCGCTGGGCGTCGACCGCCGCGGGATCAGGCGCAAAGCGCCCGGCGGCGACGGCCTCGGCGTCGGCCAACGCGACCACGCCGTCGACCGTGATCCGCGAACGAATCTCCGGCCAGTCGAACGCTTTCAGCAGCGGCTTTGGCAGCGCGAGGCCGGATGTCTCGATCACGATGTGATCGGGCTTCACCGGGCGTGCGAGCAGCTGCTCCATCGCCGGGATGAAATCGTCGGCGACGGTGCAGCAGATGCAGCCATTGGCGAGCTCGACGATGTTCTCGGTCGGGCAATTGGCATCCGCACACGACTTCAGGATCTCGCCGTCGACGCCTTCGCTACCGAATTCGTTCACCAGCACCGCGAGCTTCTTGCCGTTGGCATTGCGGATCAGATGCTGGATCAGCGTCGTCTTGCCGGACCCGAGAAAGCCGGTCACGACGGTGACCGGAACCTTGGCGAGCGTGGTCATTCTGCGGCCTCCGGCACGACGGGAAGAGGTGGAATGCGGGCAAGCGACTGCTTGCGGAAGATTTCGGGACGGCTGCGCCACGGCACGATGCCGTCAGGCGCCGCGGCATAGGCGGTAGCGCCGGCAATCACATCCCTGGCATGATCGGCGGAGAGGCGGCCGTAGACATAGGACCACCGCCCCGGCGCACTGAGCGCGACCGAGCAGCCCTGGCTACAGGCCGACAAGCATTCGACGGGAACCAGATTGACGCTATCGGGCACGCCGGCGTCGACAATTGCGGCATGCAGGCGCGCACCGGGCGCGGTCTCGCCTTCGGCCAGCGTCTGGCCGGCGCGGCAGGTGATGCAGACATGAAGTGTAACGCTCATCGCCCTTCCTGGATTGACTGCGGGAAGCGATGAGGCACACGAACCTGACGTGAACAGGCCCGTTCCCCGTCGCGGAACACCCCGTCCGCCGGTCTCAAACACACTGCGTCGGCAGGTCTCCCGGCTTGCGGAGCGGGATTTCTCCCTTGATGCCCACCTTCCCGACTCCATCAGGGAATCAGTGGCTTGGGCATCTCTCCGGTCACGGTCGCGGGGGCGGCTACGCTTCGGGCAAACCTTGCGGTCAGAGCCCTATCGCATTCCCTCTTCGCCTGTCGTAGGACAGGAACCAACGCGGGCCCACCATTCGTCCAAGCCTCGCACTTGTCAAGCCGAAGGAACGTGATGATTTCTGATGGAAACGACGCTGAAGACGGCGCCGTTGGCACCGACCCTTCATTGGATGCGCGCCATGCGGCCAAGATGGCGAAAAAGAAGGTCGCCCGCGACAAGATCATGGCGACCAAGAGCGGTGACAAGGGCCTGATCATCGTTCATACCGGCGCCGGTAAAGGAAAATCCTCCTCCGCCTTCGGCATGATCGTGCGCTGCGTCGCGCACGGCTTTCCCTGCGCGGTGGTACAGTTCATCAAGGGCGCCTGGGATACCGGCGAGCGCCGCCTGCTCACCGGGCATTTCGGCGATCTCTGTCAATTCCATGCGATGGGCGAAGGTTTTACCTGGGAGACGCAGGATCGCGCCCGCGATATCGCGGCAGCGCAAGCCGGCTGGGAAAAAGCCAAGCAGCTGATCGCGGATCCGAGCTTGCGGATGGTCGTGCTCGACGAGATCAACATCGCGCTGCGCTACGACTATCTGGCGATCGCCGATGTTGTCGACTTCCTGACCAATTCGAAGCCGCCGATGACGCATGTCGTGCTCACTGGGCGTAACGCCAAGGACGAGTTGATCGAGATCGCCGATCTGGTCACCGAGATGACGCTGGTGAAGCACCCCTTCCGCTCCGGCATCAAGGCGCAACCGGGCGTCGAGTTCTGATAGACATCACCATGGCGCGCGCATTGATGATTCAGGGAGCCGGTTCGGATGTGGGCAAGTCGCTCATCGTCGCCGGCCTCGCGCGTGCCGCGAGACGACGCGGCCTGCGCGTGCTGCCGTTCAAGCCGCAGAACATGTCGAATAATGCCGCCGTGACCGTCGACGGCGGCGAGATCGGGCGCGCGCAGGCGCTGCAGGCGCTCGCTGCCGGCGTCGAGCCGCATACCGACATGAACCCGGTGCTGCTGAAGCCGGAAACCGATGTCGGCGCGCAGGTCATCGTGCACGGCAAGCGGATTGCGACCGCCCGCGCGCGCGAATATGCGGGCATGAAACCATCGCTGATGGGCGCGGTGCTGGAGAGCTTTGCGCGCCTGAAGGCGCGCGCCGACCTCGTGCTGGTCGAAGGCGCCGGCAGCCCCGCCGAGGTCAATCTGCGCCAGTCCGATATCGCCAATATGGGCTTTGCGCGGAGGGCCGACGTGCCCGTGGTGCTGGTTGGCGACATCGACCGCGGCGGCGTGATCGCGCAGCTCGTCGGCATCAAGACGGTGATCGACCCCGATGATGCCGCGATGATCCACGGCTTCGTCATCAACAAATTCCGCGGTGATCCCTCGCTGTTCGACGACGGCTACCGCCTGATCGAGGCGCGCACCGCGTGGCACGGCTTTGGCGTGCTGCCGTGGTTCGCCCGCGCCGGTGAGCTCCCGGCCGAAGATGCGCTTGGGCTGGGCGAGGCGCGCAGGCCCGGCCAGTGCAAGATCGCGTTTTTGGCGCTGTCGCGGATCGCCAATTTCGACGATCTCGATCCTCTGAAGCTCGAGCCCGGCGTCGATCTCGTGATGGTACGTCCGGGCGAAGCCATCCCGGGTGATGCGAGGTTGGTCATCCTGCCCGGCTCGAAATCGACCCGCGGCGATCTCGCTTTCCTGCGCGCGCAGGGCTGGGACATCGATCTTCTTGCGCATCATCGCCGCGGCGGCCATGTCCTTGGCCTGTGCGGCGGGTACCAGATGCTTGGCGAGAGCGTCGCCGATCCTGATGGGATCGAGGGTCCCGCCGGCGAAACGCCCGGGCTCGGGCTTCTCGATGTGGCCACCGTCATGACCGAACAGAAGACGCTGACCCGCGTCAGCGCGGCGCATGCCGCGACCGGTCAACCGATCAGCGCCTACGAAATCCACATCGGACGCACCGACGGCCCGGATCGCGCGCGGCCCTTCTCGATGCTTGACGGCTCGCCGGAAGGCGCCATGTCGCGTGACGGGCGCGTTCACGGCAGCTATCTGCACGGCCTGTTCGCATCGGACGGATTTCGCAAGGCGTTCCTCGCGCAGCTCGATATCCCTGCCGCGGATCAGCCGTACGGCGCCAGGGTCGAGAGCGCACTCGACGCGCTGGCCGCGCACATCGAGGCCCATCTCGATGTCGAGGGCCTGCTCGCGCTGGCGCGTTAGCGCTGAATGAAATCAGCTCGAACGGCGACGGCGCTGTGCTCCCTCTCCCGTTCTTCACGGGGTCGAGACGAGCGAAGCCCGCACTGGGGCGAGCCCACATCTGCCTGATTTCGGAATATTGGAAAAATATCCGTGAGTTGCCCGACGTGTCAAGTAGTCCGGTCGAACGCCGGCCACTGCCGGCTACTGTGCATGGGGTTGTTTTCGATATTTTGGCAAGCGACTGCCCCCGCAAGTGACCGCTCGCGGGGCGAGGTGACGCCGAGTTCGTCGCTAGACCGAAGACAGCACGGCGGAAAGGCGCGACCATTCGGTCTCGTTGCCGGGCAAGCCGAGGCGCAGCCATCCCGGCTTCTGGCGGAAGACCCGCGACCAGATCAGCCCACGCGCAAGTCTCTCCTGCGCAGCCAGCGCGTTGCCGGTCTCGTAGAGCCGAAACAACGGAGCGCCGCCGAGCAGCATCCAACCTTGCGATCGCGCCTCCGCATCGAGCCTGCGGCAGTCGTCGGCCAGCCTTGCGATTGTCGCCTTTGCCCAGGCGTGATCGCGCAAGGCGCGCCGTCCGATCGCAATCGCCGCGCCCGACACCGGCCATGGACCCGCCATCGCCGCAAGCGCGGCGATATCCGGCTCGCTGCCGACGGCGAAGCCGAGCCGCAAGCCGGCAAGCCCGTAAAATTTGCCGAATGAACGCAGGATCAGAAGACCCGGCTGTCCCGCATCTCCCGCAAGCGACAATTCGGGTACCGCGTCCGCGAAACTCTCGTCGATCACAAGTCTGCCAACGCGCGGCAACAGCGCGAGCAGTTCGCGCCGATCATGGTGCCTGCCATCCGGATTGTTCGGATTGACGACGACGGCAAGATCAGCCCCGGCAAGCGCGTCGAGATCGGACACCTCGGCAACGTCCCAACCGGTGGCCGACAATATCCCGGCATACTCATTGTAGGTCGGCGCAAGAATCCGCGCCCGCCCGCGTGGCGCGAGATGCGGCAGCATCTGAATGGTGGCCTGCGCACCGCCCATTGCCACGATCGGCGCGTCAGTGCCGTAAGCCTGCCGCGCGGCGGCGTGCAGCGACTCGATCTCGGATCGCGACGGCAACGCACTCCATTGCCGCGGCTCGACATCGACGAAGGGATAAGGCACCCGATTGATCCCGGTCGACAGGTCGATCCAGTCTTCCGCGGTGCCGCCGAAGCGCTGCTGGGCAACATCGAGATTTCCGCCGTGCTCGCGCATGCACCGCTCCCTTTACGCCAGCGCCAGGGCGACGAACGCCGCGGCCAACAGCATCATGGCGTAACGATAGAGTTTCAGCCCGGTGAGGATGTCAGCGGCAGCCGGATCACGCGCCCTCTCGTTCAGCCAGGGCTCATCCGCGACGTGACCGTGATAGATGCGGGGGCCGCTGAGCCGCACGCCGAGCGCGCCGGCCATCGCCGCCTCCGGCCAGCCGGCATTCGGCGAGCGATGGCGGCTTGCGTCGCGCAGCATGCACGACCAGGCCTGCGAACGATGCGGGGCCAGCAGCGCGAACAGCAGGCCGGTCAGCCGCGCCGGAATGATGTTGGCGAGATCGTCGATCCGGGCGGCGGCCCAGCCGAACGCCTCGTGCCGCTCGGTGCGATGGCCGATCATCGAGTCCAACGTGTTGACCGCCTTGTAGCCAAGAATTCCCGGCAGGCCGAACAACGCCCCCCAGAACACCGGCGCCACGATGCCGTCCGATGCATTCTCGGCAAGGCTTTCGATGGTCGCGCGCGCGATGCCGGCGTCGTCGAGTGTTGCCGGATCGCGTCCGACGATCTGCGCGACCGCCGCACGCGCGGCCGCGATGTCGCCGGACGCAAGCGGATTGGCCACCGCGGCAACATGATCATGCAGCGAACGCAGGGCAACCAGCGGCCACGCCAGCACACCGACAAGGACGACGCGAACCCATCCGGATGCGAGCCAAGACTGTACGGCCCAACCTAGCGCCGTCGCCAGCGCGATCACCAGGATGGCAGCCGCGACACCGGCGACGCGACGAAACGCCGGCGGATCGGAGGCCCGGTTCCAGGCGGTATCGACGAGATGGATCAGCCGGCCGAGCCAGGTCACGGGATGGCCGATGCGGGCAAACAGCCACGCCGGCCAGCCGACCAAGGCGTCCACAGCCATCGCCACCGCCATCGCTCCCGCAAAACCCACGCACCCTCTCCTCACCGCGATCCTCCTGATGCGCAAGACATCGGCGGAGTGCAAGCCCTTCGGAGCGGATTTCGGCTTTGTCTTTTGCCGCGATTGATGGTTAGAGCGTTTTCGAGGCGAAGCGGAGACCGGTTCGCAACGGGAGACCATATGACCGTCATTCTGATCACCGGCGGAGCCCGGTCCGGAAAAAGCCGCCGCGCCGAATTGCGCGCGCGCAGCTTTCCAGGTCAGCCGGTCTATGTCGCCACCGCCGAGGCGCTCGACGCGGAAATGGATGAGCGCATCGCGATGCATCGCGCACGCCGCAGCCGCGACTGGATCGAACGCGAGGTGCCGCTCGACCTCGTGGAGGCATTGGCCGAGACCGATGGCGGCGGCGCAAGGCTGGTCGATTGCCTGACGCTGTGGCTGTCCAATTTGCTGCATGCGGAGCGCGACTGGTCGCGGGAAGTCACGCGGCTGGCGGACGCGCTGCCACGCCAGCACAGCCCGGTCATCATGGTCACCAACGAGGTGGGCTTCGGCATCGTGCCCGACAATGCGCTGGCGCGGACCTTCCGCGACGCCGCAGGGCTCATGAACCAGAGCATTGCAGGTGCGGCGGACGAGGTCGAGTTCGTCGTCGCAGGCCTGCCGATGAAGCTGAAATGAATCCGCGAGCGATCCAGTCAAAGGCCCCGCGATGATCTCTTTCGACGATGCGTTTCGCCGGCAATTGCACGAGCTGTTCGTGTGGCGGCGCGACGTGCGCCGCTTCCGCGCCGATCCGCTACCGGACGGCGCGATCGAGCGGCTGATCGAGATCGCCTGCCTTTCGCCTTCGGTCGGGTTGAGCCAGCCCTGGCGGTTCGTCATTGTCGACGATACGGCACGGCGCCGCGCTGTCATCGAGGACTTCAAGAGCTGCAACGCCGACGCGCTGCGATCCTATTCCGGCGAGCGTGCGGCGAAATATGCTGCCTTGAAACTATCGGGTCTCGAAGAGGCGCCCGGCCATCTCGCCGTGTTCGCCGAGAAGAGCGATCAGATCGGCTCCGGCCTCGGCCGCGCGACGATGCCGGAGACGACGGAATATTCGGTGGTGGCCGCGATCTGCTCGATGTGGCTGGCCGCGCGTGCCGAAGGCATCGGACTCGGCTGGGTGTCGATCCTCAATCCAGTCCGCATTGGTGAAATCCTTGAGATACCGGCCTCCTGGAAGTTTGTCGGCTACCTCTGCATCGGGTATCCCGAGGCGGAATGTGACCGTCCGGAGCTCGAGCAGGCCAAGTGGGAATCGCGGCGAGGCCCGGATGAATTCACCATCCGACGCTGAGCAATCCCAGATCGGCAGCGACGCCGCCCACTGGCGCGCCGACATTACTTCCCTGGTCTTTCCGCTCCCGGAGCACGGCGCCATCTGCGCGGTGCATCGGGGCGCGTTTCGGACGCTGCTTGGCACCGACCCGACCCCGGAAGCCTGCATCGGCTATTTCGCGCGGTATGAAAGCGCGTTCAGGGCGGCCGCGGGTGCCAAGATTGTGCGCAAGCGCATTCCGCCGGGAACAAATTTGCATCTTACCAGTCGCGACATCGCCCGAAAGCTGCTAGAAGCCGACCAAATCGAACGTGGAGAACGACCATGAGCCAATCCCCGGTCATGCAAACCCAGGTTACGCATCTGCCGGTCGCCACCCGACAAGTCGGACGGCTTGCCCAGTCCCTGATGGCGATGACGCTCGGCCTGTTCATCGTTGGCGTGGTCGGCTTTTCGCACATCGACGTGATCCACAACGCTGCGCACGACGTGCGCCATTCCAACGCATTCCCCTGCCACTGATCCGCTCGGCATGAGCACGTTTCGCTCGATCGTCTTCTCGTCGGTCATTGCCGGATTCATCGTTGGGCTGATCGTCGCGGCGGTCCAGCAGTTCGGCACCGTTCCCCTGATCCTCAGGGCCGAGGTCTATGAGAAGGCGGCCGAGCACAAGCACGAAGCCGCCGCGCCGCCGCAGGTGACCCTTGTCCACGATCATGCGGATCATGATCATGGCGCCGAGGCGTGGGAGCCGCGCGACGGTCTGGAGCGCAACCTCTATACCGCTGGCGCGAATATCCTGACCGCGATCGGCTTTGCGCTGCTGCTTGGCGGCTTCCTCGCGGTCCGCAGCGGCGCCACCGGCGAGCCGATCTCGTGGCACGAAGGCTTGATGTGGGGCCTCGCGGGTTTCGCCGTCTTCACGCTAGCCCCGGGCCTCGGGCTGCCGCCCGAACTGCCGGGCGTCCCCGCTGCCCCACTGCTCTCGCGTCAGATCTGGTGGACGACAGCGGTGCTGGCGACATCAGCCGGCCTCGGGCTGATCGTTTTTCGGCGCTCGATGCCGGCCGCGATCGCCGGCGTCGTCCTGATCATGCTGCCGCATCTGATCGGCGCGCCCGAGCTGGAGCATGTCGAGACCAATGTGCCCTCGTCATTGTCGCATCAGTTCGTGGTCGCGGTCACGCTGACCAGCCTCGTGTTCTGGTCCTTGCTCGGCGGCTTGACCAGCGCCGCGTTCGCCTATTTCGATCGGCCCGCGTCGGCGTGACGCCCTGTCTGATCGCGCGGCCGCTCAGCTCGCCTGCCTGAGCGGCTTGGCGGCCCGCAACTCCCTGTCCTGCACCAGCACCTTCTCAGGATAGAGCTGGTCGATTTCCTGCTCGGACAGCCCGAGTTCGCCCAGGATCTCCTCATTGTGCTCGCCGAGCAGATCGGCCCTCAGCTCGGTGCGCTGCGGCCATTCCGAAAAGCGCATCGGCGCGCCCGGGATCGCAAACTGTCCGATCCGGGGATCGCTGACATGGCGGACCGTACCGCGCTCGATCAAATGCGGCTGCGCCATCGCGTCATTCAAGGTCAGCACCGGCGCGCATGGAATCCGCTCCTGCTCCAGCGCGGCGATGGCGGCTTCACGCGAGGGGAACGTCTTGAGCCAGGCTTCGACGATCTCTCCCACCAGCACCCTGTTGTCGGCACGGGCGCGCGCAGACTCGAATCGTGGATCGTTCTCGAGCTCCGGCCGCCCCAGCGCGCGCACCATCTGCGGCCATTGATGCGCCAGCGCGCAGATCACGAGAAACTCGCCGCGGCCGCAATCGAACACCCCGACCGGGCCGCCATTCGGGTGCAGCGAGCCCTCCCGCTGCGGCACGAAGCCATCCCCGCGCAGCGAGACCTTCGGCACGTTGGCTTCGTGCATATGGAAATAGGTGTCGAGCAGCGTCGACTCGATGAACTGCCCCTCTCCGGTCCGCTCGCGATGAAGCAGGGCGAAACCGACCGCCATCGCCGCGGCAACGCCGGTCGAGGCGTCTCCAATCGCGACCGGCACCTGCGCCGGCTTCCCGTCGGGATCGCCGATCACGCCGGTGATGCCGGCGAAAGCCTGCGCGATGTAGTCGAAGCCGGGCTTGTCGCTCAGCGGGCCGGTCTGTCCAGCGAACGAGATCGAGCACATGATCAGCCGCGGATTGATCGCCTTGAGCGTCTCGTAGCCAAGTCCGGCGCGCGCCATCACGCCGGGCGTAAAATTCTCCACCAGAACGTCGGCCTTGGCCGCGAGCCGGGTCAGGATCTGGCGGCTCTTCTCATGCTTGAAGTCGAGCGCGAGGCTGCGCTTCGAATGGTTCTGCTGGAAGAAATAGGTACTCTGCGACGTGTTCTTGTGGGCGGGATCGCGCGGCTTCAGGCCCTGGAAGCGCGATCGGTCGCCGAATGGCGCGAGCTCGATCTTGATCACGTCGGCGCCGGCTTCGGCCAGCAGACGCGTGCAGGTCGGGCCCGCGACGAACTGGGTGATATCGAGCACGCGGTAACCGGTCAGCATTTTCGGAGGCAGGGTCATCTCAATTGTCCAGTCGTTGTGATTGTAGAGCTCCGGCAGGCGCGTCTCCGCTCGCCGGCCTCGTTCCAAACAGATTGCTGCGAGCCTGCGCGTCGAGCGTGCGCACCGCGCGCCGCCCGACCGCGAGCCCCTTCTGGAGCAGCGGCCGCGCGCGCAATGCGGCGAACCAGCGCCTGACGTGCGGGACATCGTCGAGCGTGAAACGCTGCGCCTTGTGGGTCATCACCCAGGGGAAACAGGCGATGTCGGCGATCGAATAGCAGTCGCCCGCGACATAGCTGCTCTCGCCCAGCCGATCGTTGAGCACACCGTAGAGACGCCGCGCCTCATTGCCATAGCGCTCGACCGCATAGGGAATTTTGTCGGGCGCATAGAGCGCGAAGTGCCCGTTCTGCCCCAGCATCGGCCCGAGCGCGCTCATCTGCCACATCAACCATTGCTGCACGCGATAGCGGCGATAGAGATCACGCGGATAGAACCTGCCGGTCTTTTCCGCGAGATACAGCAGGATCGCGCCCGACTCGAAGATCGTCAGCGGCCCGCCTCCGCCAGGCGGATCCCTGTCGACGATGACAGGTATCCGGCCGTTGGGATTGAGCTTTCGGAATTCGGCCTTGAACTGGTCGCCGCGCGAGATGTTGACCGGCACGACGGTGTACGGCAGCCCGCATTCCTCGAGCATGATCGAGACCTTCCAGCCATTCGGCGTCGGCGCGAAGTGAAGATCGATCATCGAATCCTCCGGCGCAGCTTAGGCCAGCTGCTTTTCGCGCGACAGCGAGAGGCCCGCCTCCTGCAGCCGCCGCTCGAGCATCGGCACGCGGTCGTTGCCCCAGAACTGTTCGCCGCGAAACACGCAGATCGGCACGCCGAAGATATGATCGCCCTGGCTCTCCTGCTGCGCCTCCTCATATTCGCGTCGGCCCTCACCTTCGAAATAGCTACGGAATTCGGCACCGGACATCCCGAGCGACTCGATGAAGCGTTCCACCGCATCGACCTCGTCGACCGCGAGCTCGCGGCGGAAGAACAGCTCGTAGACCAGACGGCTGTATTCGATCAGCCGCCCCTGCTTTTCCGCGAACAGCCCGCCGATCAGCGCCGGTGCCGTGTCGAAGATCTTCAGCGGGCCGCGGATGATCTTCTTGTCACCACGCTCGTTCGCGCTTCGCCGCGCATCCATGTAGGAATACTTGACCTTGTATTCCGAATAGACGCTGCGCTGGCCGGAACCCTTGATCCGGAGCTGGAACGGCCGCCACTGCACCTTGATGTCGAACTTCTCCTCGAGCTCGAACACCGGATCGAATGCCAGCCAGGCATAGGGGCTCTTGTAGTCCGAATACATCTTGAGAACTTCGCGGGACATGGTCTCTCCTTTGTCGATTGTCATTGCGATTGAGCGACGAGCGGGCACTGACTCTCCGACAACGGCTGCGCCGCCTCGGATGCCGGAATGACCTTCTCGATGGTGTAGTAGTCCCAGGGCTTCCTGACCTCGCCGGGGGCCTTGATGCTCGCCATGTAGAACGGATGCATCAGCCAGCCGTCGGCGCGCACAAAACCGTTCTCGACATACATGTCGTTGACCGGCAGCTTCCGGATCTCGTCGGCGACCTTCAATCCGTCCAAGGTCTTGGCCGCAGCGACAGCCTGGAGATAGTGCAGCGTTCCCGAATAGACCGCGGCCTGATCCATGGTCGGCATCGCATGGTGCTGCCCGAAGAAGCGCTCCGACCAGGCACGGGTCTTGTCGGTGCGGTCCCAGTAGAACGGTGTTGCAAAGGTAAGACCCTGCACGTTGGCGATCCCAAGCGCGTGCACATTGGTGATGTAGGTCAGCGGCACCACGATGTGCTGCCCGCCCTCGGCGATGCCGAACTCCTTGGCCTGCTTCAGGGCGTTGGTGGTGTCCTCGGCGGCGGAGATCAACCAGATCACCTTGGCCTTTGACGCCACCGCCTGCAGCAGGAACGAGCTGAAGTCGGGATTGTTCTGCGGGAAGCGCACCGAGCCCAACACCTTGCCCCCGGCCGCCTTGATTGCACCCGCCGCAGCATCCTCCATCGCCTTGCCGAAGGAGTAGTCGGCCGAGAGAAAGAAGAACGTATCGAGCCCGCGCTCGATCAACGGTTTCGGCAGCGGCGCCGAAATGGCGTAAGCGTTGAGCGACCATGAGAACGCGGTCGCCGCGCAGGCCTGCTGAGTAATTGCCGGGCTTCCGGTCACGCCGTGGATGACGATCTTGTTGCGCGTCCGAGCCAGTTCCTGGACCGCGAGCGCCACCGCCGATTGCGCGACGTCGACGACGACGTCGGCGCCGCCATTGTCGAACCAGTTGCGGGCGATCGCCGCGCCCACATCGGGCTTCGCCTGGTGATCGCCCGAAATGACCTCGACGGGACGATCCAGCACTCTGCCGCCGAAATCCTCGACCGCCATCTTCGCGGCGAGCACCGAGCCCGGTCCCATGATGTCGCGGTACATCCCGGACATGTCGGTGAGCACGCCGATCCTGACCGGTTGCACATCCTCCGCCCGAAGCGGCGTCAGCATCGCGCTGCCGAACAGCAACGCGATCGCCGCATTTGTGGCTATTCGTTTCCTCGCCATGACTATCCTCGATGCTCCCCGCTTGGGACGGCATGCATGTGCCGCCCTTCTTTGCTTCAGATGATCCGCCTGGACTTCAGGTCGTCGATCCGCTGCCCGGAGAGGCCGAGCAGACCGCCATAGATCTCCTGATTGTTCTGCCCGAGCGTCGGCGCCGGCGCGGTGTATCCCTTGTGCGTCCGTCCCATCTTGATCGGAAACCCGGCGCCGATGACGCGCTGCTCCAGCGGTTCGGTCGGATGCACGACCGCCTGCAGCATGTCGCGGGCGCCGAGATGGTCCCAGGCGAGGATATCGTCGATGCCGCGGATCTGGCTCGCGGCGACATCGCCGCGATTGAGCGCCTCGATCGCCTCGGCCGTACTGCGGCCCAACGTCCATTCGCTGACGATGCCGTCGATGACCGCATTGTTGGCGACGCGCCAGCCGGTGTTCATGAACTTCGCGTCCGCGGCGAGGTCCAGCCGGTCCATCACGACGAGCAGCGCCAGCCAGTCTTCGTTGGTGGCGGCGCCGAGCGCGATCGCGCCGTCCCGCGTGGCATAGGTGTTGAAAGGCGAGAACCGCATGATGCGGTTGCCCTGCCGCGGCGCCATTCCCATCTGCGGATAGCAATCCAACGGCTCGTCGAGCACCAGCGACAGCAGGCAGTCGGCCATCGCGACGTCGACGAACTGGCCGCGTCCCGACATGCGCTGCTCGGTCAACGCGGCGAGGATGCCGGAGACGGCAAACGCGCCGGTGATGCCATCGGCAAGCGCGGTGCCGGCCTTGCTGGGCCCGGCATTCGGCTCACCGGTGATCGACATCAATCCTGTGGCCGCCTGGATCATCAGGTCGTAGGCCTTGAGGCGCCGGTCGGCACCGGTCGAGCCGTAGCCGGTCAGCGCGCAATGCACGATCGCCGGGTTGACCTGGCGGTTCGCCTCGTAGTCGATGCCGAGCCGCTCGGCGGCGCCGGGACGCAGATTTTCCACCAGGATGTCCGACTTGCGCAGCAGGGCATGGAACAGCTCCATGCCCTCCGCCGTGCGCATGTTCAGCGTGATCGATTTCTTGTCGCGGCAGCGCTTCAGATAGGCGAGGCCGAGATCGCTGTCGTGCTCGCGGTCGAGCGAGACGCCGTCCTTGCCGAGGAATGGCGGCCCGGTCATGGTGGGATCGCCCTGCTCCGGGGTGTCGATGCGAATGACCTCGGCGCCGAAGCCCGCCAGCATCAAGGTCGCGAACGGACCCGAATAGAACCGGGTGAGATCGAGAACGCGGACCCCGAGCAGCGCGCCCTGCCTCGTCATTGTCGGGCTCGCCGCCATCTGCAATTTCCCTTCCCGCTTGCTGCGCTGTCGTTGTCTTCATCGTTGACGCCGCGGGCATATAGGTCAAATATTTTCCGATCCGGATTATTGATGCAGAAATGGAATGAATGATGCGCGAGCGACGCCCACGCGGGTTCGAGGTCAGCCTCAAACATCTTCGCGCCGCCAACTCGGTCGCGGTCTATGGCAGCTTCACCGCCGCTGCCGCCGACCTCGGCATGACCCAGTCGGCGGTGAGCCGTCTGGTGCTTCAGCTCGAACGACAGCTCGGCGTCTCGCTATTCCTCAGATCGACGCGCAATGTCATCCTGACCGCACCGGGCCGCGAGTTCACGGCGTCGATACAGCGCCTGCTTGCCGATCTCGGCGCCCAGGTCGACAACGCCCGCGCGCTGGGCGAACAGATCAAGGGGCGCCTGATCATCTCGTGCCTGTTGTCACTCACGCACCATGTGGTGCCGGAAGCCGTGCTGAAATACAGGAAGGCGCATCCCGGCGTCGAAATCCACCTCCGCGAGGGTCTCGGCAGCCAAGTCTATGAGGACGTGCGCAGCGGCTTTGCCGACTTTGGCGTCGGCAACGTCACCGCGCTCGGCCAGGAGGTCGTCAGCGACGACGTGGTGCAGGAGTCCTGCTTCGCGATCCTGCCTTCGCGCCATCCCTTGCGAGACAAGAGCACGCTGAGCCTCCGCGAATTGCGCAACGAAGCGTTCGTCTCGCTTCCGACCGGCTCGGGCCTGCGGCAGCAGATCGACAGCGTCGCGACCGCCAGCGGCATCGTGCTCAAGCACAGCACCATCGTCGAGCAGTTCGGCACGCTCTACGACTTCGTCGGCGCCAATGTCGGCATCTCGATCGTTCCGGCCTCGGCGTTGCCGCCGCGCGCCCCGCGCGGCGTGATCGTCAAGCGCCTGGTCTCGCCGCCGCTGGTTCGCAAGATCGGAATCCTGCGGCTGAAGAACCGCCCGCTGACGCCGGCCGCGACCGGATTTCTGGATATCTTCCGGCCACTATTCCTGAGCGCATCACGGCGATAGCCCAACAATCCCAAGAATCATTTGAGATTCGCGGCGGAGCCTGATTAGGTTCGACGATGCCGTCTGCCCCGCGCCGCCATTGGTGCGCCTAGCGACGGCCATGCCGAACCGACAGGGCCCGACCACCGATGAGCAAAGCGCGACGGACACGACCGACGATTCGTGACGTCGCGGCCGAGGCCGGCGTCTCCGTCTCGAGCGTCAGCCGCACGCTCAACGGCGGCATCTATACCAGCGCGGAACTGCATGCCCGCATCATGCGCGCGGTGAAGCGTCTCGGGTTCGAGCCCGACCAGGCGGCGCAGGCGCTGCGCTCGCGGGCCTCCAACACGATCGGCTGCATGGTGGCTGATTTCTCCAATCCGCACTACACCGGGATGGTGAGCGCGGCGGAGGAGGAGTTCCAGCGCGCCGGCTTCCTCCTGATGCTGGCTGCGACCAAGCACGAGGAGGCGCGCGAGGCGGCGTTCCTGTCGGCGGTGCGGCGGCGCCAGATGGACGGATTGCTGCTGTTCGCCGGCGACAATTCCCACAAGGACTTCATGAAGGGGCTGGCCACGCTCGACCTGCCCTGCGTCACCGTCGATCGCGAGGTGCCGGATAGCGTCCCGGTTCGGGTCGATCATCGCGGCGGCGCGCTGGAGGCGACGCGCTATCTGATCAGCCTCGGCCATCGCCGGATCGCGCTGCTCACCGGCAGCGCCGCGGTGCTGCCGAGCACGGAGCGGCTCGCCGGCTACCGGCAGGCGCATCGGGAGGCGAAGATCGAGGTCGACCCGATCCTGATCCGCCCGCACGTGCAGGGCGCCAACACCGCCTTCAGCTCGGTGTGCCAGTTGCTGCAAATGACAAAACCGCCGACCGCGATCATCTCGCTCGGCACCAGCATGCTGGCCGAGGTGCTGGAAGCAATCACCAGCAATGGCCTGCGCTATCCGCAGGACGTCTCGATCGTGTGCAGCGGCGACACCGATCTCGCCCGCCATGCGACGCCCGCGATCTCGGCCTTGAGCTGGGACATGAACGAGGTCGGCCGCACCGCCGCGCGGCTGCTGCTGGAGCGCATCCGCGACAACGACAAGGCCGGCAGCAGCGCCCCGGTGTTCCTGCCGACGCGCCTCATCCTGCGTCATTCCTGCGCCAAGCCGGCGACGCCCACGCGCGTACGGAAGTAGTCCGGCGAAACGCCTGGATACTGGAAACGGTTCCAGCGTCGCTCTATCCACGTCATTGCGAGCGAAGCGAAGCAATCCACTGCTGCCGAGCGTGCGGAACGGTGGATTGCTTCGCTGCGCTCGCAATGACGGAGGCAGACGGCGCTCTCAGCACAGCACGAAACCCTCATAGCCACGCTGCGCAATCTGCGCGATCCGATGCCGATAGCCCTGGCCGACATAGGGCATGAACACCCGCGGCTTGCCCGCGATGTTGGCGCCCTGGTACCAGGAATTGGCCTTCGGATAGAGCGTGCGGCTGGCGGCGTCGGCGACATGCGCCATCCAGGCGCGCTCGGCGTCGCGTTCCGGCTCGATCCGCGTCTGTCCCTTGGTACGCATGCTGCCGAGGCAGGCCGTGATCCATTCGACATGGTTCTCGCAGGCGTGGATCACATTGCCGATGACCGAAGGGCTACCCGGCCCGGTCACGACGAACAGGTTCGGAAAGCCCGACACCATCAGGCCGAGATAGGCGCGAGGGCCATCGGCCCAGGCCTCCTTCAACGTCGCGCCGTCCCGCCCGCGGATCTGCATCGCGGCGAGCGCCCCGGTCATCGCGTCATAGCCCGTCGCCAGCACCAGCGCATCGAGCGTAAAGGAGCGCGTCGCGGTCTCGACACCGGTCTCGGTGACCGTCGTCAAAGGCTCCTTGCGCAGATCGACCAGCTCGACATGCGGCAGATTGTAGGTCGCGAAATAGCCGGTATCGATGCAGATGCGCTTGACGCCGAGCGGATAATCCTTCGGCGACAGCGCCTCCGCCGTCGCACTGTCGTGCACGATGCCGCGGATCTTGTCGCGGACGAAATCGCAGGCGACGTCGTTGACAGCCTCGTCGGTCAGGATGTTCGGGAACGCGGTCAGGATGCCGCCGCCGCCCTGCTCCCACAGCTGCTCGTAGCGCGCCCATTGCGCGTCACGCTCGGGCACCGGCGCGTCGAAGGCATTCGCAGGAACCCGTCCGAACTCCGGCGTCTCGAGGCTCTCGCGATATTTCGCGATCATGGGCTCGGCGGCGGCGATGTCGGAATCTGACAGCGGCGCATTCCGTGCAGGCACCGAGTAGTTCGGCGTGCGCTGGAATACGGTCAGGCGGCGTGCCGCCTTTGCGACCATCGGGATCGTCTGCACACCCGAGGAGCCGGTGCCGATCACGGCGACGCGCAGCCCGGAAAAGTCGATCTCCCGATGCGGCCACTGCCCGGTGTGATAGACCGGCCCGCGAAAACGCTCGATGCCCGCGAGCTTCGGCTTGTTGGGAACCGAGAGATTGCCGGTCGCCATCACGCAAGTCGATGCGACGATGCAATCGCCGCGATCGGTGCGCACGGTCCAGCTCTCGCCTGCCTCGTCCCAGTCGGCATCAGTCACGCGGGTATCGAAGCGGATCAGCGAGCGCAGCTCAAAGCGGTCGGCGACATGCTGTGCGTAGCGCAGAATCTCCGGCTGGGCGGCGTACTTCTCGCTCCAGCGCCATTCCTGCCGCAGCTCCTCCGACCAGGTGTAGGAATAAAGCAGGCTCGGTATGTCGCAGCGTGCGCCGGGATAGCGATTCCAGTACCAGGTGCCGCCGACGTCGGATGCGGCCTCGATGCCGATCACCTTCAGCCCGAGCTCGCGCAACCGGTAGATCGCATAGAGCCCGCCGAAGCCGGCGCCGACCACGACGGCATCGCATTCGGCGACCAATGGCGGCCTCGCGCCATGGTCCGGGCTCGTCTGCTCCAGTCTGCTCATTTGTCACATCTCTCCGGCCGCAGGAATATTGCCATCGGTGGGAACGCACGCTAGTCTGGAAACGTTTCCAGACCGGAAGCGCATACGATAATTGTCGCCGGGCGTCAACGCACCGGCCCCGAAGGGAGCCGCGCGTACGTCACAAGGCGATCAGCTGATATCGGGGAGTAACTCAGGGATGTTGAACGGTTTTCATCTTCGCGCGTGCGTAGCAATTGCGGCGACGATCGGCGCGCTGTCGCCGGCGCTCGCGCAGAAGAACTACGGCCCGGGGGTCTCGGATTCCGAGATCAAGATCGGCAACATCATGCCCTATAGCGGCCCTGCGTCCGCCTATGGCGCGATCGGCCGGACCGAGGCGGCCTATTTCAGGATGATCAACGACCAGGGCGGCATCAACGGACGCAAGATCAACTTCGTCAGCTATGACGACGGCTTCTCGCCGCCGAAATCGGTCGAGCAGGCGCGCAAGCTGGTCGAGGGCGACGAGGTGCTGCTGGTGTTCCAGCCGCTCGGCACCGCGCCCAATGTCGCGATCCAGAAATACCTCAACGGCAAGAAGGTCCCTCACCTCTTCATCGCGTCGGGCGCGACGCGGTTCGGCGATCCCCAGGGCTTTCCTTGGACGATGGGCTGGCAGCCGAACTACCAGAGCGAAGGGCGGATCTACGCCAAATACATCCTCGACAAATTTCCGAACGGCAAGATCGCCGTGCTCTGGCAGAACGACGATGCCGGCAAGGATGCGCTCAAGGGGCTGCGCGACGGTCTCGGCGACAAGGCGAGCAGCATGATCGTCGCCGACAAGTCCTACGAGCTGACCGATCCGACGCTGGATTCGCAGATCGTGGCGCTGCGGGCCTCCGGCGCCGACATCCTGTTCACTTGGGCGGCGCCGAAGGGCGCGGCGCAGACCATCAAGAAGGTTGCCGAGCTCGGCTGGAAGCCGACCTTCTTCCTGACCTCGACCGCGACGTCGGTCGCCTCCGTCATGCGCGCCGCCGGCATCGAACATTCGCAAGGGATCATCTCGGTCGCTTACCTCAAGGACCCGACCGACACGATCTGGAACGATGACGCCGAAACCAGGGAATGGCGCGCCTTCATGGACAAGTACATGCCCGACGGCGACAAGACCAACGGCAATCACGTCTATGGCTACGCCGCCGCGCAAACGCTCGCGCAGGTGCTGGGGCAATGCGGCGACGATCTGA